>NZ_NKIS01000016.1:0-74134 GCF_002278815.1 Novosphingobium sp. PASSN1 | reverse complement strand
AGATCTCGTCGGGTCGGTAGCCGAGGCCCAGCGCCATGCGCACCGCCACCGCCAGCACGATCACCGCAAGGATCAGGCGCAAGTGTTCGGGCTTCGCCTTCTGCGCAAACTGCGCGCCCACTTGCGCGCCCGTGACGGAACCGAGCAGCAGCAGCACCGCCAGCACGATATCGACCGCGCGCGTGGTCAGCGCGTGCATCATCGTCGTCGCCATGGTCACGAACAGGATCTGGAATAGCGACGTGCCGACGACCACCGACACCCCGATGCCGAGGATATAGAGCATCGCGGGCACAAGGATGAACCCGCCGCCAATGCCCATCAGCATCGTAAGGATGCCAGTGAACATGCCCAGCAGCAGCGGCGCGAGCGGCGAGATATAGAGCCCCGAGCGATAGAACCGCCAGCGCAGCGGCAGGCTGGCGACAAGCGGATGGTGGCGGCGCTTGCGCGGGGGCAGCGGTTTGCCGCTGCGCTCGGCCCTCAGCGCGCCAAGGCTCTCGTGCGCCATCAGGCCGCCGATCCCGCCCAGCATCAGCACATAGAGGATGTTGATCACTGTATCGATCTGGCCGAGCGACTGCAGCAGGCGAAACAGCAGCGCGCCGATCCCGGTGCCGATCACCCCGCCCGCTACCAGCACGCCGCCCATCTGGTAATCGATCCCACCGCGCCGGGCATGGGCAAATGCGCCCGAAACGCTCGCCCCGGTCACCTGGCTCGCCGCCGAAGCGGCCGCCACTGTCGGCGGCACGCCATAGAAAATCAGCAGCGGCGTAGTCAGGAATCCGCCGCCCACGCCGAACATGCCCGAAAGCAGCCCCGTCAGTGCTCCCAGCATGACGATGACAAGCCCATTGACCGATAGATTCGCGATGGGGAGGTAAACATCCATCCTGCGCGGGAGGCTAGCCGCTCCGCACGCGCTTGGAAACGCTCACGCCGGGATTTTTCCCATCAGAATCCCGCCGCCACTGTAAGAGCCGGACCAGACCCCGGCTCTGCCTTCCCCGCGACGCGAAAGCGCCAGTCCACGCCCACCCGCACGCCGATCCGGCGCGAAGGCGGTCCGACCATGCCGCGCAATTCGATGCGCGGGCCCAGATCGAGCCGCACCGCGCCGCGCTGCCCCCCGCTCCACACGCCGCCGCCCGCGCTCAGGCTCACGCCGGGCAGTGGCTGGGTCACGCGGCGCTGCGCCGTGGCTGCCATATCGAAAAACAACGTGGCACCGCGCCCCCCTGCCCAGCCGCCCTGGCCATAAGCTTCCCCCTCGAAGCCAAACGGGAGGCGCTGCGGTGCAAGCTCGGTCACCGCCATCACCACCGGGCGCGCCCGCACCGGGCCGCCCTGATCCTGCAAACGCACTTCGCCCAGCAGCGCCAGCGGCACGCCGCGCAAGGGCCGGGCCATCAGGCCGAACGCCGCCTCGCTCTGCCGCGTCTGGCCGCCAAGCGCAGCCGAGACCCGTGCATAGGCCTGAGGGCGCAGCGGGATCGACGGCGCAAGGGCATAGCGCAGCACGGCCCCGGCCTGGCTCCCGCCATAGGACGCCGTTCCCGCAGCCAGCCCCGGTGCGATGCCGCCGCCGCGCACCAGCACCCAGCCATCGGCAGACCAGCGCCGTTGGTGCCGCTTCCTGCCAGCCGCCGGATCATTGGCAGCCGACTGCGGATCAGCCGGCGCAAGATAGGCCAGCACCGGCCCAGTAAACGCATTGCCTTCAGCAGGGGCCGCGGGCGCGGGCGCAGTTTGGCTTGCAGTCTCGGCAAGACGGCCAGGCGGACCTGCCGGCACTGCAGCAAAGTCTGCCGCAGTCGCTGAAGGCCAGCGGCCATATGCGCTGCCACCGGCAGTCCGGCGCGGCCGCTGCGCCGCAAGCTGCGCCTCGCGGTGCCCGGCAGGCACGCCCTGCCACGCAGCCGCCGACGCGCTTTGGCGCGCATCGGCCAGCGCGGCGCGTCCGTCACCGCGCCCGCTCTCGCGCTCCGGCTCATTTCCGGATTGACCCGCCTGCTTGCTCGATGGCCTGCCTTCCGGCGCATTCATCGCGAGCGCAGCCATCGCCTCCCCGGCGGGAGCCAGCGTCCCCTCGATCGCGATGAAGGTCATCCGCACCGCGATCCACAGCGCCAGGATCATGACCAGCGCAATCACCGGCTGCCCGGGCGGCCCGGTGGTTCCGTGCCCCTGCCCGCTGCGCAGCGGGATCGTGGCCGCGTGCCCGTTCAGCGGAGCTGAACAAGTGCTGGAGGGGCAAGCCCTGGATGCACAAGAGCCGGATGCGCCAGATGGGTGGTGTGGTCCCATTTCACTCGGCCGGTGTAGAGCGACGCTATATAAGCCGAAATCGCGCGGCGGCCGGCCATGATCGCGATCACATTGGCCAGCGGCATGCGCAGCACCGCCATGATCCCCTCGCCCAGCGTGTATTCGCGCGCCGTGAAGGCCGCACGCAGCAGGCAACGCCACGCCAGCGCCACGAAATTGAGCACCAGCAGCAGCTTCAGCAGGGAGTCGATCGGCTGGGG
Organism: Novosphingobium sp. PASSN1; assembly: GCF_002278815.1. Taxonomy (NCBI): domain Bacteria; kingdom Pseudomonadati; phylum Pseudomonadota; class Alphaproteobacteria; order Sphingomonadales; family Sphingomonadaceae; genus Novosphingobium; species Novosphingobium sp. PASSN1. Next base: position 71,603 of record NZ_NKIS01000016.1, on the reverse strand, counting down.
ATGATAGACGCCAAGCTGGGCGGCAATGAACAGCAGCGGCGAAATGAACAGCAGCAGATAAGCCGCCGCCAGCACGATGGCATTGAGCGGCGCGCGCCGATCGCGCAGCCGCATCCACAATTCGAGCGGACGCGCATCCCAGCCGAGCCGATCCCAACCCTGAAATGCGATTCCATGCATCCACCGCGTTTTCTGGCGCACCGAAGGGCCGAGCTCGGCAGGGAAAAACTCGCGCGTCGCCACCAGCTGGCCTTCCGCGTCGCGCATCCGCACGAACCGCGCCGCGCCGCCAATCTGGCCGACCAGCAAGCCGCACTCATAGTCTTCTGTCAGGCATTCGGCGGCGAACGGATCGGGCGATCCGCGCTGCGCCGCAATGGCTTCCACCGCCGCGCGTGAAAACGCACAGCCCACCCCGGCAGCAGGCAGGCCAACCCCCAGCCAATCGCGCACCACCATCGCCTTCCCGTGCGATTCGGCAAATTCATCGCAATAATGGCCCGCCACCCAGCGCGATCCCGATTGCGGCTCGGGCCGCACCGGCAATTGCACGAAGTCGGCTTCATCCAGCCCGCGATCGAGCAGCGCCAGCGCGGCAGGGTGCACCATGTCCTCGGCATCGTGCAGGATGATGCTGCGCGCGCGGAACCTGCCGCGCGCCTCGTCCTCGCTCAGCGCGGCATAGAGCCGGTTGAGGCAATCGGCCTTGGTCGTGGGCCCGGCAGCATCATGCACCACGATGCGCAGCCGCGGATCGGTTGCGGCCAGCATCATCGCGGCGAGCGTGCCGGGATCGTTGCGATAGCACCCGGCATAGATGCGCAAGTCCGCCTGCGGCCACGCCTTCAGCGTATGAGACAGCATCGCGCCCACCACGGCGGCCTCTTGCCACGCGGGCACGAACACCGCCGCCACTCCGCGCAGCGGCGCATGGCTATCGGCTGGCACAGTGCCCGTCTGCACCCGTCCGGTCAGGCGCAGCCACAACCACAGCAGGTCGATTCCGAGTTCATCGAGAGAGCCCACCGCGAACCAGATCGCAGCGAAGAGAAGAAGTTCATGCTCGGCACGGCCAAGCCACTCCAATGCCGTGTCGAACGGCGTCATTCCCTTGCCCTCGCGCCATAAGAGGCACTATCCCGTCATCTGAAATACGTCCGATTACCTATCGTTGCAACGACACCTGACCGAAGGATTGGTTCGAAAATGGCGAGAAACCTTGGCTTCGGCGGGCTGCGCAGCGCCGTCGCAGCCAGTGAGGCCGCGCCCGGTCTGGTGCTGATGGCCTGCGCCGCGCTGGCGCTGGCGCTCGCCAATTCGCCGCTCGCCCACGCCTGGCACGCGCTATTCCTCGCCCCCTTGCCGTGGAGCCCGGTGCCAGAGCTCGATACCATCCACGCGTGGATCAACGACGGCGCGATGGCGGTGTTCTTCCTTGTCGTAGGGCTTGAAATAAAACGGGAATTCGTGATGGGCGCGTTGGCCGACAGCGCCCGCCGCCGCCTTCCAGTGATCGCCGCGCTGGCCGGTATGGCGGTTCCCGCGCTCGTCTTTCGAATCGTTACTAACGAACACTCCGATCTGGCGAGAGGGTGGGCCATTCCCGCCGCGACCGATATCGCCTTCGCGCTCGGCGTGCTCGCGCTGCTCGGTCCGCGTGTGCCGCCTGCGGTGCGCTTGTTCCTGCTCACCGTGGCAGTCGTCGATGATATCGGCGCCATCGCGGTGATCGCCGTTTTCTACACGGCAACGCTCGCAACGGGCTGGCTGCTGCTCGCCATCGCCCTGTTTGGCGCGATGGCCGCGTTGAACCGATTCGGTGTCCGCCGCCTGCCGCTTTATCTGGTGCTGGCCGCTGCGCTGTGGCTGGCCGTGCTCCATTCGGGCATCCACGCCACGGTTGCCGGCGTCCTTGCCGCTTTCACCATTCCCGTCCGCCTCGATTCGCGCGGGGACAGCCCGCTGCTCCGCCTCGAACACGCGCTCGTCGGGATCAGCGGCTTCCTCATCGTGCCGCTGTTCGGCCTCGCCAATGCCGGGGTCGCACTCGGCGCGGGCAATCTGCTCGATCCCTTGCCGCTGGGCATCGCGCTCGGCCTCATCCTTGGCAAGCAGGTCGGCATCCTGCTCGCCGTGCTCGGCTGCGAACGGCTGGGCATCGCCCCGCGCCCGGCGGGGGCCAGCTTGCTCCATCTCTGGGGCATGGCGCTGCTGTGCGGCATCGGCTTCACGATGAGCCTGTTCATCGGCGCACTCGCCTTCGCGCAGGCCCCGGTTCTGATCGAGGAAGCCAAGCTTGGCGTGCTCGCCGGATCGCTCGTTTCCGCGCTGGCAGGGGCAGTCCTGCTCCGCATGGCCCCCGGCATCAGGGCCGATTGATCGACCAGACCGATCACAGCGACACGCATTTCGCGTGAACCTTCAAGGCTGAAACGGTGTAGAACAGGGCATCCCGGAACCCCCGGCAAAGGACAAGCACGATGCCTGGCGACAATGCAACCAAAGCCCTGATCGATACACTCAACGGCCTTCTCGCCGATTACTTCGCGCTTTATCTCAAGACCAAGAACTACCACTGGCACGTCAAAGGCCCGCAGTTCCACGATCTGCACCTGCTGTTCGATGCACAAGCGGCCGAACTCTTCGCGTTGACCGACGTGATTGCCGAACGCGTGCGCAAGAACGGCGGCACCACGCTGACATCGATCGGTGCCATCGCCGCGCGCAGCACGATCGCTGATGATGACCGCGATGGCCTCGATGCCAAGGCCATGCTCAGCGCCCTGCGCGATGACAACGCCGCGCTCGTCACCCGGATCCGCGCCGCCAAGGCCGCCGCCAGCGCTGCGGGCGACAACGCCACCGAAGGCGCAGCCGATGACTGGACCGATCAGGCCCAGCAGCGCGTGTGGTTCCTCGGCTCGATCCTCGGCTGAGAGATGCTTTCCCGGCTGCCTCCGCCGCTGCACCGCGCACTGCTGAGAATTGGCCAGCCGGTCCGCCTGCGCCTGTGGGGCCTGATGCGGCGCGAGGTGCGCGGCTGCAACGTGCTGGCCTTCGATCCATCGGGGTGGGTCCTGCTGGTTCGGCACAGCTATCACCAGCCGGACCGCTGGCTGCTGCCCGGTGGCGGCCTTGCCCGGGGTGAGGACCCCGCCTCAGCCGGCGCGCGCGAATTCCGCGAGGAAACCGGCTGCGTGCTTGAAAGCGCTGCGTGGGTAGGCACAGATCTGCGGTTCATGCCGGGCGGATGGACAAACCGGATTGAGATCGTCGCGGGAGAGACAACGGACACTCCTTGCGCCGACGGACGGGAAATCGTCGAAGCCGCGTGGTTCCCGCCCGGTGCCCTGCCGACCGAGACAGGCGCGGTCGTCCACGCGGCGCTCGTCATCTGGCAGCAGGCACACGCCTCAGAAGGGTAGGCTGCCCTGCTCCGCTGCGCCCGCGGGCACCGGCGCACTGTTTTCCCCTTCGAGCGCCGAAAGCGTCAGCCCCATCAGCCGCACCGGCTGCGGCAGCGGCAGCACCGCATCGAGCAGCGCCCGCGCCGTCTCGGCAAAACTCGCCGCGTCGGCCACCGGCCCGGGCAGCGATTTCGCCCGCGTGATCGTGCGGAAGTCCGTGTCTTTCAGCTTGAGAGTCACCGTCCGGCCCTTCGCACCGCTGCGCTCGATGCGCTCCCACACCAGCGTGATGATCCGCTCCAGCACCTCGCGCAGCGCCGGGCCGCTGCCGATATCGCGGTCGAACGTGCGCTCGCCGCCCACCGATTTACGCGGCCGGTCCGCGCGCACCCGGCGCAAGTCGATCCCCCGCGCCGCGCGGTAGAGGTAATCGGCCTGCGATCCGAAATGCGCCCGCAGAAACGCCAGATCGCGCTGCGCCAGATCGGCCCCGGTCGCGATGCCCAGCGCGGTCATCTTCTCCGCCCCGCGCGGCCCCACCCCGTGAAACCGCGAGACCGGCAGCCCCGCGACGAACGCCGCGCCCTCGCCGGGGCGGATCACGCAAAGCCCGTCGGGCTTGTTCTGGTCGCTCGCCAGCTTGGCGAGGAACTTGTTGTAGGAAACCCCCGCGCTCGCAGTCAGCCCGGTATCGGCCTTGATCCGCGCCCGGATCAGTTCGGCAATCCGCGTGGCAGAGCCGATCCCGCGCAAGTCATCCGTCACGTCGAGATAGGCTTCATCCAGCGAAAGCGGCTCCACGTGCGGCGTGAAGTGCAGGAAAATCGCCCTGATCTGGCGCGACACCGCCTTGTAGACCTCGAACCGCGGCGGGCAGAAGATGAGCTCCGGACACAACCGCGCCGCCCGCACCGAAGGCATCGCAGACCGCACGCCAAACACCCGCGCCTCATAGCTGGCCGCCGCGACCACGCCCCGCGCCGATGATCCGCCGACCGCTACCGGCTTTCCCCGCAGCGCCGGATTGTCGCGCTGCTCCACGCTGGCGAAAAAGGCGTCCATGTCGATATGGATCACCTTGCGCAGACCGCTGGCGGTCTCCTCGTCTTCGGTGGGGGTGTGCGGCGGCGCAGACATCGCGGCCATACTACCCCTTTTCGCAGTGCAGCATAAAGCGCTGGGAACCATTTCGCGTTCTGCTTATAGGCCGGGCGATGAAGATTGCATCCTCCGCCCCTGCCAGTACGCCCGGCAGCGCCCCCGGCACCGACCAAATGGGCCCGCGCGAATTCGTGGTGCTGATGGCCATGTCGATGGCGCTGCAGGCGCTTGCCATCGATGCCATGCTGCCCGCGCTGGCCGGAATCGCAGAGGAACTGGCAATCACCGACCCGAATCAGCGCCAGCTGATCGTGGGCGTGTTCCTGCTCGCCAGCGGCCTCGGCGCGCTGATTCCCGGCTCGCTGGCAGACCGCTATGGCCGCCGACCAGTGCTGCTCGGCAGCCTTGCGCTCTATATCGTACTCTCGCTGGGCTGCGCGCTCGTCACGGATTTCACCACGCTGCTGGTGCTGCGCGCAGCGCAAGCGCTGGGCAGCGCAGGGCTCACCGTGCTGCCCAGCGCCATCATCCGCGATCGCCACGGCGGAGATGCGATGGCGCGGCAAATGTCCACGATCACCGTCATCTTCATGATGGTGCCGATGGTTGCGCCCAGCATCGGCCTTGCCGTGCTGATGGTCGCGGGCTGGCGCTGGATCTTCGGGCTGCTCGCGCTGATGGGCCTCGTCGTCGGCCTGTGGGTCGGCCTGCGCCTTGAGGAAACGCTCGATCCCGCCAATCGCCAGCCGATCCGCCCCGGCGCGATAGCCAGCAACATGATCACCGCCGCGTCTGATCGCTCCTCGTTCGGCTATGTCGTGGGCGGCGGCCTGATCCTCGGCGCGCTGTTTGGCTATGTGAACTGCGCGCAGCAGTTGGTGGGCGAACATTTCGGCGCGGGCGACACTTTCCCGCTGATCTTCGGCGCCACCGCACTGTGCATGGCCTTTGCCAGCTTCTTCAATTCGCGCATCGTCGAACGCTTCGGCGCGCGGCGCGTTTCGCATACCGCCGTGCTGGTCTCGCTGGCGCTGAGTGCGCTGCAGGTCTGGCTCGCCAGCCGCTCGTCTGAAACCTTGATCGAATTCATGCCGGTGATCGCGCTCAACATCTGCATGGTCGGCTTCATCGGCGCGAATTTCAGCTCGATCGCGCTGCAACCTTTCGCGCACATGGCGGGCGCGGCGAGTTCGGTTCAGGCCTTCCTGCGCATGGTGATCGGCTCGGGCCTCGGCATGATCATCGGGCTTGCCTATGATGGCACCGCGCTGCCACTGGCGCTCGCGTTCCTCGGCTGCGGCCTCGGCGGGCTGCTGCTGGTGCTGTGGAGCGAACACGGCAAGCTGTTTCGCCGCATCAACCCGCGCGGCACCCTGCGCGAAGTGCCCCTACCCGATACGCACTGCTGAACCGGCAAAACGCCCGGCATAGGCGCGCAGCGCTGCCTCGGCAGGCTCGGGCCTGCCGAAGTGGTAGCCCTGCATCAGATGAATGCCCAGCGCGCGGGCGGCATCGGCCTGCGCCTGGCTTTCCACGCCCTCGATCGAACAGCCGATACCCAGCTGCCACGCCAGCGCCACGATCATGCCGGTCACCGCGCGCGCCCCCGGATCGGTCGCCAGCGCGCCGACCAGTTCGCGGTCCAGCTTGATCCGGTCCAGCGGCAGATCGCGCAATTGCGACAGGCTCGACCAACCCGCGCCGAAATCATCCAGCGCAATGCGGAAGCCTTGCTCGCGGAAAGCCACAAGCTGCGCCGCGGCCCGCTTGGGATCAAGCTGCAGCGCCCGTTCGGTCACTTCCAGCATCACCGATGCAGGGCTCGCGCCCGCCTCGGTCACGATCCCGGCAATCGTTTCGGCCAGCCCTTCGCGCACCACATCGCGCGCGGCCAGGTTGATCGAAACTTCCAGCCCCGTCTCCCACGGGCGGCATTCGGCCAGCGTGCGCGCCAGCACCAGCCGGGTCAGCTCGCCGGTACGGCCCGTGGCATCGGCAATGCTCAGGAATTCCCCCGGCGCCTGCCATTCGATCCCGTCGGGAGACCATCGTGCAAGGGCTTCCATCCCCACGATCTTGCCATCGCGGCAATCAAAGATAGGCTGGTACAGCAGCCGCAGGCGCTCCTCCAGCGCGCAATCGTTGAACTGGCGCATCACCGCAATGCGCCGCTGCAGCGCCACTTCATCGTCCGCGCCAAACGCCACGATTGCGCCGTCGCCCAGCTCCTTGGCCTTGTAGAGCGCCGCGTCCGCCCGTTCGAGGCAGGTCGAGGCGGCACTGCCCTGCACCCGGTGCAACCCGGTCGAGCCGCACAGCCGCAGTGTCGCGCCATTGAAGGGCATGGGTTCACGAATCGTATGCGAAAGCGCGCGCGCCGCTGCTGTGACCGCCGCGGTATCGAATGCGCCGTCGAACAGGATGGCGAATTCATCGCCCCCCAGCCGGCCATGCGCGCTCACCCCGGCAATCTGGCCGATGCGCTGATTGACCGTGCGCAGCACGTGATCGCCCGCCGCATGGCCATAAGTATCGTTGATGTGCTTGAACCCATCGAGATCGAACAGCGCCAGCCATGGCTGCCCGTTGCTGTCCGGTCCGGCCAGATGCTCCTCAAGGCACGCCAGGATCGCGCGGCGGTTGCGCCCGCCGGTCAGGTGATCCACCGTCGCCTGCCGATAATGCGCGCTGGCCAGCTCCGCCGTCTGCCGCTCGCGCCGCACCAGCAGCTGGCGCGAAAGCTCCAGCCGCACGAAATCGCGGTGCTGGATCTGCGTCATCGCCAGCAGGATCAAGGTGACGAACACCTGCGTCAGCACAATGCCCACGGCATTGGCATGGTGCGTCGCCAGCAGGAACAGGCTCCACGGCACGGTGAACGCCAGCCCCAGCCGCAGCGCCGTCTGCGGCGCATTGGCCATGCCCAGCACAGCAGAGAACATCGTCACCGCCATCACGAAATGCAGCAGTTCGCGCTGGCCCGAAGTGCCATAAGGATAGAGCCCGAGCGACCAGGCCACGAAGATCAACGCCGCCCAGCCCCCTAGCCGCTGCATCGCCTGCAAGTCCTGCCGCAGCCGCTCGACCGGCCTGCGCGAAACGCGGCCCGGCAGCCAATAGAGCGCCCGCTGCGCCGCCACGAACGTGATCACCGGGGCCACCAGCACCAGCGAAAGCGGCGCACTGCCATAGAAGCACACCGCCAGCAGCAGCGTGTTGAAGATCACCACAAGGTAGAGCAGCGGCGCGCGGTGCGAGACGCTGAGGGCATAGGCCTGGGTAAAGGCATCGCCCGGGCGCTGCTGCCAATGCCGCCCATAGCACGCCACCCGCCGCAAGCTGCCACGCAGCCAGCGTCGTGCGCTTGCGCGCACACCAGGTGAGGGACCACCACTTGCCATCGGCGTGATGTAAGGTGCGGGGGGTTAACGCCTTCTCAATCCGGCCGCCCGAGACAGACGAATTGGGGAATATTTAATACCGGAAACAAAGCCCCACGCGGGGATGAGAAGCCTTACGAAGCCTCGGCCGCCAACGCTTCGACCAGCGCCCTGACCTTCTTCTGCCGCCACTGCGGCAGCGGCGCGACCAACCAATAGGCCCGGCGGCTGCGCTCCGGCGCGCCCACTGGCACGACCCGCCCGGCTGCAATCGCGCTTTGCGCCAGCATCAGCGGCACCCGCGCCTTGCCAAGTCCGGCGGCGGCGGCGCTGATCGCGGTGCCGCCATCGCCCACCGAAAACTGCGTTTCGCGCGGCGCACCATCAGGGCCCGGACCGTCAGGCGCCGGATCTCCCGGCCAGGCGATCCACGGCGCATCCGCTTCGGCATCGGGCGCTGCCACGATCTGCATCACCGGCTCACCCAGCGCGATCCCCTCAAGCTCGCCCGGCCCTTCCGCCCAGCGCACCGCAAGGTTCAGATTGGCCTCGGTGAAATCAAGGTCTCCATCGCTGCCGACCAGCGCGAACCTGAGGCCCGGATTGGCAAGGCGAAAAGCCGCGAGTCGGGGGCTGAGCCAGGCTGCAAAGAAATCGCGCGGGCAAGCCAGGGTATAGACATGGCTCGATTGCCCGGCCTGCATCGCCTGCACGCCTTCCTCGAAGCGCAGGAAGCCTTCGCGGATCGCATCGAGCCCGGCCGCCGCTTCCTCGGTCAGCACCAGCCCTTTGGTCGTCCGCCGAAACAGCACCACGCCAAGCAAGTCTTCCAGCGCGCGAATCTGCTGGCCGACCGCCGCCGGGGTCACCGCCAGTTCGTCCGCCGCGCGGGTGAACGAAAGGTGACGCGCCGCTGCATCCAGCACGCGCAAGCCATTGAGCGGCAGGTGGGTCCGCTTCATTCCGCTTTCCGCAACCTCAGTTGGCCGTCGCGGGTGCGGCGAGCGGGAAGTAGGGGATCGCCACGTCGATCAGCGAGCCATCGGGGCGCTGCATCGTGTAGTGGCCTTCCATGCTGCCGTGAGGCGTACCCAGCGGACATCCCGAAACGTAATCGTGCGAAGCGCCCGGCTGCAGCAGCGGCTGTTCGCCGACCACGCCTTCGCCATCGACGAAGTTGATCATCCCGCGCCCATCGGTGATCCGCCAGTGCCGCGTCAGCAGCTGGACCGGCTGGTCAGAGCCGTTCTCGATCCGGATGTGATAGACCCAGAACCATTTGCCGGCATCGATCCGCGATTGTTCGGGCAGAAAATTGACAGCGACACGCACTGTCACCCCAGCCGTCAAGGCAGCATGCTGGAAGAGCTGTTTCATGACAGGTAAACTAGCCCAGAATGCCGCCGGTTCCAACGGGGGATTCAACGCTTCACCGCCTTGCCGCAACCTTTGGCAATCTCCACACCGCTATTCGCCATGCTCATTCGCGCCCCCGCTATCCTCTGCGCCTCCCGCGCCCACGGCGAAAACGGCGCGGTCGTGCGCCTGATGACCGCCGAGTACGGCCTGATCGCGGGCTATGTGGCGGGCGCACATGGCCGCACACTGCGCCCCGTGCTGATCCCCGGCAATCTCGTCGAAGCGCAGCTTACGGCGCGCACCCCCGGCCAGCTGCCCTCGGCCCGGCTCGAACTCATGACCAGCCGCGGCCCCTGGCTCACCGAGCCGCTGGCGAGCGCGGGTATCGGGTGGATCACCACGCTCACGGCGCGCAGCCTGCCCGAAGGCCAGCCCTTCCCTGCGATCCACGGCGCCATGGAAGCCGTGCTCGATGCGATCTGCCACGCCCCTTCCGCACGCGGCTGGGCGCGGGCCGTGGCTGCCTATGAAATGCTCCTGCTGCAGGAAATCGGTTATGGCCACACCCCGATCCCTCCGGCGGACGAGCCATGGCCAGGCCTGCTCGCCCGGCTGGACCGGCAGGGCCTTGCACTTGCCAAGCACCTGCTTGCCGATCCGCGCCGCGATGGTATGGCGGCGCGCGCCATGCTGATCGAGCGGTTGAAGCGGATCAGCGGCGAAACCCAATCTTCTGGGTGACTACAGTGACCAGTTCAAGGATGGCGTGATGAAGATTGCAGTTCTGCCGGGTGATGGCATCGGCCCCGAAGTGACGCGTGAGGCGCTGCGCGTGCTCGATGCGCTGGATCTGGGCATCGCACGCGAAGAAGCCCTTGTCGGCGGCGTCGCCTATCATGCCACCGGCCATCCGCTCCCGCCCGAAACCCTCGCCCTTGCCGCTGCGTCGGATGGCGTGCTGTTCGGCGCGGTCGGTGATCCCACCTGCGATGCGCTCGAACGCCACTTGCGCCCCGAACAGGCGATCCTCGGCCTGCGCAAGGAACTCACCCTGTTCGCCAACTTGCGCCCCGCCAAGGTATTCGCCGGGCTCGAAGGCCACTCCGCGCTGCGCCCCGAAGTGGCGGGCGCCATCGACCTGCTCATCGTGCGCGAACTCAACGGTGACGTCTATTTCGGCGAAAAGGGCTTCCGCACCACTGCCAATGGCGAGCGCGAAGGTTGGGACATGATGTCCTACTGCGAAAGCGAAGTGCGCCGCATCGCCCACATCGCCTTCCGCGCCGCGCAGGGCCGTAACAAGCGCCTATGCTCGGTCGACAAGGCCAACGTCCTCGAAACCTCGCAGCTCTGGCGCGACGTGGTGATCGAAGTCGCCAGGGAATACCCCGACGTCGCGCTCGAACACATGTATGTCGACAACGCCGCGATGCAGCTGGTGAAGAGCCCCGGCCAGTTCGACGTCGTCGTCACCGGCAACCTGTTCGGCGATATTCTCTCCGATCAGGCCAGCATGTGCGTCGGCTCTATCGGCCTCCTCGCCTCGGCCTCGCTGGGCGAGCGGCAGACGCAGTACGGCACCTTCGGCCTTTACGAGCCGATCCACGGCTCCGCGCCCGATATCGCCGGCAAGGGCCTCGCCAATCCCATCGCCACGATCCTCTCGCTCGCCATGCTGCTGCGCCATTCGCTCGGCCTCGCAGATGCGGCAGACCGCATCGAAGCCGCCATTGCGCGCACTTTGGCGGACGGCGTTCTTGGCCGCGATCTCGGCGGGCTAGCAGGAACTACGGAAATTGGTGACGCGGTGCTCGCAAGGCTGTAAGCGCCCGCCCCATGCTGCAACTCGCTGTCATCCTGCCCACCTTCAACGAGCGCAAGAACATTGCGCCCATGGTCGAGCGCCTTGATGCCGCGCTTAAGGGCCTGTCGTGGGAGGCGATCTTCGTCGACGACAACAGCCCCGACGGCACGGCCGAAGAGGCGCGCCGCATCGGCCGCGATGATCCGCGCATCCGTGTGATCGAGCGGATCGGCCGGCGCGGCCTTGCCTCCGCCGCCATCGAGGGCATGTGCGCCACCGCCGCGCCCATCGTCGCGGTGATGGACGCCGATCACCAGCACGATCCCGCGCTGCTCCCCGGCATGTACGAAGCCGTGAGCAGCCCGGATTACGACGTTGCCTACGCCTCGCGCTTCGCCGAAGGCGCCAGCACCGAAGCGTGGGGCAGGCCCGACCGGGTGAAGGCCTCGGGCCTTGCCAACCGCATCGCCCGCCGCGTGACGGGCGTGCAGCTCTCCGATCCGATGAGCGGCTTCTTCATGCTCCGCGCCGAAACCTTACGGGCAGACGCGCACCGCCTTTCGGGCGTGGGCTTCAAGATCCTGCTCGATATTCTCGCCACGGTCGATGCGCCGCTCCGCGTCAAGGAATTCCCGTTGAACTTTGCCGCCCGCGCCGAAGGCGAAAGCAAGCTTGATCGCACGGTTGTCTTCGAATTCCTGATCGGCCTGTACGACAAGTGGCTGGGCCGCATCATCCCGACGCGGTTTGCCCTGTTCGGCACGATTGGCGGCCTTGGCGTGATCGTCCACATGGCCGTGCTGGCCTCGGTGCTGGGCGCGTTCGGCCAGAAGGTGCTGTATCACAACTGGTCCGATCAGCTTGAATTCATCATCGCGCAGACTTCGGCAGCGATTGTCGCGATGAGCTTCAACTTCATGCTCAACAACGAGCTGACCTATGCCGACAAGCGCCTGCGCGGCTTCGTACCCCTGCTGCGCGGCTGGGCCAAGTTCGCGCTCACCTGTTCAGTCGGCCTCCTCGCCAATGTCGGCGCGGCCGCCGCGCTGATGCGCATGGGCTTCCACGCCTATCCCGCCGCCATCGTCGGCATCGTTGTCGGCTCGGTGTGGAACTTCGCGCTTTCCAGCAAGTTCGTCTGGGGCAAGTACTGAGCCGCTAGATCCTCCCCATTTTTGCGGAGCACAAATGGGGAGGTGTCATTCGCACAGCGAATGACGGAGGGGTTCCTGGCCGCCTACCGCCAGCTATCGAGCCACGTGAAATCCCGGTAGGAATTCTTGCCCTCCAGCGCTGCCGCTGAAAGGATCGGGTAGAACCCGACGAATAGCATCGCCGACAGCACCACAGTGAACAGCGCAGGCCAGCGCCGCCCTTGCTCCCACCAGCCCGCCAGCACCAGCGCCAGCGCCGCCATCAGGAACACGCTGGCCAGCGCATAATGGTAATAGAACTGCACCGGCTTGCCGTTGATCGCCCAGAAGATCAGGCTGGCGATATAGAGCACGACCACCGCCCCGCGCAGCCGGTCGCCCTGCCGCACTCCGGCCCACAGGCACAGCAGCAGCGCGGGCAGCCCGGCCAGCATCGTGAAGGGATTGCCGATCATCAGCACCCCGCGCTGCGCCCCGTCCCACGGCGAATAGAAGAACCAGATCGGGCGGATGTTGAACACCCATTGCCACCACCGGCTCATGTAGAGGTGCGGCTTCACCACGCTGTCCTGCAATTGCAGCATGTATTGCTGCCAGGGGATCAGCCCGCGCAAGGTCAGCGGCTGCATCTTGTAGAAGAACGCGGGCGCAAAGGTCGCGAAATAGGCGATCAACGGCACCACGCCGAGCCACACCGCGGCCTCCAGCAGCGAAATGCCCCGGATCGGCCCGGCATCGCGCGCCCACAGCAAACCGCACCGCCGCCCGGCCAGTGCCCACCACCGGTCCCACGCAAACAGCAGTCCCGGCAGAGCGAGGATCGGCGCGCCGTTCCACTTGCCGCCCAGCGAAAGGCCCAGAAACACCCCGCATAGCGCCAGATGCAACCGCGAACCCTTACGCCACGCCAGCGCGGCCTGCCAGAACGCCAGCGCCATCATGCTCGCCATCGCCATGTCGAGCATCGCGATCCGGCTCAGCACGAACCAGATGAAGTTGGTGGCAAACAGCAGGCCGAACAGCAGCGTCGCAGACCGCGAAAGGCTCGCCCACCAAACGCTGCGCATTCCAGCTAACAGCCCCAGCGTGCCGAGCAGCGCATTGGGCAGCCGCCAGCCCCACGGGTTATCGCCGAACACCAGCATCCCCAGCGCGATCATCTCCTTGCCCAGCAGCGGATGCTCGGGATTGAGCCGGCTGGTCAGCGCGATCAGCCGCCGCGCGGCGGGCAGATAGTGCACTTCATCGAACATGATCTTCGATGGCGTGCCCAGCCGGTGCAGCACCACCACGAGGAACCCCAGCGTGATCGCCCAGCACCACACCAGCGGATCGCCGTATTCGCGGCGAGGTCCGGTGAAGGGGGCGATGATGCGGGAAAACAGCGTCATGGAAGGCGCGCGCATACTCCGTTCAGGGCCTCAAGGGCAATGGCGGTGCTTGCGCCCGTCCCCCCGCAAATCTAAGGGCATGGGCCATGAAACGCACCACCGGTCAGGACCGCTCGATCACCGCCAACTGGCGCCCCGCAACGCAGGCCGTGCGCGGCGGCACCTGGCGTTCGGAAATGGGCGAGACCTCCGAAGCCCTGTTCCTCACCTCCGGCTTCACGTACGACGATGCCGCCACCGTCGCCGCACGCTTTGCGGGCGAGGCGGATGGCATGACCTATTCGCGCCTGCAGAACCCCACGGTGGCGATGCTGGAAGAACGCATCGCCCTGCTGGAAGGCGCAGAAGCCTGCCGCGCGCAGGCCAGCGGCATGGCCGCGATGACGACAGCGCTGCTCTGCCAGCTTTCCGCCGGAGACCACATCGTCGCCGCCAAGGCCGCGTTCGGATCGTGCCGCTGGCTGGTGGACAACCTGCTGCCGCGCTTCGGCATCGAGGGCACGACCATCGACGCGGGCGACAACGCCGCATGGGAAGCCGCGATCCAGCCCAACACCAAGGTGTTCTTCTTCGAAAGCCCGGCGAACCCGACGATGGACCTCGTCGATCTGGAGCATGTCTGCGGTCTCGCCCGCGCGCATGGCATCACGACCGTGGTCGATAACGCGTTTGCCACCAGCGCGCTCCAGCGCCCGCTCGATTTCGGCGCGGATGTCGTCGCCTATTCGGCCACCAAGATGATGGACGGACAAGGCCGCGTGCTGGCGGGCGCCGTCGCCGGGTCAGCCCAGTTCATCAACGACAAGCTCCTGCCGTTCCAGCGCAACACCGGGCCGAACATCGCCCCGTTCAACGCGTGGGTCGTGCTCAAGGGCCTCGAAACGCTGGACCTGCGCATCCGCCGCCAGAGCGAAAACGCGCTGAAGGTCGCCAGCTTCGTCGAAAGCCGCGTGCCGACGGTGCGTTATCCGTTCCTGCCCAGCCACCCGCAGCACGCGCTGGCGGTGAAGCAGATGCAGGCGGGCGGCACGATCTTCAGCATGGAAGTGCCCGGTGGCCGCGCGCAGGCCCACGCGCTGCTCGATGCGCTTCAGCTCATCGATATCTCGAACAACATCGGCGATTCGCGCTCGCTGATGTGCCACCCCGCGTCCACCACCCACCACGGCGTCGGCGCGGAAACCCGCGCCGACATGGGCGTGACCGAAGGGATGTTGCGGCTGAACGTGGGTCTGGAAGACGCCGATGACGTGATCGAGGATCTGGATCAGGCACTCAAGGCGGCGGGGCTCTAAAAAGTAGGGACAGTCCCTATTTTTTAGCCCGCCAGCTTCGCTTCCAGCGCCTCGATCCGCGCCTTCAGCGTCTCGGCCTCCTCGCGCGCGGCGGTGGCCATTTCCTTCACCACCTCGAACTCCTCGCGGCTGACGAAGTCGATCCCGCCGAAGGTTTCGCGCAGCTTTTCGCGCGCGGATTCCCCCGCCTCGCGGCCCATGCCCGCCAGCGTGCCCGCGGCGCTGTTGAGCAGCTTGACGAAATCGGCGATCATCGGGTTCTCGGTCTGCATGGCCCTGGCCTTTTCAAAAACTGTGATGGCCAGCAGATGGGCGTTCCCGCCGCGCCGCGCAAGGCGTGAGCAAGGGCAAATCAGAGCTGGACGCGCACCGCCGCGCCTGAACCTTCCGCTCCGTCTGCCGCAGGATTGAGCGCAAGGAACTGATAATTCAGCACCGAGGCAAAGCAGATCCACGCCAGATAGGGCAGGAGCAGCATCCCCGCCGTCGGCCGCACGCGCCAGAACAGCAGGATCATCCCCAGCGTCAGCGGGATCATCAGGCCGATGATCGCCAGCGCCGCGCTCATCTGGTGCATTCCGAAAAATACCGGGCTCCACGCCAGATTGAGCACGAGCTGCACTGCAAACACCGCCACGGCCACGCCGCGCCCCGGCGCACCGCGCGCCGATGCCACCATCGCCAGCGCCACCCCGATCAGCACATAGAGCACCGACCACACGATGCCGAAGGTTGCCGGCGGGGGATAGAGGCCCGGCTTGGCCAGCGCGGCAAACCAGGGATTTTCCGGCCCCGCATTGGCCACGATGCTTGAAAGGAAGCCAAGCCCAAGCACCGTCGGCACGGTAAACAGCGACCAGCGCAGCAGACTGGCGCGCAGCTGGGCGGGAGAGGCAAGATAGCGCATGGGCTCAAAATGTCCTTCCGGGGCAGCCCGGTAAAAGCGATTCGCCAACAATACTAGAAAGGCGATATTGGCCGGGCTGCGGCAACTAGGCAATCGCCGCAGGGGTTTCCCCGCTACCCTCCGCCCGCAGCGCCGAAATCAGGAACTCGACATTGCCTTCCGGCCCGGTGATCGGGCTGGTCGTGATCCCCTGAACCGCCCAACCTTCACCTTCCAGCCAGCCGCGCACTTCATCGCAGACGCGGGCGTGCAGCGCCGGATCGCGCACCACGCCGCCCTTGCCCACTTCGCCGCGCCCCACTTCGAACTGCGGCTTGATCAGCGCCACCAGCTGCGTGGGCCGCGCGGCCAGCGTCAGCGGCACTTCCAGCACCTTGCGCAGGCCAATGAAGCTTGCATCGCACACCACCCACGTTGCGGGCCGGTCGATATGGGCGCTCGTCAGGATGCGCGCGCTGGTCTGTTCCAGCACCGTCACGCGCGGATCCTGCCGCAGCTTCCACGCCAGCTGGTTGGTGCCCGAATCAACCGCGAACACATGCGCCGCGCCATGAGTCAGCAGCACATCGGTAAACCCGCCAGTGGAGCTGCCGATGTCAATCGCGGTCACCCCCGCCGGATCGAGCCCGAAATGCGCGATGGCGTGTGCCAGCTTGATCCCCCCGCGCGAAACCCATGGATGATCGCGCCCGCGCACCTCGATCGGCGCATCGGCGGCCAGCGCGTGGCCCGCTTTGGTCAGCTTGGTCTCGCCCGAATAGACATGCCCGCCCAGAATCAGCGCTTGCGCCCGCGCGCGGCTCTCCGCCAGCCCCCGCTCGACCAGCAGCTGATCGATGCGGACTTTCGATTTGCCCCCGGATTTGCCCGGAGTGGGTGCAGAGCGGCTTGAGGTCACCGCCGCTCTCTTCCATACCCGGGGCATGAAGATCAACCTCCCAGGCCTGTGCTGCGTTCTGCTGATTGCCCCGCTGCTCGTTGTTGCTGGCTGCACCGGCTCACCCCCGCAGCCCTCACCGGCCCCGCGCGGCACCGCTGCACCGGCTCCCCGGCCTGCGCCTCTTCCAGTGCCGCCGCGCACCGCCCCGCCGCCGCCCCTCCCCGCATCTGCCGCGCTTCCCGACACCGCCAACTGGCGCGATCTGCCGCAGACGCCGGGCCAGTGGACTTATGGCGCGGAAGCCACCGGCAGCGCGGTGCGCTTCGGCCAGCCCGGCGCGGGATCGCTCATCGTGCTGCGCTGCGATCGCACCCGCCCGGCCATCGTGCTCCAGCGCGCCGGGTTCGGTTCGGCCCAAGTGCCCGCCACGATCACCACCAGCGCCGCCGTCCGCCGCCTGACCGCCGCGCCCGTGGGCGATGCGGGCACGGTGCGGAACGCCGCGATTCCCTTCGAGATCACGTTCAACGTCCGCGATCCGCTGCTCGATGCCATGGCCTTCAGCCGCGGGCGCTTCATGGTCGAGATGGGCGGCGCGCAGACGCTGGTCCTGCCCGCGTGGTCGGAACTGGGCCGCGTGATCGAGGATTGCCGCTGAGCAGGAAGCTTGCGGGACTTATCCACCACCCCAGCGCGAAGCTCCAATCCTGACCGCAAAAAAATTCAATGCAAGTCTTGTTCTTGGCCCCGGGATGAATCACATTCCGCCTCAAGGTCGGTACAGGGCTGCAACCCTCCGGCCGAGCCGCACACCGATGCCACTGGGGTCGAATGTCCTTGGGATCGGCAAGGCGGCACTTTGGCTCAACAGCGCGAAAGGAGGTGATCCGATGTCTCATGGTTCAGCAGAGGGGTCGGCATTGCGCATCGCGGAGCATTATCGATAGTTTGTTCAAGCGATAAAGGCATCCGTGGGCGGCACTTCCGGCCGCTGACCATGCGAAGGGCCGCTTCCGATTGCCGGAAGCGGCCCTTCACATTTGTTGCAAACCGCTTGCCATTTGCGCAACAATCGTTCACGGCGCGCCCTGACGCTTAACCATTCCCAAAGGACCGCCCGATGGCGACGCCCGCAACCGCTGCCCCGTTTTCCTTCACGCACCTGCCCCATCCCTCGCCCATCGCGGCAGACGTGCGCGCGCAAATCCTCGCCAATCCGGGCTTCGGCACCGCCTTTTCAGACCACATGGTCTCCGTCACTTATGAAGAGGGCAAGGGCTGGCACAGCGCCGAAGTGCTGCCATATGGCCCTATCGCGCTCGATCCCGCCGCCGCCGTGCTCCACTATGCGCAGGAAATCTTCGAAGGGCTGAAGGCTTACCGCCTCGCCGATGGCGGTATTGCCCTGTTCCGTCCTGAGGCGAACGCCGCGCGCTTCAACGCCTCGGCTGAACGGCTGGCCATGCCTGCGCTGCCCGATGGCCTGCTCGTGGCAGCGGTCGAGCAGCTCGTCCGCGCCGACAAGGACTGGTTCCCGACGGTCGAAGGCGGCTCGCTCTATCTGCGCCCCTTCCTGTTCGCGACCGAGGCGTTCCTCGGTGTGCGCCCGTCGAAGCAGTACCGTTTCCTCGTCATCGCCAGCCCGGCCGGCAACTATTTCAAGTCCGGCGCGCCCGCCGTCTCGCTCTGGGTGAGCGACTATAGCCGCGCGGCCCCCGGCGGCACGGGCGCGGCCAAGTGCGGCGGCAACTATGCCGCCAGCCTCGTCCCCACCGCAGAAGCCTTTTCGCGCGGGCACGATCAGGTGCTGTTCCTCGATGCTGTGGAGCGCAAGTGGATCGAGGAACTGGGCGGCATGAACCTGTTTTTCGTGATGGCCGATGGCTCGATCATCACGCCGCCGCTGGGCGGCACGATCCTGCCCGGCATCACCCGCGAAAGCCTGATCAAGCTGGCACGGGAAGAAGGCCTCACCGTGCGCGAGGAACGCTATTCGCTGGAGCAGTGGCAGGCCGATGCCACCTCGGGCGCGCTCACCGAAACCTTCGCCTGCGGAACCGCTGCCGTGGTCACGCCGGTCGGCAAGGTGACGAGCGCGGCGGACAGCTTCGTGATCGGCAGCGGCGGCCCCGGCCAGCTCACGCAAAAGCTGCGCCAGCGCCTCGTCTCGATCCAGCGCGGCGAAGCGGCAGACCCCCACGGCTGGGTCCACCGCATCGGCTGATCCTGCTGTTGCCAAGGCGTTTGCGCCGTGCCATCGCCCTTCCCTTAATCGCCCAGTTAGGGCGCGTGGGAGAGGTATGCCATGAGCATTTCGTTCAAGGACAAGGTCGCCATCGTCACGGGCGCAGGCGGCGGGATCGGCCGTGAATATGCCCTCGAACTCGGCCGCCGCGGCGCCAAGGTCGTCGTCAACGATCTCGGCGGCGCGCGCGATGGCACGGGCCATTCTGATGCCGCGCTCAAGGTCGTAGAGGAAATCCAGGCCGCTGGCGGCGAAGCGATGTCGAACGGCGGCTCGGTGACCGAATTCGAGCAGATGGCCGAGATGGTCGCACGCGCGAAGGAAAAGTGGGGCGGTGTCCACATCCTCATCAACAACGCCGGCATCCTGCGCGACAAGAGCTTCACCAAGATGGACCCGGCGGACTTCGAGATGGTCGTGAAGGTCCACCTCATCGGTTCCGCTTTCGCCACCAAGGCCTGCTGGGACACGATGCGCGAGCAGAACTACGGCCGCATCCTGATGACCGCTTCGTCCACTGGCCTGTTCGGCAATTTCGGCCAGGCCAACTACGGTGCGGCCAAGCTCGGCCTCGCGGGCCTGACCAAGACGCTCTACCTTGAAGGCGCAAAGAACAACATCAAGGTCAACACGCTGGTGCCCGTGGCCGCCACGCGCATGACCGAGGACATCTTCCCCGAGGAAGCTTTCAAGCTGTTCGGCCCCGAAAACGTCGCACCTGCCGCGCTCTTCCTCGTCTCTGACGATGCGCCCAGCAACGCCATCGTCGGCGCGGGCGCAGGGGCCTATCACTCGGCGTGGGTAACGATGAACAAGGGCGTGCTGTTGCCCCCCGAAGAGCGGACAGTCGAAGGCTTCGCCGCGCACTGGGACCAGATCTCGGACCGCACCGGCGATTTCGTGCCCCAATCGGGCGCGGAACAGAGCCAGGCGATTCTGGTGCAGCTTCAGGCAGCGATGAAACGCTGATCGATCACGGGCGGGGGCATGTTAGGTCAAGGACAGGCGCCGCGCGTCGCCCCCGCCAGTTGCATCGTCTTCAGCCGCGCCTGCACTTCGGCTTCGTCCAGAACGCGCACTGCCTTGGTGCGCCCATCGATGAGCAGCGGCGCTGCGCAATCGCGTTCGACAGCCTTGGGCACGGCCTTGCGGCTGCCTTTTTCAGGCACCATCAGCACCATGTCGGCATCGGCATCGCGGTAGACGACGCGCAGCAGCGCAGAGCCCTGATCCGGCTTGCTGCGAGGAGCGGGAGCAGCATCGCAGGCGCCCAGCGCCAGCAACGCCGCCAGCGCCAGCGCGCTTCTCAATCCTCGACGATCTTCAGCAGCTTGCGCTCCATTACGGCAAGCACTCCGGCCAGCTCGTGCCCGCGCTTCAGCACTTGCCCCGCTTCGCCAAACAGCGTCCACATGCCCTGCTTCGCGCGCAAGGCTGGGCGTTTTTCAATGCGCGCGGTGGGGCGCTCCGCCGTGCGCCGGAACGCGGCAAAGTGCGCGGCATCCTTGCCGAAGCTCATCGCATAATCGCGCCATTCGCCAGCAGCGACCATGCGGCCATAGAGATCGAGAATGCGCTGCAGCTCCGCCCGGTCAAACCCGACCTGCGGCTCGCCGCGCTGGTTTGGAAACGTCAGAACCGTGGGGCTGCCCGCCCCGCCCAAATCGCTGCCGATCACGCTCAGCTGCGGCTCCTGCGCTGCGGCCCGCCGCGCCCCGGCTCAGCAGGTTCGCCCTGCCGCTCCAAGAGCGCTGCGACTTGCGCCTTGAGCAGCGCAACTTCAGCCTCCAGTTCGTCGACTCGCGTCCCGCCGGTGGGCTCGCACGGCTCCTTGCAGGGCGTGCCATAGGGAATGAAGTCCTTGAGCCAGGTTTCGACCGGCACCAGCGTGGAGCGCGCCTTGAGGCCTACCATCGTCGCGCCTTCGGGCACGTCTTCAGTTACCACGGCATTGGCGCCCACACGCGCCCGCGGCCCAACGGTGATCGGACCCAGAATCTGTGCACCCGAACCGATGATCGCATTGTCGCTCAGCGTCGGGTGCCGCTTGCCCGGCACGCCATTGGCCGGGTTCGTGCCGCCCAGGGTAACGCACTGATAGATCGTTACATTGTTGCCGATCTCGGCCGTCTCACCGATCACGGTAAAGCCGTGGTCGATAAACAGGTGCCGCCCGATCGTCGCGCCGGGGTGAATGTCGATGCCGGTAAAGAACCGCGCCAGATGGTTCACGAACCGCGCGAGGAAGAACATCCGCCGCACGAACAGCCAGTGCGCAACGCGATGAAAACCCACCGCATGAAGCCCCGGATAAAGCAGGATTTCCCAGCGCGAACGCGGCGCGGGATCGCGCGCACGGATCGAGTCCAGATAGGTGGTGAGGCTAGCAAACATGCGTGCAGATACCCCCTTTTGGCCCCTCAAAGCAAGCGGGCCTATAAAAGCCGGGGCTGCCGTTCGGCTTCGGGCACCCCATGTACCCGCTCGGCCAGCGCATCCCGCGCAAGGGATATGGTGACGGCGGCCTTGCGCTCAAGGGACAGGCGATCAATTGTTTCGACCAGCGCCTCGGCCGCCGCATGGCTGCGCTCCAGCCGGGGCAGGATATAGCCCAGCACCGCCTCGCCCAGCGCCAGCCCGCGCCGCGCCGCGTGGGTCTCCACCAGCGCGCGCAGCAAGTCATCGTCCGGCGCGGCAATCTCGATCATCAGCGCCGCGCCCAGCCGCGAGGCCAGATCGGGCAGCGCCACCGCCCATGTCCCCGGCGCGCGGTTCGCCACGATCAGCAGCGGCCGTCCATCGGCCTGCGCGCGGTTCCAGCGGTGAAACACCGCGTCTTCGGGCAGGCTATCGGCATCATCCAGCGCATCGCCCAGCCCGCTTGCGGCAAACCACCGCGCCAGCAGGCTCTTGCCCGAACGCGGCGGCCCGGCCAGCACGGCAGCGCGAAATGGCCAGTCCGCTGCGCCTGCCAACAGCACCAGCACGGGTTCAAGGCTCGGTCCGGTCAGCACCGTCTCGGCACTGGTCGCCGTGACGAGGGGCAAGGCAATCTGGCTCATGCGGCAGCTACTTGCGGATGCTGAGCGCACCGGCCCCTTGGGTCACGCGCCAGCCCTGCGCGCGCAGGGCCGCGGCCAGCGCGTCGATCTCGCCAGCAAAGGTCACGCGCATCACTGAAGTCCCGCCGATGGCAAGGCTGGTGGTTGCCGCTTCCTTCACGCCGTCCACCCGCCGCAGCGCGCCAAGCGCCGCATCGACCGCCGCGCCATCAGGCGTCACGAACTGCACCGTCACCACCGTCGTCGGCACGGCCGCCGTGGTCGCAGCCGCATCGGGGCCAGCCGCCGCCGTCGCCGCCGGAGCAGGCCCCAGCTTGGCGACGATGCTTTCCACCAGCGCCGGATCGAGATCGGGCCGCATCGAAAGCGAAGGATCGGGCGCGAGCTGCCCCGCCGCCAACGCCCCGGCATAGAGCGCATCAAGCTTCGTGATCGCCTCGGCCAGCATCGCAGGCAGCTTGTCCTCGCTGGGCGCGGTCAGTTCGAAACTGCCGATGAACTGGTTGTCCGGCCCGCGCCGCGCGGTGAACGTGCCGCGCACCGGGCCGCCCGGCCACAGCCGTTCCAGCTTGGCCATCGGCATGATCACATCTGCAGCGCCAAACGAATCGAGCACCAGCCGCCACCAGTTGCGGCTGCGACGGCTCACTTGCCCGGCGGTCAGCAGCAGCGAATCCGCCCCGGCCCCGTTCGGGCGCACATAATCGATCACGCTCGCGCCGGTGCGAAACTCGGCCCACGCCTTCTGCCAGGGCGTGCGCGTTTCGAACACCGCCGTCACCCCGCCTTGCGTGAGCACCGGAATCACCAGCAGCGGCGCCGAACGGGCAATCTGGCCCTGCATGCCAAGGTAGCCGCTGGTCCGCGTGCGGTCGAAGATCACGCCCAGCGTTGCGATATAGCGGTGCGGCCCGATCTGCTCCTGCCCCACCACCACGGCGGAAACCATGCCTTCGATGGTGCCATCATCCAGCCCCGGCGCGCTCCCGCCGCCAAGGCCGTTGGACTTCCACAGCTTTTCCCACGCCAGCCGCTGCGCCTGCTTCCAGCCATTGGCGCGCGCGTCCTCGGCGGTCTTGCCGGTCACGTTCACTTCGATCCCGGTCACTTCGTAATCGCCGTTGCTGGCAATCGGCGCGATCCCACGATCACCCTCGATTTGCGCATAGATCGCCGCGCCTGCGCCCACGAGCAGCAGCCCGAGGCCCGCCAGCAGCGCAAGGCGCGCTTTGCGAGACAGGTCTGGCCTGGCCATCGATCCGGGCAATGTGAGGCGCAAGGCGGCCAAGGGAACTCCATCTGCGGACGCGGGCATGCGCTGGTCTTCGGCTGGCTGCGCTTTTGCCCAAAGGCAAGTGGAAATCCAAGCAGGAAAGCGCTAGGCGGCTGCGCATGTCTTCGAACGATAAAGCAGAGCAGTCCTACTCCTACGCCAAGGCGGGGGTAGACATCGCTGCCGGCAATGCGCTGGTAAAGGCCATCGGTCCCCTCGCGCGGATGACCGCACGCCCCGGCGCAGACGCCGAACTCGGCGGTTTTGGCGCGTTTTTCGATCTCAAGGCGGCGGGCTACAAGGACCCGCTGCTGGTTGCGGGCAACGATGGTGTCGGCACCAAGGTCAAGCTTGCGATCGACCATGATCGGCACGATGCCATCGGCATCGATCTGGTCGCCATGTGCGTCAACGATCTGATCGTGCAGGGCGCAGAGCCTTTGTTCTTCCTCGATTATTTTGCCACGGGCAAACTCGATACCGGCGTTGCCGAGCGAGTCGTGGCGGGCATTGCCGAAGGCTGCCGCATGGCCGGCTGCGCGCTGATCGGTGGCGAAACCGCCGAAATGCCCGGCATGTATGCTCCGGGTGACTATGACCTTGCGGGCTTCTGCGTCGGCGCGGTGGAGCGCGGCGAACAGCTCAACGGCAACCGCGTCGCGGCCGGAGACGTGCTGATCGGCCTCGCCTCCTCCGGCGTCCATTCCAACGGCTATTCGCTCGTCCGCCGCCTTGCGACAGACAAGGGCTGGAAGCTCGATCGCCCCGCCCTGTTTGATAATGAGCGCCTGCTGATCGACCACCTGATCGAGCCGACGCGCATCTATGTGAAGAGCCTGCTGCCGTTCATCCGTTCGGGACGGATTCACGCGCTCGCCCACATCACCGGCGGCGGCCTTCTCGAAAACGTGCCCCGCGTGCTGCCGAAGGGGCTCCACGCGCGCATCGATGCGGACGCATGGGAGCAGCCGCGCCTGATGGCCTTCCTGCAAGCGCAGGGCCAGATCGAGCCCGAGGAAATGGCCCGTACCTTCAACTGCGGCGTGGGCATGATCCTCGCCGTCGCCGCCGATGAAGCCGGGCCCCTCATCGCCGATCTCACCGCCGCTGGCGAAACCGCCTTCACCGTGGGCGAGATCGTGGCGGGCGAAAAGGGCTGCACCGTCTTCGGCAGCGAGGAAGCGTGGTCCGCGCGCGATGCGTGGGAAGCGGTCCACATTGGCTGAAGCACGCGCCAAAGTCGCCGTCTTCATCTCGGGCAGCGGCACCAACATGGCCGCACTGCTTTACGCGAGCCGCCTCGCCGCCTGCCCGTTCGAGATCGTCCTCGTGCTGTCCAACAACCCCGAAGCGGGCGGCCTGAAGCTGGCGGCGGCAGAGGGCGTGCCCACCTTCGTGCTCCCGCACAAGGGCGTGCCCCGCGCCGAGCATGATGCGGCGATGGAAGCCGAGGTCCGCCGCCACGGCGCAGGGTGGATCGCGCTGGCGGGCTACATGCGCATCCTCAGCCCCGAGTTCGTGGGGCGCTGGGAGGGGCGGATGGTCAATATCCACCCCTCGCTCCTGCCGAAATACACCGGCCTACACACCCACGAGCGCGCCATCGCGGCGGGCGACAGCCATGCAGGCTGCACCGTCCACCTCGTCACCGCCGATCTCGATGAAGGCCCGGTCCTCGGCCAGATCCCCGTCGCGATCCTCCCCGGCGATACGGCCGATACCCTCGCCGCGCGTGTCCTCTTCGCCGAGCACCAACTCTATGCACGCTGCCTTGCCGAACTGGTGACGCGCGAAGCCGATCCCGCCTGGCTCACCCAGCAGGTCCGCGCCCGCGCCATGGCGCTTCCCGAAGCTGAGGAAAGCCTCAGCCACGGCATGGCCTGCTTCGGCATCGTGAAGGGCAAGAAGTTCGCGTGGGTCAGGGCCGATCATCACGCGGACGGGAAAACCGCGCTCCTCGTCAAGATCAGCGGCGTCGACGAGCAGGAACAGCTCATCGAAAGCGATCCGGAACGCTTCTTCCGGCCCGTCTATTTCGGCGATGGGTGGATAGCTATTCGTCTTGACCTCGGCGATGTCGACTGGGACGATATCGGCGAATGGCTGCGCCGCTCGTGGCAAGCCGTAGCGCCGCGCAAGCTCGCGGCGATGATGGAATTCTGATCCCATGCCCGCCATTGCGATCACACCCTTGCAGCGCGTATATGTTCACTCAGGCCTGCAATCGTTTGTAGAGGCCAGCGGCGGCATCTTCGTCGCCGGGTTCCTCGTGACGCGGGGCTTTTCCTATCCCGCCGCGCTCGCCAGCTTCGCCCTCATCGTGCTTTCGCGCTTTGGCTTGCGCCCGCTGGTCCTGCCGCTGGCGCTTCGCACGGGGCTGAAGGGTACGCTGCTGATCGGCGTCGTGATCCGCGCGCTGAGCTTCGCGCTGCTTCCCTTCGTCACCAGCGTCGGCCCGCTGCTCGTGCTGTTCCTCGCCGTCAGCGGTCTGGGCAGCGTGCTCTACTGGACGGCGTGGCACGCCTTCATGCCCGCGCTCACCGAAACCGGCAAAGGCGGGCGGCAGGTCAGCATCCAGCAGGCGACGAGCGCCGTCGTCGGCATCCTCGCGCCAGTCAGCGGCGGGCTGCTGCTGGCCCATGCCGGGCCGCTCGCCGCGTTTCTCGCCATCGCCGCGCTGCAACTAGCGACCGCGCTCCCGCTGCTCGGCGCGCCCAACCCGGTGGTGGACGCGGACGCCGCGCTTGATCCTGCGGTCGCGGCCCATGCCCGGCGGCTCTATCTGGGGGAAGGGTTCCACTCCGGCTGCGGCGTGGTGATCTGGAACCTCGCGCTGTTCGCTTCGCTGGGGCAGCACTTCGATGCGTTCGGCGGGGCCATCGCCTTTGCCGGGATCGCCGCTGCGGCGGGCAGCCTTGCCATGGGCCGGCTGATCGATGGCGGCCACCCGCGCCATTCGCTGGGAATCGCCTATGGCGCCGCCGCGCTGGCCCTCGCGCTCAAGGGCGCGGCGTTCGCGCATCCCCTCCTCGCCGTGATCGCCACTGCATTGGGCGCACTCGTCGTGCCGATGACCAGCACCGCCATGCTTGCCCCGCTCTATGCGATGGCACGGCAGAGCCCCTGCGTGCTGCGCTTCTCGATGGCGACCGAAGGCGGCTGGGACCTCGGCTGCGCCGCCGCCTGCCTGATCGCGGCGGCCATGCTGGCGGGCGGGGCCAGCTTCCGCCTGCCGATCCTGCTCGGCCTCATAGCCATTGCGACAATGGCCCTGATGCTCGACCGCTGGTACGCACGCCGCGCGCTAAGCGCCTAAATCTCGCTGATCTCCACCACCGGCCGATCCTCGCGCGTGCCGCGATAGCGCGCATCGGGTTCGCTCTCGCCGGGCGAGATCACCACGTGGTCCTCATGCACTTCGAGCAAGGTGCCCACGAACGGCATCCCTTCAAGGCTGCCCGTCACGCGGTAGCTCACCATATCGCCCACCTTGAACGTGGCCGGATCGAAGTTGAATTCGAACGGGCAGGAACCGTCCCCCATTCCCATCATCGTGTATCACCCTCAAACGCAAAAGGCCGCCGGATCGCTCCGACGGCCCCTGCTATAGCAACTGCCAAGGGCAGGATCAGCCGACGATTTCTTCCGGCTTGAAGAAATAGGCGATCTCGATCGCCGCGTTCTCGTCCGAATCCGAACCGTGGACCGAGTTCGCCTCGATCGACTCGGCCAGTTCCTTGCGGATCGTGCCCGGCTCGGCATTGGCGGGGTTGGTCGCGCCCATGATGTCACGGTTGCGCTGCATGGCGTTCTCGCCTTCGAGCACCTGCACCACGACAGGGCCGGAAATCATGAATTCAACCAGATCGTTGAAGAACGGACGCTCGCGGTGGACGGCGTAAAAGCCCTCGGCCTGCTCGCGGCTCATGTGGATGCGCTTCGAAGCGACGACGCGCAGGCCGGCTTCCTCGAGCATCTTGGTGACCGCGCCGGTCAGGTTGCGGCGCGTGGCATCGGGCTTGATGATCGAAAAGGTGCGGGTAACCGCCATGGGATGTTCCTTGCGATGTTTGGGGGGTGTTTTGCTGGCCGCGCCCCTAGCGGGGTTTGTGCTGCACTGCAAGGTTGAGGGCGGTTAGGGCCCCTCAAGCCACTTGCCGCCTTCCTGCCGCCAGTATTTGCGCTCCGCCCCCTCGCGCTTGCCCAGCATCCGCCAGGTCGCGCGGGCATCGTCGATCCGCTCGGGCGGAAACAGCAGAAACACGCGCGCCGCGTCCTCAAACTCGCGCCACACCCCATCCGCCAGCGCCAGATAGCGCGCGCCGTTGGCGGGCGCTGCCTCATGCGAAAGCAGGATCGGTTGGCGCGCATCGTGCTCGCCGCCCGCCATGCCGTGGGCGAGGAAGCTTTCGGGAATGCGCGTCCACAGCGCCTCGCTGATCCGGCCCAGCTGCGCGGCGTCTTCTGAGACCACCAGTAACCGCTCGCCCGCGCCCAGCGTGCCTTGCGCAAGGCGCGGCAGCACCAGTTCCGCCGGATCGCGCGAAAGCTGATAGAAGTCGACGCGCACGTTCAGATCGGATCGTCGAGCGAACGCGCGAGCGGCGTGAAGCTCTGCGGGCCAGCCGCGGTCATCACCCAGCAGTCCTCCAGTCGCATCCCGAATTCGCCCGGAATATAGAGCCCCGGCTCGTTCGAAAAACACATGCCCGGCGCGAGCGGCGTGGAATCACTGCCGACAAGGTAGGGACTTTCGTGCCCATCCATCCCGATCCCGTGCCCCGCGCGGTGCGAAAGCCCCGGCAGCGCGAAGCCCGGTCCCCAGCCCTCGCGTTCATAGAACCGCCGCACCGCCGCATCGAGCGCGCTGACCGGCGTGCCCACCTTGGCCGCGCCAAACACCATGCCCTGCCCGCGCCGCACCGTGTCCCACACCTTGCGCTGCCGCGCGCTCGGCTCGCCGAACACGAAGGTGCGCGAAATGTCGGACTGGTAGTCCTCAACCACGCAGCCGCAGTCCATCAGCACTACCGAACCCTCGCGCACCACTTGCGGCGTCTTGGAGCCATGCGGATAGGCGCTCGCCTCATTCAGCAGCACCAGCGCGAAATCATGCTCGGCCCCCATCCGCGTGGTCGCCGCGCCCACCAGTTCGCCGATGTCCGCTGCGCTCATCCCCTTCTGCACCGCGCCGCGCGCCTCGCGCAGCGCCGCCAGAGTCACCGCATTGGCGATCCGCATCAGCGCCAGTTCGGCAGGCGATTTGATCTGGCGGCAGGCACCCACCAGCCCCGCGCCCGAAACGACCGCGAACTTGCCCTCGCGCGCCAGACCTTCGGTGATGAACGCCCGCGTCGTCTGCTCCACCGCCACCGGGCCGGTGCGGCCCTTCAGCGCATCGGCAATCAGCGCGAAAGGGCTGGCGTCCTCGTGCCAGGTCCGCAGTTCCGCCGGAACCGCCAGCGTTTCCTGCACCGAAGGCGCCTCGAAGAACGGGGTCACGATGATCGGTTGGCCGCTTGCCGGAATCACCGCCGCCGTAATCCGCTCCGAACGCGACCAGCGCACTCCGGTAAAGTAGGTCAGGCTGCTGCCGCTCTCCACCAGCAGCGCGGCCACGCCCTGCTCGGCCATCAGCCCCTGCACTTTGGCGATCCGCGCCATGCGCTCGGCGGGGGTGATCGGCACCGCCGCATCGGCGAGGCGAGCGGGTGCCGCGCGCAGCGGCGAGAGCGGCAAGGCCGAAAGCGCCGCCAGGCCGCCCGCCCCTGCCAGCATCCTGCGCCGGGAAAGCCCGCCGTTCATGCCGCACCCTTCAGAGGTTTCTGGCCCTTGCCGCCGCGGCAGCGATCCGAGCAGAACTTCACGTTGTCCCAATCGCGCTCCCATTTCTTGCGCCACGTGAACGGCAGGCCGCAGGCGGCGCAGAGCTTGCTCGGCAAGTCCGCCTTGCGGCGCATCTTGGGCATCAGCTTTCCAGCACGTCGCGCACGTAGCGATCGAGCAGCCGCACGCCAAAGCCGGTCGCGCCCTTGTCATGCGTCGCGCCGGGCTTGTCGACCCACACCGTCCCCGCGATATCAAGGTGCGCCCAGGCCACGCCCTTGTCGACGAAGCGCTGGATGAACTGCGCCGCCGTGATCGAACCGCCATAGCGCGGGCCAACGTTCTTCATGTCGGCAATCGGGCTGTCGATCAGCTTGTCGTAGGCCGGGCCAATCGGGAAGCGCCACAGCGTGTCGCCGCTCGCCTTGCCCGCCGCATCGAGCTGGCCTGCGAGCAGGTCGTTATTGCTGAACATGCCTGCATGTTCATGCCCCAGCGAAATGATGATCGCGCCGGTCAGCGTGGCGAGATCGATGATCGTGGCCGGGTTGTATTCCTTCTGCACCCACGTGACCGCATCGCACAGCACCAGCCGCCCTTCGGCATCGGTGTTGATCACTTCGATGGTCTGGCCCGACATCGAAGTGACGACATCACCCGGACGCTGCGCATTGCCGTCGGGCATGTTCTCAACGAGCCCGCACACGCCGATCACGTCGGCCTGCGCCTTGCGCCGCGCCAGCGCGAGCATCGTGCCCGCAACTGCGCCCGCGCCGCCCATGTCCCACTTCATGTCTTCCATGCCGCCAGCCGGCTTGATCGAGATGCCGCCGGTATCGAAGGTCACGCCCTTGCCCACGAACGCCGTCGGCCGCGCGCCCGCCTTGCCCTTCCAGCGCATGGCGAGAATCTTGGGCTCGCGCACCGAACCCTGCGCCACGCCCAGCAGCGCGCCCATGCCGAGCGCGGTCATTTCTTCAAGGCCCAGAACCACGATCTCGATGCCGGTGCCTTCCAGCCGCGCCTTGCAGCGCTCCACGAAGCTGGCCGGATAGATCACGTTAGCCGGTTCGGTCACCAGTTCGCGGGTGAACTCCACGCCTTCGGCGATCGCGGCTTCGGTTTCCCAAAGCTCGTCGGTGCCATCGGGCGCGCCCACTGCCACGATCTTCGCCAGCGAAGGCTTCTGCTCGTCGCTCAGCTTGGTCCGATACACATCATGCCGCCACGCCCGCAGCCGCCCCGCCAGCAGCACGGCGGTCGCTTCCTCAGCCGTAAGCCCGCTCCCGGCAAAGTCGATGGCCAGCTCGGTCTCGCCCGAGGTGAGGTATTTCGCGGTGATCCCGCCGCCTGCCCGTTCCAGCGCGGACTTGCGCCCGGCTGCGCCCGGCTCGCCGATCCCGGCAAAGGCCAGCCGTGCGGTGCCATCGCCCGCAGGCACCAGCACATCAAACAGCTGCCCGGCCTTGCCGGTAAAGCGCGCCGCAGCCGCAGCCGCCTGCACCAGCGCGCCCGCATCGGCGGGGAGCCCGTCCTGCACCACCAGCTTGGCAACAAGGCGGGGAAGGGCCGTATCGGCGGCGGCGAATGCAATGATCATGAAAGGCTCCTGCCGGAAAAAGGGCACACCCCGAAGGCTTCGGCGCGCCCTAGGCGAATTGTGGGTTTGCAGTTAAGCGGCACCGGTGCGATAGGCAAGGCCATGCGAGCCCCCGCGCGGCCCTTGCCGCAAGCCTTGTCCCGATGCTTGCGGCGTGCGCGCGTCGCGGCCTTCCGCCCGGCCTGCGGCGTGTTCAGTGTGCTTGTTCTGGCCGCAGTGCCCGCCGCCGCGCACGCTCAAACCGCCACCGCGCCCGCTGAGGGGGCAAACGCGTCGCCCGAAATCCGCTTTCAGGCAGACCGTGTTTCCTATGCCAGCGATGCCGAAACCGTAACGGCCACCGGCAATGTCGTCCTGCGCCGCGAAGAACAGACCGTGCGCGCCGATGTCGTCACGTGGAACCGCAAGTCCGGCCTGATCGAAGCCAGCGGCAACATCCGCTTCGTCGATGATGCGGGCAACGTGCTCTATACGGACAAGGTGGAGCTGACCGACGCGCTCAAGGCCGGCGCGGTGGAGGACTTGCTCCTCGTCCTGCGCCAGGGCGGCCGCCTCGCCGCGCGCAGCGGCACGCGGGACGGCAACGGCGACATGATCCTGCGCGATGCCGCTTTCTCAGGCTGTGCGGTCGAAGGCGAGGACGGCTGCGCCAAGCGCCCCAGTTGGGAAGTCACCGCGGCCCGCGTCACCTATGACGCGAAGGACCAGCGCGTTCGCTACAAGGGCGCGTTGCTGCGCGTGTTCGGCCTGCCGATCCTGCCGCTGCCCGGCCTTGCCCACACTTCGGATTTCCGTGCAGAAAGCGGACTGCTGATCCCCGATTTCCGCTTCAGCGCGGCCAACGGCGCGCAGATCAGCGACACCTATTACTGGCGCCTTGCCAGCAACAAGGACCTCGCGCTCACCGGCTCGGTCTTCACCGGCGCGCTGCCGATGATCTCGGCCCGCTACCGCCAGTTGACCGACAAGGGCGCGTTCCAGTCCACCGCCTATCTCACCCGCAGCGCGCGCATCAACGTCGGCGGCGGCAACGTCACCGATGTCAACGCGCAAGAGCAGGTCTTCCGCGGCTACGTCGAATCCAATGGCCGTTTCCAGTTCGGCGAACACTGGAGCCTCACCGGCTATGGCCGGTACGCCAGCGACCGCACATTCCTGCGCCGCTACGATATCAGCCGCGATGACCGCCTGCGCTCGACGATCAACCTCGAACGGCTCGACGCGAACAGCTACTTCAGCCTCGCCGGGTGGGCGGTGCAAACCCTGCGCAGCGGCGATCGTCAGGGCCTTGTGCCCATTGCGCTCCCCGCGCTCGAATATCGTCGCCGGATCGTGCCGCCCAGGATCGGCGGCACGCTCGAACTGCAGGTCAATACGCTCGCGCTCACCCGCAGCAGCGGTCAGGATACCCAGCGCGCCTTCGCCAAGGCGCAATGGGATCTGCGCACGATCACGCGCATGGGGCAGGAAATCACGCTGACCGGCCTCGTCCGCGGCGATGTGTACCATTCGCGGCAGAACGATCTCACCAGCAACCTGCTCTATCGCGGGCAATCGGGCTGGCAGGGCCGCGGCATCGCCACCGCCGCGCTCGATATCAAGTGGCCGCTGGTCGGCGCAGCGCTCGGCGGCACGCACGTGTTCACCCCGCGCGTCCAGATCGTCGCGATCCCCAATATCCGCAACCTCGCCATTCCCAACGAGGATTCGCGTTCGGTGGAGCTGGAGGATTCCAACCTCTTCTCGCTCAACCGCTTCCCCGGCTACGACCGCATCGAGGACGGCGTGCGCGTGACGTATGGCGCGGACTGGAAGCTCACCCGGCCCGGCTGGCGCGTTTCCAGCACCATCGGCCAGAGCTATCGCCTCTCGACCCAGAAGACCGTGCTGCCCGATGGTACGGGCCTGTCTTCGCGCGCTTCGGATATCGTCGGGCGCACCGACCTGCGCTTTCGCGATATCGTCCAGTTCACCCACCGCTACCGGCTCGACAAGGACGGCCTGAAGCTGCGGCGCAACGAATTCGACGCGACCATCGGCAACCACCGCACTTATGCCGAGATCGGCTACTTGCGCCTCAACCGCAACATCCCCGCCACGTTCGAGGACTTGCGTGACCGGGAGGAACTGCGCGTCTCGGGCCGCATCGCCTTCGCGCGCAACTGGTCGGTGTTCGGTTCGGGGGTGTCCAACCTCACCCGCAAGGCCGAAGATCCGAGCAAGACTTCGGACGGCTTCCAGATGCTGCGCCACCGCCTCGGCTTCGCTTATGCCGACGATTGCCTCGATCTCGCGCTCACCTGGCGGCGCGACTATATCACCACCGGCGATGCGACGCGCGGCAACACCATCCAGTTCAATATCGCGTTCAAGGGCCTCGGCGTGCGCTGATCCGGCGCGCCTTTGCCCGGCTCTGCAATCAGGCGCTCTCCTGTTTTTCCCCCGCTGCGCTTCCATCAGCGTTGCAATCGGTCTATCGCCGCGCCACTCACCTTGGGTTCAGCCGAACCATGCAAGGAAATGACGGCGCGGGGACCATGTGGCACACACCGCACGGCGCCAAGAGACAGGACTATCGGATTGCCATGATCACCGGGTTTCGCTTGTTTTCTGTTTCGGCGCGCGCCGCGCTCACCCTTGGTGCCCTCGCAGTTGCCGCCGCACCGATTGCCGGTTCGCTCGCGCAGGCGCAGAGCCTCGCTGATGAAACCGCGTCTCCGGCAGGCGGCGATCTCAATCTGCCCGCCAATCCCACCATCTTCGGCAAGGCCGATCCGCACTTGCGCCGCGCCACGGCCATCGTGAACGGTGAAATCATCACCGGAACCGATGTCGACCAGCGCCTCGCGCTGATCATCAGCGCCAATGGCGGCAAAGTCGCGCCCGAGGAAATGGAGCGCCTGCGCCTTCAGGTCCTGCGCAACCTGATCGACGAAACGCTCCAGATTCAGGAAGCCAAGGCCGCCAACTCGGATGTCGACGAGGAGGAAGTCATGCAGACCTTCAACCGCGTCGCCCAGCAGAACTTCGGCCAGACCCCTGCCGCGCTCGAAAAATACCTCACCGGCATCGGCTCGTCCGCAGGCTCGCTCAAGCGCCAGATCAAGGGCGAACTCGCCTGGCAGCGCCTGCTGCGCCGCAACGTCCAGCCGTTCATCAACGTGTCGGACGGTGAAGTCCGCGAAATGATGGACCGCCTCAAGGCCGCCAAGGGCACCGAGGAATACCGCATCGGCGAAATCTACCTCGCTGCCACGCAGGAAACCAAGCCGCAGGTCCTCGCCAACGCGCAGAAAATTCTGGAGCAGCTCAAGGGCGGCGGCAGCTTCGTCGCCTATGCCCGGCAGTATTCACAGTCGTCCTCGGCCTCCGTCGGCGGCGATCTCGGCTGGATCCGCCTCGCCCAGCTCCCGCCCGAACTCGGCACGCCCGCCGCCCAGATGACCCCGGGCCAGCTTGTCGGTCCAATCGAACTCGCCTCGGGCTATTCGCTGCTCTATCTGATCGACAAGCGTCAGGTCCTCACCGCCGATCCGCGCGATGCGATCCTCAGCCTCAAGCAGATCTCGATCAGCTTCGCCAAGGGCACCCCCGAAAAGGACGGCGCCGCCCGCGCCTCCGCTTTCGCCAAGGCGGTGAAGGAGATCAAGGGCTGCGGCGCTGCCGAAGCCGCCGCTGCGCCGATCGGTGCAACTGTAGTTGCCAACGACCAGATCCGCGTGAAAGACCTGCCCACCGCGCTGCAGGATACGATGCTCAAGCTCTCGGTCGGCGAAACGACCCCGCCCTTCGGCTCGATCGAAGACGGCGTGCGCGTCCTCATGCTCTGCGGCCGCGATGACCCGAAGGTCGAAAGCGGTCCCAACTTCGAGCAGCTCCAGTCCCAGATGGAAGACGACCGCGTCAACAAGCGCGCCCAGACCTACCTGCGCGACCTGCGCCGCGATGCGGTGATCGAGTATAATTGAGGCAGGGGGCATGAACTCGCCCCTCTCCCCATCGCTGCCGCTGGCCATCAGCCTCGGCGATCCCGCCGGTGTGGGCCCAGAGCTCATCGCCGCCGCCTGGGCGCTGAGCGATGCCGAAGCGCTCCCGCCGTTCTTCGCTGTGGGCAACCGCGATCTCATCGCGGCGGCAGCAGCGGCGCGCGGCCTGACGATCCCCATCGTCGCCATTGCCGCGCCCGATGAAGCCGCCGCCGTATTCCCTCACGCGCTCCCCGTCCTCGATGTCGGCGTGGCGGCCTATACGCCCGGCCAGCCCGATGATGCCGGGGCGGCGCTGGCCCTGCGCGCGCTCGAAGTCGCCACCAGCCTCGTCCGTCAAGGCGCGGCGGCTGCGCTCGTCACCGGCCCGATTGCGAAAAGCCGCCTTGCCCGCATCGGGTTCAACCAGCCGGGACAGACCGAATTCGTGGCGGAGGCGTGCGGGATCACGCCCGAAAACGCGGTGATGATGCTAGCGGGGCCGCACTTGCGGGTCGTGCCGATCACGGTCCACGTCGCGCTTGCCGCCGTGCCCGGACTGCTCACCGCAGAGCTCATTCGCAGCCGTTCAGCGATTGCCGCCGCCGCGCTCGTGCGCGATTTCGGCGTTGCCGCGCCGCGCCTCGCCGTCGCCGCGCTCAATCCCCATGCCGGAGAGGATGGCCGCATGGGCACGGAAGACGCCGCGATCATCGCCCCCGCCATCGCCGCCCTGCAAGCCGCCGGGATCGATGCGCGCGGCCCCCTGCCGGCCGACACGATGTTTCACGCAGAGGCCCGCGCCACGTATGATGCGGCGATCTGCATGTACCACGATCAGGCGCTGATCCCGATCAAGGTGCTCGATTTCGATGAAGGCGTAAACGTCACGCTTGGCCTGCCGATCGTGCGCACTTCGCCCGATCACGGCACCGCATTCGGCATCGCCGGCACCAATGTCGCCCGCCCCGGCGCGACCATCGCCGCGATCCGCATGGCCGGACAATGCGCCGCGCGCAGAGCCGCCGCCACCGCATGACCAACCTTCCCGATCTCCCCCCCTTGCGCGAAGTCGTCCAGCGACACGGCCTCATTGCCACCAAGGCGCTCGGCCAGAACTTCCTGTTCGACGAACAGCTCCTCGCCCGCATCGCCATGGTCCCCGGCGATCTCAAGGGGCAGAACGTCCTCGAAGTCGGCCCCGGCCCCGGCGGCCTCACCCGCGCGCTGCTGCGCCGGGGCGCGAACGTCACCGCCATCGAAATGGACCGCCGCTGCCTCCCTGCGCTCGCCGAACTGGCCGAAGCCTTCCCCGGCCAGCTAACCGTGATCGAAGGCGATGCCACGAAAATCGCGCCCGAAACGTTGTTTGACGCGCCGTGGCACGTCGTCGCCAACTTGCCCTACAACGTCGGCACCGCGTTGTTCGTCGGCTGGCTTTCCGGCCCGGACTGGCCGCCGCAGTGGCGCAGCCTGACGCTGATGTTCCAGCAGGAAGTGGCCGAACGCATCATCGCCGCCCCCGGCAGCGATGCCTACGGCCGCCTCGCGGTGCTGGCCCAGTGGCGCGCAAAACCCCGCATCGCCATGCGCGTCCACCGCAGCGCCTTCACTCCGCCGCCCAAGGTCATGTCGGCGATCATCCACGTTGAGCCCGCCGCGATGCCCGCAGGCGTCTCGGCCCGCATGCTCGAGCGCGTTACGGAAGCCGCCTTCGGCCAGCGCCGCAAGATGCTGCGCCAGTCGCTCAAGGGCCTGCCCGGCGCGCTCGAGGCGCTGGAAACCCTCGGCCTCGATCCCCAGCGCCGCGCCGAAACGCTGGCCATCACCGATTTCGTCGCCATCGCGGGCCTGCTTTCACGCTAGATCCTACGGCGAGCCCATCCGCCCACGGTTGCAGATGAAACAATCCCTCCGGACGGGGGGGTTCACCCCGGCGCGCGGGCAGGCTAGAACGGCGTCATGGGAACACTTGCCGCCACCGAGGCCGCCCTCGTCGAGGGGATCGATGCCGCAGCCATGCTGGCCAATGTGGAGCGGTGGTGCGCCATCAACACCGGCACGCGCAACCTTGCCGGGCTGAAAACGCAGGCCGCGCTTCTGGCCGATGCCTTTGCCGGGCTGCCGGGCGAAGTCCGCCTCGTGCCCGCCGCCCCGGTTGAGGCGATTGCCGCCGATGGCCGCGCGGTGGAACAAGACCACGGCGCGCATATGGTGCTTGTCGTCCGCCCCCACGCCCCGCGCCGCTATCTCCTCACCGGGCACATGGACACGGTCTATCCGGCGGACCACCCGTTCCAGACGCTGACCTGGCTCGACGAGCAAACCCTCGGCGGCCCCGGCACCGCCGACATGAAGGGCGGCATTGCAGTCATCCTAGCCGCGCTGCAAGCCTTCGAAACCAGCCTCGTTTCGCCTTATGTCGGTTATGATGTGCTGATCAATTCGGACGAGGAAACCGGCAGCCTCGCTTCCGCCCCGCTCATCGCAGAGCTGGCCGAGGGCAAGGCGGCGGCGCTTACCTACGAACCCTCTGCACTGCCCGATGGCACTTTGGCGGGCGCACGCGGGGGCAGCGGCAACTACAGCGCCATCGTGACGGGCCGCTCCGCCCACGCCGGGCGCAACCCGCAGGATGGGCGCAACGCGCTGGTCGCCGCCGCCGATCTCGCGCTCGGCCTCAAGGCGCTGCAGGGAGACGGCCTCGCCATCAACCCGGCGCGGATCGATGGCGGTTCGGCGAACAACGTCGTGCCGGATCACGCCGTGCTGCGCTTCAACATCCGCCCCCGTGCCGAAGAAGACGCGGCGCGCTTTGCCGCCGCCATCGGCCCCCTGCTGCGTGAGGTGGAACTGGCGCACGAGGTTTCGATTCACCTCCACGGCGGGATCAGCCGCCCGCCCAAGCCGCTCACCCCCGCAGCGGAGCAGTTGTTCGATCTCGTCCGCACGTGCGGCGCGGCGCTGGGGCAATCCATCCGCTGGCAAAGCTCGGGCGGGGTCTGCGATGGCAACAACATCGCCGCGCTCGGTGTGCCCGTCGTCGATACGATGGGCGTGCGCGGCGGGGCGATCCATTCGCCGCAGGAATACATGATCGTGCCATCACTGGCCGAGCGGGCCGCGCTCTCGGCGCTCGTGCTGCACCGCCTTTCCGGAGGGAAATAACCAGCGTGACTCACGTTATCCGCGCGGCCCGCGCCGCCGATCTCGAACATCTCTACGAAATGGCCAAGCTCACCGGCGGCGGGTTCACCAACCTGCCGCCCGATCGCCGCGCGCTCACCGCCAAGCTCGAACGTGCTGCCACGGCCTTCGCCCATGACGATGACGGCGATGCCGAGCCCCCCGAACACTCCGGGCGGGATGAGCTGTTCGTGCTGATCCTTGAGGATACCGCCACGGGCGAAGTGCGCGGCACTTGCCAGATCTTCACCCGCGTCGGGCAGACGTGGCCGTTCTATTCCTACCGCCACGCCACGCTGACGCAGCATTCCAAGGAACTGGGCCGCACCTTCCGCGCCGAAATGCTCAACCTCGTGACCGACCTTGAAGGATCGAGCGAAGTGGGCGGCCTGTTCCTCCATCCGGGCGAGCGCGCAGGTGGCCTCGGCATGCTGCTAGCGCGCAGCCGCTACTTGTTCATCGCCATGCACCGCAAACGCTTTGCCGATCGCATCCTTGCCGAACTGCGCGGCGTGATCGACGAACGCGGCGGCTCGCCGTTCTGGGACGGCGTGGCCGGGCGCTTCTTCGGCATGAACTTCCAGGATGCCGACTATTTCAACGCGATCAACGGCAACCAGTTCATCGCCGATCTGATGCCCAAGCACCCCGTCTACATCGCCATGCTGCCCGAAACCGCGCGCTCCGCCATCGGCCTGCCGCACCCCAGCGGCCGCGCGGCCATGCGGATGCTCGAAACCGAAGGCTTTGCGGCGGAAGGCTATATCGACATCTTCGATGGCGGCCCGACGATGACCGCGCGCACCGACCGCGTGCGCTCCATCGCCGAAGCCAAGATGATGCAGGTCACGCAAGTGCGCCCAGCAGACGACACCGCCACCCGCGCGCTGGCCGCCACGGGCCGTCTTGGCGATTTCCGCTGCACGTTTGCGCAGATCATGCCCGGTGAAGAAGGCGTCGCGCTCGATCCCGCCGCCGCGCAGGCGCTGGGCGCCGGCCCCGGCGATACCGTGTGGCACGTGGCGCGCTGAGGGAACGGGTGATGAGCAACCTTGTCGAGATCAACTTCGACGGCCTCGTCGGGCCGAGCCACAACTACGCCGGGCTCAGCCTCGGCAACCTCGCTTCGGCGAAGCACGGCGGCACCGTGTCCTATCCCCGCGCCGCCGCGCTGCAGGGCGTGGCCAAGATGCGGCACAACATGGCGCTGGGCCTCGTGCAAGGGCTGCTCTGCCCGCTGCCGCGCCCCAACCATGCCTTCCTTGGCGCGCTGGGTATCACCGAACCCGCTGATGAGACCGAACGCCGCCTGCGCGCCGCTGCATGGTCGGCCAGCTCGATGTGGACGGCCAATGCCGCCACCGTCTCGCCCGCGCCCGATTGCGCCGACGGGCGTTGTCACCTGACGGCGGCAAACCTGGTCACCATGCCGCATCGTTCGCAGGAATGGCCCGATACCGTGCGCCAGCTGCGCGTAGCCTTTGCCGATAGCGCCCACTTTGCCGTCCACGATGCCGTGCCCGCCTGCTTCGGCGATGAAGGCGCGGCAAACCACATGCGCATAGGCACCAGCCACGCCGCGCCGGGCCTCGAAATCTTCGTCTACGGCAAGACTGGCGGCGCATTTCCCGCGCGCCAGCACGAACAGGCCAGCCGCGCGGTGGCCCGCCTCCACGGCCTCGATCCGGCGCGCTGCCTGTTTGTCGAGCAATCGGGCGAGGCCATCGCGGCAGGCGCGTTCCACAACGATGTCGTCGCCGTGGCCAACGAGCGGGTGCTGTTCACCCACGAACAGGCCTTCGCCGATCCCGACGGCACCTATGCGGCGATCCGCGCGGCCCTGCCCGAGGCGGAAATCGTGGTGGTTCCGGCCAGCGCAGTCAGCCTCGCCGATGCCATCGCGAGCTATCTGTTCAATGCGCAGCTGCTCACCCTCCCCTCCGGCGAAATGGGCCTCGTCATCCCGCTGGAGGCGTGGGAACACAAGGCCGTCCGCGCGTGGCTCGATGGGATGCTGGCCTCCAACGGCCCGATCCGCCGCGTGCTGCCGGTCGATGTGCGCCAGTCGATGGCCAATGGCGGCGGCCCAGCCTGCCTGCGCCTGCGCGTTGTCGCCGATCCTGCCACCGTCGATCCGCGCTTCCTCCTCACCGAACCGCGCGCAGATCTGCTGGAAACACTGATTGCCAAGGCTTGGCCAGAGCAGATCGACCCTGCCGATCTGGGGCGCGACTCGCTCGCTTCCAGCGTGATCGCCGCCCGCGCTGCGCTGCTTGAGGCGCTGGAGCTTTCCGTACTGGCCTGAAACGGTACGGTCTGCTTCAGGCGGGTTAAGCCCGGCTTTACCATGGCCTGTCGCCGTGCTTTACACTGCCACGCTATGATCTGCCTGCTGGGCCAGCCATTGCTGATCTGGCACGAAGGTTGCGGAGAGGGATGCAATGAAACAAAAAACGCCCCTCCTGCGCAAGATCGGCCGCCTGTTCGTGATCAAGAACCGGTTCGAGGCCAGCGCCATCATCTATGCGCTGGCGCTGGGTTCGGCAGAGCGGGGGCAGATTTATCTGTCGCAGTATCCGGGCTTTGGCGGCAAGCTGCTGTTCCTCGCCAGCTGCGTCGCCGTGTTCATGGCCGGCGCGAAGATCATGGACGCAATGAAGTACGAGCGCGAAGGCCGGGCGCTTGCCGTGAAGGCAGAAGCTGAAGCGTGAGGAAAGTGGAGGCGTTTCTGTTGCCCGGTACGCCTGCATCGTTCGATTTGGGGCAGGCCGGGCGCCGAGGCTGCGCAGAATAGGGTGGGGAGGTTCTGTTGCCCGGCCCTCCCCGAGCCGCTGAATTCCCTTCTGTTGCCCGGTGGGTTCAACCGCGCTTTTGCTTTGTAAGATCAGGCCGTTAAGCCGTCAGATTACGCTGCGAGAGCGAGTGCTTCGTTGTCGTTGGCACTTGTGGGTTTTGAGCCTTTAACGGGTTACTCAGCCCGGACGAAAACACCGCTTTTCAACACACGTCGATCCTAGTTCGGCCCCATCAACACCCCTGCGACAACAGAGCCCGGCCTATTCCAGCCGGTGGTGATGGTGGAGCCGCCGGGTACCGCCCCCGGGTCCGCTGCGCCTATTGTACGGTACAATTTATCGTCATAGCCGGGCGAACCCGGCAACGCTGATATAGGCGGAGCGGACGCGGATGGGAAGGGGTTGCCCCTTCCAACTCCAAAAGATCATTGGCGCAAAAGATCAGGCCTTCTTCAGCGCATCGCGGATTTCGGTGAGGAGATCGACCTCGCTCGGACCTGCAGGCGCGGCGGGCGCTTCGGGCTTGGCAGGCATCATCTTGTTGGCCGCGCGCACGATCTGGAAGATCACGAAGGCCATCAGCAGGAAGCTGATGATCGCGGTGACGAACGCACCATAGCCCAGCATGGCGACGCCCGCCTTCTTGAGCGCGGCGTAATCGGTGAGCGAACCGGTGTAAGTATCTGGAATTGCGCCCAGCACGATGAACTTGCTCGAAAAATCGACCCCGCCGGTCAGGAAGCCGATCACCGGCATGATCAGGTCTTCGGTAAGCGATGTCACCACTTTGCCGAATGCTGCGCCGATGATCACACCCACCGCCAGATCGAGCACGTTGCCCCGCGCCACGAAGTCCCGGAATTCTCCCATCATGCCCATGTCTTATCTCCTGTTAGGCATATTCACCCATGCGCTTCCTGCCAGCCGCAATCCTTTGCAACAAGGGGGGTGCTGCTCCGATCCGGGCCAAGTCACCGCCGCCCGGTAGCCCTTGAACCGCCACACGGACCCGCTACATCTACCTGCGATCCAATGCCCGGCGACCACGTCGGGGATCCTTTAGGGAACACATCTCGATGGCCGCTTCACTGCTTGCCCGCTTCACCCGTTTTGCCTTCGTCGCCGCAGCTGCCGCAGGCCTGGCCGGCTGCGGAGTGAACGCGATCCCCACGGCCGAGGAAGCCGCCAAGGCCAAGTGGGCCGACGTGCAGAACCAGTACCAGCGCCGCTCCGATCTGGTGCCGAACCTCGTCGCCACGGTGAAGGGCTATGCCAAGCAGGAGCAGGACACGTTGGTGAAAGTGACCGAGGCGCGCGCCAAGGCGACTTCAGTCCAGATCTCCGCCGCAGACCTCACCGATCCTGACAAGGTCGCGCAGTATCAGGCAGCCCAAGGCCAGCTTTCGCAGGGCCTTGGCCGCCTGCTCGCTTCGGTCGAGGCCTATCCGGACCTCAAGTCGAACGAGAACTTCCTCGCGCTGCAGAGCCAGCTTGAAGGCACGGAAAACCGCATCGCCGTCGCCCGACGCGATTATAACGAGGCGGTGCAGGCTTATAACACCACGATCCGCACCTTCCCCGCGATCATCGCCGCCAAGGTCGTCTATGGCGCCAAGCCGATGGTGCCGTTTGCGGCAACCACGCCGGGTGCAGACACCGCCCCCACCGTAAGCTTCGATGGCCCGGCGGCTCAGGCGGGCGACAACAGCGGCGCGAGCAAGGCGGGCGCGAACTGATCCGGGGCACGGAGCCCCGGCGATGAAGCGTCTCTTTCATTTCGTCTTCGCGGTGCTGGTCCTGCTTGCCGGACCAGCAGCCGCGCAGACGTTCCCCAAGCTCACCGGCCGCGTGGTCGATGAAGCGCACTTGCTCTCGCCCGAACAAGTCACCGCGCTCGATGCCAAGCTGGCGGCGCTGGAAACCCAATCCCAGCGCCAGATGGTCATCGCCACGGTCCCCAGCCTCGAAGGCTACGAGATCGAGGACTATGGCTACCGGCTCGGCCGCGCGTGGGGGATCGGCGACAAGCAGCGCAACGACGGCGTGCTGCTGCTTGTCGCGCCCACCGAACGCAAAGTGCGCATCGAGGTCGGGTATGGCCTCGAAGGCATCATCACCGATGCCCTCTCCAGCGTGATCATCAGCCGCGAGGTTGTCCCCCGCTTCAAGGCGAAGGACTATCCCGGCGGCATCGCGGCGGCGACGGATCAGCTGATCGCGCAGCTGCAATTGCCCGAGGACGAGGCGCGCAAAGTGGCCGCCAAGGCGGGCTCGAAGGGCGAGGACATCCAGTTCGATGCGGGCACGGTGATCTTCCTCGTGATCTTCTTCCTGTTTTTCGTGCTCCCCTTCATCCGTGCGATGCGCGGCGGCGGGAAGCGCTATGGCTCCTCCGGCGTGATGATCTTCCCCTCCGGCGGCTGGAGCAGCGGCGGATCGGACTGGGGCGGCGGCAGCGATTGGGGCGGCGGCGGCGGCTTTTCGGGCGGCGGCGGCAGCTTCGGCGGCGGCGGTTCTTCGGGGAGTTGGTGAGATGCTGACGAACGAAGACCGCAAGCGCATTGCCGAGGCCGTGTCTGCGGCTGAAGCCGCCAGCGCGGGCGAAATCGTCACGATCGTGACGCTGCAATCCGACAGTTACCGCGATGTCGCGCTGGCGTGGAGTATCGCCATCGCGTTCCTCGCGCTCGCCGCGCTGGAGTTTGCGCCCGGCTTCTACCTCGGCCTGATCGAGCGACTGCTGGGCCTGTGGGCGCACGAATGGACGCCGCGCGCGGTGCTGGGAATCGCGCTGACCGTCGCGGTGCTCAAGTTCCTCGGCATGTTGCTGCTCATGGCGTGGCGGCCCTTGCGTCTCCTCCTCACGCCTGCGCCGATCAAGGCCGCGCGCGTCCATGCCCGCGCGCTCACGTGCTTCCGCATCGGCGCGGAAGGGCGGACGACCGGGCGCACCGGCATCCTCATCTACCTTTCGCTCGCCGAGCACCGCGCCGAAATCATCGCCGACGAGGCCATCGCCAGCAAAGTCACCCCCGAAGTCTGGGGTGATGCCATGCATGCGCTGCTGGTGCCGATCCGCGCCGGCCAGATCGGCGAGGGCATGGTAGCCGCCATCGCCAAGGTCGGCGCGGTGCTCGCCGAACACCTGCCCCGCGCGGCAGACGACGACAACGAACTGCCAGACCGGGTGATCGAAGTATGAGCCTTGAAGACGAATTTCGCGACGTGCCCGAGGAAACGCGCTGGCAGGGCCGCTTCATCGCCGCCAAGACGCGGGGACGCTGGGAATATGTCTCCCGCGCGCG
The DNA here is from genome assembly GCF_002278815.1 of Novosphingobium sp. PASSN1. Lineage (NCBI taxonomy): Bacteria > Pseudomonadati > Pseudomonadota > Alphaproteobacteria > Sphingomonadales > Sphingomonadaceae > Novosphingobium > Novosphingobium sp. PASSN1. The sequence goes on along the minus strand of NZ_NKIS01000016.1, from coordinate 27,668 downwards.
CGGCATCAAGGCGGCGGTGATCCTCGCGTTCACGCCCGAGGACGAAGTCGTGCTGGTCGAACAGTTCCGCGTGCCGCTGGGCCGCCCCTGTATCGAGCTTCCGGCTGGCCTGATCGGCGACGATGCCGGCGGCGAGGACGAGGACGCCGCTACCGCCGCGATCCGCGAGCTGGAAGAGGAAACCGGCTACCACGCCGCGCGCATGGAAGATCTCGGCGAATACTATTCCAGCCCCGGCATGGTGACGGAAGCCTTCACGCTGTTCCGCGCCTACGACCTCACCCGCATTGGCCCCGGCGGCGGGGTGGAAGGCGAAGGTATCACCGTGCACCACGTGCCGCGCACGCAGCTGGCCGATTTCCTCGCGGCGAAGCGGGCACAAGGCTATGCCATCGACGTGCGCATGCTGATGCTGCTAAGCCCTGAGTGGCTAACGAAATAAACGAGAGGACGCGGGGTATGGGCAGGGTTTCAGGCAAGCTGGCGTTGGTGAGCGGCGCGGCACAGGGCTTGGGCGCGGCCCATGCCTGGCTGCTGGCGCGCGAGGGCGCGCGCGTGCTGCTGACCGACATTCAAGGCGATGCTGCCGCTGCGCAGGCAGATGCGATCAACGCCGAGCTTGGCGCAGGCACTGCGTTCGCCATGCGCCATGATGTGACCAGCGCCGATGATTGGGACGCCGCCATCGCGATGGCGGCGAATAAGCTCGGCGGGCTTTCCGTGCTCGTCAACAACGCCGGGGTCGGCGTGCGCGGCGATATCGAGACCTGCACGCTGGAGGAATGGCACCGCGGCTTTGCGATCAACGTCGATTCGGTGTTCCTCGGCTGCCAGAAGGCGCTGCCGCTCATGAAGGACAACCAGCCCGGCTCGATCGTGAACATCAGCTCGATCGCGGGCCTCATCGCCTCGCACACCATGCCCGGCTACAATGCCAGCAAGGCAGCGGTGTGGATGCTGACCAAGTCGGTCGCGCTCTATTGCGCCAAGCGCGGGTGGGACATCCGCTGCAATTCGGTCCACCCGACGTTTGTCGATACGCCGATCCTTGACGGCATCAGCAAGAACGCCGGGATCGAGAAGGACGTGGTGATGGGCAAGCTGGCGCGCCAGATCCCGCTAGGCCGCGTGGGCGAGCCGAACGACATCGCCAACGGCGTGCTCTACCTCGCCAGCGACGAAAGCCGCTTCATGACCGGCGCGGAGCTGAAGCTGGACGGCGGCATCTCGGCGATGTGATCGGTCCTGAACAGGACCACTGACCCATGATAAGCCTGCCGGTCTTCGGCCTCATCCTGTTTGCCGCGGCCCTGCACGCGAGCTGGAATGCCTTCCTCAAGGGCAGCAGCGATACGCTGCTTTCCACCACGCTGGTGATGGGCGGCGCGGCGCTGATTGCAGTCGTAGCCTTGCCCTTCCTGCCCGCCCCAGCGCCGGCAAGCTGGCCTTGGCTGGCGGTCTCCGCCGCGATGCAGGTGGTCTATCTCGTGCTGCTCGTGCGGATCTACCACACGGTGGACATGAGCCTTGCCTATCCGCTGATGCGCGGCAGCGCGCCGCTCACGGTGGCGCTGATCAGCACGCTGTGGCTGGGCGAAGTGCTGCCCGGCATCGGCTGGATCGGCATCGCCACAATCTGCATCGGCATTCTGGCGATGGCCATGGGCGCGCGCGGGGCCTTGAGCCTGTCGGGCCTTGCCATGACCCTCGTCAATGCGGCGATTATCGCGGCCTATACGCTGATCGACGGCGTGGGTGCGCGCGCTTCGGGCACGCCTGCGGCCTATACGCTGTGGCTTTCGCTGCTGACCGGCATCGCCATGGCGGTCTGGGCCATCCCGGCGCGCGGCGGCGCGCTGGTCAGCTATGCCCGGCGCAATTGGCATGTCGGGCTGATCGGCGGGCTGGGGACGATCGTGTCCTACACCATCGCGCTCTGGGCGATGACGATGGCCCCCATCGCGATGGTCGCGGCGCTGCGCGAAACCTCGATCCTGTTCGCCACCGCGATCTCGGCGTTCATCCTGCGCGAACGGGTCGGCCCGGCGCGGATCACGGCGGCGGCGATCATTGCCGGGGGGACAATGCTGCTGCGGCTGGCCTGAACGCGACAACGCCCGCGAGGGCCGCCTGATGTGGACGGACCCGCGCGGGCGTCGTGATCTTGCCTGAAATCAGGCGTTGGGGTTCGGCGCGAAGGCGCAGATCTTGTTGCCGTCGGTATCACGCAAATAAGCGCCATACTGCTTGCCCGGCGCGTTTTCACGCACGCCCGGCGCGCCTTCGCAGGTGCCGCCATTGGCAAGGCCCGCGGCGTGGAACGCATCGACTTCGGCAAAGGTCTTGGCAGCAAAACCCTGCGTGTAGCCGTTCGACCAGGTCTGCGGCTCGCCATTCGCAGGCGTGCGGATCATCAGCGCACCAGCGGCGGAGGGGAACAGCGTGCCATTCGGCAGCGGCACAGCCTGATGGCCGAGCGCGCCCATCACGGCGGTGTAGAAGGCGCGCGACTTTTCAATGTCGTTGGTGCCGAGAACGGTATGGGTAAACATGCTTTGGTTTCCTTGGTTCAGAACACGACGACCGAACGGATCGACTTGCCCGCGTGCATCAGATCGAACGCGGTGTTGATTTCTTCGAGGCCCATGACGTGGGTGATCATGGGATCAATCTCGATCTTGCCCTGCATGTACATGTCGACGATCTTGGGCACATCGGTGCGGCCCTTGGCCCCGCCGAACGCTGTGCCGCGCCAGTTGCGGCCCGTGACGAGCTGGAACGGACGCGTGGCGATTTCCTTGCCCGCTTCGGCCACGCCGATGATGATCGAGGTGCCCCAGCCGCGATGGCAGGCTTCCAGCGCGGTGCGCATCACTTCGGTGTTGCCGGTGGCGTCGAAGGTGTAGTCCGCGCCGCCGTCGGTCAGCGCGACGATCGCCGCCACGGTGTCCTCGCGGCTCATGCCCTTGGTGTTGAGGAAGTCGGTCATGCCGAAGCGGCGGCCCCATTCCTCGCGGTCGGGGTTGATATCGACGCCGACGATCTTGTTCGCACCGGCCAGCCGCGCGCCCTGGATCACGTTGAGGCCAATGCCGCCGAGGCCGAAAATCACGACGTTGTCGCCCACCTGCACCTTGGCGGTGTTGATCACCGCGCCGACGCCCGTGGTCACGCCGCAGCCGATGTAGCACGAGGACTGGAACGGCGCGTCTTCACGGATCTTGGCGAGCGCGATTTCGGGCAGGACGGTGAAGTTCGAGAAAGTGGAGCAGCCCATGTAGTGGAACACGGTCTGGCCCTTGTACGAAAAGCGGCTGGTGCCGTCCGGCATCAGGCCCTTGCCCTGCGTGGCGCGGATCGCGGTGCACAAGTTGGTCTTGCCCGAAAGGCAGCTTTTGCACTGGCGGCATTCGGGCGTGTAGAGCGGGATCACGTGATCGCCGGGCTTCACGGACGTCACGCCCGCGCCCACTTCGCGCACGATCCCTGCGCCTTCGTGGCCGAGGACGCTCGGGAAGATGCCTTCGCTGTCGAACCCGTCGAGCGTGTAGGCATCGGTGTGGCAGATGCCGGTCGCCATGATCTCGACCAGCACTTCGCCCGCCTTGGGGCCTTCGAGATCAAGCTCGACGATTTCGAGCGGCTTCTTGGCTTCAAACGCAACAGCGGCGCGGGTCTTCATGGGTAATCCTCCCCCGGAAAAATATCAGCCCTGCCGATAGGCAAAGCGGGCCGTGTGTTCAATCAGGTTCGCGGCTCAATCAGCCTCTCTTAGGGCGAGCATGAGCATAAGCGCTGCGGCCATGACCGAACCGCATGCCATGATCGCCGAAACGGTGAACAGGCTCATCCCGCCTGCGGTAAACAGCGTGCCCGCCAGAATGGGCGATCCGGCCGAACCGATGCGCCCCGCGCCGATGGCAAAGCCCGTGCCAGTGGCGCGCACATGCGCCGGGAAGCCGTGGGCAAAGGCGCTGTAGAAGCCGACGATGGCCGCATTGGTGGCAAAGCCAGTGCAGAACACCGCAAAGCGCCAGCCGACCAGCGAGGTTTCGCTGCCGCCCAGCCCGAACACCACCACGGCCGCCGCCCCCAGCAGCAGCATCACGATGGTCGGCCACTTGATCCCGAAGCGGTGCATCAGGAAGCCGAACAGCGCCCCGCCGCTTGCCCCGCCGATATTGGCCCAGACCAGCACGCTGGCCGCCTGCGGCGCGGCAAAGCCGAAGTCCGCCACGATCTTGGGCGACCATTTTAGGATATAGTAGAAGGTGATCGCATGGAGCGAATAGCCGATGGTGAGAACCATCGTCGTGCCGATGAGGCCGGGCTTCAGGATATCGAGCACGCTCGCCTTGCTATCGCGCACATCCACCGGCGGCAGCGCATCGATAGTGGGCAGGCGCAGCTTGGCCATAGAGGCGTTGATCCGCGCCAGCGCGCCTTCCGGTCGCCGCGCGAGGAGATAGGCCGGGGTTTCGGGGACGAACAACCAGATCAGCGGAATGAACACCACGGTCGCAATGGCGCCGAATTCGAACACCACGCGCCAATCGCCGGCCTTCAGTAGCAGGGCCGCGATGATCCCGCCGATGGTCGCGCCCAGCGGATAGCCGATGACCATGAGCGACATCGCAAGACTGCGGCCCTTCGCACTGGAAAGCTCTGCCGTGACGGCATTGATCGCCGCCAGCATCCCGCCAATGCCAAGCCCGGTGATGAAGCGCCACAGCCCCAGCATCTGCGGGTTCTGCGCCGTGGTGGCGAGCCACATGCCACTGGCCATCACGACAAGGCAGCCCAGCATCGTCGGGCGGCGGCCAAACCGGTCTGCCGCGCCGCCAAGCAGGATCGAGCCGACACCCATGCCGACCAGTTCCATCGCCAGCACCACGCCGAGCGCATCGCGCGCGATGCCCCATTCCTTGGCGATGCCGGGCGCGGCAAAGGCGCTGGAGAGCACGTCAAACCCGTCGAGCGCGTTGAGCGCAATCATCAGCACGACGGCGATCCATTGCGCCGCACTCATGGTCGTCTCGCGAATGATCTCGCGCGGATCGGTGGTCATTGGCATTCTCCCGAGGACATCGCTGTCCAATTCATTTCTTCTTTTCTTCGTCACCCCGGCCCCTTCGACCCGCTCGAGGGAGCCTTGATCCGGGGTTTGGAAGTTGGCGGCTTCTATTCGTGAATCCGCGAAAGCAGTTCAATCAGCAGGCGCACTTCCTTGTCGTTGAAGCGGCTTTTCACCCAGGCCTCATGCTCGCCAATCGCGGTCTTGGCGCGCGCCAGCATCGCCTTGCCCGCCGGATCGAGAAACAGCGCCTGCTTGCGGCCATCCTTGTCAGACCGGTCGCGCCGCAGGAAGTGCTTGGCCTGAAGCCGGTTGATGATCGCCATCGTGGTGGCGCGGTCCATGCGCAGGCGCTGTGCCAGATCGGTCTGCGCGATGCCGGGATGATCGTCCACCAGCCACAGCACCGAAACCTGCTTCTGCGTGAGATCGAGATCGGTGAACGTCTCGGTAAAATGCCGCAGGCACGCGCCATGCGCGAGGCGGATGTGGAACCCCAGAATGTCCTTGATCGCGCCGATATCGGCTTCGTCCGCAGCCTCGGCATGGGGCGGCGGCGGCCCAAGGGGCTTGGTCGTCACCGCATCGGCAAACTTGTCCTTGATCAATGCCCCATCCTTACATCTGGCCCCTTGATGCGCCTTGCCTATTTGTTAGCAACACTTACAATCCCGACCCAAGCAAAAAAGCCCAAGAGGACGCGCCATGGCCCATTTCCCCAACAGCCCTAGCTTCACCGGGTTCAACACACCTTCGCGGATCGAGGCCGACATTGCAGACCTCGCGCACGAAGGCACGATCCCCAAAGAGCTAAACGGCGCGTTCTTCCGCGTCCAGCCCGACCCGCAATTTCCTCCGCGTCTGGGCGACGATATCGCGTTCAACGGCGACGGCATGATCACCCGCTTCCACATCCACGATGGCCAGGTCGATTTCTGCCAGCGCTGGGCGAAGACCGACAAGTGGAAGCTGGAAAACGCGGCGGGCAAGGGCCTGTTCGGCGCCTACCGCAATCCGCTGACGGACGACGAGGCCGTGAAGGGCGAAATCCGCGGCACGGCAAACACCAACGCTTTCGTCTTCGGCGGCAAGCTCTGGGCCTTGAAGGAAGACAGCCCCGGCCTCGTGATGGACCCGGCCACCATGGAAACCCATGGCTACGAGAAGTTCGGCGGCAAGATGACCGGCCAGACTTTCACCGCGCACCCCAAGGTCGATCCGAAGACCGGCAACATGGTCGCCATCGGCTATGCCGCCAGCGGCCTGTGCACCGATGATGTGACTTACATGGAAGTCAGCCCCGAAGGCGATCTCGTCCGCGAGGTGTGGTTCAAGGTGCCCTACTACTGCATGATGCACGATTTCGGGATCACCGAGGATTACCTCGTGCTCCACATCGTGCCCTCGATCGGCAGCTGGGAGCGGCTCGAACAGGGCCTGCCGCACTTCGGGTTCGACACCACGATGCCGGTTTATCTCGGGATCATCCCGCGCCGGGATGGGGTGACGCAGGACGATATCCGCTGGTTCAAGCGGGATAATTGCTTTGCCAGCCACGTCCTCAACGCATGGCAGGAGGGCACGAAAGTCCACTTTGTCACCTGCGAAGCGAAGAACAACATGTTCCCCTTCTTCCCCGACGTCCACGGCGCACCGTTCAACGGGATGGAGGCGATGAGCCATCCCACCGACTGGGTGGTCGATATGGCGAGCAACGGCGAGGACTTTGCCGAGATCAACAAGCTCTCCGATGCGATGGGCGAGTTCCCCCGCATCGACGACCGCTTCACGGGTACGAAGACGCGCCACGGCTGGTTCCTCGAAATGGACGTGCGCCGCCCGGTCGAGCTCAAGGGCGGCAGCGCGGGCGGGCTCATCATGAACTGCCTGTTTTACAAGGATCTGGAGACCGGCGCGGAACAGCACTGGTGGTGCGGCCCCGTCTCCAGCTTGCAGGAACCCTGCTTCGTGCCCCGCAGCAAGGACGCGCCTGAAGGCGACGGCTGGATCCTGCAAGTGTGCAACCGGCTGGAGGAACACCGCAGCGATCTGCTGATTTTCGATGCGCTGGAGATCGCGAAAGGCCCGGTCGCCACGGTGCAGATCCCCATCCGCCTGCGCTTCGGCCTGCATGGCAACTGGGCCGATGCGGCCGAAATCGGGCTTGCCGCCTGAAAGAGCTTTTCCACCTCTCCGGTCATTGCTATTTTATATAACAATAACCGGAGAGGGAGAATCTGATGTCCGTTCGCCTGTGGAATGCCGTGCTGGCGGCAAGCGTTGCCCTGGCCCCCTTGGCCGCCTCGGCGCAGACCGCCCCTGCAGGCCCCTCCCCCGCCGTCATCTCGATGCGCGAGCAGTGGCTCAACCCGGCGGTCAACAGCTTCACCTTCCGCGAGACCAACAAGGTCTTCGAAAGCCGCGATGTGCCGCGCTCAGGCCCGGTTGCGCCGCTGGCCGCAGGCGCGGCGCTGACCATGCCCGCACACAGCACCGGCAGCATGACCATGGGTTACGATGGCTGGGCTGACCGCACCTTCACCAACGCCCTGCTGGTGCTGAAGGACGGCAAGGTCGTCTTCGAGGACTATCGCAACAAGTCGGACGCGGCGACGCACTTCGTCTCGTTCTCGATGGCCAAGACCATCACCGCGCTGCTCGTCGGCATCGCGCTCAGCGAACACAAGATCCGCTCGCTCGATGACAAGGCGGGTGACTATGTTCCCGAACTCAAGAGCGGCGGCTACGGCGATGCCACGATCCGCCAAATCCTCCAGATGCGTTCGGGCGTGGACTACGAGGAACGCTATGATTTCGGCGTGAACCCCAGCCTTGCTGCGACGATCCACACCAAGGCGATCGTGCGCAATGAAATGCGCTTTGCCGATCCGGCCGTGACGATCGGCAAGAAAACCGCACCCGGCAGCACCTTCAACTACGCCACGCTTGATACTGCGGTGCTGGGGTGGATTCTGGAGCGCGCGACGGGCGAGAAGCTGGAAGCCTTCACTGCCAGCCGCCTGTGGGGCCCGCTGGGCGCTGAATCGGGCGCGTTCTGGATGGCCGATGGCCCGCCGGGCAATGGCCGCGCGCTCAATGGCATGGGCTACAACGCGGTGCTGCGCGATTTTGCCCGGCTCGGCCAGATGATGCTCGATGGCGGGAAGGCAAATGGGCAGCAGGTGATCCCAGCCGGCTGGGTCAAGGAAATGACCACGATGATCCCCTTCCCCGCCGCCTATGGCCGCAAGGCCGAGTTCGAGGGCTATGGCTACCAGACCTGGCAGGTGGACAAGGAGCCCGGCGCCTACAGCGCGGTCGGCCTCGCGGGACAGTTTATCTATGTCCACCCCACCACGCGCACGGTGATCGTGAAGCTGAGCTACAACCCGCCGGTGGAGCCGGAATGGCTGACGGGCGAAGTGCTGGACTACTTCCACGCCATCGCGCGCACGCCGACAAAACCATGATCAAGCCCGATCTCGACTTCGTCTACGAAGCGACCGGCGATCTCGAACCGCCGGTCGCCATCGGCACGACGTATGACGGCACGCGGCGGATCATCCCCATTGTGGGCGGCGGGCGCGTCGAAGGCCCGCGCATCAAGGGCAAGCTGATCGGGAACGCGGCCGATTGGCAGCTGACCCGGCCCGATGGCGTGACCGTGGCCGACGCGATCTACGCGCTCGAAACCGATGACGGCGTGGTGATCCAGATCCGCAATCGCGGCCTGCGCCACGGCCCGCCCGAAGTGATGGCGCGGCTGGCGGCGGGGGAGGACGTGGACCCTGCCGCTTACTACTTCCGCACTGTGCCTGAATTCATCGCGCCCGAGGGGCCATACGATTGGATGAACCGCTCCATTTTCATCTGCTCGGGCGCGCGCTATCCCCTTGGCATCAAGCTCTGGGTGTGGCGCGTCCTGTGATCGCGCGGCCCGGCGAACCAAGGACACCGTCATGGCCCGTGCCGACCGCCTCGAACGCCTCGACCGCCGCCGCGAAGGGCTGGAGGAAGACTACCGCGAGGCGCTGATCGCCGCGCTCAAGGAAACCGCTGCGGGCAACTGGGGCCTGTTCGATCACCGGCAGGACCGCCACGACCGCGCCCGCGCGGCACCGGCTGTGGCAGAACTGGAAGAACTGGCCGAAGAGATCGCAGACTTGCGCGAGCAGCTCATGATCGATGAACCCTTCGCGCTGCACCAGCAATTCCTTGCCGCGCGCGGCCCGGTGCGCGCGCAGGCGGTGGGCGAACCCAAGCAGGCGCGGGCGTGGCTGGAACGGCTCATGGCCGAAGGTGAACAGCCCTAGCCGCGCGCGCGCTCGGCGGGTATGGCACCCGCGAACCCGGTAGCAAAGGCAAGTGCATGGCCCGCAAGCATTCCAAAGGCGGATGGCGAGACGATGAGGACGAAGCCGCCGAGGCTCCGCCCCCGCCGCCCTGCTGGCTCTGCGGCCGCCCCTGCGGCTCGACCATCGTATTGCATCACCCCGTGCCCAAAAGCCGCGGCGGGCGCGATACCGTGCCGATGCACGCGATTTGCCAGAACACGCTGATCACGAACTTCACCAACTCCGAACTGCAACGCGCCGGGATGGATGTCGATCAGCTGCTGGCGAACCCGTCCGTGCGCAAGTTCGTCGATTGGGTGGCAAACAAGGATCCCGATTTCAACGCGAGCATCGCGAAGAAGGGGCGGTGAGAGGCAGGCTTACCCTTCATCTGCGAAGAAATCTTCGTCGAGGCGCCGAACCTCGATCACTCGACTGGCACGTACCCCGACACCGAACTCGACCATCAATTCAGTAAGCCGTGAACCGTCGATCAAAATCACCCGCTGTTGCAAGGCCCTCGCGTAGTCCAATGCTTGTTTGCTGAAGGTCGAAGTCGTGACGAAAACACCTTTGTTCGCACCGAGGCCTACAAGACTTCCGACAAATCCCTGAACCTCTGGACGGCCAACCACCGAACCGGCTCCATAGCGTTTTGCCTGAACGTAAATTCGATCAAGACCAAGCCGGTCTTCATCAATGATGCCATCGATCCCGCCATCGCCAGATTTACCCAACTTGCGGGCAGCATCTTCGTGGGAACCACCGTAGCCCATTGCCACCAGCAAATCGACAATCAGCCGCTCGAAGAATGATGGTGACTGCTCAAGGACCCGGGTCAGGAGATCGATCTTCAAGGTCGTATTAAGCAGTGCGTAGGCCGCATCAATCTGCTCTTCTGGCGTCGCCTCTGATGCCGATGAAGCAACCAGCACTTCAATGTCATCGGAGTTTTTTCCAGACTTGGCAAATTGGCTGTAGTAATCACTGAATAGAGGAATCTGCTTCAGGGTGTCGAGATCGATCCTCGTGGGTTTCTGATCGAGAAGGCCCCGTCCAGCAGCAGATGCGACGAACACTCCGCGCTTCGGACTTTCGATCAGCCCAGCCTTGGTCAGATAGAACTTTGCCCAATGCACCCGATTGTGAAAGAGCCGCTGTTTGCCGCTTGGCAGCATCTCCTCACGCTCTTCTTCAGTGAGGCCAAGTCGGTCTGCAATCATCTCCGCGGCTGCCGGCACTCGGATTTGTCCCTCTGCGGCAGCAGTGAGCACAGGAAGCATCAATGATTGGTAGTCAGGTATAGCCATGGCTTAAGACTTAGCAAAGCCCAAGCCTACAGCAACCGCGCAATCGTAAGCACCTACCCCTCAGCCCTTCCCAGCAGCCCCTGCTCGTCGCGCTCCGCACGCAGAGCGATGACCAGCATCAGCACCGCAATCGGCACCGCCACCCACTGGATGCTCAGCATCGCGAAGCGCAAATCACCCGTGGCGTCAGAGAGCAGGCCCACCACATAAGGCCCGATGCCGAGCCCGAGGATCGTCATCACCAGCAGGTAGAGGCTTGAGGTCAGCCCACGCATCCGGGGCAGCACTTGCTCGTACATGATCGCGTAGAGCGGCGGCATCCAGCCGGTGAGGATGAAGCTGTAGGGCAGGAAGCGCCAGAAGAAGGTCTCGGCATCGGGCGCGGTATAGACCCACAGCGACATCAGCGGCGAAGCGATCATCGCAAACGCCGCCACGCCTGCGCGGCCCGAACCCGGCCAGCGCTTTTGCAGCCGATCGGACAGCGGCCCCCACAAGAGCGGCCCGATGATCCCCATCCCTGCCGAGAGAAAGCCGAATTTCAGCGCCGTTTCGCCCAGCGAGAGGTGATAGGTGCGGATCAGGAACGTGGGGTTGAAGGCCATCATCCCGTAGTTGATCACCGATTGCAGCATGCCGACCGCCATGCACAGGATCACCGTGGGCGATCCCCGGATCACCCGGCTGGCCTGCGGGTCACTGAGGCTCACGCTCTGCACCAGATTGACGATCACGATAAGGCCGAAGCCGATCACCGCCCATTGCAGCGCATGGGGATTGATGGCCACGCTGCCGAACACCAGCGGCGGGCGCGGCGAAAGCCCGGTGGTCAGCACGATGAGCGCCATCATTACCGCGGCAATCACGCCGATAGCCACAAGGTTGCGTGCGATCATCGCCGCCCCGGCATGCCGCGCACGCATCACCAGCAGGTGAAAGCCCGGCATTACCGCGCCCAGCATTTCAAGGCTGGCGGCAAAGGGCCGCGGATCGGGCGGCGTGGCAATACCATCCATCACCCCGCGCTCCGGCTCGGGCAGCATCCACAGGAACGCGGCCAGCACGAAGCCCGGCGCAGCCGCCACCAGAAACGCGAACTGCCAGCCGCGCAGCGCCGCGCCGGGATGCGCCGTATCCCACCAGTTTGCTGCCAACCCGCCCAGGATCAGCGAACCGCCCAGTCCCAGCGCAATCGCCGAGGCCATGACCGCCATCGCAAACCCGCGCTTCGGCCGGGGCCAATAATCATAGAGCAGCGATGTGCCCGCCGGAGACGTCGCCGCCTCGCCGATGCCCACCCCCAGCCGCGAAAGCGCAAGCATGGCAAAGCTCGTCGTCAGCCCCGCGAGGCCCGTCGCGGCCGACCAGAACAGCAGGCTGATCGCCAGCAGCCGCGTGCGCACCCAGCCATCGGCCAGCCGCCCCACCGGCAGCGAGAACAGCGCGTAGAACAGCGCGAACACGGTGCCGTAAAGCAGCCCCATCTCGGCATCGCCGACGCCGAGGTCTTTCTTGATCGCGGGCGCGAGGATCGCGAGGATCTGCCGGTCGAGCAGGCTCATCGCCTGCGTCAGCGCCAGCAGCACCAGCGCATAGCGCCCGCCCTTGGCAACGACCGTGGGAAGCGACGGCGCGCCGGCTTCGCTCACAGCTTGAACCAGCGCTCGGCGTTGGTCTGGAAGAACTTCTTCTTGGTCTCGGGGCTCATGTCCATCGCATCCATCGCGCGCACTTCGTCCGCCACATACTGATAGGGATAGTCCATCGCGTAAAGCACCCGGTCCTCGCCCACCACCTGCTGGCAGAACTTGATCGCCGGTTCCCACGCCATGCCCGAATTGGTGATCAGCACGTTGGAGCGCATGTATTCGGCAATGGTCTTCTTCAGCGGCTTCATCCGCTCATAGCGCTGCGAGCGCACGCCCGCCTGGTGCATGTAGTCCAGCCGGTAGAGCCAGTAGGGCAGCGCCTCGCCCATATGGCCGACCATGATCTGCAGGTCCGGGTACTTGTCGAAGATGCCGATGGTGATGAGGCGCAGGAGGTGCATCCCCGTCTCCACCCCGAAACCGAAGATCGCGCCATCGAGCCCTGCATCGAGCATCGGGCCGATCATGCTGTCGGGCGGCGTGGCGGGATGGATATAGAGCGGCTGGCCAACATCCACCAAAGCCCGGAAGATCGGATCGAACTTCGGATCGTCGAGATACTCGCCTTGCGTGTGGCTGTTGATCTGGATGCCCTTGAAGCCCAGTTCGCTCGCCCCGCGCCGGATCTCGGCGGCGGACCATTCCGGATCCTGCGGTGCCACGGTGCCGAGGCCGATGAAGCGGTCCGGATACTTTTCGCAGGCCGCCGCGAGGGTGTCGTTCGCGCGGCGCGCAATGCCTTTGGCCTCGTCTGCATCGAGCATCGGCTGCACGCCGGGCGAAGTCAGCGCCAAGATTGCCTTGTCGATCCCGGTGGCATCCATATCGGCAATGCGCCGTTCGCCAAGGTCCAGCAGCCGGTCCATGATTTGCGTGGCGCGCTCGGAAGGACTGGTGGCGTAGAAGCCCCAGAGCGAGACCATGCCCTTGTCCGCCGTGCCATCGCGGATCATGCGCAGGAACACATCGACCTGCTCGCGCGTGGCGAAGGCTTCTTCGGTCGCGATGCGCAAATAGCCCTGCGCGCCGCCGGTCTTGAGTTCGGTCATGTCGCTTTCCTATCCTTCGTGGACCGCCTTGGTCACCATGCACGCCAGCACGCCTTCCGGCCCGTCCTCCGCGCCGTGGCCCGACCAGCGCACGCCGCCGAAGGGCGAATCGGCGCCCGCGATCATGTTGGTGTTGATGCCGACCATGCCCGCCTCGATTTCACGCGCCAGACGCTGCTGGCGCTTGCCGTCCGTGGTCCAAGCAAAGGCGGCGAGGCCATAGGGCAGCCGGTTCGCCTCCGCGATCATCGCTTCCTCGCCCGCATAGGCGTTGATCAACGCGACGGGGCCGAACGGCTCCTCGTTCATCACAGCCGCATCGGGCGGAATGTCCGACAGCACCGAGGGCGCATAGAAGAACCCGGCATTGCCAATCCCTTCGCCCTTTGGCCGCTCGCCGCCCGTATGCAGCTTCGCGCCGCGCTGCACGGCATCGCCGATCAGCCGGTCCATCGCCTCAGGCCGCCGCGGATTGGCCATAGGCCCCATCCGCGTCGCCTCATCCAGACCATTGCCCACGGTGATGGCCTTGGCCCGCTGCGCAAAGGCATTGCGGAACTGGTCGTAGACGCTTTCCTCGACGATAAACCGCGTCGGGCTGACGCAGACTTGCCCGGCGTTGCGGTACTTCTGCGTGACGACCGTATCGAGTACGCGCTCCAGATCCGCATCGCCGAACACCAGCACCGGGCCGTGTCCGCCCAGTTCCATCGTCGTGCGCTTCATGTCCTCGGCGGCGAGCTTGGCAAGGTGCTTGCCCACCACCGTCGAGCCGGTGAAGCTCAGCTTGCGGATGATCGGGCTGCCCAGCAAGTGGCGGCTCACTTCATCGGGCACGCCGAACACCGCCTGCGCCACCTCGGACGGCAGGCCCGCATCGAGCAGGCATTGCAGCACGCCGAGCGCCGAGGCCGGGGTTTCCTCCGCAGCCTTGAGGATCACCGAACAGCCCGCCGCGATCGGCGCGCCGAGCTTGCGCCCCGGATTGCCGAGCGGGAAGTTCCACGGCGCAAACGCCGCCACCGGACCGACTGGCTCGTGCGTCACGGTGGAGCGCATGCCTTCCGGGCGCACCAGCGTGCGGCCATAGATGCGGAACACCTCGCCCGCGTAGAACTGGAACAGCCCCACGTTCATCATGACTTCGATGCGGGTTTCCGCCAGCGTCTTGCCCTGCTCCAGCGTGGCAATCCGGGCGAGATCTTCCTGCCGCTCCAGCATCAGCCGCGCTGCGCCATTGAGCACGGCGGCGCGCTGATGCGGGGTAGACTTGCGCCACAGCTTGAACCCGCGCTGCGCCGTCTCCAACGCGCGATCGAGATCGGCGGGCTCGGCCAGCGGCAGTTCGCCGATGGTCTCGCCCGTGGCCGGATTGACCACCGCATGGGTGCGGCGGCCACCGCCGGAGATGCGTTCCCCGGCGATGATCATGTGCAGCGAAGGATATGTCATGGAATGATCAGCCTTTGGCCTTGGCGTTTTCACGGTCGATATCACCCTGCCACCGCTGCGCCACGATTTCCTGGCCCGTCACCGGGTGCTTCATGTGGAACGCGTTGAGCTTGTGCGTGGGCCACAGCCAGTGATCCTTGATCAGCTCGTCCGGCCCGGTCGGGTCGGTGGGGTAGGTGACCTTGGGGAACGGCACGTATTCGTGCGGGGTATGCGCCCAGCCGTGCTCGAAATCGGCATGCCAGATCGGCATGTAATTGAGGATGTGCATCCGCCACACCCCGTCCACCTTCTTGTAGGTGTTCTCGTAAATGCCGCCTTCCCACCACTGGCGGGCCTTGAGGTGCGGCGCATCGCCTTCATAGTCCTTGTGGCGGCCGGCCTGCATCATCGAACGCGCGCGGCCGAAGGCGATTTCGCCGCAGGGCTGCACGTTGATGATGTCCTGCAATTGCGGATGATCGAGCAGGAAGCCATCGATCGGGCCGTTGTTGCCATAAGTGAAGCGCTTCTGGAACCGCTCCACATAAAGCCGCCGCACGCCTTCCTGGCCCTTCCACACGCCGCCGAAGAAGCGCACTTCGCCGTCCGGCGTGAACAGATCGACCGTCTCGTTGTAGAGGCACTTGTCGATCAGATAGCCATAGAGGTGCTGCAGCTTGCGGATATCAAGCTCATCCTCGCGCACCGTGAGGCGGCGCTCCATTTCGGCGAGCTTGCCTTCCAGCGCGGAAATGCGGTCTTCAGACATCGGACGTCTCCCAATTAGTTCGTATACCTAACAATCATCACTCGGCGCGGTGCTGTCAACGCCGTTCAGGTCAGAGCCCGGCAGCCTCCAGCCGCTCCACTTCCTCGCGGTAGGGTTTTATCGCGCGGATCATCAGGAACGTGGCGAGCGGCAGCAGCGTGCAGGCCGTGATCAGCAGGGCCTTCCACAGCTGCGTCGGATCACCGATGATCACGTCCTGCACCCGGCCCACCACGAAGCTGCCCATCGCGCCGAAGAACGTGAACATGAACAGATAGAACGCCGTCACCTGCCCGCGCATGTCGTTGGGGGCCACGCGCTGCACCGCGGCGTTTTGCGGCACTGCGCCCGCTAGCCCGAACATGCCCGAAAAGCCGAACAGGATCATCGAGCCCCAGGCTGTCGGCATCAGGATCGCGGCAATCGAACTGACCGTGGTGCCCGCAAAGCAGATGGCGGCGGCGCGCACATTGGCGTCCTTGTGCCGCTTCGCCAGCCATTCCACCAGGACGCTGCCGAGCAGCAGGCCTGAAAGCGAACCTGCCAGCACCGTGATCCCCAACGCCGCGCCGATCTGCTGCTCGTTCCAGCCAAACGTGCGGATCATGAACGGCACGCGCCAGAACTGGAGACCGAACACCTCGACCGCGCTCAAGGCCAGCGCACCGAACAGCGGATAGTATACGCGCGGCTTGGCGTTGATCGCCCGCAGGGCATCGAGGCCCATGAAGGTCAGGATCTTGCGGCCCAGCCCGGCGCCTTGCGGCACTTTGGGCGCATCGGCAGCAGGGGCCAGCCGCACCGGTTCCTGCACGGTCAGAAACAGCAGGCCCACCAGCAGGCCGGGCAGACCCATGAACATCAGGATCCACTGCCAGCCGCGAATGGTCAGCGGGCCGAGCTGCGCGGGCTCCCAGTTGGCGGTCATCACCACCAGCGCCCCGCCGATCAGCGGTCCAAGCGTGGTCCCGCCGATGAAGCCGAACTGCAGCAGCGCAAACGCGCGGGTGAGCTTCTTGGGCGGGAACGCATCGGCCAGCAGCGAGTAGGACGAAGGCGCATGGGCCGAACCGCCCGCCGCCAGAAACACCCGGCTGCCGACGAACTGCACGAAAGTCTGCGCGAAGCCGCCCAGCGAAATGATCACGCCCACCACCGCCGCGCCGCCCGCCAGCACATATTTGCGCGGGTAGATATCCGCCAGCCGCGCCAGCGGAATGCCCACGAACAGATAGCAGATGATGCTCGCCGGCCCGGCCAGAAAGCCCAGCTGCGAATCGGTGAGGCCGAAATCGTGCTTGATCCGCTCGGCCAGCATACCGAAGGTCACCGCATCGAAGAACGTGAGGAACGTGGCCAGCACGATCACCGTGAGCGCCCAGTAGGCCGCGCCGGTGGAGGGCCATTCGCGCTCTGCGCCGCGGCTCTCCGCCGCCGCCGGATCGGCCACAACCGTGGGACCTGCCATGCCTTCTCCTCTCACCCGCTGGCCGCTACGCAGGAACCGCGCAGCCTTTTTCGTTCGGAATAATTGTTAGTCTTGCATACAATCTCGCTGTGGTGAATAGAAAAGGCAACCTAACAATCGGTGGAGTCAGAAAAGGCTCCCCACGCCCTCAGGAGAGCGATGATGCAGAACCTCCCCGGCAAGACAGCCTTCATCACCGGCGGTGCCAGCGGCATCGGCCTCGGCATCGCCAAGGCGCTGCTGGGCGCGGGCATGAACGTGGCCATCGCCGATATCCGCGACGATCACCTTGCCGCCGCCGAAGCCGAGCTGGCGGGCGGCGACAGGGTCTTGCCGCTCAAGCTCGACGTGACCGACCGCGCCGCCTTTGCCGCTGCGGCTGACGCGACGGAAGCGAAGTTCGGCAAGATCCACGTGCTGTGCAACAACGCCGGTGTCGCGGTTGTCGGGCCCACTGACCTCGCCACCTTCGCCGATTGGGACTGGGTGATGGGCGTGAACGTGGGCGGCACGATCAACGGCATCGTGACGATCCTGCCGCGCATTCTGGCCCACGGCGAAGGCGGGCATATCGTCAATACCGCTTCGATGTCGGCGCTCGTGCCCGTCGGCGGCACCACGATTTATTCCGCTGGCAAGGCTGCCGTCACTTCGATGATGGAATGCATGCGCCCCGAACTCGAATCGCGCGGCGTGATCTGCTCTGCCTTCTGCCCCGGCGCGGTGCAATCGAACATTGCGGACGCCGGCAAGACCCGCCCCGCCGACCTTGCCGAAACCGGTTATGCCGAAGCCGACAAGCGCCGCGCTTCGGGCGGCAACTTCATGCACCTTTACCAGACCAAGGAAGAAGTCGGCCAGCGCGTGCTGGAGGGCATCCTGAACGACGAGCTCTACATCCTCACCCACAGCGAATTCCTGGGCGGCGTGCGCGAGCGCGGCGAGGCGACCACGGCAGCCGTGCAGACGCACCTCCCTGAAAACGACGAATACAAGCAGACGTTCGCGATGCTGTTCCGCAATCCGGCGATCACTGCCGAGATCGCCCGGCAGGATTCGCTGAAGGCTGCCCGTGCAGAAGGAACCGCAGCATGAAGGACTTTGCAGGCCGCACCGCTTTCGTCACCGGCGGCGCCAATGGCGTCGGCATCGGGCTCGTCCGCCAGCTTTTGAACGAAGGCTGCAAGGTCGCCATCGCCGATATCCGGCAGGACTCGATCGATCAGGCGCTCAAGTCGCTCGACAACCGCGAGGTCATGGGCGTCCAGCTCGATGTAGCCAGCCGCGACGGCTTCAAGGCCGCGGCAGATGAAGTCGAGGCCAAGTTCGGCCCGGTTTCGATCCTGTGCAACAACGCCGGGGTCAACCTGTTCCAGCCGATCGAGGAAAGCTCGTTCGACGATTGGGACTGGCTCTTGGGCGTCAACCTCCACGGCGTGATCAACGGGGTGATGACCTTCGTCCCGCGCATGGTCGAGCGCATCAAGGCGGGCGAGCAGAAAGGCGGCCACGTCGTCAACACCGCGTCGATGGCCGCGTTCCTCGCAGCAGGCACGCCGGGCATCTACAACACCACCAAGTTCGCCGTGCGCGGCCTTTCCGAATCGCTGCACTATTCGCTGCTGCAATATGAAATCGGCGTCTCGGTGCTCTGCCCCGGCCTCGTGAAGAGCTACATCTACGCCAGCGATGATATCCGCCCGGATGAACTGAAAGGCGCGATGAAGCCGGTCAATTCGGAAGCGGTCGAGCGCCTTGCGGGCATCCACGAATTCGGCATGGAGCCAGACGTGATCGGCGCGCGGGTGATCGAAGCGATGAAGGCGAACCGCCTGCACATCTTCAGCCATCCGGACCACAAGGAAGAGATGCGCGAGATCTTCGACGAGATCATCGCGGAGTATCAGGACTACCCGAAGGACCCCGGCCACGACCAGCGCGTGGCGTTCGAGAAGTTCCGCCGCGATGCGTTTGCGGAGGCTAGGCGGAAGTCGCGGGACGCCAAGTTCTGAGTGTCACCTCTTCCCCGTCACCCCGTGCTTGACACGGGGTTAGGCTGTTCTTCCGGCGCAGCTCCCGAAGGAAAAGCCAAGGCCCGTGTCAAGCACGGGCCGACGGGTTCACCAGTTGGCCCGAGATCTAAGCACAGCCCACCAGGATCGCCAGGGTCTGCTCGGGCTGATCGCCCATCACGTTGTGGCTGGCCTTGGACTCGTGGTATTCCCAGCCCTTCTCGCTCGTCACGCGCTTCACGAACTTGCGGAACGGGGTCGGCTCCCACGCATTGGCGAACACGTAGATGCGGCGGCCAACCTTGGCCTCCTCACCGGTGAACTTCACCGCTTCGAGCAGGGTCAGCAACGGATGTCGGCTCAGCACCGGGTTTTCCAGCCCCGGCAGCGGTGCGACGGCGCCCGGCGTGAACTTCTGGCTGTCGATGTAGTGATGGTGCTCGAAATCGCCGGTGAGATCCCAGAGCGACTGGCCGTCCTGCGGCAGGAACGCATCGATGTAGACGAGCGCCGTGATCCGCGCGCCCAGCCGCGTCGCCACGCCGGTCACGATCATCCCGCCATAGGAATGGCCGACGAGCACGAACTTGTCGTAGCCAGCTGAGGTGATCTGGTTGCAGACATCATCGATATGCGTCGTCAGCGTGATGCCGGGATGGAACTCGCCCTTGCGCGTGCCGAGCCCCGTCAACTGCGCCAGCACCACGCGGTGCCCTGCCGCGCGCAATTCGGCTGCCACCCGGTCATAGCCGAAGCTGCCGCCCCAGGCGCCATGGACGAGGACGTAGTCCGTCACAGGCCATGCTTCGCGTTGTAGGCGTGGACCCATTCCAGCGTCTTCACCATCCCGCCGAACGGATAGAAGTGCAGCCGCACGCGGCCATGCTGCGGGCCGAGGCCCTTGGCGAAAGCGTCGACCAGCTTGTCCGGCCCGGCGCTGCCGAGCAGGTTGGTCACCGAAATCCCGTACTTCTTCAGCACTGAAGTCGAAGCGCCAACACCGCAGCGCGCAGCGAACGCCAGCAGGCGCTTGATGCCCGCCGGACCCGGCACCCCGATCCGCACCGGCGCATCGATGCCCAGCGCGCGCAGCTTCAGCAGCCATGCCAAAAACGCATCGGGATCAAACCCGAACTGCGTCACGATCAAGGGCGCCATACCGCGTGCCTCAATCTCCGTCACCTTCTTCACCAGCACATCCCAGCATTGCTGCTCGGTCATGTTGGGGTGCCCGTCCGGATGCCCACCGATGCCGATGGCCTTGATCCCGCTGCGCTCGAACGCACCCGTGGCGATCAGCGCGGAGGTATCAAAATACGGACCGACCGGCTCGGGCGGATCGCCCGCAACGATGAAGGCCCGGCTCACCCCCGCCTGCCCGACCACGGCCTTGAGATAACCTTCGAAGTCATCTTCCGAGGTGATCCGCCGCGCCGAAAAGTGCGGCATCGGCTCGAACCCCAGTTCGCGCACCGCGACTGTCGCCTTCACCCGCGCGGCAACATCCTCGCCGGGCAGGAAGGTGACGGCAATCGGCGTATCGGCGGGGATCAGGTGCGCAGCATCGCGCAGCGAAGCCTCGTCCTTGGCGGTCATTTCAAGGCTGAAACCGTCGGTAATCCCGAGCGGCGGCTTGTCCCAGTTGGGATGGATCAGCGGCGTGGCCATAAGCTGCGTTCCTCAAATCACGCGAACCTGCCCCTCCCCCGGTCGGGGGAGGTTGGGTGGGGGTGCGCAGCGCTTGCAGGAAAGGTCGAACCCCCTCCCCCGACCCCTCCCCTCCGGGAGGGGGGCCAAGAGCCCGCTTGCTGAGTTTAGCGCCCGGTGCGCCAGCCTTCGGCGTAGTTCTCACGCGCCACGCGGCTGTAGGGCACCGAGGAGACGATCGCGCGCACTTCGATCTGCTTGTGCGGCTCAACCGTGGTCTTGCGGCTGCCGCCATCAGGCTCACCCCAAACGACGCGCACTTCGGTGCCGACCGGGATTTCCGGATCAACGGTGGCAAGCGAAAGCGCCTGCTTCTCGTTGTAGGAATAGCCGGTGAACATCGAGAGGCCGACCGTCTTGCCGCCTGCATCGACCACGCGGTCGTAGTTCGACGAGGCATAGTTCGCCAGCGGCACGTCGAAGAACTTGTACTGGTCGCCGTCCGGGTTGAACAGCGAAGCAGTGATCTTCGCCATATCCTCCGGGTTCCACGCCAGCGTTACCTTCTTGCGCTGCGCGGCGGGGTCGAGCTTCTCCAGTGCCTCGCGGCCATGGAAATCGTGGTCGAACTTGACGAACGGGCCGTAACCCAGCTCCCACGGGTTGAGGTAGTAGTCCTCGATGCTCTCACCCACGAACGAGCCGCCGATCGAACCGGTCGCCTCATAGCTGTCAGCGCCCAGCCACTCGCGGAAGCCCTTGAGCTTCTCGCCGGTGTAGATCGCGGGCAGCGGCGAGGGGATCCAGCCGCTCTCCAGCGTGTTCGAAGGATAAGCGCGGCTGCCGCAAGCGATCAGGCCGAATTCCTTGCCCGCTTCCAGAATGGCGGCGCGGATTTCTTCCTGCTCGGCATAGGGGCCCCAGATTTCGAGGCCCGGCGCGCCCGACATGCCGTGGCGCAGCGTGCGCACGGTCTTGCCGGCAATGTTCATCGTGCTCATGTTGAAGAACTTGAGCTGCTCCAGCGGCCCGCCGTGAAGCTTCTCGATCACGTTCCACGCCTGCGGACCCTGGATCTGGAAGCGCCATTCCTTGCGGGTGACGGGCTTGCCCATCGGGCGCATCGGCGAACGGTCATCCAGCTCGATCTCGACATCGTAGCCGCCCGTCGCGCCATGATAGCGCAGCCAGTTCGAAGCGGGTGCACGGCCTACGTAGGTGAAGCTTTCCTCTTCTTCCCAGAAGATGATGCCATCGCCGATCACATGGCCATAAGGCGTGGTGGGCACATACTGCTTGGCCTTGTTGACCGACCAACCCTTCGAGCTGTTGATCATCGTGTCCGACAGCAGCTTCGCCGCGTCCTTGCCGCGAATGTAGAGGTTCACCATGTGGTGCGACTGGTCGAACAGCACCGCCGAGTGCTGCCAGGCCCACTGCTCGGAGCGCCAGTTGGAAAATTCCGGCGCAACCACCGGGTAGACATAGGCACCCAGCTGCGAGTTGCGCAGCATTTCAACGATATTGGATTGGCCCTGAAGGACCTGTTCGAGGTTGGCTGCCACTGTTTCTCTCCCGATCAAAAAAATGGCTGGTTGAAATTTGTATGCAACACATACAATATCACGACAGATTCGCAATGCCAAATTGTGCAAGGCCCATGCGGCCCCCAAGCACGGCTGGCAGCCAACGCCCGCGCGCTCTATGGGGCCTGCGGCGCACAAACGAGTGAATGGGGAGAGATTGAATGACTGCACCAGTGATCCTGACGCTTTCGTGCGAGGACAAGCCCGGAATTGTCGCCCGGGTGACCGGCAACCTCTATGAGGCCGGGGCCAACATTCTCGAAGCGCAGCAGTTCGACGATACCGAAAGCGGCAGCTTCTTCATGCGCGTCGTGCTCGATCCGGGCTCGGGCGATCAGGAAACGCTGCGCAGCGCGTTTGCGCCAGTGGCCGAGCAGTTCGGCATGGAATGGACGATGCGCGATAGCTCGAAAAAGCGCCGCACCGTGCTCATGGTCAGCAAGTTCGATCACTGCCTCGGCGATCTGCTTTATCGCACGCGCATTGGCGAGCTGCCGATGGAGATCGTGGCGATCATCGGCAACCACCCCAAGGAAGCGCTCAACATCACGCTGCTGGGCGATGTGCCCTATCACCACCTGCCGATCACCAAGGACACCAAACCGCAGCAGGAAGCGCAGGTGAAGCAGATCGTTACCGAAACCGGCGCAGAGCTCGTCGTGCTCGCGCGCTACATGCAGATCCTCTCGGACGACATGGCCTCGTTCCTCAACGGGCGCTGCATCAACATCCACCACTCGTTCCTGCCGAGCTTCAAGGGCGCGAAGCCCTATCACCAGGCCCACGCGCGCGGCGTGAAGATGATCGGCGCGACCGGCCACTACGTCACGACCGATCTCGATGAAGGCCCGATCATCCACCAGGACGTCACGACCGTGACTCACGCCGACACGCCCGAAGACCTCGTCCGCAAGGGCCGCGACGTGGAGCGCCGCGTGCTTGCCGAAGCGGTGCGCCTCCATCTGGAAGACCGCGCACTGCTCAACGGCACCAAGACGGTGGTGTTCCGGAGCTGATTGCAAGGCTGGCGGCGGCATGTGATGCTGCCGCCAGCACGCCGCCAAGGAAATATCGGACGGGAGAGAACAATGCAGGTCAACTGGCTCGATCACGTCAACGTGATCACCGACAAGCTCGATGAAACCGCCGAGTTCTACAAGGCGCTGCTGAACCTCGAACGCCGCAACGCGCCCCCGCCGCTGACGCCAGAGACCGCGCAGTGGATGTATGATGCGGGCGGCAAGGCCATCGTCCACATCAACTCGGTCGATTGCCCCCGCGCCTTCGACCGCCACGTCGAACCCGGCGCGCTGACGGGCGCGGTGCACCACGTCGCGCTGAATTGCTCGGGCTATGACGAGTTGATGACGCGCGTGGAATCGCTCGGCACGCCCTTCCAGCGCAACACCGTGGATGCCATCGGCCTGCGCCAGATCTTCGTCAGCGATCCCAACAACGTGCTGCTGGAACTCAATTTCTTCGGGGATTGAGAGCAAGCACTACCACATCAGACAACGCACCCCGGACCTGATCCGGGGTAACGAGGCGGCGGCACCTACTCCGGCCGCTCCCCCGCCATCGTCGTGCGGTACATCTCGCGCCGGAACCCATCATAATCATTCGGCGCCAGATGCAGCGCCGCGCGGTTGTCCCACATCGCGATCATGCCCGGCTCCCACCACAGGCGGCAATTGAAGCCAGCCTGCGTGATATGCCGCGTCAGGAAATCGAGCAGTGGGCGGCTCTCCGCCTGGGTCATCCCCTCGATACCCACGGCATAGACTTCATCCACATAAAGCGAGGGCAGCCCGGTGAAGGGATGCATGCGCACGAGCGGATGGAAATTGCCCTGCACCGCCGCCGTGCGCCGGTCTTCGCTGGCAAAGGCCATCGGCTTGCCGGTAATCCGCTCCTGTGTCGCCATGTTCGCCTCGGCCGACATATGCACTTTCAGCGGGCGCAGCATGGCCTGCATCGCGGGGCTGAGCATCCGCCACGCCAGCTGCGTATCGGCCCAGACGGTATCCCCGCCATAGGGCGGCACTTCCACCGCGCGCAGGATCGTGACGGAAGGCGGCTCATCCAGAAACGGCGAATCGGTGTGCCAGCCGCTGCCGAACAGCGCCTTGGTCCGCGTGTCCGCTTCCTTGATCAACGGGTGGACATTGCGGTGCCCCGCGACCCCTTGTGTATAGGCATCGACCGCAAACGGCCCGAACCGCGCGCTGAATGCCTCGTGCTCGGCATGGGTGAGGTTCTGCCCGCGCAGGAACACCATCTTGTGCCGCCACAGCGCATCGCGGATTTCCGCGAAGGCCGCGTCCGTCAGGCTCTCGCCCAGATGCACGCCCGTAATCTCCGCCCCCATCGCGGCGGTCAGCGGATGCGCGGTGATATGGGCATAGCGGCGCGCCGCGTTGTCGAAATCGCCTTGCGGGCTGAGCCTTACCTCACGCACGGCGATGCCCCATCATGCCGGAATTGCCGCTTCCAGCGCATCGGCCAGTTCCACCGGGCGCGAGAGGTAGGGGCTGTGATCGGCGTCCAGCGTCACCACCCGCGCGCCGGGGCTCATCGCCTGCATCCGCCGCTGGCTGCTGATCGGAATCGTGCGGTCCTCGGTGCATTCGACATAGGTGCGCGGGCGCGAGCCCCAGCGCTCCGCCGTCAGCACCAGCGGCTCCGCCCGCGGTCCATGCGGCTCCGCCACAAGGCGCGGCAGCACGCCAGCCACCAGTTCCGGCGGCGAAAGCTGCGCGAAGACCGGCCCGGCGCGCGCCGGATCGACCACCGTCGCCACCCCGCCATGCACCTTGCTGATGATCGCGTCGAAATCGGGATTGGGCGCTTCCATGGTCTTGAACTCGGCGCGCGAACTGCCCGAAGGCAGCATCATCGCGCAGATATAAACGAGCGAATCCATCGCCGCAGGATCGCGCTCTGCCGCTGTGCTGACCACCAACCCACCGCGCGAATGGCCTGCCAGCACGACCGGCGCACCGCCCAGCTCAGCCTTCAGATCGCGGCAATGCTGCGCAGCAAATTCACCCCATTCGCCAAGGGTTATCGCTGCCATTTCCTCCGCCGTGCCGCCCATCGCGGGCAGCGTCGGCGCGACCACGGTATGCCCGCGCGCGCGCAGCAATGCTGCAACCGGATCAAAGCACCAGCCGCCATGCCACGACCCATGAATGAGGACGAAACCCGCCATCAGCGTACATGCCCCGACCAGGTACGCAGGCCCGGCGCGGTGCGATCTTCGCTCTTCAGCGCCGCCGCCGTGCCCGGCCGCGCGGTAACGCGGTCGCGCCATTCAACCAGACGCGGCGCGCGCTTGGCGATCTCCATTTCTGGGAACATACGCTCCACCATCATCCCGCAGTGCGAATAGAAATTGATGTCCGCCAGCGTGTAGGTCGCACCAGCCAGCCACGGCGTTTCGGCCAGCTGCTTCTCCACCTTGTCCACCGCGTATTCGATCTTGGCCGTGGCATTCGCCAGATCGCCTTCCGAAAAGCCTGAACGCGCCGTCGCCCATTTCTTGCGCTGGTCGGGCAGCGGAATGCTCTCGAGCAGCTTCTCGAACTCGCCGCTTTCGATGTTGCGCGCGATCACGCCCACCATGCGGTGCCAGCCGTGCATCGAGACGAAGTTCATCACGTGTTCGTCGACGAACTTGTTCCAGTAGCGCATCCGCGCCGCGCCGACTGCATCGCGCGGCCGCAGCGGGCCATCGGCGGGCTGCGCATCGGGAAACACGTCCTCCAGATATTCGTTGATCACCGTGGTGTGCGTGATCACCGTGCCGTCATGATCGAGCACGGGCACCTGCCCCTCGGGATTGATCGCGGTGAACCACGGCTGGTGCTGCTCAAACTTGTGCAAATCGACGTAGATGCTCTCGTAATCCAGCCCCTTCTCCTTGAGCGGGGCCATGGATTTGAGCGAATTGGCCAGCGGTTCGGCGTGATAGTATTTGAGCGTCATGGGTTCAGACTCGCATGGTTCCCAGCATCCCGCCATCCACCGCCCAGGCTTGCGCGGTAACATGGCTGGCCGCATCAGACAGAAGGAAGGCGGCGACTTCGGCCACTTCGGCTGCCGATCCGGTGCGGCCTTGCGGCACGGCCTTGGCCATTTGCGAGGCAGCTTCGGGCGGCAATCCATCCAGCATCGGCGTCTCGATCAGGCCGGGCAGAATGCAATTGCAGCGCACGCCAAACTCCGCTGCCTCGTTCGCCACTGCACGCGCAAGGCCGAGCACCGCGTGCTTGCTGGCGACATAGCCCGCGTTCATCGGCAAACCGCGCTCGCTGGCAAGGCTGCCGGTGACAAGGATCGCGCCCGATCCGCGCGTCTTCATCGCAGGCAGCACATGCTGGATCGCCCAGAACACCGCGCGCACGTTGACCGTCATCACCGCATCGAACGCTTCGTCGGTGTAGCTCTCGATGGGCGCGAACATGCCGCCGATCCCGGCATTGAGGAACAGGCCGTCAATCGCGCCATTGGCCGCCACCGCCTGATCGAGCGCTGCAAATAGTCCCACCTTGTCTGCCACATCGGCGGCCGCAAAGGCCGTGGCCCCGCCCAATTCGCGCGCAGCTTCCGCCAGCAAATCCGCCCGCCGCGCAATCAGCGTGACGCGCGCCCCGGCTGCCACGCAACATGTAGCAGCCGCGCGGCCAATGCCGGTGGATGCGCCCGTGATGACGATATGCTTTCCGGAAAGATCGGTCATGCGATGAACTCTGCCCAAGCGCGCCAGTCAGGTTTATCCGGCGAATCCGGCACCCATTGCTGGGCCATCAGCGCCCGCGCTTCAGCTTCGGCCATGCCCTGATGATCGCGGTGCAACCGGTAGAAGAATGCTGAGACCCGCCAGTTCATGATGCAGTGGACATGAACCGGCTTCGGCCCTTGCTCCACCGCAGCACGAAACGCCGCAAAATGTGCCTCCTCCGGCGCATCGAACGGCACGGGAATATGCGTGTAAGCAATGCCTGCCGCTGCAAACTTGCCTGCCTCGTCCGCCAGCGCTTCGGGATGGCTATCGAGCGCCAGATTGACGACCTGCTTCACGCCCAGCGCAGCAAGCCTTGCAACATCGGCTTCCTCGATCCGCCCCGAAGTGGTGACCTCGCCGCCCAGCCGCTGCCAGCCCCGGATATCGGCCGGATCGCCCGTCATGTGCGGTCAGCCCAGCCCGAGCAGGCGCACGGCGTTGTCCTTCATGATGCCGGGCAGCACTTCGTCGCGGAAGCCGACCTTCAGCGCCGCATCGATCCACTTTTGCGGGTGGATCAGCGGAAAATCGCTGCCGAACAGCATCTTGT
>NZ_NKIS01000003.1:0-536579 GCF_002278815.1 Novosphingobium sp. PASSN1 | reverse complement strand
AGTTTGCGCTCAAGAGCCACCACAATGCGATTGCCGCCACCAAGGCCGGTCTGTTCAACGATGAACTCGTCGTGCTTGATGTGGAAACGCCTGAAGGCGTGATCCAGCACAATGTCGATGAAGGCATCCGCTTTGACGCGCCGCTGGAAAGCATTGCGGGCGTGAAGCTGTTGCAGGAAGGTGGCTCGCTCACCGCTGCGTCCTCCTCGCAAATCTGCGATGGATCGTCGGCTGTCATGATCGTGTCGGAAGAGGCGCTCAAGGCCTATGGCCTGACGCCGATTGCGCGCATCCACAATCTGACGGTGACAGCCGGTGACCCGGTCATCATGCTGGAAGAGCCGCTGTTCGCCACCGACCGCGCCTTGCAGCGCGCGGGTATGAAGATCAGCGACATCGACGCCTATGAAGTCAACGAAGCCTTCGCCTCCGTGCCGCTCGCCTGGCTCAAGCACACCGGTGCTGACCCCGAAAAGCTGAACATCCATGGCGGCGCCATCGCGCTCGGCCACCCGCTGGGTGCTTCGGGCACCAAGCTGATGGCAACGCTCCTCGGCGTGCTCAAGGCCAAGGGCGGCAAATACGGTCTCCAGACGATGTGCGAAGGCGGCGGCGTTGCCAACGTGACCATTGTCGAACGGCTGTAATCAAAAATGTTGTGCTCCGGCGAAGGCCGGAGCCCAGAGTCAATTGGCGAGAGGCTGGGTTCCGGCCTCCGCTGGAACACAAAGGAGACTAAGCTCATGAAACTCGATTCCTCCGTATCTGCCGTCGTCACTGGCGGCGCTTCCGGCCTTGGTGCCGCCACCGCCCGCGCGCTCGCGGCGAAGGGCGTGAAGGTCGCGATCTTCGACATGCAGAAGGAAAAGGGCGAAGCCGTCGCGGCGGAAATCGGCGGCGTGTTCTGCGAAGTGAACGTGACCTCTGACGAGAGCGTGGACGCAGGGTTTGCCAAGGCGCGCGCGGCCAATGGTCAGGAGCGCATCCTCGTGAACTGCGCGGGCACCGGCAACGCGGTGAAGACCGCCAGCCGCAGCAAGGAAGACGGCTCGATCAAGCACTTCCCGCTGGAGGCCTTCAACTGGCTGATCCAGATCAACCTCGTCGGTACGTTCCGCTGCATCGCGAAGTCTGCCGCGGGCATGATGACGCTGGAGCCGACCGCAGACGGTGATCGCGGCGCTATCGTCAACACCGCGTCGGTCGCGGCTGAGGATGGCCAGATCGGGCAGGCAGCGTACTCGGCCTCGAAGGGCGGCGTTGTCGGCATGACGCTTCCCATCGCGCGCGACCTGATGAGCGAAGGCATCCGCGTCAACACGATCCTGCCGGGCATCTTCGATACCCCGCTGCTGGCAGGCGCGCCGCAGAACGTGCGCGATGCGCTTTCGGCTTCGGTGCCGTTCCCCAAGCGTCTTGGCCAGCCGGCGGAATACGCGCAGCTCGCGCTGACCATGATCGAATGCGGCTACTTCAACGGCGAGGACGTGCGCCTCGACGGCGCGATCCGCATGGCACCGCGCTGAATGATAGGGGCGGAAAAAGAGGGACAGTCCCTATTTTTCCGCCCCTATTCCCCCACCGGAGAGGAAGAGCCGAATGGCCGAATACACGCAGATCCTGCTCGACATCGCGGACGGCGTCGCGACGCTGACGCTCAACCGTCCGCACAAGATGAACGCCTATACCGGCACGATGATGAGCGAGATCATCGATGCGTTTGATCGGACCGACGCTGACGACAGCGTGCGCGCGGTAATCATCACGGGTGCGGGCGACCGGGCGTTCTGCGCGGGCGCGGACCTGACGCCGGACGACGGCAAGCGGCCTTTCTCCGATCCCAGCGAAGTGGCGGACCTCTCCGACGTGCGCGTGCGCGATGGCGGCGGATACTGCACCTTGCGCATCTTCAATTCGAAGAAGCCGGTGATCGGCGCGATCAACGGCGCGGCGGTGGGCATTGGTGCGACGATGCAGTTGCCGATGGATTTCCGCCTCGCCAGCACCTCGGCGCGCTTCGGCTTCGTGTTTGCCCGGCGCGGGATCGTGCCCGAGGCGGCATCGAGCTGGTTCCTGCCGCGCCTTGTGGGCATGAGCACGGCGCTGGAATGGTGCATGACGGGCCGCGTGTTCGGCGCGCAGGAAGCCAAGGACGCGGGCCTCGTGCGCTCGCTCCATGCGCCGGAAGACCTGCTGCCTGCAGCCCACGCTTTGGCGCGCGAGATTGCGGACAATACCAGCGCGGTTTCGGTGGCGATGACGCGGGCGATGCTGTGGCGCAATTCCGCCACGCCGCACCCGATGTTCGCGCACCGGGTCGACAGCCGCGCGATCTACCAGCTTTCGCGCGGGGCCGATGCGAAGGAAGGTGTGGCCAGTTTCCTTGAAAAGCGCGCACCCGCCTACCCGGGCCGCGTTTCTTCGGATATGCCGGGCTTTTACCCGTGGTGGGATGAGCCGAGCTGGGAATGAAAGAGCAGACGAACGTGGCTGACGTGGGGGAAGGCGGCGCACCTGAACAGGCTGGCGCGCGCGAATTGCTGCTGGAAACCGCCTCGCAGATCATGCGCGAGGGCGACCAGGTCGATATCTCGCTGTCGGAGCTGTCGCTGCGCTCGGGCCTCAATTCAGCGCTGGTGAAGTACTACTTCGGCAACAAGGCCGGGATGCTGGGCGAACTGCTCGACCGGGACATGGTGGCGATCATCAAGTCGGTCGAGGCGCTGCTGGCCAAGGACCATATGAGCCCCGAGGCGAAGCTGCGGCAACATATCGCGCGCTGCGTCGATACCTATTTCGCGTTCCCCTATCTCAACCGGCTGCTGATGCGGCTGGTGCGCGATAGCGACCCCGCCGAGGCGAAGCGGATTGCAGACAAGTATCTGCTGCCGCTCAACAAGGCCTATGACCGGTTGATCAGCGCAGGCGTGAAGGCGGGGGTGTTTCGCCCGATTGATCCGCAGATGTTCTACTTCACCGTGACGGGCGCGGCAGATCGGTTCTTCTCGGCGCGGCTGGTGCTGCGGCACTGCTTCGATCAGGATACGCTGACCGAGGAGCTGCGCGACCGCTACCGCGAGCACACGGTGGATTTCATCATGGCGGGCATTCTCGCGCGATGATCGGCGGGCGGATCAGCCCCCGCGCTTTTGCTTGCGCACGGCGCTGGCTGGCTTAAGCTTCGGGGCATGGCTGACACGCAAACCCGCCCTGAAAAAACCAGACTGTCCGATTTCATTCCGTATCGCCTGGCGATCACTTCCAACGCGGTGAGCAGCCTGATCTCAGGCGAATATCACAGCGAATTCGGCCTCAAGATTCCCGAATGGCGGATCATGGCGGTGCTGGGCGATGCCGGGCAACAGACGCAGCGTGATCTGGTGCGCGCGACGCTGATGGACAAAGTGGCGGTGAACCGCGCGTGCAAGATGCTGGGCGAACGCGGGCTGGTGGCGCGCACCGCCAACGAGGCAGACGGGCGCTCGCACCACTTGTGGCTGACCGATGCGGGCCGGGCGATGTACGACCGGATCTGGCCCAATGCGTTTTCGACATACGAGAAGATCTTTGCCGCGCTTTCCCCGGCCGAGACAGCGAAGCTGCGAGCTCTGCTCGACAAGCTGCTGACCGCGGTGCGCACCATCGAGGGGGAAAGTGCATGAAACTCGCCAGCTTGCCGCAACTGCGCGATGGCCGCCTGATTATCGTTTCGGACGATCTGGCGTGGTATGCCGATGCTGATCACATCGTGCCGACGATGCAGGGCCTGCTCGACGACTGGGATCGCCATGCCCCTTATCTGGAGGCGCTGGCGGTGGAATTGCAGCACGGTGCCATCCCGCAAAAGCGCTTTCACGAGCGCGAGGCAGCGGCGCCCCTGCCGCGTGCCTATCAGTGGGCGGACGGCAGCGCCTACGTCAACCATGTCGAACTGGTGCGCAAGGCGCGCGGGGCTGAATTGCCCGCCAGCTTCTGGACTGATCCGCTGATGTATCAGGGCGGCAGCGACGATTTGCGCGGTGCGCGCGATCCGCTGGTGCTGCAGGACGAGGCATGGGGCGGTGATCTTGAGGCCGAAGTGGTGGTCGTCACCGGCGATGTGCCGCAGGGCGTCTCGCCGGAGGAGGCGCTTGGCCATATCCGGCTGATCGGCCTGGTGAACGATGTTTCGCTGCGCGGGCTGATCCCGGATGAACTCGCCACGGGGTTCGGCTTTGTGCAGTCAAAGCCCGCCAGCCATTTCTCGCCGGTGTTGGTGACGCCCGATAGCCTCGGCGCGGCGTGGTCCGGCGGCAAGCTGCACCTGCCGCTGCATGTCGATGTCAACGGGCGGCCGTTCGGCCGGCTGGCGACGGGCGAGGACATGACCTTCGATTTCGGCCAACTGATTGCGCATCTTGCCAAGACGCGCCGTATCGGGGCGGGCACGATCATCGGTTCGGGCACAGTCTCAAACCGCGATGGTGATGCGAAAGCGGGCTATTCCGCAGGGCGTCCGGTGCGGGAAGGCGGGCGCGGCTATGCGTGCATCGCCGAGCAGCGCATGGTCGAGACGATCCGCAGCGGCGCGGCGGTCACGCCGTACCTCAAGCATGGCGATACCGTGCGGATCGCGGCGAAGGATGCCAAGGGCCACGCCGTGTTCGGCGCGATCGAGCAGACGGTGGTGCCAGCCTGAAAAGGGGCGCAGGAGGGCAAGCCCTCCCGCGCCGCAATCAGCCGACCTTGCGGTTGAGGAAGTTGTCGCTGATCGAGCAGGCCGCGGGGCCGAGGATCACGACGAACAGCGTCGGCAGGATGAACAGGATCAGCGGGATCGTCATGATCGCTGGCAGGCGCGCGGCCTTTTCTTCGGCGCGCATCATGCGTTCGTTGCGGAATTCGGCCGATAGCACGCGCAGCGCCGAGGCGAGCGGCGTACCGTAGCGTTCGGTCTGGATCATGGTCGTGACCACGCCCTTCACCGAATCGAGATTGACCCGGTAGGCGAGGTTTTCGAACGCCATGCGCCGTTCGGTCAGGAACGACAATTCGATGGCCGTCAGCGCGAATTCATCGCCGAGTTCGGGATAGGCGCGGCCCAGTTCGCGCGCCACGCGGCCGAACGCGCTATCGACGGTGAGACCGGCTTCGGCGCAGATCACCAGCAGATCGAGCGCATCGGGCAGGCCCTTGCGGATTTCCTTGGTGCGCTTGTTGGACAAGTTGCTGATCCACAGGTCCGGGCCCTTGTAGCCAAAGATCACCATCGCCGCGAACAGGCCGAACTTCTTGACGGCCGACCATTCGGGGAAATAGTTCACGCCGTAGATCAGTATGCCGAAGATCAGGCCGAGCACGATCGGCCCGATCATCCGGCCCAGCACGACAGCGACGGCCCATTCCTTCTTGCGGATGCCGGCCTGCGCCAGCTTCTGCTGGATGTCCTTGAGCTGGCTGTCCTGCAGCACCTTCAGCGATTCAAGGAAGGTCTTGATGTTGTCCGTCGTCTCGTTGCGGCGGACGATGCTCTGCCGCTTCTTGGCGTTGACCGTGACGATGCCAGCCTTGAGCTGATCACGCCGCTCGTTGAGCGCCTTGACGCGCTTGGCCATCGGATCGCGCACGGTGACCGCGGCATAGATCGCCAGCAGCATGGCGGCAGCGGCGATGCCCATGAGGATAGAGCCGACATAGATGACATCGACGCCGAGCAACGTGGGGCCGGTGGGGGGATTGACGTTCATGGCGGTTTCCCCCTCAGATTTCGAAGTTGACCATCTGCGCCATGATCCAGGCGCCGATGCCAAGCCAGGTCAGGCCGCCAAGGCCCGCGATGATCAGGCGCTCGTCGACGAAGAACTTGCCGAGGTAGGCCGGGTTGATCGAATAGATCAGCGCGAACACGATGAACGGCAGCGAGCCGACGATATAGGCCGAGGCCTTTGATTCCGAGCTCATCGCCGAAATCTTCAGCTTCATCTGCGCGCGCTTGCGCAGAACGTCGGCCAGGTTGGCGAGCGTTTCAGCGAGGTTGCCGCCGGTTTCGCGCTGGATGGCGAGCGTGATGCAGAAGAAGCTGAATTCGGCCATGTCGAGGCGGTTGGCGGTTTCCTGGAGGGCTTCTTCCATCGTGCGGCCCACCTTGATGCGGTCGGTCACCAGCTTGAACTCCTCGCCCACCGGGCCGGGCAGTTCGGTGGCGACCACGCCGAGCGTCTCGGTGATCGGCAGGCCCGAGCGCAGCCCGCGGACCAGCAGTTCGAGCGCATCGGGGAACTTGGAGACGAAGCCGGCCTTGCGCTTGTTGATCGCGCGGCCGACGAAGAAATGCGGAATGCCCGCACCCACCAGCACGCCCGCGCCAAGGCCGAGCAGCAGCGCGCCGCTCTTGATGAAGATCAGGAAGGCGAGGCCGAGCCCGAGGCCGAGCGAGGTGTAGAGATACTGGGTGAGGGTCCAGCCCTTGCCGGTCTTGTGCAGGCGCAGCGCCAGCGCTTCGATGCGCGAACCCGAACCTGCCTTCTTGAAGGTGGTCGGCTTGCGGTTGGCAACGGCCTTGCGATACTGCGCCTCGACCTTGTCTACCGCGCTTTCCGAATGGCGGAAGCGCACATTCTGGAGACGGCGCGTAGCTTCGCGGCCCGCCGAAGGACCGGTCAACGCAGCAGCGGCCAGGAGCAGCACCAGCACAGCTCCGACGCCAATGATCACGAGTTGCATGATGTTCATCGCGCGGTCCTGCCAGTTCTTTCAATGTGTCCGGTGCCCGCGCGCCGCCCCATCATCGAGGCGGCGCTGCGGGTGCGGATCATGCGGGGGTTCCGGCCTTGGCTTTGCCGGAGGTAAGGATCTTCTTGAAATCGAACTTGCCGAGCAGCGACGTCTTGGCCCCCGGCACGCCAGCCGGCTTGTCGGCCTTCACCTTGCCCTTGGCCTTGGTGTCGATCACTTCGCCGTCGCTGCCGGTGGCAATGATTGCCGTGCCCAGATCACGCATCGCCGCGCCAGCCTTGGTGCCGCGATTGGCCGCAACGAAAGTCTGGCCGAGTTTCGCCGCGTTGGCGGCAGCCTTCATGTCGTAGGGCACGCTGTAGTTGATCTTGCGCTCGATCGAAGCCTCGAAGTCCGAACGGCTGATCTCGCCCACACCCGAGTGGACCTTGTTGGCCACCACGATCGTTTCGGCATGCTTGGCGTTGGTCTTGAGCCACGAGAGCAGGCGGATCGCATCGCGCGCGCCGGCCAGCGTGAGTTCGGTGACCACCACGACCACGTTCACGTCAGCCAGCAGGTGCGGGAAGTTGATCAGCATGTTGCGCGGCAGATCGATCATCGTCATTTCGAACGCGTGGCGGAATTCTTCCTCCAGTTGCACGAAGGCGCTGCCATCGGTCATCAGGGGCGAGCTTATCGGCGCTTCGGCCGAAAGGATCGCCAGATTGTCGTTGGCGCGGATCATCGCGCGTTCGATGAACAGGCCGTCGATCCGGCTCGGGTTGTCGATGGCGTCGGTCAGGCCGCGCCCCGGTTCGAGATCGAGCGTGAGCGCGCCGGTGCCGAAATGCACGTCGAGATCGAGCAGCGCGGTCGGCAGGCGGTGATCGGCGCTGAACAGCCATGCCAGCGAAGTCGCGACGGTGGAGGCACCGACGCCGCCGCGCGTGCCGACCACGGCGGTCGAGACGTGGCGCTTGGCGGTGTTGCCATCAGCGGACTTGGGCGCAGCGAAGATCGCCTGCGCCTGCACCAGCGCATCGCGCACCTGGCCCGGCGTGAGCGGCTTCAGCAGGTAATCCTGAATGCCCGAAGCCAGCAGATCGCGGTAGAGGCGCACGTCGTTGACCTGGCCGACCGCGATCACCACGGTGCCGGGTTCGCACACTTCGGCGAGGGCATTGATATCGCTCAGCGGGTCGCCGCTTTCCGAAAGGTCGACCATCAGGATCGCGGGCGAGGCCGCAATCGAAAGCGACTGGATGGCGTTGCGCAGGCCGCCCTTGTTGCACTTCTCCGGCTGCCAGCCCATGTCGGCGGTGACCGGACGCAGCACATCGAGCGCCGCATCGTCGCACATAAAGGCGGCGAACATGTCGCGATTGCCTGTTTTCGAGGACGCGCTCATCGATCAGTTACCCCCGGACTTGCTGGAAACTTGCTTCAGGCCGCCCGCGCCTGTCGGCGGCTGGTCACGATAGGACTTGATCGCCTTGGCGTTGCTCTGGACCAGCGTGGTGCTCGCGCCCTTGGCGCCGTGCACGAGGTCTTCCTTGTTGGCGACCATCACCGCCATGTTGCTGTTCACCGCGCAGCCGTAACCGGGCGACGTGGCGTTGTTCAGCTTGTTGTCGACCTTCTGCGACCAGTCCGGGCAGCCGGGCACGCTGGCCTCGGTGCGCGAGACGACGACGCGCGCCGTGCCCGCACCGATATCGCCTTCAGTCACCGGGGCGACTTCCGCGAGGAGGATGCCGAAGCGGCCAGCGACCTGCTCGACCGAGGTGCGGGTCTGGTCGGAATCGACCGGATCATCGAGCGAGACGCGGTCGCCGTAGCCCAGATCGAGCGCCTCGAGCCAACCGGCGAGGCGGCGCTGTTCGGACACGGCGAGGCCGCCTCCGGGCAGGGTGCTCACATCGAACACGAAGCTGGTGCGCTGGACGACCGGCTGGCGGACGCTTTCAAGCCCGCGGTTCGTATCGGCCGAAGGCGCGTTGCATGCGCTGAGCGGCAGGCACAGCACGCCGGCGAGGAGAAGGACCCGGACGGAACCCTGAATGCGGGGCAGACGGATGGACATGATGGCGCCCTTTCTCACTGGAAGCTGAAGCCGGGCGCAGCATCGGCGCTGGCCTGACGATTGCGGGACGCACGCGGCGCCTTGACGGGTGCGGCCACGGGGGCGGCGCTACCGAGCGCCTGCGGCGTGGCATCGATCTGCGGGGCATCGAGCGCGCCGACCTTCGGACCGTTCGATTGGATCGTGCCGGACTTCTCGGTCGGCTTGGGCCGATCACCGCCGGTCACGCCGTCCGCCTCGATATGGCCGAGCATCTGCTGGAGCGCGGTGGCAGATTGGAAGCCATCGGTCGGCAGCTTGATGTCGTTCGCATCTACCGGGTTCACCAGATACGGCGTGACCACGATGACCAGCTCCGTCTCGCCCTTGCGATAGGCGGTGGAGCGGAACAGCGAGCCGAGGATCGGCACATCGCCAGCGCCGGGCATCTTGGTGATCGTGTTCTGCACGCCATTGCGCAGCAGGCCCGCGATCATGAAGCTCTGGCCCGAACCCAGCTCGATGGTGGTTTCCGCGCTGCGCACCGTGAGGGCAGGCACCGTGGTGTTGTTGGTGATGATCGCGCCTTCGGAGGACAGTTCCGAAACTTCGGGCCGCACGCGCAGCGAGATGCGCCCGTTGGCGAGAACGGTGGGCGTGTAGGCAAGGCTGACGCCGTACTTCTTGAATTCGATGGCGGTGTTGCCAAGGCCGGTCGAGACGGGGATCGGATATTCGCCGCCCGCCAGGAAGTTGGCGGTTTCGCCCGAAAGCGCGGTGAGGTTGGGTTCGGCGAGCGATGTGACGAGGCCGATGGTCTCACCCAGATCGAGCGCGCCGAGGATGTTCATCCCGAACAGCTTGCCCATCCCTGCGATGGTCTGCACGCCCTGCAGCGGGGTGACGACGGTGCCGTCGGTCAGCGCAAGCTTGCCGGTGGTCGGATCGAGCGTATAGCCCTGCACCTTGTTCCCGATGCCGAGCGGCAGATTGGGATCGGTGTTGATCGTCTGGCCGATGGCGCGGCCCTGGCCGACGCCGAACTTGAACCCGCCCGAACCATCGATGGTGGTGAGGTTCGAGCCGATCTGGCGCACCAGCGAGCGGTTCACTTCGGCAAACTTCACATGAAGGTTTACCTGCAGCGGGGTCGCCATCTTGAGGCGGCTGATCACGTTGGTCTTGTCATCGACGAAGGCCTTGACGAGGCGCTCGGCCTCGGCAGCATCTTCGGGCGCGGCAATCGTGCCGGTCAGCAGCACGGTGTTGTTCATCGTCGATGTGACGATCTTGGCCTCGGGCATCGCCAGCTTGAGCATCTGCTCGATGCTGTCGATATTGGTGCCGACGCGGATATTGGCCGACCACACCACATCGCCGTTCGCATTGCTGGCATAGACGGTGGTTTCACCGCCGGACTTGCCGAACACGTAGAGCTGGTTGGTCGATTTGACCTGCACATCCGCCACCGCATCGTTGGCAACGAACACGTCGGTCATCTTGCCGGGCAGCGTGACGAGCTGGCCGCGGCCGATCGAGATCGCGATGCTGCGCGCCGGGCTGGTCACCGACTGGGCCGAGGCGGCCGAAGGGGCTGCGACGAGGGCCAGCGGAGCTGCCAGGGCAGCAAGCGGGAGCAGCGTGGATGCGATACGGGCCTTCATGGTCTTGCCTTTCGCGGGCGCAGTCTGGGCCTTCATGGCGGCGGTTCGGGGAGCGCGGATGGTCATCTCAGTGTCCTCCGACCTTGACTTCGGTGGTGTCCTTGCCGCGCGTCACGCGGACCACCGGGCCGGGTGAGAACAGGGCGCGGGCGGCGTCGGTCATGGTCCCGCCTGCCGAAGCGCGGGGCATGGCGGGGGCCATCGCCTTGACCATGGCCTGGACGGCGGAGGCCGGATCCATCGGGGCCGAGCTCTTCTTGGGCTGGAAGCGCGAGACATCGCCTCCGGTCGCATAGCTGTTGCCGTCGGCCTCGATCGGCTTCGACATCGCTGCGCGCAGGATGCGTTCTTCTTCGGCCTTGCTGGCGCCAGCAGGGATCTTGATCTGGCCGAGCGCGAGCGCCTGTTCCAGTTCGCTCGAATTATCAGCCAGCGAACGCAGCGAGAGCGAGATCGTGCCGATGGTCTGCGCCACCGCGATCTTCTCGGCAATCTTGGGCGTGGCCTCGACCGTGACGGTGCTGAACGTGCGCACGCGGGTCTTGCCCTCGACCTGCTCCTGCGAGGTGGTCTGATCGGTGGCGAGCACGCGCAGGTTCTTGAGGATCGTCTCGGCGGTCTTGAGCGGGATCATGCCGCCCTTCACCGTTTGCGTGAGGACGAGATCGATGTGATCGCCGGGGAACACGAAGCCGGCCACGGCGGTACGCGCGCTGACGGGGATGGTGACGGCGCGCATGCCCGGCCCGAGCGCGGCGGCGAGGAAGCCGCGATCACCGGGAGCGACGAGGCTGCCTTGAGTCACCGGGCCGCCCGCCGTGATCGGCGTGCGCACCACGGTGCCGAGGAGCTTCGACATGTCGGTCTTGTCTTCGGTGAAGTAGACGTCCTGGACCAGATCCTTCGGCCAGGGCTGATAGCCCATCGCGTCGGCAGTGATGATCGTGCCGGCGGGAAGCGCGCGGTTGGCGACGAGCACCTTGGCGCCCATCGGCACTTTCGCGGCAGCCACGGCCTGCGGCGATCCAGCGCCTGCAAACATGCTCCTGGCAGCAAAGGCCGTGCCGATCGCCACGATCAGCGCCCCCACCAACAGCATCAGCTTCTTCCTGTCCATGGCTACAATCCTGCCGTTTGATCCACCCGCGTTCTTCGGGCAAAATGGTTAAGATAGACCTATCCCGCCGAAACGGCGTGAAGCGTGGCCCAATCAGTGGTTGTGATGATCCAGAGCCCTGCGGTCGCGATGGCGATGCCGTAAGGAATCTTGAGCTTGTCTTTCTGGCGCCGGGCGATGTGCCACATGCCCATCGTGATGGTCAGCACGCCGCCCGCCAGCGCCATGATCACCAGCAGCTTGAGGAACAGCAGCGCGGGCATCCACAGCGCAAGGACGGTGAGCAGCTTCACGTCGCCGCCGCCCATCGCCTTCAGCGCAAACAGGCCTGCCAGCACGAAGAATGTCACGGCAGCAAGGGCGAGCTGCAAGGCCACCCCCGGCCACAGTGAAAGTCCCGTCGCCCACCAGAACAGCGGCGCGCCTGCGGCAATCGCGACATTCAGCCAGTTGTCGATCTGGCGGCGGCGGATATCGGTGAAGGCGGCAACGGCAAGTGCGATTGCCAAGGCCCCGACCAGTCCGTAAACGATGTGAGTTCCCTGCATGGGGGTTGTCATACGGGATAATCACTTACCAAACGGTAACCAAACCTGCGCCGCAGATCTTCGGGCTTGCGGATAGCGCCGAAGCTTTGTGACGGGAGTTCTTGCTTGAGTGGAGGGTTTGACAGACGCGCGATTCCTGCCGGTGCGCGCGAATGGCGCTGGGCTTTGCCTGATGGCCACGAAATCCGCCGTATCGCGCTCGAACCGCGGCCCGGAGCGCCTGTGCGCGGTTCGATCCTGTTCATGCCGGGGCGCGCGGATTTCTACGAGAAGTATCTCGAATCGATGGCGGAATGGGCCGAGGCCGGCTGGCATGTCAGCGCGGCGGACTGGCGCGGGCAGGGCGCTTCCGGGCGGATGACGGCCAATCCGCTGGTAGGTGATATTGCGGACTTTTCGATCTGGATTTCCGACCTTGCCGCCTTGTGGCAGGATTGGGTGCGCAGCGCGCCGG
Source organism: Novosphingobium sp. PASSN1 (assembly GCF_002278815.1). NCBI lineage: Bacteria > Pseudomonadati > Pseudomonadota > Alphaproteobacteria > Sphingomonadales > Sphingomonadaceae > Novosphingobium > Novosphingobium sp. PASSN1. Next base: position 524,038 of record NZ_NKIS01000003.1, on the reverse strand, counting down.
GGCCGCATGTGCTGGTGGGCCATTCGATGGGCGGGCACCTGGTGCTGCGCGGCGTGGCCGAAGGGGCAGTGCGCACCGATGCCGTGGTCCTGAGCGCGCCCATGCTTGGATTCGTCACGGCGATTCCCCGCTTCATCCAGAGCCTGTACGGGCGAATCATGTGCGGCATCGGTGATCCGGGGCGCATGGCCTGGCCGGTCAGTGAAAAGCCGGGCTCGCCGCTCGACATGCGCCAGACGCTGCTGACCCACGATCCGGACCGCTATGCCGACGAGCTGTGGTGGCGCACTGCGCGGCCCGAACTGGAGCTTGGCCCCGCCAGCTGGCGCTGGGTCGAAAGGGCGGCTGCCTCGAACGAGACCTTGCGCGCGCCGGGCGTGCTGGAGGCGGTGATGGCACCGGTGCTGGTGCTGGCGGCCAAGCGTGACGCGCTGGTTTCATGGCCCGCCATCGAAGCCGCGGCAGCGCGCCTGCCGCGCGGCGAACTGGTGGTGTGGCGGCCGGAAGCGCGCCACGAACTGCTGCGCGAGGCGTACCCGGTGCGCGGGCAGGCGATGGCTGCCATCGCCAGCTTCCTGGCGCGCGCCCTTCCGCCAAAGACGTCTTGAGAGCGAGCATGACCGAAACCTTCGATATCGCGATCATCGGCGCGGGCATGGCAGGCTCCAGCCTCGCCGCCGAATGCGCCCACCACGCGCGCGTGCTGCTGATCGAGGCCGAGGACACCCCCGGCTATCACACTACCGGGCGCTCCGCCGCGTTCTGGCACGAAACCATCGGGGGGCCGCAGATCTATCCGCTGACGGCGGCATCGGGCGATTGGCTGGCGGAGCACGGCTTCCTTTCCCCGCGCGGCGGCCTGCATATCGGGCGCAAGGATCACCGCGCGGTGGCGGAAAGCTTCGTGGCGGAGTTTCAGGCCGCCGGGGCGCGGATCGAGTTGATCGGGCGTGAGCGGTTGGAGCGGATCGTGCCCGGGCTGCGGCCTGAGTGGATCATCGGCGCGTGGGAGCCAGAGTGCGCGGACATCGACGTCGCCGCGATGCACCAGCACTATCTGGCGGCGGCGCGCAAGGTGGGCAGCGTGCTCAGGGTGCGCGCGCGGCTCGATGGCGTGGAGCGCGAAGGCGGCGCATGGTCGCTGGCGTGGAGCGGGGCCGCCGGACCGGGTGAGGCGCGGGCCGCGCTGCTCGTCAATGCAGCAGGCGCGTGGGCAGACGGCGTGGCGCAGCTGGCGGGCGCAGCGCCGCTCGGGGTCCAGCCGCTGCGCCGCTCGATGGTGCAATTGCGGGTCGATCCAGTGCCGCCCGATGACTTGCCGCTGACGTTGAGCTTCGACGAGGACTTCTATTTCCGCCCGCAAGGTGGCCGCCTTTGGCTATCCCCGCACGATGAGACGCCCGATGTGGCGCGCGATGCCGCGCCTGAGGAGCTGGATATCGCGATGGCGATCGACCGGATGGAGCAGGCGGTGGATTGGAAGGTTCTGGCGCTGGAGCGGCGCTGGGCCGGGCTCAGGAGCTTCGCGTCAGACCGCCTGCCGATCTATGGCTTTGATGCGAGATGCGAGGGGTTGTTCTGGTTCGCCGGGCAGGGCGGCTTCGGCATTCAGACCGCGCCCGCCGCAGCCCGGCTCGGCGCGCAGCTGCTGCTGGGCCTGCCCCGTGATGCGATGACCGAGGCCCTTGACGCCGCGTGCTATTCGCCTGCACGGTTTGGATCCCATCTTTAGGCCAAAGCGGACTGTTTCGCGCTCCCGCTGGGGCTGGGCCGTGCTAAACCAAGCGCGGACCGATCCAACCACCATGGGAGTCGCGGCAATGGCCCACCGTTTCGAGATCCGGAAGAACAAGGCTGGCGAGTTCGTCGCCTATTTCTGCCACAACAGCGAAGCGATTTTCTGGACCGAGGGCTACAAGTCCAAGGCCAGCGCGAAGAACGCCATTGAGTCCGTGCTGAAGAACGGACCCGAAGCCGAAGTGGTCGATACCACGACCGACTGAGGTTCGCTCACGCCGCGATGGCGGCGTCGCTGGCGAGCTTGTCCACCCGTTCGTTCTCCGGGTGGCCGTCGTGCCCCTTCACCCAGACCCATTCGATCTGGTGCGGGCGCGCGGCGGCCAGCAGCGCGCGCCACAAGTCCTCGTTCTTGACCGGCTTGTTGTCGGCGGTTTTCCAGCCCTTCTTCTGCCAGCCGAACACCCACTTGGTGATGCCATCGAGGACATACTTGCTGTCGGTGTGCAGCGTCACGCGGCAGGGGGCCTTGAGCGCTTCTAGCCCGCGGATCGCGCCCATCAGTTCCATGCGGTTGTTGGTCGTCAGCTTTTCGGAGCCGGACAGCTCCTTTTCCGCTTCCCCCATGCGCAGCAGCGCGCCCCAGCCGCCCTTGCCGGGATTGCCCTTGCACGCCCCGTCGGTGAAAATCGCAACGTGCTTCACGCGAACATCCCCGGATTGGCCTTGTAGAAGCCCAGCCGCCGCGCCGGCCCCATCGGGTCCTTCGGCGTCACGAGCGCATCGGCAGGCGTGTTGAGCCAATCCCACGCGCGGCTCATCGCAAAGCGCATCGCCGCGCCTTGCCCCAGTAGCGGCAGTGCGGCGCGTTCTTCGGCTGAGAGCGGGCGGACGCTTTCGTAGCCCTCTATCAGTGCCTGCGAGACGTCAGCGCGGAAGGCATCATCCTTGTCGAAGCTCCACGCCACGTGCGTCACGGCCAGATCGTAGGCGATGATGTCGTTGCAGGCGAAGTAGAAGTCGATCAGGCCGGTGACGCGCTCATCCAGCATCAGCACGTTGTCTGGAAACAGATCTGCGTGGATCACGCCTGCGGGCAGGTCCGTGGGCCAGCTTGCGGCGAGGCGCGGGAGTTCGCTCGCCACGATCTCGGCCAGCTCAGGGTTGATCCGCGCAAGGCCCTCTGCGCCGCAAGCCGCAGCCAGCCGCTGCCATTCGGCCACGCCCATGCCGTTGGCGCGGACGCTGCGAAAATCGGCCGCCGCCAGATGCAGCCGCGCCAGCTCTGCGCCCACCGCGCGGGCCTGCCCGGCAGTCGGCGTGCTGACGGAAACGCCGGGGAGATATTCGATCAGGGCCAGCGCCTTGTCCTCTCCTGCCGGGCCGGGACGCGACACATAGAGGTTGCCCTCCCGGTCATGGATCGTGCGCGGCACCGGGCAGCCCGTGGCGGCGAGGTGATCGAGCAGCGAGAGGAAGTAGGGCAGGTCCTCCAGCTCGATGCGAAACTCGTACATCGTCAGGATGAAGCGCGCGCCGCTTCCATCATGTCCGGTGGTTTCCAGCAGCCAGTTGCTGTTGGAAACGCCCTCGGCAATGCCCTTGGCGGAAACCAGCGTGCCGACATCGAAGCGGGCGATCAGCGCGGACATGTCCTCCGCGCCGAGGTGTGTGTAAACGGCCATGGCTGCGGGCTCAGTCGGCGAGCTGGCGGGGCAGCTTGAACACCATGTTCTCGACCGTGGTGGTGACGGTTTCCTCGGTCACGGCGCGCCATTGGGCCAGCCGGTCGACCACTTCGCGCACCAGCACTTCGGGCGCGGAGGCCCCCGCCGTCAGCCCCAGCGTGGTGACGCCATCGAGCCAGCTTGGATCAATTTCATGCCCGCGCTGGATGAGTTTGGCGGGCGTGCCTTCGCGTTCGGCCACTTCGACAAGGCGCAGCGAGTTGGAACTGTTGGGCGCGCCGATCACCAGCAGCAGATCGCACTTGGCCGCAATCGACTTCACCGCCGATTGCCGGTTCGATGTGGCGTAGCAGATGTCTTCGGCGCGCGGGCCGTTGATATCGGGGAATCGCGACCTGAGGGCGGCTACGATCTCGCGCGTGTCATCCACCGAAAGCGTGGTCTGGGTAAGGAAGGCGAGCGGCGTGCTGGTGGGCAGATCGAGCGCGGTCACATCGTCCAGCGTCTCGACCAGCGTGATCGATCCTTCGGGAACCTGGCCCATCGTGCCGATCACTTCGGGATGCCCCTTGTGGCCGACGAACAGGATATGCCGCCCGGCCTCGACCTGGCGTTCGGCCTGGCGGTGAACCTTGCTGACAAGCGGGCACGTGGCATCGAGCCAGTCCAGCCCGCGCTCCGTGGCGGCGGCGGGCACGATCTTGGGCACGCCATGTGCGGAAAACACCACCGGCGCGCCATCGGGCACGTCGTCCAGTTCTTCCACGAAGACCGCGCCCTTGGCCTTCAGTCCATCGACCACGAAGCGGTTGTGCACGATCTCGTGCCGCACGAACACCGGCTGGCCGAACCGGTCGAGCGCGCGCTCCACGATCTCGATCGCGCGGTCCACTCCGGCGCAGAAACCGCGCGGTGCGGCGATCAGCAGCTTGAGCGGGGCGAGCGGTGAATCGAGGCCGGCGGGCGAAGCAGGTGCAATGGTGGTCATCGCGCGCGACCTTAGCAGCGGTGCGCGCGCCCGGCAAACCCGCTGAGCTGGGAGATGGGCCGGGACATGAGTCGGGACAGGCGGCATTGCGCCTTGGGAGCGGGGTGGGTAGAGGAAGCGAGACTACGCAATCCCGAGGATGCCTGAATGACCCTGCCCGCTTTCCGCCCATCCTCGCTTGCCCCGCTGGCTGCGCTCGCCCTTGTCGGTGCGCTGGGGGGCTGCAAGAGCGGCGGCGGCGAACTGGTGGTGGACGACAGCGTGGGCGTGACCGCGCTGCGCAGCCCGTGCCCCATTGTCGAGATTCCGGAAATGACCGGCGATGTGACGCTGATGTCCGCGCCCGGCCGCACCGATGCCGGCGCAATCGACGTGACGGCTGCGATCACCAACTTGCGCAGCACTTGCGACGACGCCAAGGGCCAGACCGAACTGCACACCGAGGCGACCTTCGACGTCTTTGCCCGCCGCATCGATACGCGCGGCGCGCGGCGCGTGGTCCTGCCCTATTTCTCGGCCGTGATGCGCGGCGGCAATGTCGTGATCGCCAAGCGGCTGGGTTCGGTGACGCTCGATTTCGCCGACGGGCAGGAGCGGGCGCAGGCGCAGGGCCGTGCCGCCTCGACCGTGAACCGCGCCGAGGCGACGCTGCCCGAAAGTGTGCGCAAGCTCCTCACCAAGAAGCGCAAGGCCGGGCAAGCCGATGCCGCGACCGACCCCCTCGGCCTGCCCGAAGTGCGCACGGCGCTGGCGAAGGCCAGTTTCGAACTGGTGGTGGGCTTTCAGCTGACCGACGCGCAGCTCGCTTACAACGCCACGCGCTAACCGGGCATTCCCTCTTGCGCCAGCTTCGGCTAACGGCGCGGGCATGACTGATACCGAAACCAGCGCCGCTCTTCCCCTGTTCGCCGATTTTGCCGGTGTGATCGACCGCGCGCTCGATGCGCTGGTCGCTGCCGGGACGCTGCCGCAGGGGCTGGCACGCGGCGGCGTGACGTGCGAGCCCCCGCGTGAGGCGAGCCACGGCGACATCTCCACCAACGCCGCGATGGTGCTGGCCAAACCCGCCGGAACCAACCCGCGCGCGCTCGCCGCGCTGCTGGTCGAGGAACTTGTCCGCGAGCCGCGCATTGCTTCGGCGGAGATCGCCGGGCCGGGCTTCATCAACTTGCGGCTGGCCGATGGCGCGTGGCTGACCGAACTGGCGCTGATCGCCGCAAGGGGGGCGGACTATGGCCGCTCCACCGTGGGCGGTGGCACCATGGTCAATGTCGAATATGTCTCTGCCAATCCCACCGGGCCGATGCACATGGGCCACTGCCGGGGCGCGGTGGTTGGCGATGCGCTGGCCAGCCTGCTCCAGTTTGCCGGGCACCGGGTGACGCGCGAATACTATGTCAACGATGCGGGCGCGCAAGTCGATGTGCTCGCGCGCTCGGTCCACATGCGCTACCTTGAGGCGCTGGGCGAGGCGATCACGATCCCCGAAGGCCTCTATCCGGGTGATTATCTCGTTCCGGTCGGGCAGGCGCTCGCGGCAGAATTCGGCGATACGTACGCCAAGGCCCCCGAAGCCGATTGGCTGATCCCGTTCCGCACCCGCGCCGTCGCGGCGATGATGGACATGATCCGCGCCGATCTTGCCACGCTGGGCATTCACCACGATCTGTTCTCGTCCGAAGCCGAGCTTCAGGCCTCGGGCAAGGTCGAGGCGGCGGAGGCGTGGCTGCGCGCGCATGATCTGGTCTATGATGGCGAACTCGAAGCGCCCAAGGGCAAGACGCTGGACGATTGGGAGCCTGTGGCGCTGCCGCTGTTCCGCTCGACCAGGTTCGGCGACGATCAGGACCGCCCGATCAAGAAATCGAACGGCGCGTGGACCTATTTCGGCGCGGACCTCGCCTATCACTTCCAGAAGGCGCAGGCCGCAGACGCCCTCGTCGATATCTGGGGCGCGGACCATGCCGGCACGGTCAAGCGGATCAAGGCCGCCGTCGCTGCGCTGACCAGTGCTGACGGGGGCAAGCCGAAGCCGTTCGAAGTCAAGCTCGTCCAGATGGTCGCGCTCATGAAGGGCGGCCAGCCGTTCAAGATGTCGAAGCGCGCGGGCAATTTCGTCACGCTGGCCGATGTCGTCGAGATGGTCGGCAAGGACGTGGTGCGCTTCACCATGCTGGCGCGCAAGCCCGATGCGCAGATGGACTTCGATTTCGACAAGGTGGTCGAAGCCTCGAAGGACAATCCGGTGTTCTATGTGCAGTATGCCCATGCGCGGATATGCTCGACCTTGCGCAAGGCGGCGGCGGAAGGCTTTGCGCCTGCTGCGGAGCATGTCGCGCTGCTGGGGGCCGAGGAACTGGGCCTCGTCAAGCTGGCCGCGCAGTTTCCGCGCGTGATCGAAAGTGCAGCTGCCGCGCGTGAGCCGCACCGGGTGGCGTTCTTCCTGTTTGATCTTGCCGCGGGCTTCCACGCCTACTGGAATGTTGGCAATGACCGGCCCGACAAGCGCTTCATTGTGGGACAAGATGCCCCGCTTACTTCAGCACGACTTTTCCTTGCCTCACAAATAGGGCAAGTGATTAAAAATGGCCTCGCCCTGTTGGGTGTGGAGGCCGCTGAGGAGCTTTGACGCGATGGTTATCAGCGTAGCGGACGGGAACGAAGAGGGCGGCGAAGACGGCAGCCTGCCGATCAACCCGGCCAATTGGGGCGAGGCGGCCAGCAACGCAGCCGAAGACGGCATCGCGGCGGCTCGGCACGAAGTGCACGAAGTTGCTGATGCGGTGTTGGGCGGCGCTGCGGCAGACCGGCTCGCGCTCGGCGACGAAGAGCGCCTGCCGTGGCTCGAAGGCGCTGACGACGTCGATTTCGAAGAGCCGGCGGATGGCAACAGCCGCATGATCGGCTTCGGCGTGCTGGCGGTTCTCCTGCTGGCGGCGCTGGTCGGCGGGATGTACTGGATCACACATCGCGGCGCGGCGACAGCTGCCGCCGATGGCAGCCTGATCGCGGCGAGCACCGAGCCCTACAAGGTCGCGCCCAAGGATCCGGGCGGCAAGACGTTCGAAGGCACCGGCGATGCCAGCTTCAAGGTGAGCGAGGGCGAAAAGCCCGTGGCCAACCTTGCCGGCAGCGCGGCACAGGCACCCGCTGCACCAAAGCCGGCGGCAGCGCCCGCCGCCGCAGGCGCAGCCCCTGCCGCCACTGGCTCTGGTGTCGGCGTGCAGGTCGGCGCGTTTTCGACCAGTGCTTCGGCGGAAGCCGCGTGGTCCAAGCTCGTCGCTGCGCATGGTGCGCTGTCGGGCCTCTCGCACCGCGTGGTTGAGGGCAAGGCCGACATGGCCACCGTGTTCCGCCTTCAGGCCGTGGCGGGCGACATGGCCGGGGCCAATGCGCTCTGTGCCAAGTTGCAGGCTGGCGGCCTGAAGTGCCAGGTGAAGCGCTGATGTCCCGTTCCTCCCCGAGCTTGCCTCGGGGAGGTGGCAGCCCGAGAGGGCTGATGTAGCGGCGCTTTTCCCCATTATCCCCTGCTTCCGGCCTTGCGCCGGGGCGGGCTTTGCGCGAACCCATCGCCCATGCTTCCGGCGATCTTCGGGCTTTCGGGCCTCACTCTCAGCACTGACGAGCGCGCGTTCTTTCGCGATTGCGATCCGGCGGGTTACATCCTGTTCGGCCGCAATGTCGAAAGCCGCGACCAGCTGCGCGCGTTGACCGATGAACTGCGCAGCGTGCACGGGCGGGACCGCACGTTCATCTGCATCGATCAGGAAGGCGGGCGGGTCGCGCGGATGAAGCCGCCGGTCTGGGCATCCTATCCGCCGGGCGGGGCGTTTGACAGGCTCTATGAAACTGCGCCGCTCAGTGCGATCGAAGCGGCCCGCGCCCATGCCGAGGCGCTCGGGCTCGATTTGGCGGAGGCGGGAATCAGCGTCGATTGCCTGCCGCTGCTCGATGTGCGGCAGGAAGGCGCGCACGATGTGATCGGTGATCGCGCGTTGGGGCAGGAGCCGCTGCGGGTGGCCGCGCTGGGCCGCGCCATGCTCGAAGGCCTCGCCCGCGCCGGGGTTGGCGGGGTGGTGAAGCACATGCCGGGGCACGGCCGCGCGGGGGTGGACAGCCACAAGGAACTGCCCACCGTCACTGCAAGCGCCGAGGAGCTCGAAACCGACCTTGCGCCGTTCCGCAGCCTCAATGACAGCCTGATCGGCATGACCGCGCACGTGCGCTACACCGCGTGGGACAACGAGAACCCTGCAACGCTCTCCACCACCGTGATCCGCGATGTGATCCGGGGTCGCATCGGCTTCGATGGCCTGTTGCTGACGGACGATCTCGATATGCAGGCGCTGGGCGGCGCGGTGCCCGACCGCGCGGCGCGGGCGCAGGCAGCGGGCTGCGATATTGCGCTCAATTGCTGGGCGAAGATGGGCGACATGGTGGGGATCGCGCAGGCGCTGGCCCCGATGTCCGCCGAGACCGCCGGGCGGCTGGAGCGGGCGCTCGCCCCCACTGGCGATTTCAGCGCGCCGGTGGATTACGCGCGGCAGGCCGAACGCACCGCCACGCGAGATCGGCTGCTGGCGCTGGCGTGACGGAAGAGGCCGCTCTTGCGCCGCTCGCAGCGGACGATTGGGATGCGGCCCCGCTCGATGTTCCGCCCGAGGCGAGCGAGACGCTGACGCTCGCCATCGACGGCTGGGAAGGGCCGCTGCACTTGCTGCTCGATCTGGCGCGGCGGCAGAAGGTCGATCTGCGCAAGATCTCGATCCTCGCGTTGGTCGATCAGTACCTGGAATTCGTGGAGCGGGCAGGCGCACAGCGGCTCGAACTCGCGGCGGATTATCTGGTCATGGCGGCGTGGCTGGCGTGGCTGAAATCGCTGCTGCTGCTCCCTCGCGATCCCGAAGTGCAGCCCAGCCCCGAAGAATTGGCGCTGCGCCTGCAGCTTCGGCTCCAGCGGCTCGGCGCGATGCGCGAGGCCGGCGCGCGGCTGATGGCGCGGGACCGGCTGGGCCGCGATGTATTTCCGCGCGGCGCGCCGGAGGGGCTGCGCACCGAGCGGCAGGTGCGCTGGCGGTGCGATCTCTTCGCGCTGATGCAGGCCTATGGCCATGTGCAGCATCGCGGGCGTCCGGTGGTCCACATGGTCCGCGCGCGGCCGGTGATGACGCTGGAAGCCGCCATCGCGCGGGTGGAGTCGCTGATCGGCGCGGCGATTGACTGGACCGAGCTTCGGCTGTTCCTGCCGCCGCAGGAGGCCGGGGCCGATCCGCGCCTGGCCCGTTCGGCGCTGGCGTCCAGCTTCGTGGCGGCGCTGGAACTGGCGAAGCAGGGCAAAGTGGAAATCGCGCAGGAAGCCACGTTTGCGCCCATCATGCTGCGGCGAGGCGCTGCGTGAACGAGATCGAACGCGCGGTCGAAGCGGCGCTGTTTGCCGCCGAAGCGCCGATGAGCGCCGAGGAGCTTTCGCGCCATCTTGCCGGATCGGATGGGGGCGCGGATGTGGCTGCAGCGCTGGAAGCACTCGCCGCGCACTATGCCGGGCGCGGGGTGGAACTGGTCTCGCGCGGTGAACGCTGGCACTTCCAGACCGCACCCGATCTGGCCCACCTGCTGCGGCGCGAGCGCGAGGACGTGCGCCGCCTTTCGCGCGCGGCGACCGAGGCGCTGGCGATCATCGCCTATCACGAACCGGTCAGCCGTGCCGAGATCGAGGCGATCCGCGGTGTGCAGACCGCGCGCGGCACGCTGGACGTGCTGATGGAGGCGGGCTGGGTGAAAGTGGCGGGCCGCCGCGAAGGGCCGGGCCGCCCGACGATCTACGCGACAACGCCAGCCTTCCTTGCGCATTTCGGCCTCGAATCGCGGCGCGATCTGCCGGGCATCGAGGAACTACGCGCCGCGGGCCTGCTCGATCCGGTGGAAGCGGTGTTTGCCGGTGAAGCCGATGAAGAGGCGGATGCGGAGCCGGACCCTCTGAACGAAGGTTGACAAAACCGCCGCAAGCTTGCTGGCAGTTTCGCACGAAATGTCCTATCTGAAGGGCATAAAGGAGAACTCCCATGGGCGGTCTGTCGCTTCCGCATCTGATCATTCTTGCTCTGGTTGTCCTCATCCTGTTCGGCCGTGGCCGGATTTCGGAGATGATGGGCGATTTCGGCAAGGGTATCAAAAGCTTCAAGCAAGGCATGAACGAAGGCGCGGAGACGCCGGTGGTTCAGCCGCCCGCGCAGATCCAGCAGCAGCCGGCCGCGCCCGCTGCACCCGCTGTGCAGGCTGAGCAGACCGGCACCGGCGGGAACGCCTGAGCCGTCAAACGCACTTCCGCTTGCACCTTTACTCGCAACTCTACTTGCACTGGGCCTGATCGATGTTCGGCATTGCGCCAGACGAGATGCTGCTCGTCGTGATCGTGGCGATCATCGTCATCGGTCCCAAGGACCTGCCGCTCGCGCTGCGCACGGCGGGCCGCTGGATCGGCAAGATCCGCCGTGTTTCCGGCCACTTCCGCACCGGAATCGAAACCATGATTCGCGAGGCGGAGATGGAGGAGATGGAGCGCAAGTGGAAGGAACAGAACGCGGCGATCATGGCGGCGCATCCCGCGGCCGATCCGGCGGAAGGCCAGAGCGCCGAAGCGGCGACCGATCAGAACGATCCGCCGCCCGCGCTCATGCAGCCGCTGCCCGCGCCGGTCGATCCTGACGTGGCGGCTGTCGCGCCGACGGACCCAATGCCTGGGCCTCTTGCTGAACCCATGGCCGAACTCCTCCCCATCAGCGAACGCCCCGCCCGGGCGCGCGGGCCTGCCGGGGGCGCAGCGTGATGGTCCGCGATATCGACGAGACGCAGGCCCCGCTGCTCGATCACCTGCTTGAATTGCGCACGCGGCTGCTGCGCTGCGTCTATGCCCTCGCGCTAGCGTTCGTGGTGTGTTTCTATTTCGCGAATCAGATCCTCGCGATTCTGGTCCAGCCGCTGGTCCATGCCTTTCCGGCGGGGCAGGGCAAGCTGATCTACACCAAGCTCTATTCGGCGTTCTTCGTGGATCTCAAGGTCTCGCTGTTCGCGGCCTTTCTCGTCAGCTTCCCGATCATCGCCAACCAGCTCTGGGCGTTCATCGCGCCGGGGCTCTATGCGCGTGAGAAGAAGGCGTTTCTGCCGTTTCTGGTCGCCACGCCGATCCTGTTCGGCGCGGGCGCAAGCCTTGCCTATTTCTTCGTGATGCCCACCGCGTTCCGCTGGTTCATCGGGTTTCAGGGGGATCGCGGCGGCCTGCAACTGGAAGCGCTGCCGGGGATCGAGGAATACCTCAACCTCGTGATGCAGTTCATCTTCGCGTTCGGCATCAGCTTCCTGCTGCCGGTTCTGCTGATGCTTCTGAACCGCGCCGGGATCGTCACGCGCGGGCAGCTTGTGGCGGCGCGGCGCTATGTGATCGTTGGCATCACCGCTCTGGCCGCCGTGATCACGCCGCCCGATGTGCTGAGCCAGCTGATGCTCGCGATTCCCTTGATGATCCTGTTCGAAGGCACGCTGGTGATCATGCGCTTTGCCGAAAAGAAGGACGCCGAGGAGAAGGCCAAGGAAGCGGCGGCAACCAGCGCCTGATCCGTAGCCTGCGCGCGCGCGGATGGCAGCGTCTAAAGCACGAAATCCGTCACCTTCAGCGCAGCCGCGCTATCGATGATGAGCACGAAATCGGCATCGGCATCGCCGTCGACATCGGCGAACAGCGTCGTGGTCGTACCCGTCCGGCCCATGACGATCTCCCTGCCTGCGCCCGAGAAGGCGGACACGATGGCAAAAGCCTGATTGCCGTCTGCCAGCGTGCTTGCATCGATCAGGGATAAATCGATCTTGTCCTGCCCGGTGGTGAAATCGGTGATCGCGTCAAAGCTTTCCGGCGCGCTGTCGCCCACTTCGGAGAAGGCGAACACATCCGCCCCGGCGCCGCCGGTCAGCGTGTCCGAATCGAAGCCGCCGACCAGCGTGTCGGTCCCGTCACCGCCCACGAGCCTATCGTTGCCCGCACCGCCCAGCAGGAAATCGTTACCGATCCCGCCCTTGATGGTGTCGTCGCCATTGCCGCCGGACAGCGTGTCGTTGCCGCCGTTGTCGGTGATGGCATCATTTCCCTCGCCACCCGAAATCGCGTTGCTGGCCGAATTGCCGGTGAGGTTGTCGTTGAACTGGCTGCCTTCGAGGTTTTCGATGCCTTTGAGAATGTCGCCGCGTGCATCGCCTGCGCCCGGGTTGGCGACCGTGCTGGAGAGGTTGACGACAACCCGGGCGACGGCATGTTCATAGCTTGCCCAATCGTTGCCCGCGCCGCCATCGATGGTATCGGCCCCTTCGCCGCCCTCAATCACGTCATCCCCGGTGCCGCCCGAGAGCTTGTCCGCGCCCGAGCCGCCGACAAGGCGGTTCGCGCCCGAATCGCCGGTGAGCGTATCGGCGAAGGCCGAGCCGGTCAGGCCCTCGATCGAAATCAGCCGGTCGCCCACTGCGTCTGCCCCGCTGAGCGTTGCCGTGCCCATGTCGATGGAAACGGCAGCTGCCGAATCCGAATAGTCGGCCATGTCGAAGCCCACGCCGCCATCGAGCGTATCGCGGCCCGCGCCGCCGTTCAGCACATCATTGCCGTCTCCGCCGAAGAGCTTGTCATTCGCCGCCCGGCCGAACAGCACATCGTCCGATAATCCGCCGAAGAGCGTGTTGGCCGCCGCGCTGCCATAAATGAAATCGGACCAATCGCTGCCGATCACGCCTTCGATCGAAACATAAGTATCGTCCTGCGCGACACCGAGATCGCCGATCCCCGCAGTTAGATCGAGCGAAACGGATTCGAGTGCATTGGCATAGCTCACCGTATCGAAGCCGGTCCCGCCATCGATCTTGTCCACATTGGCGCCCGGCAGGATGAGATCCCGGCCAGCACCGCCGAAAATCGTGTCATCCCCGTCGCCGCCGATCAGGGTGTCGGCCCCGGCATCGCCCGTCAGGGTGTCGTTGCCCGAACCGCCGTCGATCGTGTCGTCGCCGAGATTGCCGTAGATGACGTTTTCCCCGTAACCGGCGGTCAGCCGGTCGGCGTAGTTCGATCCGTTGATGTTTTCGATGGAATCGAGAAAATCGTCGGCGGCCGCGCCTGCGGAAACCTGCCGTCCGTAGATCGTCAGGTCGACCGTCACCCCGGCCAGTGATTCGAGATAGTCGATGGTATCGATACCCGATCCGCCATTGATGGAATCGAAGCCGGTGCCGCCGCTGATGGTGTCGTCGCCGTCACCCCCGTTGATCTGGTCGCCGCCAGCCCCGCCGCTGAGGACGTCGCCGCCGCCAAACCCTTCCAGAATATCGTTGCCCGCATTGCCGAACAGGATGTTGCCCGCATCATTGCCGCGCAGGATGTCGTTGAACTGCGATCCGCTCACACCCTCGATCGAGGTGAGGACATCGCCTAAGGCATCCCCGGTCCAGCGTTGCAGCGCCACGCGCAGATCGACGCGGACCGACGTGGAGTTCTCATAGAACGCGAAATCGAAGCCGAGGCCGCCATCCAGTTTGTCAGCGCCCGCGCCGCCTTCGAGAATGTCGCCGCCATCGCCGCCCTGCAGCGTATCGTCGCCAAAGCCGCCGTGCAGAATATCGGCACCCAGCCCGCCGCTCAGCAGGTCCTTGCCATCATAGCCGTAGATTTCATCATCGGCTGATGTGCCGGTCAGCGTGTCAGCTGCGTTCGTTCCGTTGAGCACTGCCATGATGGTCCTCCCTAGCCGCTACGCCGATCTGCGCCGGTGCCGGAGAATCGCCTCTCCGGTTCCCGTCCCTGCGCAAGGGGCAGCCTATTCGCGCCGTCACGTTATGACGACAGGGAATTGCTTCGGTTGTGGCTTGGGTCACATTCCGACCCATCACGGTGATCCGGATTGGGCGGAATGTGCGGCAATCAACGCTTGGGCGCGGGCGCGGCGCTTTGGGTGCCGCCTTCCGGCGTTGCCGCATCCCACACTTTGCCGCCGCCGACCCACGTTTCGAGCACCTTGGTCTGGCGGATGGCGGACGGAGTGGCGGTCATCGGATCGGTGTCGACGAAGATGAAATCGGCGCGCAGGCCAGGGGCGAGGCGGCCGAAGCGTTTCTCGGCAAAGCCCGCGTAAGCGGCATCCGCTGTATAGGCCGCCAGCGCGGTTTCGCGGGTGACGCGTTCCTGCGGCTGCCAGCCGCCAGCGGGCTGGCCATTTTCATCGATCCGGCTGATCGCGGCCGCAAAACCGGCCCACGGATCGGCGCGCTCTACCGGGGTGTCCGAGCCGAATGCGAGCGATGCACCGTTCGCCTTGGCCGTAGCCCAGGCATAGGCACCTGCCAGCCGCTCCGGCCCGAGCCGTGCTTCGGCCATCAGGCGGTCCGAGGTCTGGTGGATCGGCTGCATCGAGGCGATGAGGCCGACCGATTTGGCGACGCGCGCAGCCACCGGCCAATCGGGTGCATCGATCACTTGCGCGTGCTCGATCCGCCAGCGTCGATCACCCTTGTAGGTCTGCGAGAGGTCTTCCATCGCACCCAGCAGCACGGCATTCGCCTCGTCGCCAATCGCGTGGACGGCGATCTGATAGTTGTCCATCGCGGCGCGGCTCATCAGGTTGCCAAGCTGCGTCTGCGTGAAGTTGGGCAGGCCGCGGGTTTCGGGCCGGTCGTGATAAGGCGCCTTCAGCCATGCCCCGCGCGAACCGAGCGCCCCATCGAGCAGGAGCTTGATGCCATTGAGTCGCAACCTATCGGCATAGAGCCAAGGCGTCGGCCCCGGGCCGCCGATGCGGATCGTGTTATCGATCCCCGCGCCATAAACCATGATGCGCACATAAAGCGTGTTGGCATCACCGGCGCGACGGAAGGTCTGCCAGTCTTCCATGGTCGCGCCCATGTCCGCGACAGCGGTGAGGCCGCGGCGATAGAAATCCTGCTGGGCGAGTGCGAAGGCGGTGTCGTAGTCGCGCGCGGTAGGCGGCGGGACGAGCTTTTCGATCAGCGGCCGGGCATTGTCCACCAGCACGCCTGCGGGGGTGCCATCGGCGAGTCGAATGATCTCGCCTCCAGCCGGGGCCTGCGTGGCGGCGGTAACGGCGCCTGCCTTGAGCGCGGCGCTGTTGGCCCAATTGGCATGGCCGTCCGCGCGTTCGAGCCAGACGGGTCGGTCTGCCACCACGGCATCGAGTTCGGCAGCGGTGGGGAAGCGGCCCAGGTTCCAGCGTTCCTGGTTCCAGCCGCCGCCCAGCAGCCACGGACGATCCGGGTGCGCCTTGGCATAGTCTGCGATTTTTGCGAGTGCCTCGCTCAGGCTCTTCGTATCGGACAGGTCCAGCGTCAGCGCGGCAAAGCCAGTGCCCATCACGTGGACATGCGCGTCGATCATGCCCGGAAGCATGATGCGGCCCTTGCCGTCGATGCGGTACTGGAAGCCCTTCTTCGGCGTCTTCTCGCCTTCGTGGATCAGCGATTTCACCACCCCGGCATCATCGAATACCATGGCCTTGAAGCGTTCGACATGGCCGTCGGCGCCGATGGTCTGGCCCTGCACATTGTCGACGAGGGTGTCGGCCCAAGCTGTTTCTGAGGCGGCGGGGGCGGTGACGAGGACGGCCAGCGCGGCGAAAAGGGCTGGGCGCGCCATCATGCATTGCCCCGGCGCGGCAGGCGGCGGATCAGCGCGCTGGTGTCCTGCCGCCCGCCGCCAAGCGCCTGCACATCGGCATAGAACTGGTCGATCAGTCCGGTGACGGGGACGCTGGCCCCCACGCCGCGCGCTTCCTCGATCGCAAGGCCGAGATCCTTGCGCATCCAGTCCACCGCGAAGCCGAAGTCGAACTCATCCTTGGCCATCGTGTGCCAGCGGTTGTCCATCTGCCACGATTGCGCGGCACCGCCGGAAATCGCCTCGAACACCTTGTCCAGATCGAGCCGCGCGGCCTGCGCGAAGCGGATCGCCTCGGCAAGACCCGCAATGGCCCCGGCGATGCACATCTGGTTGGCCATCTTGGCGGTCTGCCCTGCGCCCGGCTTGCCCACATGAGTCACGCGCTTGGCATAAGCGGCGAGCACGGGGCGCGCGGCATCCACGGCCTTGGCACTGCCGCCGCACATGATCGAAAGCGTGCCCGCCTCCGCGCCCGATTGCCCGCCGGTGACGGGCGCATCGACGCAGAGCAACTCCTTGTCGCGGCCTTCCACCGCGATCTGGCGGGCAATCCGGGCCGAAACGGTGGTATGATCGATGAACAGCGCGCCCCGGCGCAAAGTGGAAAACGCGCCCATCGGGCTGAGTACCACGTCTGACAGATCATCATCATTGCCAACGCAAGTGATGACCACATCCGCGCCTTCCGCCGCTTCCGCCGGGCTGGTGGCAACCCGCGCGGCAAGCCCCGGATGCGCGGCCTGCCACGCTTCAGCGCGGGCCGGGGTGCGGTTGTAGATGGTGAGGGCGTGGCCTGCGGTGCCGAGATGGCGGGCCATCGCCCCGCCCATCACGCCAAGACCGAGGAAGGAAACGTTGAGCGGCTGAGTGGTTACGTCTGTCATGCCGCAGGTTCTAGCCGCTTTGCCGCGCGCTGCCAGCCCCCATCGCGCGGGGCCGGATGCAATTGCGGCTTGTGTGGCTGCGTGCAGCGAGGCTAGCCCCTGCGCCATGCTGCGACGCAATAGAATCACCGCTCTTGCCACTGTTGCCTTCTGGGGCTGCCTCGCCGGGGCGGTGACGCTGGCGCTGATCCCGCACCCGCCGCACTTGCCCGAAATGAGCGACAAGGCGCAGCACATGCTGGCCTTCGGGACGCTGGCCTTCTTCGGCGCATTGGCCTTTCCGCGCTTTCCCCGGCTGCATCTGGCAGAGCGGCTCTCGTTTCTGGGCGCCTTGGTGGAAGTGCTGCAGGCGATACCCGCGCTGCACCGCGATTGCGATATCAGCGACTGGATCGCCGATGCGCTGGCCATCATCGCCGTGCTTGTCCTGCTCGAAATGCTCAAGCTGCCGCGCCGCAAACGCTGAACGCTTCGGCGGTTCCCTTGTGGGCAGGTTTCGATTAGGGGCGGGGCCATGACCACCACCGCTCCCGCCGCCCTGCTGACCCTTGACGACGTGCGTGCCGCCGCCGCCCGCATTGCCGGGCAAGTGGTGCGCACGCCCACGATGTACAGCAAGACGCTGAGCGAGATTACCGGCGCGGAAATCTGGCTGAAGTTCGAGAACCTGCAGTTCACCGCCGCCTACAAGGAACGCGGCGCGCTCAACGCGCTGCTGCAGCTGACCGAGGAGCAGCGCGCCAAGGGCGTGATCGCGGCTTCGGCGGGCAACCATGCGCAGGGGCTGTCGTATCACGGCACGCGGCTGGGCATGCCCGTCACCATCGTGATGCCGCGCACCACGCCGACCGTGAAGATCATGCAGACCGAAAGCGTCGGCGGAACGGTCGTGCTGGAAGGCGAGACCTTCGACGAGGCTTATGCCCACGCGCGGCTTCTGGAGGCCGAACGCGGCATGACCTTCGTCCACCCGTTCGATGATCCGCAAGTGGCCGCCGGGCAGGGCACCGTTGCGCTCGAAATGCTGGAAGATGTGCCCGAACTGGAAACGCTGGTCGTGCCGATCGGAGGCGGCGGGCTATTCAGCGGCATGGGCACCGCCGCGCGCGGGATCAAGCCCTCGATCGGGCTGATCGGGGTGCAGGCCACGCTGTTCCCCTCGATGTACGCCAAGCTCAAGGGGCTGGATCTGCCCTGCGGCGGGGATACCATCGCTGAAGGCATCGCGGTGAAGGAGCCGGGCACGTTCACTTCGGCGGTGCTGAAGAAGATTGCCGACGATATCGTGCTGGTGAGCGAACCTGCCCTTGAAACCGCGGTCGCGCTGCTGTTGCAGATCGAGAAGACCGTGGTGGAAGGCGCGGGCGCTGCCGGGCTCGCCGCGGTGATGACCCACCGCAAGCGCTTTGCCGGGCGCAAGATCGGCCTCGTGCTGTGCGGCGGCAATATCGATACGCGCCTGCTCGCCAATGTGCTGCTGCGCGATCTGGCGCGCTCGGGCCGCCTCGCGCGGCTGCGGCTGACCTTGCAGGATCGCCCCGGCGCGCTGTTCAAGGTGGTGGAGGATTTCAACCGCCATCAGGTCAACATTCTGGAAGTCTGGCACAACCGCATCTTCACCTCGCTGCCGGCCAAGGGCCTTACCGCCGAGATTGAATGCGAGGCGCGCGACCGCGAGCAGATCGACCTGCTCGTCGCGAGCCTGCGCGCCAAGGGCTATGACGTGACGCAAGTGGAGCTGGGTTAACGCTCTTTGTTCATATCCCGGCTGCGGCGCATCCCGTTTCGGTACGCGGCCCGGACCCTGCGCAGCAGCAATGCGAAATCCTTGCTTATTAACTACCTTTGTTGGTTAATCGCTCTTTCACCAAACGCGCGGGTGGGGCATGTTCTTCCTGTCAGCGCCGCCGGATGGTCCGGAGGCGGACAAGGATACCGCCCAGGCCGTGACTGCGCCCGTCCGCTTCCCCCGTTTCTTCGTGACGAGCCCAAGCCCGTGCCCCTATCTGCCGGGCAAGACGGAGCGCAAGGTGTTCACCGAGCTCAAGGGGCCGAATGCCGACGAGCTCAACGATGCGCTTGGCCGGATCGGTTTTCGCCGCAGCCAGACGGTGGCCTATCGCCCCAGCTGCATCGAATGTTCGTCCTGCATTTCGGTGCGCGTGGTGGCGGGCGAATTCGTGCCCTCGGCCACGCAGCGCAAGAACTTGCGGCGCAACGGCGATCTCGTCGTCTCAGCCTGCAAGCCGTGGTCGACGCCCGAGCAGTTCGAGCTGCTCCAGCGCTATCTGGCCGCGCGCCATCCCGGCGGCGGCATGGCTTCGATGGACGAGATGGACTTTGCCGACATGGTCGAGCACACGCCGGTCAGCACTTTCGTCATCGAATATCGCGAGCCGTCGGTGGATGGCAGGCCGGGCAAGCTCGTCGGCGCCTGCCTGACCGACCGGCAGGGCGATGGTCTTTCGATGATCTACAGCTTCTACGAGCCCGATGAGGCGAGTGGAGAAGGCAGTGGCCGCCGGGGGCTTGGCAATTTCATCATTCTGGACCACATCCTCCATGCTGCGCGGATCGGTCTGCCCTATGTCTATCTCGGATATTGGGTCGAAGGATCGGCGCGGATGCAGTACAAGGTGCGCTATCGCCCGCTGGAACGGTTGGGCCGCGAAGGATGGGAACGCTTTGACCCCGATGAGCAGGCCCGCGCGATTGGCCGCGCCGCGACCGCGAACGGGGCCGACCGCCGAATCGCGGACGATACCGGCAAGGACGGTCTCGCTGCCGCGCAGGCCCAATACCGCCACAGTTGAGGGCATGCGGGCCGGGTTTCTGGTCCTCATCCTGGCCCCGATCATCGCCGCCCTGCCGCAATTGGCGCACGCCCAGTCGCGCAGCGCGGATCAGGCGCTGGAAGACCTGATCCCCGATTCCGCGATGGACGATCCCAAGGCCTGGGCCAACCAGACCGAGGCCGCCAAAGTCGCCGTGCCGGATCCGGCCACGCTGCTCTCGCCCGATGCCATTGCGCCGCTGACCGGCATTCCCGCGATCACGCTGGCCTGGCCCGATGCGGCGGAACTGCCGCCGATCGAACCGCTCACCCCCGATGCCGATATCGCTGCGGCGGCCGAGGAGGCCAAGCTTGCGGGCGATGCGCTGACCACCGATTCGGACCCGGGCAGCGGGCGCGGCATCGGCCTGATCCCGGGCGCAAGCCTGTTTGCGATCACGCCGCAGCTCGCGCTGGCATTCCCGCCAGAGCTTGAGGCCTTGCCCGAACGCGCGGCGGTGACAGACCGTTTCGGCGCGCTCGCCTCGCTGCGCAAGTTCGGCAACGAGGAAGACAACCTCGCCCAGCTGACCCGGCGCGCGCGGCAGGATACCGATCTGCTGCAGCAGGTGCTCCGGGTCTACGGCTACTACGACGCCGAAGTGTTCCAAAGCACGACCGGCTATGCCGCACCCGCCGAAGGCAGCGGCGCGGCCCCGGCGATCGACCTCAGGAAAGTGGGCGTGCGTTTCGATGTGCGCCCCGGGCCGCGCTACACGCTGGCGCGGATTGCGCTGGGCGATATCGGCGTTGCGCGCGATACGGCGGCGCTGGCCCGCGCCTTCGCGCTGGCGCCTGGCGATCCGGTCAATTCCGACCGGATCGTGGCGGAACGCGACAACCTGATCGCCGCGCTGGGCGAGGGCGGCCATGCCTTTGCGCAAGTGGGCCAGCCCGATCTGGCCATCGATCATGCGCTGCGCATCGGTGATCTTACCCTGCCGGTCACTGCGGGCGGGCAATATGTCATCGGGCAAGTGCGCAGCTCGCTGCCCGATTACCTCTCCTCGCGCCACTTGGGGCGCATCGCCCGGTTCCGCCCCGGCGATCCCTTCCGCCGCTCGCGCATCGATGATCTCAGGCAGGCGATTCTCGCCACCGGCCTTGTCTCCGCGGTCACCGTC
Source organism: Novosphingobium sp. PASSN1 (assembly GCF_002278815.1). NCBI lineage: Bacteria > Pseudomonadati > Pseudomonadota > Alphaproteobacteria > Sphingomonadales > Sphingomonadaceae > Novosphingobium > Novosphingobium sp. PASSN1. The sequence goes on along the minus strand of NZ_NKIS01000003.1, from coordinate 503,083 downwards.
ACCCCGCGCGAGGTAGCCCCTGCGGCGGGCGCGCAGCCGGGCGTGGCCGATATCGACGTGACGCTGGCCAAGGCGCCGCAGCGCACCATCGCGGGCCTGATCGGCTATTCAAGCGGCGAGGGCCTGCGCGTCGAGGCGAGCTGGGAAAACCGCAACATGTTCCCGCCCGAAGGCCTCGTGCGCTTTCGCGGCGTCGTCGGCACGCGCGAGCAGCTGGTGGGAGCGACATATCGCCGCAACAACTTCTTCGGGCGCGATCAGGTGCTCACCGCCGATCTCTATGCCCAGACCCGCCGGACCAGCGCGTTCCGCGCGCGCACGCTCTCGTTCGCGACCACGTTCGAGAAGCAGACCACGCTGATCTTCCAGAAGGCGTGGGTCTGGTCGGCAGGGGTCGAACTGCTTGCGACGAGTGAATTGCCCGCCGCAACCGGTTCCACCCGCACCACCTATTTCATCGGCGCGCTGCCGCTGCGCCTGGCCTATGATGGCAGCAATGATCTGCTCGATCCAACGCGCGGTGTGCGCGTCTCGCTGCGGTTCAGCCCTGAAATCTCGGTGCAGAACGGCATGCGGTCGAGCTACATCCGCGGCCAGTTCGATGCGAGCGCCTACCAGCCGATCAGCAGCGGCGTGGTGCTGGCAGAGCGGGTGCGGCTGGGCACGATCCCCGGCACCGGCGTGAACAGCATCGCGCCTTCGCGGCGGTTCTATGCAGGCGGCGGCGCTTCGGTGCGCGGCTTCGCCTATCAGGCGGTTGGCCCCCGCGATGCGCTGGGCAACCCGAGCGGCGGGCGCAGCTTGTCCGAATTCTCATTGGAAGCGCGGGTCAAGACCGGGCTGATGGGCGGCGCGGTCAGCCTCGTGCCGTTCGTGGATGCCGGCACGGTGGGGACAACCGCTTCGCCCACGATCAATGGCCTCAAGGTCGGCGTGGGGCTGGGCGTGCGCTATCAGACCAGCTTCGGCCCGATCCGTATCGATCTCGGTACGCCGCTCAATCCGGTCAAGGGTGATCCCCGGATCGGCGTCTATGTCAGCCTCGGGCAGGCGTTCTGATGGCGAGCGTACCGCCCGAGGAGAAGCCGCCGGCACCGCGCCAGCGCAGCCTGATATGGCGGCTGCTGGGCTGGGGGCGCGGGCTGGTGCTCGCGGGGGTGCTGCTGGCGCTGGCGCTGGTGGGTGCGGTGGTGGTGCTCGATTCCCCGCTCGGCCACCGCTTCGTGGCAGACCGGATCGCGGCCGCCGATACCAGTTCGGGCCTGCACATCCGCATCGGGCGGATCGATGGCACGCTGTTTGGGCAGATGAGCCTGCACGAAGTGGTGCTGACCGACCCGCAGGGCCGCTTCATGGTGATCCCGGAGGCCACGCTCGATTGGCGGCCGCTGGCATGGTTCGGGCTCGATCCGCGCGGCGGCCTGATGAAGGGCCTCGATATCCGCGCGCTGATCCTGAAGCGGGCCACGCTGCTGCGCGCGCCGCGCCTCAGGCCCGGCAATCCGGACGATCCGATCCTCCCCGGTTTCGATATCCGCATCGACAAGCTTGCGGCAGAAAACCTCGTCGTCGAACGCGGCGTGATGGGCGAGCGGCGGCGGATCGATTTTGCGGCGCGCGCCGATATCCGGCGGGGCCGCGCGCTGATCAGCCTGGGCGGACGGCTCGGCGGGCGCGACCGCCTGCGCCTGCGGCTCGACAGTGAGCCGGACCGCAACAAGTTCGCGCTCGATTTCATCTACAATGCGCCCAAGGACGGGCTGCTGGCGGCGCTGACGGGGGTGAAGCGCGATGTTGCGGCGCGCGCAGGCGGTAAGGGCAGCTTCACCGAATGGCACGGCTGGGGCGCCGCGACCGACAATGGCCGCACGCTCGCCGCGTTCGAACTGGAAAACCGCGCCGGGCGCTTCAAACTGGCGGGGCAGGTGTTCCCCGGCGATCTGCCGGGCGCGGCGGGGCGGCGCGCGATGGGTGAGAAAGTGGCCGTCTTTGCCGAAGGCACGGCGGCGGGTGGCGGCGTGCTGCGCGGGAAGCTGTTCGTTGGCGCGGCGACGCTGCGCGGCACGGCGGAAGGCGCAATCGACCTGATGAACAACCGCGCCGAGGCGGTTAAGGTCCGCGCCCTGCTGGTGCGGCCGGAACTGCTGCTGGCTGGGTCGGGTGTGGAGCTTGGCGGCGCGCAGCTCGATGCGACGGTCGATGGCCGCTTCACCCAGCTGGCGATCATCCATGATCTGAGCGCAGCGCGGCTGGCAAGCGGGCCGGTGCTGGCCGAAGGGCTGCGCACTGCGGGCACCGCCTATTGGGACGGCAAGCGGCTGCGCTTGCCCTTGGCGCTCACCGCACAGCGGCTCAAGACCGGGCAGGCGATGGTCGATCCGCGCCTGCCGGGCGCGCGACTGACGGGTGATCTGGTGCTGGCGGGCGGCAAGCTTGTGTCAGACCGGCTCGATCTGGCGCTCAAGGGTGCGTCGGCGCGGCTCACGCTCGATGGCGATCTGGCGCGCGGGCGGTTTGCGCTTTCGGGGCCGGTCAACGCACGGGGGATTGCGCTGCCCGATCTGGGGCTTGCCGATGGCGAAGCGCGGATCCAGCTCACCGTTGGCGGCGGCGAGAGCTGGCTGCTCACTGCCGACGGCGCGGGGCGTCTGGCGCGGATCGACAATGCCACGCTGGCCAATCTCACCGGCGGCAATGTGCGGGTCTTGGGCGCGATTTCGCTGGGCGGCAGCCAGCCACTGCTGGTACGGCGGGGCGACCTGACTTCGGCCAAGCTCACGATGGCGCTGCGCAGCTGGACGCAGGTGAGCGGTGTGACGACGCTGGCCGGGCAGGGCCGCCACCTTGAATACGGGCCGTTCACGTTCGAAGGCGCGCTGGCCAAGGATGGCCCGCGCGCGACGCTCGTGCTCGCCAATCCGCTGCCTGCCGCCAGCCTCAAGGACGTGCGCCTTGCGCTCAGCCCGGAAGGGGACAGCTTCCGGATCGAGACGACCGGCGATTCCCGGCTGGGGCCGTTCAGCGGCCGGATCCTGCTCACCGCGCCCAAAGATGGCCCGGCGCGGCTCGGCATCGAGCGCTTCACCGTCTACCAGACCGAGATCACCGGCAGCCTTGCCCTCGCGCAGCAGGGCATGACGGGCAGCCTCGCGCTCGCCGGGGGCGGCGTTAGCGGGACGGTCGATCTGGCACCCGATGGCGCCGGGCAAGCACTCAAGGCCGCGATCACGGCGCGGGGGGCGCGTTTCGGCGGGGAAAACCCCATCGCGGTCGGCAAGGCCGACATCACCGCCGAAGGGCGGATGGAAGGGGGGAACACCACCCTCGAAGCCTCGCTCAAGGCCGAAGGCATCAGCGCGGGCAAGCTCTTTATCGGCCGGCTTGCAGCCGATGCGGCGCTGGTCAACGGTTCGGGCAGCGTCACCGCCTCGCTCGCCGGGCGGCGCGGCACGAGCTTTGCGCTGCAGGGCACAGCCGCGTTTTCGCCCGAAAGGATCGTCGCATTCGTGGCGGGGGACTATGCCGGGCGCGTCATCTCGATGCCGCGCCGCGCGGTGCTTGAGCGCGAGCCGGACGAAGCCGGGCAGGGGCAGGCCGCAGGTTGGCGGCTCCAGCCGACGCAGATCGATTTCGGGCGCGGCAGCGTGATCGCCAACGGGCATGTGCTGGGCGGGGCGACCAAGCTCAAGCTCATGCTCTCGCGCATGCCGCTTTCGGTGCTGGATATCGTGCTGCCCGATCTGGGCATGGGCGGGCTGGCTTCAGGCATCATTGATTACGAGAACGACCACCTCGGTGCGCCTTCGGGCCATGCGGCGGTCGAAGTGAAGGGGCTCACGCGCTCGGGCCTCGTCCTCACCTCGCGGCCGCTCGATCTTGCGCTGGTGGCTTCGCTTGATCCGGGCGCGCTGCAGATGCGCGCGGTGGCGCGCGAGGGCGCGGCGATGCGCGGGCGCGTGCAGGCGCTGGTGTCCGATCTGCCGCGCGGCGGGACGATGCTGGAGCGGCTGCGCGGGGGCACTCTCAAGGCCGAAGTGCGCTATAGCGGCCCGGCCGAAGCGCTGTGGCGGCTCGCGGCGATCGAGGTGATCGACCTCACCGGTCCGCTCGGCGCGGCGGCGAGCGTGACCGGCACGATCGACCACCCGGTGATCACCGGCGCGGTGGCGACGCGCGCGCTGCGCGTGCAATCGAACCTCACCGGCTCCGATGTGCGCGAGGTGGAGGCGCTGGGCAGCTTTGCCGATGCGCGCCTTAGCCTCGCGCATTTCAGCGGGACGACCGCTGGCGGCGGCACGGTGAGCGGGAGCGGCACGGTCGATCTGACCGACGCGGCGACGCGCGGGGTCGGGCTGGATCTGCGGCTGGCGGCTACCAATGCGCAGCTGATCAACCGCGACGACATGGCCGCGACAGTGACCGGGCCGCTGCGGATCGTCTCCAACGGGATTGGCGGCACGATTGCGGGGCGCGTTCATATCGACCGTGCGCGCTGGACGCTGGGGCGCACCAGCGTGATCGAGCAGTTGCCCGCGATTCCCACGCGCGAAAGCAACTTGCGCGCCGATATCGCCCCGCCGCGCGCGGCCTACACGCCGTGGAAGTATCTGATCGACGCGGCCGGGGCAGACCGCATCGATGTGCGTGGGCTGGGCCTTGAAAGCGAATGGGGCGCGGACGTGCGGCTGCGCGGCGATACCGCCAATCCGCAAATCTTCGGCAGCGCCGATCTGGTGCGCGGCGGCTATGAATTTGCCGGGCGCCGGTTTGATCTCACGCGCGGGCGCATCCGCTTTGTCGGTGAAGTCCCGGTCGATCCGCGGCTCGATATCGTGGCTGAAGGCGATGCCAACGGCGTCAGCGCCAAGATCGCGATCAGCGGTTCGGCGCTGAAACCGCAGATCGCGTTCAGTTCGGTTCCCGCGCTGCCCGAAGAAGAACTCTTGAGCCGGATGCTGTTCGGCAGCTCAATCACGCAGATTTCCGCGCCCGAGGCCTTGCAGCTTGCTTCCGCGCTGGCCGCCTTCCGCAGCGGCGGCGGGCTCGATCCGATCAACAAGGTGCGCAATGCCATCGGGCTCGACCGGTTGCGCATCATCAGCGCCGATGCTTCGGTCGGGCGCAGCACGTCCATCGCGGTGGGCAAATATATCGGGCGGCGCGTGTTCGTCGAACTGGTGACCGATGGGCGCGGCTACAGCGCGACGTCCGCCGAATTTCGCATCACGCGCTGGCTGGTGCTGCTGGGGACGATCTCGACCATTGGCGACGAGAGCCTCAACCTCAAGGCATCCAAGGACTACTAGGGCAAACAAAAGCCCCGCGCTGCCGTGGCAGCGCGGGGCCATATGTTTCAGAACATCAGCTGCGCTTACGCGCCAGCGATGGTCTTCAGTTCCATGAAGTCCTTGAGACCGTAGACGCCGCCTTCGCGGCCGTTGCCCGATTGCTTGTAGCCGCCGAACGCACCGCCCTTGACGCCGCCCCACTGGTTGACTGCGACGAGGCCTGCGCGCAGGCGGCCGACGATGCCCTTGGCTGTTTCCGGATCGCCGGTGATGACAGCGGAAAGACCGTAAGCCGTGCGGTTGGCCAGTTCGATGCCTTCCTCGATGCCGTCATACGTGGTGATCGTGGCGACCGGACCGAAGGTTTCCTCGCGGAAGATCGTCATGTCCGGCGTGACGTCGGAGAACACCGTCGGGCGGATGTAGTAGCCGCGGTTGACGTTGTCCGGCAGGCCCGGGCCACCTTCGAGCAGCGACGCGCCTTCGGCAATCGAGGTGTCGATCAGCGACTGGATCTTGCTCCACTGGGCCTTGTTGACCACCGGGCCGATATGCGCGCCGTCCTCGGCCGGGCTGCCGACCTTTACCGCCGCGAAGTAGTTCTTCACGAAAGTCTCGGCCTCTTCCTTGCGCGCCTTGGGGACGAGCAGGCGGGTGGGGGCGATGCAGCTCTGACCGGTGTTGGCGACCACGCCCTGCAGCGTGTTCGGCAGGGTTGCGGCGAAATCGGCGTCTTCCAGCACGAGGTTGGGCGACTTGCCGCCCAGTTCCTGATGGACGCGCTTCACGGTATCGGCCGCGTTCTTGGCGATCTGGATGCCCGCGCGGGTCGAACCGGTGAAGCTCACCATATCGACATCGGGGTGGACGGTGAGCGCGACGCCGACGCCCGGGCCATCACCGTTGACGAGGTTGAACACACCGGCGGGAACGCCCGCAGCATGCATCACTTCTGCCATGATCACCGCGTTCGAGGGGCATTCTTCCGAAGGCTTGAGCACCACGGTGTTGCCCGCCGCGATGCACGGCGCGATCTTGGCGCAGATCTGGTTGAGCGGCCAGTTCCACGGGGTGATCGCGGCGACGACGCCGATGGGTTCATGCACGAAGCGCGCATTTGCGCCCGGCACCGGGTGTTCCCATTCGAAGCCATCGAGCGCTTCGAGCGTGCCGGCGATATAGCCAATGCCCGCGCCGACTTGCGCGGTGCCGGCAAAGCCGATGGGCGCGCCCATTTCTTCGCTGATCACGGCGGCGAAATCGGGGATGCGCTTCTTGTATTCGGCCAGAATGCGCTCCAGCAGCGCCTTGCGTTCAGCGACCGGCGTGGCGGCGAAGGCCGGGAAGGCGGCCTTGGCAGCGGCGACTGCCTTGTCGACATCGGCCTGGCTGCCCAGCGTGATGACCGCGCAAGCCTCTTCGGTGGCGGGGTTGATCACTTCGTGGCGCTTGCCGCCTTCGCTGTTGACCCACGCGCCGTTGATGTAGTGCTGCAGATGCTCACGCATCGGTATTCTCCCAAAATTGTTAGCATGGTTGATGAAATGTCACGCACCGGGCGTCCGGGCGGGAGGATGGCAAGTCCGGTACGCGATTGCAACCGATTTGGCTCAGGCACGGGCGCCGCTGCCATGAATGGCCGGTCTGGCCATGCAGACCCTCTCAACGGCCCGAAATTCTTCCATTTTGGAGGCGTCGATCCCGGCAGTGCGTAAGCCGCGCTAACCGTTTATTTCCATCCTCGCCTTAAGTCTGGCCGGATGGGTCTTGACCTGATCAGCCGCGGCTCCGGCGCGCGTCCTTCTGTGCGCAATCTGCGCACCGGGTGGATTGCGCTTGCCACGTTCCTTGCGCTGATTGCCTTGTCCGCGCTGCTGGTGGCGGCCTTCTCGCGCTCGACCCGCATCGCCGACGAACTGGCGCGCGAGGACGAGCGCATGCTCGTCACCCGCTATCTCGATCAGCTCGGCAGTTCGATCGTCGCGGCGCAGAAGGTGCAGCTGACCTGGGACGATGCCATGCGCAACGCCGTCCTCAGCGACAACGAGGCATGGGCCGATCACTTCCTCGGCGATTTCGTGTGGAACAACCTCGAAACCGACGCGATGTTTCTGGTGAAGCCCGATGGCGGGCTGGTCCATGGCTGGGCGCAGGGGCGGCCCTCGGAAGACGTCGGCTATCAGGAAGTGCGCACGCATGTCGAAGACCTGATCGCGCGGGCAAAGCGCAACGTCGCGCTGGGCGGACGGACTGCGGGCATGAAGCCCCTTGCCGATATCGACTGGCCGGTCGCAGCTTCCGGGCAACCGCTCAACCGCTGGGCCGCCACGGCGGTGATGCGCCATGGCCGACCGGCGTTCCTGACCGTCGTCTCGATCGTGCCCGACAATGATTACAGCCTGCTGCGGCGCGAGCCCAACTATGTGGCCACGCTGCGCTATCTCGATGGCTCGCTGATCTCCAAGATGGGCGGCGATCTCGTGCTGGGTGATATCGCCTTCACCGATGCAGTACGCCAGCCGCGCGGGGTTAATGCGGTTCCCCTCAAGACCGCATCGGGCGTGCGCATCGGCTGGATCACTTGGACCGCGAAAGTGCCGGGGCCGAAGATTCTCCAGCAGACGGCACCGGTGTTGGCGGCTTTCATCCTGTTTTTCCTCGGCGTCGTGGCCGGGGGCGCGGTGATCGTGCGGCGCATGCGCGTGGCCGCCAATGAGCTCAGGGCCAGCGAAGCACAGGCGCAGCACAATGCGCTGCACGATGCAATGACCGGTCTGCCCAACCGGGTCTACTACATGCAGCGTCTGCGCGCGCAGCTCACCCAGATCATCGAAGGCGAAGCACAGGGCAACCTGTTCGTCGCCTATATCGACATCGACGGCTTCAAGCTGGTGAATGACACGATGGGCCACCATGTCGGCGATGAACTCGTGCGGCAGGTCGGGCACCGGCTGCGCGCGGCGTTGCCCCGCGATGCCTTTATCGCGCGTTTCGGCGGCGATGAATTCGTCGTGCTCCACGCCAGCGAGGAGGGCGCGCGCGCGGCGGACCGGCTGGGCACCCGGATCATCGCGCTCATGCGCCAGCCGTTCCTGATCTCGGGCAATACGCTGGAGGTTTCGATCAGCTGCGGGATCAGCTGGGGGCCGGAGCAGAGCGAAGACCCGGGCGAACTGCTGCGCCGCGCCGATATCGCGCTCTACCGCGCAAAACAGCGCGGGCGGGGCCGTTTCCGCCGCTTCACGCCCGATATGGATGCCAGCATCAAGCTGCGCCGCGAGATGGAAATGGAGCTGCGCATCGCCATCAGCCGGGGTGAGCTTTCGGTCGCCTACCAGCCCGTGGTCGATACCGGCACCGGCGTGATCGGCGGGTTCGAGGCGCTGCTGCGCTGGAACCACCCGGAGCGCGGCGAGATCCGCCCGGACCTGTTCGTGCCGATTGCCGAGCAGGGCGGGCTGATGATTCCGCTCGGCACCTGGGTGCTGCGCCATGTCTTCACCCAATGCCGCGATTGGCCGGATTGCGACATTTCGGTCAATCTTTCGCCGCTGCAGATCATGGCAGGGGATTTTCTGACGACGCTGGCGGGGCTGCTGGAAGAAACCGGCATGGACCCGCAGCGGCTGGTGTTCGAAGTGACCGAGGGCGTGATGCTCGATCGCAGCACCCATGTGATCGGGGTGCTGCGCGAGCTCAACCGCATGGGCATCCGCGTCGCGCTCGATGATTTCGGGATCGGCTATTCGTCGCTGTCGTATCTCCGCTCGTTCCAGTTCGACCGGATCAAGATCGACCGCTCGTTCGTGCAGAACATCGAACGCGACCGCGATGCTCATTCGATCCTTTGCGCCATCACCACGCTGGGCAAGACGCTGCGGATGAAAGTCGTGGCCGAAGGGGTGGAAACCGAAGTGCAGCGGCTGTTGGTGCAGGCGGCGGGCTGCGAACTGGTGCAGGGCTATCTGTTCTGGGCCGCGCTGCCCGCGCCAGAAGCGCGCGCGCTGCTGGCCGAGCGGGACGAAGACGTCAGTTTGCGCCAGGCTTCGTGACTACTTGGCTTTGGGAAACAAGGCCTTCAAACCAGCGATGACCAGCAGAAGCAGGCCGATCGCGGTTGCACCGACCATGAGCAGACCCAAGCCGAGCGGGTTGCTGTCTGCTGGGCCAAACTGGATTTCGTAAAGCAGCGGTGCCCAACCGGCGGCGATGGTCAGCAAACCAGCTTTCACGAGCCTGCTCATCGCGCGAAAAGCTTTGTCATCGCAGTGCCGGGATTGCGAAGAGCGCGTCAGGCCTCAGCCGGCATTCGCAGCAGAACCTGCGCTGGCGGTCACGGTGCGGGGATAGATGAAGCCCTTGGCCGGGCTTGGGCGCAGGCCCAGCGAGCGGGTCGGCGCATACCACACGCGCACTTCGCTCCAGTCACCAGCAGTCGAAACATCCACCGCCATCACGCCGCGCTCGACCATGCCCGGGCCGGACCAGTTGGCATGGTTGATCAGGATGTGGCGATCATCGACAACCTTGTTGACCACGGCGACATGGCCATAGGGCATGGCGCGGGTGCCAGCGAAAGCGAGCACGGCACCAACCTTGGGAGCACGACCGCGATCATAACGCCCTTCGGCATTGCCCCACCAATCGCGCGCATTGCCGCTGATCTGCACGTCCGAAACCTGCCGCGCATAAGCCACGCACTGCAGCCGGGCATTCGCCGCCGAAGGCAGGGCGAACATTGAAAGGAGTGCGAGAAGGGCTGCGACCATGTTCTTGTGCATGTGCAGCATCTCTAAGGATCAGGGGCGATTCGAGGAGTCCGCGCCGCTTCCGTTCATCCTGCCGCAATCACCGTTCATCCCGAGTCCATGCGGCGCTGTGGAAAAAATCACAGCGCGGGGCGGATCGGCTTGCGGGCCAACGAAAAAGGCGCCCGGTTTCCCGGACGCCTCTTTCTGACCAAGCGCTGAAAGATCAGGCGCTGTAGTACATGTCGAACTCGACCGCCGACGGCGTGGTTTCCCAGCGCATCACTTCGGGCCACTTGAGTTCGATGTAGGATTCGATCTGGTCCTTGGTGAACACGCCGCCGTGGAGCAGGAAGTCGTGGTCAGCGGCCAGCGAGTCCAGCGCCTCGCGCAGCGAAGCGCAGACGGTCGGCACTTCGGCGAGTTCGGCCGGCGGCAGATCGTAGAGGTTCTTGTCCATGGCTTCGCCCGGGTGGATCTTGTTCTTGATCCCGTCGAGCCCGGCCATGAGCAGCGCCGCGTAGCACAGGTAGGGGTTGGCCATTGCGTCGGGGAAGCGGAATTCCACGCGCTTTGCCTTGGCGCCCGAGCCATAGGGGATGCGGCACGAAGCCGAACGGTTGCGCGCCGAATAGGCGAGCAGCACGGGGGCTTCGAAACCCGGCACCAGGCGCTTGTAGCTGTTGGTGGTCGGGTTGGTGAAGGCGTTGAGGGCCTTCGCGTGCTTGATCACGCCGCCGATGAAGTAGAGGCACATGTCAGACAGACCGGCATAGCCGTTGCCTGCGAAGAGCGGCTTGCCCTGTTCCCAGATCGAGATGTGGGTGTGCATGCCGCTGCCGTTGTCCGACTTGATCGGCTTGGGCATGAACGTCGCGGTCTTGCCATAGGCCTGCGCGACCTGGTGGACGACGTACTTGTAGACCTGCATGCGGTCAGCCGTCTGGACGAGCGTGCCGAAGGTCAGGCCGAGCTCGTGCTGGGCCGAGGCCACTTCGTGGTGATGCTTGTCGCAGGGCAGGCCCATGTCGATCATGGTGCGGACCATCTCGGCGCGGATGTCGACGCAGCTGTCGACCGGGGCGACCGGGAAGTAGCCGCCCTTGGCGCGCGGACGGTGGGCGAGGTTGCCGGCTTCGTATTCCTTGTTGGAATTGGTCGGCAGCTCGATGTCGTCGATGCGGAAGCCGTTGCCGTCGTACCCATCGTAGAAGCGCACGTCGTCGAACACGAAGAACTCGGCTTCGGGGCCGACGTAGACGGTGTCACCCACGCCGCTCGACTTCACGAAGGCTTCGGCGCGCTTGGCGGTCGAGCGCGGATCGCGGGTATAGAGTTCACCGGTCGAAGGCTCGACGATGTCGCAGCAGATGATCAGCATCGGGGTTGCCGAGAACGGATCGATGTAGACCGCGTCGAGGTCGGGCTTCAGGATCATGTCGGATTCGTTGATGGCCTTCCAGCCTTCGATCGACGAACCGTCGAACATCAGGCCGTCTTCCAGTTCGTCCTCGCCGAGCACGGTGGAGACCATCGTGAGGTGCTGCCACTTGCCCTTGGGATCGGTGAAGCGCAGATCAACCCATTCGATTTCCTCGTCCTTGATGCGAGCGAGAATGTCCTTTGCAGTAGCCATCGCTGGTCCTTTAACTGGCCCCGGCCCATGCAGGGGCGCTCAGTGGTTTCAAGAAAATGGGGAAGTCGCCGGCCCGCGGCTGCCTCCGGGTGAAGTGTGATCGGGTTCGCCTGAAGCGCGTCCCTAGATTGCGTCCCTAAATCGCGTCCCTAAATCGCGTCCCTAAATCGCGTCGTTGTCGCGTTCGCCGGTGCGGATGCGCAGCGCGCTTTCCACTGCAAACACGAAGATCTTGCCATCACCGATCCGGCCTGTCTGGGCGGCGGACGCAATCGCTTCGACCACACGGTCGACCAGCGCATCGGTCACCACCACCTCAAGCTTCACCTTGGGCAGGAAATCCACGACATATTCGGCGCCGCGATAGAGTTCGGTATGGCCCTTCTGCCGGCCGAAGCCCTTGGCTTCGGTGACGGTGATGCCGGAAACGCCGATTTCATGCAGCGCTTCCTTCACCTCATCCAGCTTGAAGGGCTTGATGATCGCTTCGACCTTTTTCACTCGATCATTCCCTGCAGGCAATCCGGTTGACGGGCCGAGGCCCTTTCCGGCGGTTGGTTTTTGTACGTAAGCCCGATACCGGAACAGCTATCCAAGAATCGTGCCACGCGGGTCCATCGCCTCACTAGGCGATGAATGGCCCTCGCGAAAGCGGGAATTCGGGCGTTCCGGCAAGAATGCGAGGTTCGCGCACGCCTGCGCATTGCGCAAGTTGCGCGAGTGAGGCTGATTGCTGCACAAGTTTTGCGCAGGGGTTGCCTGTTTTTTGGGCAGCCACCCCTCCGCCTTCGCTTCGCTCAGGCACCTCCCCATTTTGGCGAAGCCCAAATGGGGAGGTGTCATCGGCGAAGCCGATGACGGAGGGGTAACTTCAGGCCCCGTAAGGCGGCTGGTGCAGCCCCGCCGGGCTCAGCGTGAAGATCTCGCAGCCGGTTTCGGTCACGCCGATCGAATGCTCGAACTGCGCTGAAAGCGAACGGTCGCGCGTTACCGCTGTCCAGCCATCGTCGAGCAGCTTCACGCCTGCCTTGCCGAGGTTGATCATCGGCTCGATGGTAAAGAACATGCCGGGGCGCAGTTCCGGGCCAGTGCCCTTGTGCGCGGCGTGGATCACTTCGGGCGCATCGTGGAACAGGCGGCCAACGCCGTGTCCGCAGAATTCGCGCACCACACCGTAGCGGTGGCGCTCGGCATGGGCCTGGATGGCCGCGCCGATATCGCCCAGCCGCGCACCGGGCTTCACCTGCTCGATGCCGATCATCAGGCACTCATACGTCACGTCGACCAGCCGCCGCGCCTTCAGCGGCACATCGCCGACGAGGTACATGCGGCTGGAATCGCCGTGCCAGCCATCGAGCAGCGGAGTGACGTCGATGTTCACGATATCGCCGTCGCGCAGCACGCGCGTATCCGAAGGGATGCCGTGGCACACCACGTGGTTGATCGATATGCAGCACGAATGGGTATAGCCGCGGTAGCCCAGCGTGGCCGGAATGGCGCCGCCATCCAGCGTCATCTGGCGCACCACATCATCGAGCGCGGCAGTGGAAACCCCCGGCTGCACCATCGGCACCAGCGCATCGAGGATTTCGGCAGCAAGGCGGCCCGCCTTGCGCATCCCTTCAAAGCCTGCGGGGCCATGCAGCTTGATCGTGCCGTCACGCGGCATCACATCGGTTTCGTCGGCGATCACATAGTCGGTCATGCGGGCCATGTAGCGCCATTGCGAAGCAATTGCGAGATCATGGGATCACAAAGGCAGCCTTGTTTTCCGGTTTCACTGCCGCGAGCATGGCGGCGGTGATCGGCAGGGTCACTTCATAACTGCCCTCTGCGTAAGACCCGGCGTTGTAAGGCGCGATCAGGAAACCGATCCGGTCGAAGCCCTTGCCGCCTTTTGAGCCGAGGATCACCACTTGCTCGTTAGGATCGATGCACTTGCTGAAATCGTCGTCCGGATCATAGGCGAAGTCTTCGCCGCGCTTCTTGGCGCGCTGGCGGTCCAGCTCGGCGCAGAAGCCCTTCGTCACCGCGGCTTTCAGCGCAGCGGGCGACGTGAACAGATCGGCCGCCGTGCGGCGCTGATTGGCCGCCTTGTCCCACAGGATCGTCTCGAACGCGGAATTGCCATGTGCGCCGCCGGAGAAGCTGTAGTCCTCAGCCGAAAGGCTCAGCCAGCCGGGCAGGTCGGTCACCACCTTCCATTCGGTCGAGCCCATGTAGGGATTGAAATCATATTCGCCGATTTTGGCATCCTCCTTGCCTTCGCGGGCTTCGGCGTTAAGCGCTGCCCGGCGGCTGACAAGATCGGCGTCCAGCCATTCGCGCAGCGCGGGGATCGCGGCGGCGGCGGCGGGATAGCTGTAGTCGAATTCCGAAAGCTCGCTCTTTTCGCTGACCTTGCGTGCCTCTGCGGCGGGGGCAGCCGGCGCGGACGGGGCAGGCGCTGCTGCCGAAGCTTCTGCCCCAGCGCCCGTGGCCGCCGCTTCGGGCGCAGCGGATTGCTGGCAGGCGGAAAGGCTCAGAATAAGGGCAAACCCCAGCGCTTTGGGGGCAGGCAGGCGCACCATGCAGTTTCCTCTCGCACTCGCCGCCAAGGTGCGGCAAGAATCGCGGTTACGATGAACCAGCTTGATGCACTGATCCAGCCCGATCGCGGCCAGAAGGCCATTCCGCTCCATGTTGTCGACAAGCAGGGCCTGCCCGCCTGGCTCGCCGCGCTCACCCCCGCCCAGCGCGCGGTGCTGGCGGGGCAGGGCTTTGAAGGCGGCGCGGGGGAGATGGCGATTGTCCCCGATGCAGCTGGTGCGGGGGAGGGGTGGTTTGCCGTGGGCGGCGTGGCCGATCCGGCGAAACTTGCCAGCTGGTGCCTCGCGCCATTGGCAGACCGGTTGCCTGCCGGGACATACCGGCTGGCGCAACCCGGCGCGGAAGGCCCGGCGCTGATCGGCTGGCGTCTCGCGCAGTACCGCTTCGATCGCTATCGCAGCGAGGCTTCGGACAAGGGCGCGCGGCTGCTGCTGACGGGCGCGCTGGGCGCGATGAACGCCGCGCTGGCCGAGGGGGACGCGGTCATCACGGTGCGCGATCTGGTCAATACGCCCGCTGAGGACATGGGGCCTGCCCAGCTGGAGGCCGAAGCGCGCGCGCTGGCCAAGGCCCACCACGCGGTGATCCACGTGATTTCGGGCGATGCGCTGGAGCGCGACTATCCGATGGTCCACGCCGTGGGCCGCGCGGCGGCGCGCAGCCATGCGCCCCGGCTGATCGAGATCGAGTGGGGCGATCCGGCACATCCCCGCCTTGCCATCGTGGGCAAAGGGGTGTGCTTCGATTCGGGCGGGCTCGACATGAAGCCCAGTTCGGCGATGGCGCTGATGAAGAAGGACATGGGCGGCGCGGCCCATGCACTCGCGCTGGCGGGGCTGGTAATGGGCGCGGGGCTGCCGGTGCGGCTGCATCTGCTGGTGCCTGCCGTGGAGAACGCGGTTTCAGGCAATGCCTTCCGCCCGGGCGACGTGCTGCGCTCACGCGCGGGGCTTTCGGTGGAGATCACCAATACCGATGCCGAAGGGCGGCTGGTGCTGGGCGATGCGTTGGTCCGCGCGTGCGAAACAAAGCCGGATCTGCTGATCGATTTTGCCACGCTGACCGGCGCGGCGCGCGTGGCGCTGGGGCCGGACTTGCCTGCGATGTTTGCACGGACGGATGAAACCGCGAACGGCCTGCTCGCCGCTGGCCTCGAACGTGATGATCCGTGCTGGCGGCTGCCGCTCCACGATGGCTACCGCGAAATGCTGAAATCCGATGTGGCCGACCTGCAGAACAGCCCCTCGGGCGGGTTCGCGGGCGCGACGGTGGCCGCGCTCTTCCTCGATCGGTTCGTGGCCGTGGGCGTGGACTGGGCGCACTTCGATACCTTCGCCTGGCGGCCTGCAAGCAAGCCCGGGCGGCCCAAGGGCGGCGAGGCGCTGGGCCTGCGCGCCGCGTGGGGATTGATCCTGTCCCGTTTTGCAAAGGCCGCCACGCCTTGAACCCGGAGCCCGATGCCTCTAAGCGCCCGGCTTTCGCATTTGCCGGAAAGCCTGACGTGACCGACCTTGTAAAGTCCGTGCTGGATGTGGCCAGCCTGAAGACGTCCTATTCGCTTGGCGGCCCCGCGCCCAAGTTCGATGCGCATGCCCATACCCGCGCGGTGCGCGGCGATGTCGCGCATATCCGCTATGCCGGGCAGGTCTTTGTCTCGCACTATGCCATCCCGATGCCGCGCACGGTGGCCGCTGCCGGGGCCACGCTGCGCACGGCGGGGCGCGCGGAAGCGGAAGAGATCGGCACGCTGGCGGCGGGCGAGACCTTCAATCTGCTCGATAGCGCAGGCGGCTGGGGCTGGGGACAGCAGGGCGAGGACGGCCTCGTCGGCTATCTCCCGCTGACGGCGCTGGAGCCATGACCACACACGTCTTCATCGACGGCGCTGCGGGCACCACTGGCCTTGAAATCGCCGACCGGCTTGCGGGCCGCGCCGAGTTCAGCCTGATCGCGCTCAGCGATGCCGAACGCAAGGATGCTGGCGCGCGCGCAGAGGCGCTGAATGCGGCGGACGTCGCTATCCTGTGCCTGCCCGATGATGCGGCGCGCGAGGCGGTTTCGCTGATCGCCAATGACCGCACCCGCGTGATCGATGCCTCGACCGCGCACCGGACGGCACCGGGCTGGACCTATGGTTTCCCTGAAATCGCGGGCCATGCGGCGGTGGCGGCGGCCAAGCGGGTTTCCAACCCCGGCTGCTATCCCACCGGCTTCCTCGGCCTCCTCGTGCCGCTGCTGCGCGCCGGGCTGCTTCCGGCGGATTGGCCCTACACGGTCAACGCCGTCTCGGGCTATTCGGGCGGCGGCAAGGCGCTGATCGCGCGGTTCGAGGACGATCCCGACATTGCCTTCCGCGCCTATGGCCTCGCCCTGGGCCACAAGCACGTGGCCGAAATGCAGAGCCATGCGGGGCTGACCCATGCGCCGATCTTCGCGCCTGCGGTGATCCCCGCGCATCGCGGCATGGTCGTGGAAGTGCCGGTGCCGCTGGCCGCGATGCCCGGCGCGGCTGGTCCTGACGCGCTGCGCGATGCGCTGAAGGTGTTCTACGCAGACAGCCCGCTGGTGCGCGTGCTGGAGGGCGTGCCGGATGAACTCCTGCTGCGCCGCTCGGACGAACCGCGCGACGGGCTCGATCTCTACGTCTTCGGCAGCCCGGACGGCACGCAAGCGCGGCTCGTCGCGCTGCTCGACAATCTCGGCAAGGGCGCGAGCGGGGCTGCGGTGCAGAGCCTCAACCTGATGAGCGGCCTGCCCGAGACGGCAGGGCTGCGGCTCTGATGTGGCCCAAACCTGATCCGGTCCGTCCGGGGCAGGAAAGCGTGTGGGACTATCCCCGCCCCGCCGTGGCGCGGCCTTGCTCTGTGCATGTGGTGATCGCTCATCGCGGGCGCATCATCGCCGATACCCGCCGCGCCGTGCAGACGCTCGAAACCAGCCATCCGCCCAGCTACTACATCCACCCGGACGACATCGCGCCGGGCGTGCTGCGCCGCGCGTCAGGCTCCTCGCTGTGCGAATGGAAGGGCGCGGCAGTCTATTGGGACGTTGTGGTGGAAGGCGAAGTCCTGCCGCAAGTCGGCTGGAGCTACCCGAGCCCGACGCGCAGCTTCCTCGCGCTCAAGGACCATGTCGCGTTCTATGCCGCGCCGTTTGACCGGTGCAGCGTGGACGGCGAAACCGTGGTGCCGCAGCCGGGCGCGTTCTATGGCGGATGGATCACCAGCGCGGTGGCCGGGCCGTTCAAGGGCGGACCCGGCAGCCGGGGCTGGTAGGCTTCCTACTTTGCCAATTCGATTGCAGGCTTTTCCGCGCCGGGCAGCGTGCCGCCCATCGCCTTCGCCAGCGTCGGCGCAATCGTGCGCATGTCGATCTCGCCCAGATTGCGCGCCTTGTCCACGCCTTTGCCCATCACCATGAAGGTGGAGCGCATCTCAGGCGCAGCGGGGAAATAGCCGTGCATGCCCTTGCTGGGTGAGGGGAACGTGAGCGGCAAGGTGGCATTGATGAACGGCCCTGCAACCGCACCGAGCTTGAGGTTCACATAGAAGCTCGCTTCGGGATTGGCGCCCGCAGCCAGGGTCTCTGCCGCATCCAGCACGCGCTCGAACTTCGCGGCAGGATCGGCGGCCAGCTTGTCGAGCACGGCTTTCACCTTGGCCTTCAGCGCCGCATCATCGGGCCGCGCCAGCCTGATCGCGAACGATCCGCCCGAGCCCCATGGGGTTGCCTCCGCCGCCGTGATCTTGCCGTCCGCGTTCACGGTGACGAGCCCGGCATCGATGAACGGGCGGTAGAGGTTGATCACCGTATCAACGGGCGCGAAACCGTGGTCGCTGACGAGCGCGATCACCGCATCGGGATGGGCTTTCATTTCCGCCGCAACGAGATCGCCAACGAGGCCATCGAGCGCTTCCAGCACGGCATGCGACTGCGCCGAACCCGGCCCGGCTTCATGCTGCGTGTGATCGAGCGCGGCGAGGTACATCGTCATGAAGGCAGGCTTGTGCTGTGCGATCAACGCCGCGCCATATTTCGCGCGGACCACATCGGCGGGCAGGTCTTCGGCCTTGCCATCGGCATAGGGGACGCCCGCCGCCTGCTCCAGCTCGCCTGTCAGCCCCGGCGTTGCCAGAACGTCGAGCAGCTTGCGGTCATCGCCGTGTCCGGTGATCCACATCTGCGGCAGGTTCCATGTCACGTTCTTCGCGCCCACCGAAACCGGCCAGTGGACATTGCCAGTGGTCAGCCCCGCTTCGTGCGCGGCATCCCACAGCGTGCGCGCCTTGTCGTCCGAGGCATACCAGAACCAGCCGCCCCGGTTGATCTGCAGGGGATCGTAAGTCGTGTTGCCCACGATGCCATGCTTGGCGGGCGAAACCCCGGTGATCAGCGTGGTGTGGCTGGGATAGGTAATCGTCGGTAGCACGCCGGTGACGCCGGTTGCATACGTGCCCTCGGCCAGAAAGCGCCGCAAGTTGGGCACTTTAAGGCCGCGCGCCTCGGCGTCCTGCACGTCGGCGGGCCGCAGCCCGTCGATGGAAATCAAGAGGACGGGAGCGCCGCGCGCTTCCCCGGTCATGGCGCCGAGCGAAACTGCGGCGAGAAGAGCGAAAGGAAGCGCGCGGCGCATTATCAGAACCCTACCTTGATCGTTGCAAAGACCTGGCGCGGAGCACCGGCGAGCAGCGTCTGGTTATCGCCGCTGTTGCCGAAGCCGTTGGAGCCGATCGTGGCGACATAGCTCTTGTCCAGCAGGTTGGTCGCGTTGATCTGCAGTTCCACCGGCTTTCTCATCCCCAGATCAATGCGATAGCCCAACGTCGCATCCACCAGCGCGCGGCGCGGGACCGACTTGTCGTTGGTGTATGTGAAGTAGCGCTTCGACATGAAGTCAACCCCGACGCGGCCATAGATCGGCCCCTGATCGTAGGAAACTTCGCCGTGGATGAGGTGCTTGGGGCTGTCGGTCACCGTCTTGCCCGCGGTCGGGATCGTGGTCACCACATCGTTGCCCTGCGCATCCTTGGTGCGGATCACCACGTCGTTGCGGTAGGTGTTGTCGTTGTAGCTGTAGGAAGCCAGCGCTGACCAGCCGCGGCCGAAGCGCACTTCGCCGCTCGCCTCGATACCGGCCGAACGCACGCCGCCCACGTTCTGCAGCGCATTCGCCGCACCCACGATGCCCACCGAAGTCGGGATCGCCAGCAGGCGGTTGCGGAAGTTGACGAGGTAGCCCGCCAGCACGCCGTTGAAGATGCCGCTGGTGTAGCGCAGGCCCGCTTCATACGTGTCCGACTGTTCCGGCTTGAGGAACGGCTTGATCGCATCGAAACCGACCTGGCTGGACGAGAACGGCCCTGCCGTGGTGGCCGAGGTGAAGGCGCGCGTTACCTGGGTGAAGCCTGCAAAGGCCTCGATCTCGGGCGTGAACTTGTAGCTCGCGCCTACATGCGGCTGGAACCAGTCCTTCGTCGCCAGATCGCCCTGCGTGCGCCCGCCCGCCACGATCGGCCGCGCGTGGTTGTCGACCTTGAAGCCCTTCCAGCCGAGGCTGATCTTGGCATCGCCCAGCTTGATTTCGTCCTCGACGTAGTACTGGAAAGTCTTGGTGTTGAACGCCACTTCCCACTGCGTGAAGAACGGATCGCGCTGGAACTTCAGGTGATCGCGGCCCGGGTTGGTGCGGCTGGCATAAGCATAGAAGCGCCGCGCCTGATTGAAGTCGTTGTTCTCGTACCATGCGCCGACGGTCAGGCTGTTCATGCCGAGTTCGGCGTTCACGCTGGCGAACAGGCCCTTGCGGTTGATGTCGTATTCGGTGGTGCGCAGTGCCATCGGCACGCCGGTCGGGCTGTTGACATAGGGCGAACCCCAAGTGCCCTGACCTTCGTTCTTGTGGAAGTAGGTTCGCGCCTTCAGCGTCACGTTCTGCGCGAGATCAGCGAGCAGGCCGACCGAGGCGAGCGTATCGCGGCGCAGGCCCGATGCATCGTAGTAGGCGTCGTCTGCGGTCTTGATCTTGCCGGGATAGACCGTGCCCGCCGAAGGGTTGAGCGGCGTGGTGCCGGTATCGCCGCGATTGGCGGCAATGTCGGCCACCTGAATGGCCAGCGCATACTGGCCGGGGCCGAAGTTGTCCCAGTCATAGCCAAGGCGCTTGATCTGATCGAGGCTGAGGTCCTGATAGTCCTGCTCGGCGCGGTTCGAATAGCTGAACGTACCGTCCAGCGTGACCGAGCCCAGCGGCACCACGCCCTTGGCGTTCACGTTGAGCTGGCGCTGCTTGCCATCGCCCTTCCACTTGTCGGTCGTGGCATAGACCACCGACGCGAAGGCGCGCGCGCCATCGCGCGTGCCGATCCCGCCGCGCAGGAACCCGCGCCAGGTGTTGTTCGAGCCATAGGTGCCGCTGGCATCGAGGCCGAGCGCCTCCTTGGGATCGATCGAATAGAAGTTCAGCGTGCCGCCGAGGTTGTTGGTCGACTGCGTGTCGATCGAACCCGAACCCTGGCTGACGACGGTGCGGCCGATGTTTTCCGCCGAGATCGCGCGGCTGATGTGCAGGCCGTTGTTGTTGCCATACGACATGTCGCCGAGCGGAATGCCATCGAGGTTGAAGCCGAGCTGGTTCTGGTTGAAACCGCGCAGCGTGATGCGGGTCGACCATTCATAGGTGCCGAAGGCGTCGGCGGACTGGAAGTTCACCGAAGGCAGCTTCTGGATCGCACGCAGCGGGCTGGTGCCTGCGGCCTGGATGGCAAGGTCGGCGCCCGAAACTTCCTGAACCTGACGGGTCTTGCCGGTGCCGTAGACGACAATGGCTTCGCCTTCGCCGCTTTCGGTGGCGGTCGCATCGGCAGCAGCCGGTGCGGCGGTCTGGGGTTCGGGTGCCGCGAAGGCGGGGCTGGCGACGGCAAAAGCCGTGGTGGTGAGCAGCAGAGTGGCAAGGCGCATACAAAAAACTCCCTCATCAAGCCTTGGAATGCTGCGGCTGCTAGGGTTGAAGTATGACATTTTTGAGTAATTAAAACGGTACTTTAGGGAGTTTTCTCGTGTGACATTTTGGCGACGCAGCAAAATAGCTACATGGTATATACATTCGGAATACCTCCCGCTGGACCGCTTTGCCCACGGGGTGAATGGACCGGCCAGACCACGCAAATTCATCGCGCGTTCAGGCACTGACTGCAGCGCGTGGAATGGGTGTGAGCTGTCCCCGGCAGACATGAAAACGCCCCGTGCGCGTTGCTGCGCCGGGGCGTTTTCATGTCTGCCTTTTCAGGAAGGTCGCGCAGCGCTTGGCCGCGCGGCGCGCCTCAGTCTTCCGGTGCGATCACGACCTTGAGCCCGTCGAGATCAGCCGTCAGCTGCACCTGGCACGAAAGGCGCGAGGTCTCGTTGCGGTGATCCGAGCTATCAAGGAGGTCGTTCTCGTCTTCGCTCATCTTCGGCAGCTTGTCGGCGAAGGCAGGGTCGATATAGATGTGGCAGGTCGCGCACGAGCAGCAGCCGCCGCACAGCGCGAGGAGTTCGTCAAAGCCGTTGTCGCGGATCGCTTCCATCACCGAAAGGCCGGCTGCGGCCTCGACAGTGGATTCTTCACCCGAGCGGTTCACCACGACAAGCTTCGGCATCGATCTGATCTCCTGTTGAGAGCGGCAGGATTGGGTAGGCGCGCTCTCTGGCCCCGTTTGCCCGGGGCTGCTATCGCGCGGGGGGCGTTTTGGCAAGGTGCTGCGCTGCATCATGGCCTCAAAAGGAAAGCTTTCGGATATGGGCCTCACTGCCAGCCAGATCGCGGATGGGCTCGCCTACGTCTCCGCGAAGAACCCGCTGATCGCCGAGGCGGTCGCCCGTGTCGGCCACCCAGAGCCGCGCATCCGCCAGCGCGGCTATGTCACGCTGCTGCGCACGATTGTCGGCCAGCAAGTCAGCGTCGCCGCCGCCGCGTCTGTCTGGAACAAGCTGGAGGCGCTGCTCGGCGATGCCATGCCGCCGCAGGACTTGCTCCAAGCCGATTTCGATTCCCTGCGCGCCTGCGGCCTCTCGCGCCAGAAGCAGGGCTATGCGCGGTCCTTGTGCGAACTGGTGGTGACGGGTGAGCTCGATCTGCATTCCCTGCCCGAAGACGACGAGGCCGCCATCGCGCAGCTCACCAAGATCAAGGGCATCGGGCGCTGGTCGGCGGAAATCTACCTGCTGTTCGCCGAAGGTCGCCCCGATATCTGGCCGGCGGGCGATCTGGCAGTGCAGGCAGGCATGGCCAAGCTGCTGGGGCTGGCCGAGCGGCCCGACGAAAAGCAGGCCCGCGCGATGGCCGAAGACTGGCGCCCGCATCGCGGCGCGGCGGCGATCTTCACGTGGCATTGCTATAACAACCCCGCGCTGTAAGTTCGCGCCCCAACAACAAAGGGTGTAGAGTTGTGGCGACCAAGACGATTTTCATCACCGGCGGCGCATCGGGCATCGGGCGCGCGGTGGCAGAACGGTTTGGCCGCAGCGGCTGGTTCGTGGGCATTGCCGATATCAACGAGGAAGGCATGGCAGGCACCGCCGCGCTAATCCCGGCGGGGTTCTCCTCGCAGCACAAGCTCGATGTGCGGGATCGCGCCGCGTGGGACGGGGCGCTTGCCGATTGCGCGGCGGCTTCGGGCGGGAAGATCGATGTGGTGTTCAACAATGCGGGCATTCCCATCGGCGGGCGCATCATCGATTGCAGCACCGAGGAAGTCGAACGCACGCTCGATATCAACCTCAAGGGCGTGATCTTCGGCGCGCAGGCGGCCTGGCCTTGGCTCAAGGCGTCCGCACCCGGATCGTGCCTGCTCAACACCGCGAGCGCGGCGGGCATCTATGGTGTGCCCGGCGGCTCGATCTATTCGGCCACCAAGTTCGGCGTCCGCTCGATCACCGAATCACTCGATGGCGAATGGAAGGCAGACGGCATCCGCGTGCGCGATCTGATGCCCAGCTTCATCGAAACGCCGCTGCTCGATCACGCGCCCAACCGCGCCTCGAACGAGGACATCCGCGGCCGCGTCATCTCCGCCGGGCTGGAAATCACCCCCGTCAGCGATGTGGCCGAAGCCGCATGGGCGGCGGTCCACGGCGATAAAGTCCACACGCTGGTGGGCAAGACCGCGCGGAAACTCGCCTTCGCCGCCCGCTGGATGCCCGGCGCGCTGCGCAAGCAGGTGGGCCAGCAAAACGGGCCGCTGGGCGGCTAGGCCCCGAACCCGTCAATCGCCGATGCCAGCGCCACGTCACGCTGGCTCAGCCCGCCCGCATCGTGCGTCGTCAGCGTAATTTCCACGCGGTTGTAGACGTTGAACCATTCCGGGTGGTGATCGGCCTTTCCCGCCAGGATTGCCACGCGGGTCATGAAGCCGAAGGCCTCAGCAAAATCGGCGAAGCGGAAAGTGCGGGTGATCGCGAGGCCATCTTCGCGCAAGGACCACGCGGGCAGCGCGGCGAGTGCGGCGGCGCGTTCGGTTTCGGTCAGCTGGGCAATCGCCATCGTTCGGCTCTCCTTGGCAGGTCCCGGTCTTTCCCCTATCGCGTGAGGTGATGCAACCTGCTCGTCTTGCTGCCTATGATCTTGCCTGCCGGCGCGGCGACCGGCTCCTGTTCAAGGGGGTGGGCTTCGAACTCCATCAGGGCGATGCGCTTCAGCTGGCCGGGCCGAACGGCATCGGCAAGTCCAGCCTCATGCGCATTCTGGCCGGGCTGCTGCGGCCCTATAACGGCCATGTCGAGCATGACGGCACATTGGCGTTGGCGGACGAACGCCCCGCGCTCGATGCGCACCTCCCGCTGGGACAAGCGCTGGCGTTCTGGCGCGCAGTGGACCGTGCCGGAGAATCGCGCGCCGATTTCGGGCTGGACGATCTGCTCGATGTGCCTGTGCGCTATCTCTCCACCGGCCAGCGCAAGCGCGCCGCACTCGCCCGCCTCGCCGCCAGCGGCGCGCGGATCTGGCTGCTGGACGAACCCTTGAACGGGCTCGACACGCATTGGGGCGCGGCCACGCAAGCCGCGATCGAGGCGCACCGCGCGCTCGGCGGCATTGCCGTCATCGCCTCGCACCAGCCGCTGCAATTGCAGAAGCTCAAGACGCTCGCGCTGCTGGAGCATCTGCCGTGAAATCCTTGTGGACGATCTTCCGCCGCGATCTCACCCTGCTGCTGATGGGCGCGCCGGGGCGGGGCGGGGCGCTGCTGCCGCTGCTGTTCTTCCTCGCTGTCGCGATGCTCTATCCCTTCGCGGTGGGGCCGGACGCGCGGCTGCTGGCCCGCACCGGGGCAGGTGTGATCTGGGTGGCGGCGCTGCTTGCCGCGATCCTCCCGCTCGACCGGCTGGTGGAGCCTGATCTGGAGGCCGGGTTCTTCGACCAGTGGGCGCTGCGCGGGATTGCCGAAGAAGGCGTGCTGCTGCTGCGCATTCTCGCGCACTGGCTCAGCTTCGGTGTGCCATTGATGCTCGCCGCGCCGCTCGCCGCCGGGCTGCTGGGGCTGGACGGCGCGCAATTGTGGACGGTGGAGCTGGGCCTGCTGCTCGGCACGCCGGGCCTTGCCGCCATCGGCGTGACCATTGCCGCGCTGACGGCGGGCCTGCGCGCGGGCGCCGCGCTGGGCGGGCTGCTGGCGATTCCGCTGGCCGTTCCGCTGCTGATCTTCGGCGCGGGCTCGCTCCAGCCGGGCGGGGAGGGCGGCCTGCTGCTGCTGGCGGCCTCCAGCCTTGCGGTGCTGGCGATTGCGCCGTTCGCGGCAGGCGGTGCGATCCGGGCCGGGCGGGAGTAGCCCCTTCAAACCCGCGCTTGCCGCCGCCCAAGCGCAAATCCATTGCGGCGCGCGCGGCGGCGCATTACCTCACCGGGCATGAACCAGATCGTCCCGTCGCCCGCCCCCCCGCCCGCCCCGCTGTCCGATACTCTCTCGCTGATCGGTAATACGCCGCTCGTCCTGCTGAAAGGACCGAGCGAGGCTGCTGGCTGCGAGATCTATGGCAAGTGTGAATACGCCAATCCCGGCGCCTCGGTGAAGGACCGCGCCGCGCTGTGGATCGTGCGCGATGCGGAAGCGCGCGGCGCGCTGAAGCCAGGCGGGACCATCGTCGAAGGCACGGCGGGCAATACCGGCATCGGCCTTGCGCTGGTCGCCAATGCGCTGGGCTACAAGACCGTGATCGTCATGCCCGAAACCCAATCGCGCGAGAAGATGGACACGCTGCGCGCCTTGCGGGCCGAGCTCGTGCTGGTCCCCGCCGCGCCGTTTTCCAATCCGGGCCACTTCGTCCACACCTCGCGCCGCATTGCCGAGGAGACCGAAGGCGCGATCTGGGCCAACCAGTTCGACAATATCGCCAACCGCCGCGCCCATATCGAAAGCACCGCGCCGGAAATCTGGGCGCAGATGGAAGGCCGGATCGATGGCTTCATCTGCGCGGCGGGCACCGGCGGCACGATTGCGGGCGTGGGCTTCGGCCTCAAGGCGTACGACGAGGCCGTGACCATCGGTCTGGCAGACCCGCACGGCGCGGCGCTCTACAATTACTACGCCCACGGCGAGCTGAAATCCGAAGGCTCCTCGGTCGCCGAAGGCATCGGGCAGGGGCGCATCACCGCGAACCTCGAAGGCGCGCCGATTGATACGCAGTTCCGCATTTCGGACGAGGACGGCCTCGAATGGGTGCGCCGCCTGCTGGCCGAGGAAGGGCTGTGCCTCGGCCTGTCGAGCGGCATCAACGTGGCGGGGGCCGTCGCGCTGGGCAAGCAGCTCGGACCGGGCAAACGCATCGTCACCATCCTGTGCGACACCGGTTTCCGCTACCTCTCCTCGCTCTACAATCCGGAGTGGCTGCGCGCGAAGGGGCTGCCGGTATTCCCTTGGCTGGCATAAGCGCGTAGTATCAGGGCCATGGCATTGTTCGGCCTTATCCCTGATCGCGCACCTGCGGCAGAGTTCGTGCCGCCAGCGGGCGAATCCCCCGCCGATGCGGCGCGCCGCGCGGCGCTTCAGCCCGCGTTCCCCACCCCGCGTGAATTGCGCGCGCAGGCAGTGCACCGCCTGCAGATCGGCCTGTTCGGGCTGGCGGCGATGTTGCTGATCGTCAGCCTTGCCAATGTGATCATGGACCGGGCCAAGCAGGTAGAAGGCGCCACCGCCAGCACGGCACCGGCCGTGGCCGTCAGCCCCAGCCCAAGCCCCAGCACGGCCAACGATCCGCTGGTCGACATGGGCGTTGCGCCCGAACTGCCGGTGGGCGGCGGTGGTGGCAACGAGGCGAACGGGGCCAAGCCCGCGCGGCCCGCGCCGCGCCCCGCCGGCAACTGAACCGCATTCGCGCGCTGCTTGTCCTCGCGGCGGGCGCGCTCGCGCTGTCCGCTTGCAGCCAATCGCCCCAGCGCAGCCCGCTCGGCCTGTTCACCAGCCTGCCGATCCTGTGGAGCGAAGCGGATGGCGTGTCCGCCCGGCTGGCCGTGCCCGGCAAGCCGCACTGGGCGCGCCCGGTGCTCGAAGAAAGCCGCCGCCTCGTCCCGCTCGATACCCTGCTCGCACCCGGTGCGCTCGCCGATCTGCTGATCGCGCAGCCGCGCCCGCTGGAGCCTGCGGAGAACGTCGCACTCGATGGCTGGGTGCGCAGCGGCGGGCACCTGCTGCTGTTCGCCGATCCCCTGCTGACCAGCGAAAGCCGCTTCCCGCTCGGTGATCCGCGCCGCCCCGCCGATACCGTGCTGCTTTCCCCGATCCTCACGCACTGGGGCTTGGCGCTGCGTGAGGATCGAGGAGAGCGGGAAAACGCGGGAATGCCGTTTCCGGTGAACGCTCCGGGGGAACTTTCCCAGCTTCCGGGAGCAGTGGCGCTGTGCCGGATCGAGGAGGGTGGCCTCATGGCCCAGTGCCGGATCGGCAAGGGCAGCGCGCTGATCGTGGCCGATGCGGCATTGCTGGAACCGGCAGAAGGCCCGGCAGCGGCCCAGCGCGGGCGGATGCTGCGGATGCTGATGCGGCGCGCCTTCGCGCCTTGAGTTTTCCACACGGGATTTTGCGGGAATCGCCCACGGGAAATCGCGGGAACGCGCAGCCGTTCCGTGTGCGCCGCGCCGGTCAGCCATGAAATTTGGCGGAAATGCGGGATTTCGCCTGATGCGCCAGCCATTCCGCGCCACCCTACGTGATTGCCCCAAGCAATGATTCATCCGGTGGAATCAACGTTTGAACGTGATTTCCCGCATTTTCCCCTTTTCGCCCGGACCCTCCCGCGTTAAGACATCCTCCCATCAGGACGGACTCCATGACGCATCCGCGGGGGATGAGTCGGCAGCGCGGGTGCGCGCGGCCGGGTCGGGAGGCTTTCGTCCGAGGTGGGGAACCGGCGCGTGGCAGGGGCGCAGTCGCAGTATTGGGGGCAGGGCTTTTCGCCGCGCGGCGAGAAGAACCGCTTTGTCCTCCCTGCGGACTTCCGCCAGACCGTCCGCGATGCCTCGCGCGGCAGCCGCACCCTTTGCCTCGACAAACACGCCAAGCATCCCTGCCTCGTCGGCTTCGGCGAATCGCGCGCCGACAGCTTTGCCGAAATGCTGGCGCACGAGGAACGCGTGGCGATCGAGCGTGGCGAGCCGTTCGACATCGACTTGCGCGCCGCACAGATTGCCGGTTTCGCCCGGATCAACTTCGATGATTCCGGCCGCTTCGTCCTGCCCGAATATCTCGGCGAACAGGCCCAGGTTGGCGATGAGCTCTATTTTCACGGCGGCATGCACCAGATCATGATCTGGTCGCCCGATGTGCTGTTTGCGATGGGTCCGGAATGGGACTCGGTCAAATCGGCCTGCCGCGCCCGCATGGCCGAGTTTTCGGCCAAGGCAGCCCGCAAATGACGGCGGCTCCCCACATCCCCGTGCTCCTCGATGAGGTGATCGCCGCGCTGCACCCCGCGCCGGGCGACATGATCGTGGACGCCACCTTCGGCGCAGGCGGATATACCCGCCGCCTGCTCGGTGCCGGCGCAACCGTCCATGCCTTCGATCGCGACCCCGATGCGATTGCGGCCGGCCGGGCCTGGGGGGAAGTCTCCGAAGTGCCGCCGCGCCTCGTGCTGCATCCGCGCCGCTTTTCCGAACTGGCCGAAGGGCTGGCCGATGTGGGCGTGGCAACGGTGCAGGGCGTCGTGTTCGATATCGGCGTCAGCTCGATGCAGCTCGATCAGGCCGCGCGCGGTTTCGCCTTCTCCAGCGATGGCCCGCTCGATATGCGCATGTCGCAGGCCGGGGAAAGCGCCGCCGATTTCCTCAACGGCGCAGCCGAAGAAGCGATTGCCGATGTGCTCTATCACTACGGCGAGGAGCGCCAGTCGCGCCGGATCGCCCGCGCGGTGGTCGCCGCTCGTCCGCTGACGACCACGGGCGAGTTCGCCCATGTCGTGCGCAAGGCATTGGGCTATCGCCCCGGCGCGCCGAAGGATCCGGCGACGCGCAGCTTTCAGGCCGTGCGCATTCATGTGAACGGTGAGCTGGACGAACTTCACGCCGGGCTGGCCGCAGCAGAGCGCGTGCTCGCCCCCGGCGGCTGCCTCGCGGTTGTCAGCTTCCACAGCCTCGAAGACCGCATTGTGAAGCAGTTCCTGCGCGAAGCGGCCGGCGCTGTTCCCGCAGGGTCCCGCCATCTGCCCGTGCGCGGCCCCGCCGCCGCGCCGGTGTTCGAAAAGCCTTCCGCCGCGATCCGCCCCAGCGCGGAGGAGCAGGCACGCAATCCCCGCGCGCGTTCGGCCACGCTGCGCTGGGCCGTGCGCACCGCTGCGCCCGCGCGGGAGGGGCGCGTGATGGGAGGGATGGCCGCATGATGGTCAGTGCCAACCGCTTCCGGTCTGTCGGCTGGCTTGCACTGCTGCTCGTCTGCGGCGCGCTGGTCATGGTCATGGCATTTCGCGTCAATGCGCTGCGCAGCCAGGTTCACCGCACCGAACTGCAGATCATTTCGCTGCGCAAGGAGAAGCTCTACCTCGAAACCGAGGTGGAAACCCGCGCCAACCAGCAGCAATTAAAGCTCTGGAACGATGTCGAGTTCGGCTATGTCGCGCCTTCGGCCAGCCAGTATATCGCCAGCGAGCGCCAGCTGGCCGCCTTCGCCAAGCCCGAAGGCCCCGATGCGCCCGAACCGATTCGCGTGGCCAGCGCGGACGATGCGATTGCGGCAGAAGCGGCGTTCCCGTCGGTGATCGCGGGGCTTGCCGGAGCCGGGCTTTCCGGTTCGGCGGATCTTTCTGCTCCTGCGCAGGAGGATGCTGCGAAGCCTGCGGCAAAGCCCGCCGATGCGCAGGAGCGGGCTGCGGCGACCGCCAATCTCGGCGCGCGGCTGTCGATGGTCGGCACGCCGGGCCAAGGCGGCAAGGAGAAGAGCGGAAAAGAAAAGGGCGGCAAGGAGGTTGTCTCGGGCAAGAAGCCGGCACTCGCCAAGTCTGCCAAGGATGACGGCGTTCGTCCCGGCAAGGGTGCCAAGCTGACGGAAGCGAAATCCGGGGCCAGCGCCCAGTCTGCCGCCAAAACGTCTGCTGCCAAAACGCCTGCTGCTAAAAAGCCCGCCGCCAAGAAGCCGGCCACCAAGGGGAGCAAGTCCACCCCGTGAATGCGCTCACCGCCTCAGCCGCCATTGCCACCGGCCGCGTCCAGCTGGCCAATGTTCGCCACAGCGCGCTGAATACCGCGCGGCTGCGCGTGCTGTGGATCATGCTGCTGTTCGTGTTCGTCGCGCTGACGGCCTGCGTGCGCATTGGCCAGCTCGGCCTGTTCGAACAGACGCCCGAGCGCGCCTCGCTGGCCGAAGCGCTGCTGCCTTCGCGCGGGGAAATCACCGATCGCAACGGCCTCCCGCTCGCCCGCGCGTTTGCGTCCTATTCGCTGTGGTTCAATCCCAAGGCCTTGGGTGAGGGTGGTGCGCCGCTGGTCAAGACGCCCGAAGAAGTGGCGCGCGCGCTCCTCGGCATCTTCCCCGATGCCGATTACGCCGATCTCGTGGCGCGGCTGAAGGCGGGCAAGCCCGGCTACTTGCGCCGCCGCGTCCTGCCCGAAGAAGCCAACAAGGTCTTCGCGCTGGGCGAACCGGCGCTTGAATTCCCGCGTGAGGAGCAGCGCTTCTATCCGCAAGGCTCGCTGGCCGCACACGTGCTGGGTTATGTCGACGAGGCGGGCAAGGGCCATGTCGGCATGGAACAGGTGCTGGAGCCGCGCCTGCTCGATCCGGCCTATCGCGGCACCCCCACCGCGCTCTCCATCGATGCGCGGGCGCAAGGCGCGCTGGAGGACGAGCTGGGCCGGGGCATGATGGAAACCAATGCCAAGGGCGCGGCGGGGCTGATCCTCGATGCCGATAGCGGCGAAGTCATCGCGCTCGCCTCGCTGCCCTCGTTCAATCCGAACCGGTCGGACATGGCCTTCAACGATCTCGTGTTCAACCGCGTGTCGAACCAGGTCTACGAGCTCGGCTCCACGTTCAAGCCGATCACCGTCGCCTCGGCCATCGATGCCGGGGTGATCACCGATCTTTCGGTGCGCTATCCGGCGGTGCCGTTCCCGGTCGGCAAGTTCACCATTCACGATAGCCACAATTTCGGCGCCTCGCTCAATGTGCCCGAGGCGCTGATCCATTCGTCGAACACGGTCACCGCGCACGTGGCCGACCTGCTTGGGCCGGTCCGGCTGCGCGCCACCATGATGGCGCTGGGCATGAACGAGCGCCCGACCATCGAACTGCCCGCGCGCGGTTTCCCGCTCTGGCCGCATGGCGGCGGCGAAGGCGGCAAGGGCGATTGGGCGCGGCTGACGACGATGACGGTGAGCTATGGCCACGGCATCGCGGTCACGCCGCTGCACCTCGCCTCGGCCTATGCCGCGCTCGTCAATGGCGGCATTTGGCGCCCGGCCACGCTCTACAAGGTGGACCCTGCGCACCTCCCGCCGGGCCGCCGCGTGTTTCAGGCCTCGACCAGCGCGCGGCTGCGCCAGTTGCTGCGCATGATTGTGGCCGATGGCACGGGCCGCAAGGCCGATGCCCCCGGCTTTCGCGTTGGCGGCAAGACCGGCTCGGCGGAAAAGCCCGGCACCGGCGGCTACCGCAAGACCTCGCTGATCGCGACCTTTGCGGCAGCTTTCCCGATGGACAAGCCGCGCTATGTGGTGATCGTGATGCTCGATGAACCGCAAGGCACGACTGCCACTTCCGGCCAGCGCACCGCCGCATGGAACGCCGCGCCCATCGTCGGCAGGCTGGTGCCGCGCATCGGGCCGATGCTGGGTGTGGTTCCCGATGCGCACCACGATGTCGATATTTCCGACCTCAGCCCGCTGGTTGGCTCCGGAGACGGCGAATGAACCTCGGCGTCCTTGCCGCAGCAGCTGGATTGGTCCTGCCTGAAACCGCCACGGGTCTGGCCAGCGCGCAAGTCACCGGCTTTGCCATCGATCACCGCAAGGTCGCCCCCGGCACGGTGTTCGGCGCGTTCACCGGCGCGCGGTTCAATGGTGAGGATTTCATCGCCGACGCGGTAAAGGCTGGTGCGATTGCCATTGTCGCCCGGCCCGAAGCCATTGTGGAAGGCGCGGTCCATATCGCCGATCCCGCCCCGCGCCGGGCCTTCGCGTGCCTTGCCGCCCCGTTCTTCGCGCCGGTGCCCGAAACGCTAGTGGCCGTCACCGGCACCAACGGCAAGACTTCCACGGTCGAGATGACGCGCCAGCTCTGGCGCATGGCGGGTTTCCACGCCGCATCCATCGGCACGCTCGGCGTCACGACCGCAGACGAAAGCGTCTCCACCGGCCTCACCACGCCCGATATCGTAACTTTCCTCGCCAATCTTGCGGGCCTTGCGCGCGAGGGTGTGAGCCACGTGGCGTATGAGGCCTCCAGCCACGGGCTCGATCAGTTCCGCAACGAAGGCCCGCGCGTGATCGCCGGGGCTTTCACCAATCTCAGCCGCGATCATCTTGATTATCACGGCACGATGGAGGCATATTTCGCCGCCAAGATGCGCCTGTTTGCCGATGTGATCGCAGCCGATGGCACGGCGGTGGTCTGGGCGGACGACGCGTGGTCGGCGCAGGCCATCGCAGCGGCCAAGGCACGCGGGCTGAAGCTCATCACCGTGGGCGAGCAGGGCGAGACGCTGCGCCTCCTCTCGCGCACGCCCACGCTGCTGGGGCAGACGCTGGAACTGGCGTTCGGCGGCACCACGCGCAAGCTCGATCTGCCGCTGATCGGGGCCTATCAGGCGGCCAACGCGCTGGTTTCGGCGGGGCTGGTCATGGCCGCGGGCGGCGATCCGGCAGCGACGCTCTCCGCGCTTTCGCGCATCCAGCCGGTGCGCGGGCGGCTGGAACGCGCCGCGATCACGCGGGCTGGCGCGCCGGTCTATGTCGATTATGCGCATACGCCTGATGCCATCACCGCCGCCATCGCCGCGCTGCGCCCGCATGTCGCAGGCACGGGCAAGCTCGTCACCGTGTTCGGCGCGGGCGGGGACCGCGATGAAGGCAAGCGGCCCGAGATGGGCCGCGCCGCTTGTGCAGGCTCCGAACTGGTAATCGTGACCGATGACAATCCGCGCGGCGAGGACGCCGGCCTCATCCGTGCCGCCGTCATGGGCGGCTGCAACGAACGCGCGCGCGAAGTGCCGGGCCGCCGCGAAGCCATTGCCGCCGCCATTGCCGCCGCGGGCGCGGGTGATATCGTGCTGGTGGCCGGCAAGGGCCACGAACAGGGCCAGATCGTGGGACGCGGTGAGGCCATGCGCGTCCTTCCTTTCGACGACGTGCAAGTGGCGCGGGAGTGCAGCCAATGAATGCGATGAGAGCCTTGCTGCAATGGCCGGTCGAAGCGGGCGACGCCATCGGCCTCGCGCTGTGGACGGCGGACGAAATCGCGGCCGCGACCGGCGGCACGGCTTCGGGCACGTTCGAGGTTTCGGGCTGCGCGACGGACAGCCGCGAAGTCCAGCCCGGCGACTTGTTCATCGCGCTGATCGGCGCGGAAAGCGATGGCCACCGCTTCCTTGAAAGCGCCTTCGCGCGCGGGGCCACGGCGGCACTGGTGGATCGGGCGGTGCCCTGGCCGCATGTGCTGGTCGAAAGCACCACGCAGGCGCTGGTCGATCTGGGCCATGCCGCCCGCGCCCGCGCAGACCGCGCCGAAGCCGTGGTCATCGGCGTCACCGGTTCGGCGGGCAAGACCGGGGTCAAGGAAGCGCTGTTCGCCGCGCTCGATCGCGGTAGCCGGGGCCGCGCGCACCGCTCGGTCAAAAGCTACAACAACCATGTCGGCGTGCCGCTCAGCCTGGCGCGGATGCCGCCGCGCACGCGTTTTGGCGTGCTCGAAATGGGCATGAACCATGCGGGCGAGCTTGCCGCGCTGACCCGGCTGGTGCGCCCGCACATCGCCATCGTGACGACCATTGCGCCCGCGCATATCGGGCACTTCTCGGGCGAGGAAGCGATTGCCGAGGCAAAGGCTGAAATCTTCGAAGGGCTGGAGCCGGGCGGCACCGCGATCATCCCGGCCGACAACCCGCACTTCGCGCTGCTGCGCGAAGCCGCCGCGCGCCATGCCGGGCGGGTGATCGGCTTCGGGCGCAGCGCCGCTGCCGATGTGCGCCTGCTCGATGCCGTGCCAGCGCACGGCGGCGGCACGCTCGTCACCGCATCGTTCGGCGGTTCGCTCGCCCCGCGCAAGCTGTGCTACACGATTGCCCAGCCCGGCGCGCACTGGGTCGATAATTCGCTCGCCGTCATGGCGGCGGTTGCGGCGGCAGGCGGCGATCTGGGCGCGGCAGGCCTTGCGCTCGCGGAGATGGAAGGTCTGGCCGGGCGCGGCGCGCGCCATGTGATCCCGGCTCCTGGCGGTGACGGATCGGGCAAGGCGCTGCTGATCGATGAAAGCTACAACGCCAATCCCGCCTCGATGCGCGCGACCATCGCCGCGCTGGGCGAAACGCCCGCCCGCCGCCATATCGCGGTGCTCGGCGCGATGAAGGAACTGGGCGAAGGATCGGATGCCTATCACGCCGCGCTGGCCGAGCCGCTGATCGCCGCCGGGGTGGAGCGGATCATCCTCGTCGGCCCGGAAATGGCCCCGCTGGCGGCCGGGCTTGGCCGAAAACTGGCAACCGCGCTGGGGAAAAGCGCAGGCGGCGTCCTTGCGGGGCGAATCGAACTCGACCATGCCGGAAATGCTGCAGAAGCGGCGGAATGCCTTGCTGCGGATTGCCCGCAGGGCGGCGACGCCATTCTGGTCAAAGGGTCGAATTCGGTCGGACTGGGTGCCCTCGTGCGCGCGCTCACGGCCGGGGTGCGGCCCGCCAGGTCTGCTGTTGGAGCCGTAACGGCCGGGGAAAACTGAATGCTCTACCTGCTGGCGCACTGGCTGCATTTCGAAGGCATCGCCAACCTGATCCGCTACCAGTCGTTCCGTTCGGGCGCGGCGCTGATCACCGCGCTGACCATCGGCCTGATCATCGGTCCGCGCTTCATCAACATGCTCCGCGTGCGCCAGGGCAAGGGCCAGCCGATCCGCGCCGATGGCCCGCAATCGCACCTCGCCAAGCGCGGCACGCCCACGATGGGCGGGCTGATGATCGTCATCAGCCTCGCGATCTCGCTGGTGCTGTGGATGGATCTCACCAGCAAGTTCGTATGGGCCTGCCTCGTCGTTACGCTGGGCTTTGGCCTCATCGGCTTCCTTGATGACTACGCCAAGGTGACGAAATACGCCCACGCAGGCCTGTCCGCGCGCATCCGGCTCATCGCCGAATTTGTCGTGGCGGGCACTGCGCTGGCGCTCGTCGTTACCGATACCAATCTCTATCTGCCCGTCTTCAGCAATCTCTATATTCCGATGGGCCCGGCCTACTATCTGTTCGCGGCGTTCGTGATCGTTGGCGCGGGCAATGCGGTGAACCTCACCGATGGGCTCGACGGCCTCGCGACGATGCCGGTGATCATCGCGGCGGGCACTTTCGCGATCATCGCCTACCTTGCCGGACGCGCGGATTTCGCGGCCTACCTCGGCATTCCGCACGTGCCGCGCGCGGGCGAGCTGTCGATCTACTGCGGCGCGGTGATGGGTGCGGGCCTCGCCTTCCTGTGGTTCAACGCGCCGCCTGCCGCTGTGTTCATGGGCGATACCGGCAGCCTTGCGCTGGGCGGCACGCTCGGCGTGATCGCGGTCTCGATCCACCATGAAATCGTGCTCGGCATCGTCGGCGGGCTGTTCGTGATGGAAGCGGTTTCGGTGATCGTGCAGGTCTTCGTCTACAAGCGCACGGGCAAGCGCGTGTTCCGCATGGCGCCGATCCACCACCATTTCGAACAGCTCGGCTGGAAGGAATCGACGGTCGTCATCCGCTTCTGGATCGTCTCGATCGTGCTCGCGCTCATCGGCCTCGCCACGCTGAAGGTTCGGTAAGCAGGCCGTGATCGTCTCCCCCGCCTTCAGCGGCAAACGCTACGCAGTTCTGGGCCTCGCGCGCTCAGGGCTGGCCAGCGTGGATACGCTGCTGGCCAGCGGGGCAGACGTCACCGCATGGGATAGCCGCGAGGATGCGCGCGCCGCCGTCGAGGGGCGGGCGACCATTGCCGATCCGCTGACGATCGACCTCACCGGCTTCGACGGCATGGTCGTCTCCCCCGGTGTGCCGATCAACCGCCATCCCATCGCCGCCCATGCCCGCGCGGCCGGGGTGCCGATCATCGGCGATATCGAACTCTTCGCGCAGGCCCGCGCCAGCCTGCCGCCGCACAAAGTGGTGGCGATCACTGGCACCAACGGCAAATCGACCACGACCACGCTGGTCCACCACATCGTCAAGGCCGCGGGCCTGCCCACGGAAATGGGCGGCAACATCGGTTTGCCGATCCTCGGCCAGCCACCGCTGCCCGAAGGCGGGGTCTATGTGCTGGAGCTGTCGAGCTATCAGATCGATCTGACCTACAGCCTTCAGGCCGATATCGCCGCCTTCATCAACCTCAGCCCCGATCACCTTGATCGGTATGACGGATACGAAGGCTACGGCGCCTCCAAGGCGCGGCTGTTCGAAATGCAGCAGGCCGGGCAGTTCGCGGTGTTCGGCTGCGGGGATGAGGATACGCGCCGCATTGCCGCCAAAACCGCCGCGCACCGGCCTGCAGGCGATGTCGCCGTGGTCGATCCGGCTGCGCTGACGGGGCAGGGGGATTGGCCCTCGCTGCAAGGTCCGCACAACTTGCAAAATGCCGCCATCGCGGTCGCCATTGCCGAGCGGCTCGGCATTTCGGAGCCGGTGTGGCGCGCCGCGCTCGCCAGCTTTGTCGGCCTGCCGCACCGCATGGAGCGCGTGGCCGAGGCAAACGGCGTGCTCTTCATCAACGACAGCAAGGCGACCAATCCGGCCTCGACCGCGCCCGCGCTCGGCGCATGGCCGCGCGTCCACTGGATTCTCGGCGGGCTGCCCAAGGGCGACGACCTTGATGCCTGCGCCCCTTATTTCAGCCATGTCGTGCAGGCTTAC
This sequence comes from Novosphingobium sp. PASSN1, assembly GCF_002278815.1. Lineage (NCBI taxonomy): Bacteria > Pseudomonadati > Pseudomonadota > Alphaproteobacteria > Sphingomonadales > Sphingomonadaceae > Novosphingobium > Novosphingobium sp. PASSN1. The sequence goes on along the minus strand of NZ_NKIS01000003.1, from coordinate 466,289 downwards.
ACCATCGGCGAGGCAGGCCCGCGCTTCGCAGAGATCCTCGAACCGCTGATGCCCGTGCAGCGCAGCGAAATGCTGTGCGATGCCGTGCGGCAGGCGATGGACGCGGCCCAGCCCGGCGATGTCGTGATGCTGTCCCCGGCTTGCGCCAGCTTCGATCAGTTTCGCGATTTCGAGGCGCGCGGCGATAGCTTCCGCCAGATCGTCACCGCGTTGATCGCGGAGCGGGACGCGTGATGAATGCGCACCAGCCCACCCGGCAGGTCGCCACTGCGCTGCCCGGCGGCGGCGTGCGCGTTGCCCCGCGCACCAATCGCTATCGCCGCACCCGCCGCAGCGAACTCGTCATCTGGTGGCGCGAGATCGACCGCGTGCTGCTCGCGCTCGTGCTCACACTCGTGGCGGTCGGCACGGTCGCGGTCGCGGCATCCTCTCCTGCCAGCGCGCACCGTTTGTCGACTGCGGGCAAGACGCTGGGCGATCTCTACTTCTTCTGGCTGCACTTGCGCTGGCTGGCGGTCGGCCTCCTCGCGATGTTCGTCGCCTCGCTCCTGCCCAAGGAAACCACGCGGCGGCTGGCGATCATCCTGGCCGCCACCATGCTCGTCGCGCTGGTGCTGGTGCCGATCTTTGGCGGTGAAGTGAAGGGGGCGAAGCGCTGGCTGTGGATCGGCTTCAGCCTCCAGCCGTCCGAATTCCTGAAGCCCGGCTTTGCCATCGCGGTGGCGTGGATCCTCTCATGGCGGGTGCGCGATCCCAATATCCCGGTGATTCCGATCACCATCGCCCTCATGGGCCTGATCGCAGCGCTGCTCATGGTCCAGCCCGATTTCGGCTCCACCGTGCTGTTTGGCGGGGTGTGGTTCGTGCTCGTGCTGCTGTCGGGCCTCAGCCTCTCCAAGATCGGCTGGAGCGTCGGCGGCGGCATCCTTGGCGTCGTGCTCGCCTATTTCTTCTATCCCAACGCCACGCACCGCATCGATGCGTTCCTTTCGGGCGGCAGCGAGTTCGACCAGGTCGATCTGGCGATGCGCACGATTGTCAGCGGCGGGTGGAGCGGCACCGGCCTGTGGCTCGGCAGCCGCAAGATGGCGCTGCCCGAGGCGCATACCGACTATATCTTCTCGGTCATCGGCGAGGAGTTCGGCCTGATCGTCTGCGCGATGATCGTGGTGCTCTACTGCGCCATCGTGGTGCGCGTCATGCTGCGCCTCGCGGACGAGGAGGACCTGTTCACCGTGCTCGCCGCAGCGGGGCTTACCGCGCAGCTGGCAGGTCAGGCCTTCATCAACATCCTCGTCAATCTCCAGCTCTTTCCTTCGAAGGGCATGACACTGCCGCTCATCAGCTATGGCGGGTCTTCCACCATCGCACTTCTGCTCGGCGTCGGGTTCCTCCTCGCCATCACGCGGCGCAATCCCTATCTCTCGCGCGAGACGGCAGACCTGAGGGAGCTCGTGCGGCCATGACACATCACGTGCCCGGAGTTTCGCGCCACTTCGTGCTCGCCGCTGGCGGCACCGGCGGACACCTGCTGCCCGCATTCGCGCTCGCGGTGGAGCTGGATCGGCGCGGGCATCACGTGGCGCTGGTGACGGACGAGCGCGGCGCGAAGATCCCCGGTAAGCCGGCGTTCCTGCCCGCGCATGTCCTGCCCGCAGGCCGCCTCGGCAAGAACCCAATCGCGCTGGCCAAGGGGCTTGCCGCGATCTGGCGCGGCCGCGCGATGGCGCTGCGCCTGTTCGAAAGCTTCCAGCCGTCCTGCGTCGTCGGCTTCGGCGGCTATCCGGCGCTGCCCGCGCTGCTGGCTGCACGCTCGGCGCGCATTCCCACGGTGATCCACGAACAGAACGCGGTGCTGGGCCGCGTGAACCGCCTGCTGGCCAAGCGCGTGGATGCCATTGCGACCGCCTATATGGATGTCGAGCGGCTCGATCCGGGGCTCTGGGGCAAAGTCCACCGCGTCGGCAATCCGGTGCGCGCCGAAGTGCTGGCGCTGCGCGGCGAAGCCTTCCCCGAGTTTACCGAGGACAGCCTGTTTCGCGTGTTGATCACGGGCGGCAGCCAGGGCGCCTCGATCCTGTCTGAAGTCGTGCCCGATGGCCTTGCCATGCTCCCGCCCGCGCTGCGCCACCGCTTGCAGGTCACGCAGCAGTGCCGGCCCGAAGACATCGAAGCGGTGCGCACGCGTTATGCCGGGCACCAGATCCCGGCGGAACTCGGCACTTATTTCGAGGACATGGCGACCCGCTTGGCCGAAACGCACTTGTTCATTGGCCGGTCGGGCGCATCGACCATTGCTGAACTCACCGCCGTGGGCCGCCCTGCCATTCTCGTGCCGCTGCCCATCGCGACCGACGACCATCAGGCGGTCAACGCGCGCGAGATGGTGAAGGCGGGCGGCGCGCGGGCGATCCGCCAATCGGGCTTCACGCCCAAGGAACTGGCCAAGCAGATCCAGACGATGGCGCTCAACCCGCTTTCGCTCGCCAATGCTGCCCATGCCGCGTGGAATTGTGGCCTCCCCAATGCGGTCAAGGATCTGGCCGATCTGGTCGAAGGCTTCGGCGGTGTGCCGATGATGGATGTGATCCGCGTGGAAGGGATGCAGGCTGCACCCTCGGCGCGAGAGGCGCTTGCAAGGGAGACCGCCGAATGAAGGGTGTCGGCACCGAAATCGGCACGATCCACTTTGTCGGCATTGGCGGCATCGGTATGTCCGGCATTGCCGAAGTGATGCACAACATGGGCTATTCGGTGCAGGGGTCCGACATGGCGGAAAGCTATGTCGTCGATGGCCTGCGTCAGCGCGGCATCGCGGTGATGATCGGCCAGCGCGCCGAAAACGTCGCGGGCGCGGCGGTTGTCGTCACGTCTACGGCTGTGAAGCGCGACAATCCCGAAGTCGTCGCGGCGCTGGAAGGGCGCATCCCTGTCGTGCGCCGCGCCGAAATGCTCGCCGAACTGATGCGCCTGAAAAATACCGTCGCGGTGGCGGGCACGCATGGCAAGACGACCACGACCTCGATGGTCGCCTGCCTGCTCGATGCGGGCGGGATCGATCCTACCGTGATCAACGGCGGCATCATCAATTCCTATGGCTCCAACGCCCGGCTGGGTGACAGCGACTGGATGATCGTCGAAGCCGACGAAAGCGACGGCTCGTTCCTGCGGCTCGATGGCACGCTTGCGGTCGTCACCAACATCGATCCCGAGCACCTCGATCACTACGGCTCGTTCGAGAAGGTCAAGGACAGCTTCGTCGAATTCATCGAGAACGTGCCGTTCTACGGCGCGGCGATCCTCTGCATCGATCATCCCGAAGTGCAGGCGATCATCCCCAAGGTGCGCGATCGCCGTGTGGTGACCTACGGCTTTTCGGCGCAGGCCGACGTGCGCGGCGAGGCTGTCACACCCATCTCGGGCGGCAACCGCTTCACCGCCGTTCTGCGCCAGCGCGATGGCAGCTTCCGCCGCGTCGAGGGTATCGAACTACCCATGCCCGGCCGCCACAACGTGCAGAACGCGCTCGCCGCCGTCGCCGTCGCGGTGGAAATGGGCGTTTCGGAAGAACTGATCCGCACCGGGTTCGCGAAGTTCGGCGGGGTCAAGCGCCGCTTCACCAAGGTCGGTGAAGTGGACGGCGTCACCGTGATTGACGATTACGGCCACCACCCGGTCGAAATCCGCGCCGTTCTCGCCGCCGCGCGCGAGGGCGTGCAGGGCCGGGTCATCGCCGTCGTCCAGCCGCACCGCTTCACCCGCCTGCGCGATCATATGGAAGAGTTCCAGGGCGCTTTCAACGATGCCGACGTCGTCTATGCAGCGCCGGTCTATCCGGCGGGCGAGCAGCCCATCGAAGGCGTGGACAGCGCCGCGATGGTCGAGGGCATCAAGGCGCGCGGCCACCGCAGCGCGCACCTGATCGCGGGCGCGGACGCGCTGGCCGTGGAACTGGCGGGCGTGATCCAGCCGGGGGATATGGTCGTCTGCCTCGGCGCGGGCGATATCACCAAGTGGGCGGCAGGCCTTGCTGGCGCGATTGCCCAGCAGCGAGCGGCGGCGTGACCACGCTGACTGCCTTTCCTCCGGTTCGCGGCAAGCTGACTCCGAATGCACCGCTTGCGCCGCTCGTCTGGTTCAAGTCCGGCGGCACGGCGCAGTGGCTGTTCGAGCCCAAGGACGTGGCCGACCTGCAAGGCTTCCTCGCCGGTCTCGCGCCCGATGTTCCCGTCATGGCGCTGGGCCTCGGCTCCAACCTGATCGTGCGCGATGGCGGCGTCCCCGGCGTCGTCGTCCGCCTCGGCAAGGCTTTCGCGCAGGTCGAGCGTGTGGACGAGACCACGCTCAACTGCGGCGGCGGTGCCAGCGGCATCCTCGTCTCCAGCACCGCGCGCGACAACGGCATCGCGGGCCTCGAATTTCTCCGCTCGATCCCCGGCACCGTCGGCGGCTTCGTGCGCATGAACGGCGGCGCCTATGGCCGCGAAGTGAAGGATGTGCTGATCGATTGCGACGTGGTGATCCGCTCGGGCGAGATCGCCACGCTGCCGCTTTCCGAACTCGGCTACACCTATCGCCATTCGGCGTTGACCGATGGCTGCATCGTGGTGGCCGCGCGCTTCCGTGGGCATCCCGGCGAACCCGCTGCCATCCAGGCCGAAATGGACCGCATCAGCGCCGCGCGCGAGGCCAGCCAGCCGCTGCGCAGCAAGACCGGCGGCTCGACTTTCAAGAACCCCGATGGCGCGAAGGCGTGGGAACTCGTCGATAAGGCCGGCTGCCGGGGGCTGACACTCGGCGGCGCGCAAGTCTCCGAAAAGCACACCAATTTCCTTATCAACACCGGCGAAGCCACCAGCGCCGATATCGAAGCGCTGGGCGAGGAAGTGCGGCGGCGCGTGAAAGAGCAGTCGGGCGTAGACCTGCAGTGGGAAATTCAGCGGGTAGGCGAGGCATGACTCTTCCGAAACTTCATATCGCCGTCCTCATGGGCGGCTGGTCGAGCGAGCGCCCCGTCTCGCTCATGAGCGGCAACGGCGTCGCCGATGCGCTCGAAGCCAAAGGTCACCGCGTCACGCGCATCGACATGGGCCGCGATGTTGCGCAGCGCCTCGCCGAAGCCGCACCCGATGTCGTGTTCAACGCGCTCCACGGCACGCCCGGCGAAGACGGCACGGTGCAGGGCCTGATGGACCTGATGGGCCTCACCTACACCCATTCCGGCCTCGCCACTTCGGTCATCGCCATCGACAAGCAGCTGACCAAGCAGGCGCTTGTGCACCACGGCATCCCCATGCCCGGCGGGCGCATCGTGAAGAGCGCGGACTTGTTCGAACGCGATCCCCTGCCGCGTCCCTATGTGCTGAAGCCGGTCAACGAAGGTTCCTCGGTCGGCGTTGCCATCGTCACCAAGGACGGCAACTACGGCGATCCGATCAGCCGCGATGCCATCGGCCCGTGGCTGGAGTTCGACGAACTCCTCGCCGAACCCTTCATTCGCGGGCGCGAACTGACGACGGCGGTGCTCGTCGACAAGGCCCTCCTCGTCACTGAACTGAGGCCCAAGTCCGGCTTCTACGATTTCGACGCCAAGTACACCGACGGCATGACCGACCATATCTGCCCGGCCGAAATCCCCGAAGAGATCGCCGAAGCGTGCAAGGACATTGCCCTGCGCTCCCACCAGCTGCTGGGCTGCAAGGGCACCAGCCGCAGCGATTTTCGCTGGGATGACGAGCAGGGCATCGAAGGCCTGTTCCTGCTGGAGGTCAACACCCAGCCGGGCATGACGCCGCTCAGCCTCGTGCCCGAACAGGCGCGCGCGCTCGGCATGGATTATGGCGATCTGGTCGAGGCCATTGTGGCTGACGCGCTCGCTTCTGCGAAGAAGGAGGCCTGAGCCATGGCGCAGACCATTCGCCGGGGCGGCAAAGCGGTGCGCAAGGTCGCGGCGGCCAGCGGCACCAAGCGGAAGGTCCATGCCGCGCGGCGGCAGACCGGCTCGGTGATCGATCAGATCATGCAGTGGCTGCCTTTCAGCGAGGATATGCTGCACCGCATCCTGATGGTCGTGATCCTCGGCGGTGCGGCGGTGCTCGCGTGGATCGTCGCCAGCATGGCAGGCGTGCCGCAGCTGGCCGAAGCCGAAATGGCGATGATCGCGTCCAAGTCCGGGTTCGAGGTCAAGCGCGTCGAAGTGCGCGGCGTGAACCGCATGAACGAGCTGAAGATCTACGAGAAAGTGCTCGGCCATCGCGATCAGGCGATGCCCCGGCTCGATATCGCGGGCCTGCGCGATGAACTGCTCCAGCTGTCGTGGATCAAGGATGCGCGCGTCTCGCGCCAGCTGCCCGATACGCTGGTGGTCGATGTGATCGAGCGCAGCCCCCATGCCGTGCTGCGCCGCGATGGCAAGCTCACCCTGATTGACGAGACCGGCAGCCCCTTGGAAGCGGTCAGCCCGGCGCGGGCCAAGGGCTTGCTCGTGCTGTCAGGACCCAATGCGGAAGCGCGGGTGCCCGATCTCGTGCGCCTGCTCGATGCCGCGCCTGCGCTGCGCCCGCAAGTGGCGGAGGCCGAATGGGTCGGCAATCGCCGCTGGAACCTGACCTTCAAGACCCGCCAGGTGCTGGCCCTGCCCGAAGGCGAGGACAAGTCGGCCAGCGCGCTGCTGACCTTCGCGCGGATGGACGGGGTGGACCGGCTGCTCGGCGGCCAGGTCGCCAGCTTCGACATGCGCAGCGCCGACCGCATCTACATGCGCGTGCCTGGCCGCGCCGAAGCCGTGACGGCCGCCGCGCGCGCCGATGCTTCGGCCAAGGCCAATGCCGCTGCGGCCAAGACGCAGGCCGCGCGCGCCGCCGTTGCGTCCGCTGCCGCCCCCAGCAAGGCTTCCGCCACCAAGACCGCGCAGGATTGATGCACAGCCCATGGCCGCTCCCCGCATCACCAAAGTCTTTGCTGCCGTCAATCTCGGCTCGTTCCGCGTCTCGGCGATCATTGCCGGGCTGACCGAGGGTGGTGAGATGGTGGTCATGGGGTCGGGCCACCGCCAGTCGCAGGGGATCAAGCGCGGCTACGTGACCGATATGGTCGCCGCCACCCATTCGGTGCGCGATGCCATCGAACGCGCCGAAAAGATGGCCAATGCAAGCGTGCAGAGCGTGTGGATCGGTTGCTCGGGCGCGGGGCTGGCCAGCACCACTGCCAAAGTCGAAGTTGATATCGGCGGGCGGCGGATCGAAAGCGACGATATCGAGCACCTGCTGATCGCCGGGCGCGAGGTGATCCAGCCCGATGGCCGCACCGTGCTCCATGCGCAGCCCGCGCACTACACGCTCGATGGCGTAGACGGCGTGCCCAATCCCAAGGGCCTCCATGCCGAACGCCTCGCGGTCGATATCCACGTGATGCTGGCCGATGGTGCCCCGGTGCGCAATCTCAAGGAAACGGTCGAGAACGCGCACTTGCGCGTTGAATCCGTGGTGGGATCACCGATTGCGGCGGGGCAAGCCTGTCTCTCTGCCGAAGAGCGCGAACTGGGCGTCGCGCTGATCGAATTCGGCGCGGAAGTGACCACGGTCTCGGTCTATGCCGGGGGCATCATGCTCGGCATGAAAGCGATTGCGTTCGGTTCGGGCGATATCACCGATGCGATCGCCTCGGCTTTCGGCATCCGCCGCTATCAGGCCGAACGGCTCAAGTGCATGGCCGGCTCCGCGCTCGCCAGCCCGGCCGATCACCGCGAGATGGTGCCCGTCAGCGCGCCCGGCGATCCCGAACAGGGCGCACCCGTGGCGCGCCATGCGGATGACAAGAACCGCATCCCGCGCGCCGAACTGGTGTCGGTGATCACGCAGCAACTTGGCATGTTCACCGATGAAGTGGGGCGCGCGCTCAAGGCGCTGGGCTTCAATGGCAAGCGCGGCCAGCAGGTCGTGATCACCGGCGGCGGCGCGCAGTTGCCGGGCCTGGCGGATTATGCGCAGGCCGCCCTGGGCCGCCCGGTGCGCATCGGCTCCCCGCCCACCATGCTTGGCCTGCCGCCGGCCCATGCCACGCCGAGTTCGTCCACGCTCGTCGGTCTGATGCTCTTTGCGGCGGCCGATCCGGTCGATATCCGCAAGCTCGGCCCAACTTGGGGGCCAACTACGGGTGGTTACACAGGGTTCGCCCTCGTGAAGCGGATCTACCATGCCATGCGGGAGTATTTCTGATGCCCCGGGGCGGCTTATTCCTTTCTACTTGTGGAAAAACCTGTCGAAGCTTTGATTCGGTGAAAGGTTCCGTGCCAAAGCAAGGTCACCAATATTCGGGGCTCCATTTCCGGCCCCCCGCAGACCCGCACGGGAGAGCGCTATGAGCATCAACATCGGACCGCCAGCCATCGACGAATTGCGGCCGCGCATCACCGTCATCGGCGTGGGCGGGGCGGGCGGCAACGCCATTGCCAACATGATCAACGCCAAGATCGAGGGCGTCGATTTCGTCGTCGTCAACACCGATGCGCAGGCGCTCAACAATTCGATCGCGGACAACCGCATCCAGTTGGGGCCTGACATGACGCAGGGCCTCGGCGCGGGCGCTCGTCCCGAAGTCGGCCGCGCGGCTGCAGAAGAAACGATCGAAGAGCTCGAACGTGCGCTCGAAGGTGTGCACATGTGCTTCATCGCTGCGGGCATGGGCGGCGGCACCGGCACCGGCGCGGCGCCCGTTATCGCCGAGGCCGCGCGCCGCAAGGGCGTGCTCACGGTCGGCGTGGTGACGAAGCCGTTCCTGTTCGAAGGCACGCGCCGCATGCGCGCGGCGGAAAGCGGCATCGCCGAGCTGCAGAAGCACGTCGATACGCTGATCGTCATCCCGAACCAGAACCTGTTCCTCGTCGCCAAGGCGGAGACGACGTTCAAGGAAGCGTTCCAGCTGGCCGATGAAGTGCTGCAGCAGGGCGTTCGCTCGATCACCGATCTCATGGTCATGCCCGGCCTCATCAACCTCGATTTCGCCGACGTGCGCTCGGTGATGGGCGAGATGGGCAAGGCGATGATGGGCACCGGCGAAGGCGAAGGCCCGAACCGCGCGCTCGAAGCGGCGGAACGTGCGATTGCCAACCCGCTGCTCGATGGCGTTTCGATGCAGGGCGCCAAGGGCGTGATCATTTCGATCATCGGCGGCGACGACATGAAGCTGCTCGAAGTCGATGAAGCCGCCAACCACATCCGCGAACTGGTCGATCCCAACGCGAACATCATCTGGGGTTCGGCGTTCAACCCGCACCTCGATGGCAAGATCCGCGTCTCGGTGGTTGCCACCGGCATCGAGCAGAGCGCTGAAATGGCTGAATCGGCTGCGCGTCCGACGATGCTGGGCGGCGTGCGCGGCCCGGCATTCCCGGGCGGCATGGCCCGCGCCGCTGCTCCGGAGCCGGCACCCGCACCGGTGGCTGAAGAGCCGCAGTTCGCCCCGCCGCCGAGCTTCGCCGCGCCTGAACCGGCAGTCGAGGAACCGGTAGAGGTCGCGGCGCAAGCACCCGCAGAAGAACCTCTCGATCTCACGCTCGATCTGTCCGATGCGCAGGAAGCCGCGCCGCCAGCCGAAGAACCCGGTGAACTCGCGCTCGGTCTCGGCGATGAAGAGCCGATCCCGCCGCGCTTCGGCCGGGCGCAGCCTTCGCCGTCGGGCGGCAGCGCGCCGGGCAGCACCTTGTTCGAACGCATGGCCAATCTCTCGCGCGGCGGTGGCCGTGTCGGCGATGATGATGCCGATCCGGAAGATGGCAGCGCGCTCAATATCCCGCGCTTCCTCGGACGGCAGAACAACCAGTAAAGCAGCACGGGTCGGCGCAAGGGTTTTGGCAGTGCAGCTGTGATCGGCTAGGGGGCAGCCGGTCTTCGCCGCAATGCGAACTTTCGAATTTCATACTCTTGCCGCCGGGCCCGCTTTGCCAGTTCCTCACTGCCGCGATAAGGTCGGCCCCATGATCTGCCGTTTCCTCCGCTCCGGGCTCCGGCGCAGTGTTTCCTGCGCGGTTGTCGCCGTGGTCCTTGCGTCGGCCGGCGGCGCGTTTGCCGCGCCGCAGGCGGGGCTGGGCGGTGTCCTGCCGGGCCAACCGGTTGCCGAATCGACCTCGGTGCCCGTGGTCCAGTCCACCGCGCTCAGCCCCACGCGCATGCTCAACGGCGCGCTGGCCCGCCTTGCCCGTGATCCGCGAGACATGATTGCGCTGCTCGATGCCGGCGGCGCAGCGCTTGATCTGGGCGATACCGATGCGGCAATTGGCTTCCTCACGCGGGCCGAGCAGGTTTCGCCGGGCAATGCCGGGGTGCGCGCGCGCATCGGCATCGCGATGCTGCGTTCGAACCAGCCGTTCGAGGCGATCCGCTGGTTCGATCTGGCTGATCAGGCGGGGTTCGACCGCACGGAAATGGCCACCGAACGCGGCCTCGCCTATGATCTCATCGGCGATAATGCCGCCGCGCAGCGCCAGTATCAGCTGGCCATTGCAGGCGGACAGAACGACGAAGCGAGCCGCCGCTACGCGCTCAGCCTCGTGATCGCGGGGGACCGGCGCGGCGCCGAACTCGTCATCCAGCCCTTGCTCGAACGGCGCGATCGCGGCGCGTGGCGCGTGCGCACGTTCATCATGGCGATCTCCGGGCAGAGCGACGAGGCCGAAGGCATTGCCCGCGCCACGATGCCGGCCGATCTCGCCGCCGCGATTTCGCCCTATCTGCGCTACATGCCGCGCCTGACGCCCGCGCAGCAGGCCGCCGCCGCCAATCTTGGCCGCTTCCCGCGTGCGGCGGACATCGGCCGCGATGATCCGCAAGTCGTGCAATATGCGCTGGCCCACCCGCGCGCGCCGCGCGTCGATGCCGGGCTCGTGCCGCAAGGTGAGGCGCTGGGCGGGCGCGGGCGCGACGACCGCGATTCGCGCGCCAAACGCCGCCGTCCGGGCAAGGACGAGCGGCGCGAAACCACGATGGCTGCGGCCAAGCCCGCGCCTGCCCCCGCCGCGCCAGCGGTCAGCGCACCGTGGGGCCTCCAACCCGGCACGCGCACCGCCGCAGCGCCGCAGCAGCAGGTGGTGCAGCCTACCCCGCAGCCCGCACCTCTGCCAGCCGCAGCGCCCCCGCCAAGCGCGCAGCAGCAGCGTCCGGTGGTGCTTTCGAAGCTCGATGTGCCGCCCGGCACGGCGCTCGCGCCGCCGCCCGTCCCGCGTGTGGTGGCAGCGGCCCCGCAAGTCGCGCCGCCGCCTGCGCCAACCCTGCCAGCACCCGTACCGCCGCCTGCGCCAACCCTGCCAGCACCCGTACCGCCGCCTGCCGTCACGCCGGCACCGGCACCAGCCCCGGCACCCGCCCAGGTCGCTGCCGCCACGCTGCCTGCGCCCGGCCCGCAACTCGCTCTTGCTGCGCCGCCGCCGGGCAACCCACCCGCGCCCGCTCCGGTTCAGGCCCCGCCGCTCCAGCAGGCTTCTGCACCGCTGGCTTCGGCTCCAGTTCCGGCTCCAGTTCCGGCCCCAGTCCCGGCTAGCGCGCCCGCCGATTTCCGCAGCATGTTCGATGGCTTCAAGCCGCCTGAGCAGGAAGCCGCCGCAACCACCGAGGCGGTCGATCTCGCCCGGATCGAAGCGCTGCGTCAGGAAGCACGCGCCGCCGCGACCAAGGCTGCTTCGGCCCGTGCCAAGGATCGCGGAGAACGCCCCGATGGCCCCACCGCCGTTTCGCGCACCAGCGATCAGGACACGGCGGAACCTGCCGTCGTCACCCGCGCGGGCAAGGACAAGGCGGCGAAGGACGCTGCCGCGAAGGAAGCGGCCAGCAAGGCAGGCAAGGACAAGCTCGCGCTCAAGACCGATTGCCCAGACCCCGCAGGCAAGGACAAGGCCGGGAAGGGCAAGTCCGCCAAGGGTAAGGCGGCGGCGAAGCCCGGCGCAAAGTCCGGTGGGGGCAAAAGCGCAGCCGAAGCCCAGTGCCCGCCCGAAACCGACAAGGCGAAGAAGGGCAAGAACGGCAAGTCCGAACCAGCGCACGCCAGCCGCATCTGGGTGCAGGTTCTCACCGGCTCCAACCGCGAAGGCATGGGCAAGGAATGGCAGCGCCTCGTGCGCGAGGCCTCAGCGCTCAAGGGCCGCAAGCCTTATATCACCCCGTGGCGCAGCAATTATCGTTTGCTGACAGGGCCTTTCGCCAGCGAGGCGGAAGCGCAGGCGTTCCTTGGCGCGCTGCGCAAGGACGGCGTCAGCGCCTTCCAGTGGACCAGCCCGGCCGGGCAGGCAGTGGACGGCCTCGGCGTGAAGTAGCGCGGGGGAGGGGTCTGTGGTTCTCCCCGGCTTCTCACCCGCTTCTCCACAGCTTATGAACAGACTAGTCGAGTTTTGCCCAGCCCCGCGCGGCGGCCCGATTGCCGCCGCGCCCGCGCTCCGCGATGGCTCGCAGCGGGCCAATCCTGCCCGCTTGAGGAACACGCGATGCGCACCGGCCATGAAGACAGCGAACGCGACGATGCGGCGCCAGTCGATATGCTCGCCTCGCTGTTCGAGGCGCGCGGCTGGCCTTGCGAGTTCGTTTCCGACGACGAGATTCACGGCGAAATCCAGGGTAGCTGGGCCAATTACCAGCTGCGCTGCATCTGGCGCGCCGAGGATCACGTCCTCCAGATCCTCTGCCTCCCCGATATCCGCGTGGCCGACGACAAGCGCTCCGCGATGTTCGAGATCATGGCCCTCATCAACGAGCAGGTCTGGCTCGGCCACTTCGATGTCTGGTCCAATGGCTCGGTGCTGCTCTATCGCCACGGGCTGATGCTGGGCGATGATGGCCTGCTCAGCCTCGTTCAGGCGCAGACCGCGATCGAAGCGGCCGTCGATGAATGCGACCGATTCTACCCCGCGTTCCAGTTCCTGCTCTGGGGCGACAAGACCCCTGCCGAAGCCCTCGCCAGCGCCCTGATCGACGCGGCGGGCGAGGCCTGAGGAAACGCCATGACCTTTTCCCTTCTCCAGTTCGGCTGCGGCAACATGGGCGGCGCGATGCTCGTCGGCTGGCTCGCCGCCGGGTTTGATCCTGCTGCCTTCACCGTGGTCGATCCGTTCGTTGCCGAAACCCCGCCGGGCGTGCGGCTCGAACGCGAGGCACCTGCCGGGGCTGCGCCCGCCGATGTCGTCCTCCTTGGCTTCAAGCCGCAGCAACTGGCCGCGTCCGCCGCTGCAGTGGCGCCGCATGTGGGGGAGGGCACTTTGCTGCTCTCGATCCTCGCGGGCGTTGATCTTGCCACCTTGCGCGCCGCCTTCCCGCAGGCCGCCGCGATCGTGCGCGTGATGCCCAATCTGGCCGCCGCCATCGGCAAATCTCCCGTCGCGCTGTTCGGCGATGCCGCCGGTGCGCAGCGCGAACGCGCCGAAGCGCTCATGGCCCCGCTCGGACCTGCCGAATGGCTCGCCGATGAGGGCGAGATGGATCTCGTCACCGCGCTCGCCGGGTCCGGCCCCGCGTTCGTCTACCGCTTCATCGATGCGCTGGCAGAAGCCGCCACCACGCTCGGCCTGCCGCGCACGCAGGCAGACCGGCTTGCGCTCGCCATGGTCGAGGGCGCTGCTGCGCTGGCCGCCGCATCGCCCCATGCGCCCGGTGAACTGGCCCGCCGCGTCGCCAGCCCCGGCGGTGTTACCCAGGTCGGGATCGACGTGCTCGATGCCGATGCGCGGCTCGTCACGCTCCTCACCGACACGCTGCGCGGCGCACGGGATCGCAGCGCCGAAATGACGCGGGCGGCGCGCGGCGGATAAGGCCGAATACCGAGCCGGGCCAAAACCCGAGCTTATTACCTTTTGACACAATCCATTATAGCCCTTCCGCTTGAAAACCCGCGGGTTTGGGGCGATATTGGTCGCACTGGCCCATTCCGGGCCGTCACGGAGTTTTGTACGTCATGGCAAACTGGAACGACCCCCAGCCTTCTGGCTGGAGCCCGGCAGGCTTCGGCGCTGCGGCGGGTCTCGCCGGGCGCGGTGCCGCGTATGATGCGGGCCTGCGCCGCTACATGCTGTCGATCTACAACTACATGGCATCGGGCGTGCTGCTTTCGGGCATCGTCGCGCTGCTGTTTGCCACCTCGGGCATGGCAGAGGCCGTGTTCGGCACCCCGCTGCGCTGGGTCGTCGCGCTCGCCCCGCTCGCCATCGTCATGGTGATGAGCATGGGCGCGAACCGCATCTCGACCACCACGATGCAGGGCCTGTTCTGGGCGTTCAGCGTGCTGATGGGCGTGTCGCTCTCGTCGATCTTCGCGGTCTATACCGGCCCGTCGATCGCCGCGACGTTCTTCGCCACCGCCGGTGCCTTCGCTGGACTGAGCCTCTATGGCTACACCACCACGAAGAGCCTGTCGGGCCTCGGCACGTTCCTGATCATGGGCCTCGTCGGCATTCTGATCGCCAGCCTGATCAACATCTTCCTGCAGTCGCCGGGCCTGGCCTGGGGCATCAGCTTCCTCGGCGTGCTGATCTTCGCAGGGCTGACCGCGTATGACACGCAGAAGCTCAAGCAGATGTATGATCAGGTCGCGGGTACCGAATTCGCGGGCAAGATGATCGTGCTCGGTGCGCTCACGCTCTACCTCGATTTCGTCAATATGTTCACGTTCCTGCTGCAATTCATGGGCGATCGCCGCTGATACGCAGCACTATTTGAGTCACATCAGCGTGCCCGGCGGGCCTTTTGGCTCGCCGGGCATTTTCTTTGCACGGCGAGCCGGTTAAGACGCGCGGTAAACCACTCCGAGGGGCCTTCCCGCATGCTTCGTCACTCGCGCGCTGCCGCGCCTGCCTTTACCCGCCTCGCCCGCTTCCTGCCGGTGGTGGTGCTCACCGCCGCGCTGGCAAGCTGCGGACCGAACACAGCGCCGCCTGCGCCGCTGCCCCCGCCGCCCAAGCCCGCTCCGCCGCCTCCCCCGCCGCCGCCCAAGCCGCGTCCGCCCTTCGGCGCGAGCGACAATCTCACCATCCCGCCGCTCGATGCCGGCGGCCTGCGCCAGTCGGTCAACCGCAATATCTCACCTACGCAGATGCTGTGGAACCTGCGCTCGGCGTTCAATGTCGCCGCGCTCAATTGCAGCGATCCCAAGCACGCAGAGATCCTGCCGCGCTACCGGCTGTTCCTGAAGAACTACAACGCGACGCTGATGGCGGCGAACCGCAAGGTCGATGCCGAATTCAAGGCCCGCTACGGCGCGAAGTTCACCGCCCCGCGCGAAGCCTATATGACTTCGGTCTACAATCACTTCGCGCTGCCGCCCGCGATGAACGAGTTTTGCAATGCGTCGCTTGCCGTCACGGGTGATCTGGCCGCGCTCACGCCGGTCGTGCCCGCAGCAGCCCCGAAGAAGGGCAAGGCCAAGGCTGCCGCGCCAAGAACGATCACGCTGAAACCGGCCGAGCTTGAAGCCTTTGCCGTGCGCAGCCTGCCCAATATCGAAGTGGTCTACGACGATTTCTATCGCCGCTACGAAAAGTACCGCCTTGATCTGGCCGAATGGAACGCCAAGTACGGTTCGCCAGCCGCACCCGTCAGCACTGCCCCCTGAATTGCCGCGCCGCATTTTGCGCTTGGCAAGCGCGGCCCGGCTAGGCTAAGGGCCGCGCTCCCGGCAGGGCGGCGTTTGCGCTGTTGTGTCGGAGGATACTGGGAACGGGGCCGTAGCTCAGATGGGAGAGCGCGTCGTTCGCAATGACGAGGTCAGGGGTTCGATCCCCCTCGGCTCCACCAGTATGCCGTGAAATGCCACATCCCGGCCTGCGAACGGCACCGTTCTGCGCTTCCGGTGCTCACGGCCATTAAGGCCGCTGCGCGCCGGTTCTCGAACGGCACCATTCTCGGCTCGGGCTGAGGCATTTCCCGACATACTGGTCTACCCCACCCACGATGCGCGACAGCTTTCGCGTTTTGCGCTAGAGTGTTTGCCATGCATTTTCTCGACCAGGCCAAGATCTTCATTCGTTCCGGCGCGGGCGGGCCGGGGGCTGTCAGCTTCCGGCGCGAGAAGTATGAGCAATATGGCGGCCCCGATGGCGGCGATGGCGGCAAGGGCGGCGATATCCTGTTCGAGGCGGTCACCGGGCTGAACACCCTGATCGATTTCCGTTACACCCAGCATTTCAGGGCCCAGCGCGGCATCGGCGGCATGGGCAAGAACCGCACCGGCGCGGGCGGCAAGGATCTCGTCGTCAAGGTCCCCGTCGGCACGCAAGTGATCGACGATGACGGCGAAACCGTGCTGCTCGATCTGACCGAGCCGGGCCAGCGCGTCGTGCTGCTGCGCGGCGGCGATGGCGGGCGCGGCAACCTCTCGTACAAGTCCTCCACCAATCGCGCCCCGCGCCAGAGCGGCCCCGGTTGGCCCGGGCAGGAAATGTACGTCTGGCTGCGGCTCAAGCTGCTGGCGGACGTCGGCCTCGTCGGCCTGCCCAATGCGGGCAAGTCCACCTTCATCAACCAGATCACCAACACCAAGGCCAAAGTCGGCGATTACGCCTTCACCACGCTGCGCCCGCAGCTCGGCGTCGTGCGCCACCGCAACCGCGAATTCGTGCTGGCCGATATTCCCGGCCTCATCGCCGGGGCCGCCGAAGGGGCAGGGGTGGGCGACCGGTTCCTCGGCCACATCGAACGCTGCCGCGTGCTGATCCACCTGATCGACATCAACGGCACCGATCCCGCCGAAGCTCTGCACATCGTGCAGGACGAACTCGAAGCCTACGGTGGCGGGCTCGATGAAAAGCCCCGCCTCATCGCGCTCAACAAGATCGACACCGTCGACGCCGAACTCGTCAGCGCCTTCCGCGCCGAACTGCGCGGTGCCGGTGCCCGCCGCGTGTTCCCCATCTCCGGCGCAACCGGCAAAGGCATGACCGCGCTGCTCGATGCCGTCCTCGAGCACCTCCCCGCCGCCACCGCGACCGAGCGGCCCGATGGCGAAATGGAAGTTGCCGAAGATCAGAAGCCCTGGTCGCCGATCTGATTTGCGGTGGACACCCGCACCCCTTCCCGCGCCGCCGCATTTCCCCTAAGCGGCGGGCACCATGTCCATCGCCAAACCTGCTCTTGAACGTCTCCCGCAGCTGATCGACCCCGCCGAAACGCCGCGCCTTGTCATCAAGGTCGGCTCGGCGCTCCTCGTGGGCAAGGATGGTGAACCGCGCCGGGCGTGGTTGGCGGCGCTGGTGGCGGAAATCGCCGCAGCCCGCGCGCGCGGGCAGGATGTCATCATCGTGTCCTCGGGCGCCATCGCGCTGGGCGCGCGCAAGCTGGGCCTTGCGCGCGGCGGGCGGGGCAGTCTGGCCGATGCGCAGGCCGCTGCCGCTGTCGGCCAGATCGCGCTCGCGGGGCTCTGGGCAGAGCTGCTGGCCGCGCATGGCCTGATCGCGGCGCAAGTGCTGCTTACGCTGGAAGATCTCGAAGACCGCCGCCGCTATCTCAATGTCACCGCCACGCTGGGCACGCTGCTGGCCTCCGGGGCAGTGCCGGTGATCAACGAGAACGACACTGTCGCCACCGAGGAAATCCGCTTCGGCGATAACGACCGGCTGGCCGCGCGCGTGGGGCAGGCGGCGGGGGCCAGCGCGGTGCTGCTGCTCTCTGATATCGATGGGCTCTATGATCGCGATCCCCGGATGGAAGGTGCGGTGCGCATTCCCGTGGTGCGCGGTGTCACGCCGGAAATTCACGCGATGGCGACGGCCGGTTCGTCCTCTGGCCTCGGTTCGGGCGGGATGACCTCGAAGCTGCAGGCCGCTGAAATCGCCGGTCTGGCCGGGATCGCGCTGGCGATCATGGACGGCCGCCCGGAAAGCCCCATCGCGGCGGCGCTTGGCGCAGAGCGCGGCACGCTGTTCTGCCCGCCCCCGCGCGCCGGGCGCAAGGCGCGCGCGCGCAAGGCGTGGCTTGGCGGCAAGTTGCGCATGAAGGGGGCGGTCCATGTCGATGCGGGCGCTGTGGCGGCGCTTGCGCGCGGCTCCAGCCTGCTCGCTGCCGGGGTTACGCAGGTCGATGGCACTTTCCTGCGCGGCGATGCGATTGCCGTGCTCGGCCCCGATAGCGAGGTCCTCGCGCGCGGGCTTTGTGAATATGATGCGGCGGAGTGCGCCGCGCTGATGGGCCATGCTTCGGCGGAGCACGAGGCGCTGCTCGGCTATGCCCCGCGCTCGGCGCTGATCCACCGCGATCAGCTGGTGATGCTGTGAACGCAGAAGGAGGTGATCTCGTCGCAGTGACCGGCGCGACCGGTTTCGTCGGCCAGGCCGTGCTGATGGCTGCCGGTCGCCAAAAGTTCGATGTGCGCGCGCTCACCCGCCGCAAGCAGCGCCTGCGCGGCGGCGTGGAATGGGTGGACGGCGATCTGGCGGACACGGATGCGCTGAGGCGCCTGATGCAGGGCGCGAGCGCGGTGATCCACATCGCGGGCGTGGTCAATGCGCCCGATGCGGCAGGGTTCGAGGAAGGCAATGTGCAAGGCACCTTGCGCGTGATCGAGGCGGCGCATGAAATGGGCGTCGGCCGGATGATCCACGTTTCCTCGCTCGCGGCGCGCGAACCGCAGCTTTCGATCTATGGTGCGTCCAAGCTGCGCGGCGAAAAGCTGGTGCGCGCCTCGGGCCTTGATTGGACGGTGGTGCGCCCGCCCGCCGTGTTCGGCCCGCGCGATACCGAAATGCTCGAACTGTTCCGCCTCGCGCGGCGCGGCGTGGTGCCGCTGCCGCCGCCGGCCCGGCTTTCGGTGATCCATGTTGCCGATCTGGCGCAATTGCTCATCGCTCTCCTGCCCAGCAGCGAGGAGACCACGCACCAGACGTTCGAGCCTGACGATGGCGAGCCCGGCGGATGGACCCATGTTCGCCTCGCGCAGGCCATCGGCGCGGCGGTCCATGCCGGGACCAGGCGCAACAAGCCGATCCGCACGCTCTCGCTCTCGCCCCGGCTGGTCCACCTCGCCGCGCGCGCTGATCGGTTGCTGCGCGGCGACAAGGCCAAGCTCACGCCCGACCGCGCCAGCTACATCTGCCATCCGGACTGGACGGTGGGCGAGGGCGCCCAGCCGCCTGCATCGCTCTGGCGCCCGCGCATCGACACGCGCGAAGGCCTCCATGCCACGGCTGCGTGGTACCGCGAGGCGGGCTGGCTCAAATAACCACGATATCGCTGGCCGCCAGCGCCGGAGCATCAACCAGATGCGCGATCTGCACCGCCGACCCCGCGCTCGATCCATCGGCATCATAGAGCAGCAGTCCTTTCGCCTGATCGTAGAGCAAGTAATCGCCCGCATGGCTCGCCGCGCTGGCCAGCACCAGCACACCGGTTGCAACACCGGCAAAGGCCGCGCCTGCCAGTTCGATCCGGTCGATCCCGCTGGCGAAGTCATAGATCGTGTCACGCTCACTGAGTGCGGTCGGCGCTGCGCCAAACACGAACGTATCGCGCCCCGCGCCGCCGGTCAGCCGGTCCATGCCTGCGCCGCCGATCAAGCGATCATTGCCGGCATCTCCGGTCAGCTTGTCGGCCCCCGGGCCGCCTGCCAGCACATCGGCCCCTGCCGCGCCGTGCATCGTGTCGCGGCCTGCACCGCCTGAAAGCCGGTTGTTCGCTGTATTGCCGGTGATCGTATCGTTGCCCGAACCGCCAATCGCGTTCTCGATCACCGTGCCGAACGCGATGCCCACATTCTGCGTGAGATTGCCGACATCCGAGAGCGTGCCCGGCACCAGGCTGATCCGCTGGCTGGTGCGATAGCCGCTGGTATCCAGCGTATCGCGCCCGCCTGCATCATAGATCGCGATCACCGGGTCCGGGTTGTTCAACCTGCCAAACGCGAACACCGGCCGCCACGGCCCGCTCAGCTTCGCGTGGAAGCCATAGGTGTCATCCCCGGTCCGCGTGGTCGGGTCCGCGCCGTATTTCTGCTGGATCGCCAGAATGTCGTAGATCAGCGGCGTGGCGGCATTGATTCCGTCCCCATTGACATCGCTCGTGGCGGGAGCGCCCAAGCGGTCCACCGCCGGATTGTCCGAATTCGCGGCGAAATACGACATCACCGTCCAGCGCAGCGTATCCTTGGTAAAGCCTGCATCCTCGGCATATGTCGGCATCACCGCATCCGACACATCATAGACCGCCGGGTGCGAGAGGCCGAGCGTGTGCCCGATTTCGTGGATCACGGCTTCGAGCCCGCGCTCGCCATAGGCCCATTGCTGGAATTCGGGCCAAGCGGGATTGAGCCAGACACGGGCAGCATCGAGGGTCAGCGTTCCGGCAAGCTGCGCACTGCCCCTGGTCAGCGCGTAGATCCCGCCGCCGCGCGTGGTGGTGGAGAAGGCCACCGAAATCTGGGCCTTCGGAGCAAGGGCCGGATCGCGCACCGGATCGAGGCTGATCGCGATGAGATCGTCCCACAATTCGAACGCCATCGCCGCCATGCCGGAAAGCGAGAGCGACGCCGAGGCATGTGGCACCGCATCCGGCGCGACGAACCCTGCCGTCTCGACCGCCGCGCCAAACAAGTCTGCGGGTGCGGTGGCAGGCACGCTATAGGTCACGCGCGGCCCCGCCCAGCCGTTCAGGATGCCCTGCTGCGTGCCGCCCCAATTGATCTGGAGCGCGCGCACGATCTGCGCGTTGGTGAAAACGGGGATGATCCGCGCGGTCGTCATGATCTACGGCTCAGGCTGCGTATTACGCCGTCCTACTGCCCGCGCGCTGCGCAAACAATCACTGTCAAAGCCTGGGCCTCGTCCGATTGCGGGACGATCAGGCCGGTTCAGCCACCGCCGCGGCAGGTTCCGCAGCTGGGGCGGCCAGCCTTGCCGCCACCATCGCCTGCAGCGGCAGCCGCGCCTTCATCCGCACCGCCAGCAGCGCGGTGCCGCTGACCTTTCTCTGCACGAACAGCGTATCCATCGGCGGCAAGTGCCAGGTGTCGCGGTCCTGCGCCACCGGCTCGCCAAAATCGCGCAGCCGCGCCACGAAGCTGCGGTCGGCAAAATCGAAGATTGCGGCCTTGTTCACGTGTTCGAGGATCACCCCGATCACGCCTTCGAAGGCTTCCCCATGGCGCGCCATCTGCTCTTCGGAAGCAAAGCCCACCTCGCAGATGCGGCGCTTCAGTTCGGCCGGATCGCCATCGAGCCCCGCCTGCATCATCCGCGCATAGGCGGCGCGGGTTTCGTCAGGCACAGGCCGCGCCGCGCCGAAATCGAGCAGCACGATCTTCCCCGTATCGGGTTGCCAGCGATAGTTCGCAAAGTTCGGATCGGTCTGCATGAAGCCGAACACGAACAGTTCGCGCAGCACCAGATCAAGCATCGCGCCCATCACCCGGTCGCGCACGTCCTGCGGCGCGTCAGCCAGCGTGTCGATCGGGCGCGAGGCGATGAAATCCATCGTCAGCACGCCCGGCCCGGTCAGTTCGTCCACCGGCGCTGGCACCACGAACTGTTCCTCGCCCGCCAGCATCGCGCCATAGCGCCGCATCTGCTCGGCCTCGCGCACATAGTCCGCTTCTTCGTGCAATTGCAGCTTGGCTTCGGCCAGCAGCGGCGTGATATCGAGCGATTTGGGCAGCAGGCCCGAAACGCGCAGCAGCGTCGCCACATTGTCGATATCGGCGTCGATGCTGGCGGCGATGCCGGGATATTGCACCTTCACCGCCACCACGCGCCCATCGTGCATCTGCGCGCGGTGGACTTGCCCGATGGAGGCCGCCGCAATCGGCGTGGTTTCAAACCGCGCAAAGCGCCGCCGCCAATCCGGCCCCCACGCTGCCGCCAGCACGGTCTGCAATTGCTTGGGCGGCATAAAGTGCGCCGCATCGCGCAGCCTGGCGAGGATCGCGGTCAGTTCGGCGGGCAGCAGATCGCCCGCATCGAGCGAGATCATCTGCCCCAGTTTCATCGCCGCCCCGCGCAGCCGCGAAAGCTGCTCGGTCACGCGCGTGGCGTTGCCGGGGGTCAGCAGCAGGTCTGCCATCTGCGGCCGCTCGCCGCGCGCGAGCCGCTTGGCCCCTTCGGCGATCACCCCGCCCGCGACGCCGCCCGCCAACTGGCCGAACGCCGAAAAGCGCGAGAGGCGGCTGGTGGGAACCTTGCGATACCGGTCGTCGCTCAACGCATCATCCTTTGAAGAGTGGGGCGCACCCGCAAGAAGCGCACATAGGCCCATTCGAGCGCGCCGAGCACGTGCTGGTTGCGCGCCAGCAGGCCCAGCGGCCTCAGCAGCGGGATCGCCCGCCACATCGCCGCAAACGCCGCCGCGCCATCGAGCAGTACGCCATCCTCGCGCGCATGGAGCCGCGCCAGCAGCAGCGAGCGATCAACCGGACAAGCAGCCTCCGCTTGCACCACATCGACGAACACGATCCGCTGCGCCCGGTCCAGCCGCCGCATCAGCGCAATCTCGCGGGTGCAGAGCGGGCAGGCGCCATCATACCAGACAGTGAGCGAAGGTGCAGCCATAGCCAGCGCCTAGGCCCTTGGCCCAGCCGCCTGCAAGCTGCTCATTGGTGAGATTGCGGTGAGCCTTGAACGGCCCGGCCTCAGAACGCCGGCCTCAGAACGCCGGCCTCAGAACGCCGGATCATACCCCGGCGGCAGATCGCCATCGGTGCCGGTGCTGGCGGGCGAACCCGGCACATGGATGCCGCATTCCACTTTGTCCCAGCCCTTCCAGCGGCCCGAACGCGGGTCTTCGCCCGGCGCGACCTTGCTGGTGCAGGGCGCGCAGCCGATGGAGGGATAGCCCTGCGCCACCAGCGGATGGCGCGGCAGATCATGTGCTGTCATGTAGGCTTCCAGATCGGCGGAAGTCCAAGAAGCGAGCGGATTGAACTTCAGCCGCCCTTCGGCATCGGTCCGGTCGATCTCGAAGCGCGGCAGGCCGCTGCGCGTGGCAGACTGGAACCCCTTGCGCCCGCTGATCGATGCATCGAACGAAAGCAGCGCGCGCGCCAGCGGCTGCACCTTGCGGATATCGCAGCAGCCATCGGGATCCCACGACCAGCGCAGCCCGTTGCCGTCCTTGGCCGCCAGCTCTGCGGCATCCGGCTCCACGATCAGCAGGTTCGTCATCCCGAGGTGGGTGATCAGCGTATCGCGGTAGGCCACCGTTTCGGCAAAATGCTTGTGCGTTTCCAGAAAGATCACCGGGATCGCCTTGTCCACCTGCGCGACCAGATGGAGGAGCACCGCGCTTTCCGCGCCGAAGCTGGAGACGACCGCAACCTCGCCGATCAGCTTGTCCTGCAGGACGCTGCGCAGCATTTCGGGCGTATCGGTGCCGCGAAACAGGTTGTTCAGCCGGATCGCTTCACTTTCGGTGAAGCGCGGCCCGGTCTCGATCCGGTCCGTGCTGCGGATCTTTTCAGCGCCCATGGCGCAGCGCCCAAATGGGCGAGCGGCCGTCCACCGTCTTTTGATAGACGTCGGGCCACGTCGCAAAGGCTGCCTCTGCTGCTTCCGGCGCAATCGGCTTGGCGGGCGCGAAGGCATCGAAGCCGCACCGCTTCATGTGGCTGAGCTGATCGAGCAGCACATCGCCCACCGCGCGCAGTTCGCCGGTATAGCCTTCCTCACGCAGGATGCGGGCGGAGGAATAGCCGCGCCCGTCGCCATAAGCGGGGAAGTTTACCTCGACGAGCGCAATGCGGCCGAGATGCGGCAGGAGCTTGCGCGCGTCCTCGCCCGGCTCGATGCGGACGGCGACGGCGTTGTCCGCCGCCAGAAAGTCCGCCAGCGAAAGCACCGGCGCTCCGGTTGCCGCGTCGTCGCGGTAGCGCAGCAGATCACCCATAAATCGCCTCCTTGAACGGGGCCATGCCAATGCGGCGGTAGGTATCGAGGAAACGTTCGCCCTTGCTGCGCTGCGCCAGATAGACAGCGGTTGCCTTCTCCAGCGCGTCGACCACGCCGTCCTCGTTGAAGCCCGGCCCGGTGATCACGCCCAGCGACGTATCCGCCGCCTCGCTGCCGCCGAACGAAAGCTGGTAGTTCTCGGTGCCCTTCCGGTCGACGCCCAGAATGCCGATGTGCCCGGCATGGTGATGCCCGCAGGCATTGATGCAGCCGGAAATCTTGACCTTGAGTTCGCCCAGTTCGCGCTGCCGTTCGGGCGCTGCAAACCGCGCCGAAATCTTCTGCGCCAGCGGGATCGAACGCGCATTGGCGAGGCTGCAATAATCCAGCCCCGGGCACGCGATGATATCGCCGATGAGGTCGAGGTTGGCAGTCGCGAGGCCCGCCGCATCCAGCTTCTGCCACAGCGCGTAGAGATCGCTCTGCTTCACATGCGGCAGCACGATGTTCTGCGTGTGCGTCACGCGCAGCTCGTCGAGGCTGTAGGCTTCGGCCAGCTCTGCCATCAGGCGGATCTGGTCCGCGCTGGCATCGCCCGGAATGCCGCCCGCAGGCTTGAGGCTGATGACCACCGCCTTGTAGCCCGCCTGCTTGTGCGCGGCGGTGTTCTGGTCCGCCCAGACCGCAAAGTCGGGATCGCTGCGGTCATAGCCATCGGCGAGGCCGCTCTCGAGGCCCGGATCTGCGAAGAACGCGGCAATCCGCTCCAGCTCTGCCTGCGGAGGCTCCAGACCCAGCGTCAGGATATGCGCGAACTCTTCTTCCACCTGGCGGCGGTATTCGTCCGCGCCGATCTCGTGGACGAGGATCTTGATCCGCGCCTTGTACTTGTTGTCGCGGCGGCCATAGCGGTTGTAGACCCGAAGGCATGCCTCGGCGTAGCTCACCATCTGCAGCACCGGCACGAAATCACCGATCACCGGCGCGATCATCGGGGTGCGGCCCATACCGCCGCCGACATAGAAGCGCGCGCCGATCTCACCGGCCTCGTTCTCCACGATCTGGATGCCGATATCGTGCAGCCGCATCGCCGCGCGGTCCGTATCGCTCGCGATCACCGCGATCTTGAACTTGCGCGGCAGATAATCGAACTCGGGATGGAAGCTCGACCACTGGCGCAGCAGCTCGGCATAAGGGCGCGGATCGACCAGCTCGTCCGCCGCCGCCCCGGCAAAGTGGTCGGAGCTGATGTTGCGGATGCAGTTGCCGCTGGTCTGGATGGCATGCATCTCCACCGTCGCGAGGTCCGCGAGGATCTGCGGCGCGTCTTCCAGCTTGATCCAGTTGTACTGGATGTTCTGGCGCGTGGTGAAGTGGCCATAGCCGCGGTCATACTTGTCAGCGATATCGCCCAGCAGGCGCATCTGGCGGCCATTGAGCGTGCCATAGGGAATGGCGACGCGCAGCATGTAGGCGTGGAGCTGCAAGTAGAGCCCGTTCTTCAGCCGCAGCGGCTTGAACTGGTCTTCGGTGATCTCGCCCGCCATGCGCCGCGCCACTTGCCCGCGGAATTCCTCCACGCGCGCATCGACCATCGCCTGATCGTATTCGTCATACTGGTACATGTTCAGATCACCTGCTTCGCGGCATCGGCATCGCCGGGGCGGAGGGAAAGGTCGAGCCGTACTGTCGGGCCAAGCGCCCGGATGCGGTCCTTGATATGCGCGGGGCGCACGCCCGCATCGGTGCGGGTGGCGGCAATCGCATAGCTTGCGTTCACGCGCCGCGCGGCTTCCTCGGCGGCGAGGATCGTGTCGGCGGCATCGCCCACGTCCACCGCGTCGTTCACATCGCGCGACCAGCCCTTGCCGTCCCACCAGACGACATCGCCGCTGCCCAGATCATTTCCCGTCAAAATCTTCACGCAGCGTTCTCCGCTATCCTTGCAAGGTCCATGTGCTTTTCCCGCGCGGTCACTTCGCCGATCACGATGAGGGCAGGGCTCTTCACCCGCTCGGCCTCGACCAGCGCGCCAAGCCCCGCCAGCGCGCCGCGCAGCACGCGCATCGTGGGCCGCGCCGCGTTCTCGATAATCGCCACCGGCATGTCGGGCGCGAGGCCATCGGCCATCAGCTTCTCGGCAATCGCCTCGCTCGTGGCGACGCCCATGTAGATCACCAGCGTGCGGCCAACGCCGGCAAGGCCTGCCCAGTTCTGGTCCGAGAGGCCCTTGCACTGGCCCGCCACGAAGCTCACGATCGAGGCGTTCTCGCGGTGCGTCAGCGGAATTTGCGCCGCCGCAGCCGCGCCCATCGCCGCGCTCACGCCCGGCACGACTTGCACCGGAACCCCGGCAGCATAGCAGGCCTCCGCCTCTTCGCCGCCGCGCCCAAACACGAACGGATCGCCGCCCTTGAGCCGGATCACATCGTGCCCGGCCAGCGCTTCGCGCACCAGCAGCGCGTTGATATCGTCCTGCTGCATCGTGTGCCGCGCGCGCTGCTTGGCCACCGAAACCAGCCGCGCGCCCTTGGGGATCAGCGCCATGATGGCGGGATCGACCAGCCCATCATGCACGACCAATTCGGCCGCAGACAGCAGCCGCGCCGCGCGCAGGGTCAGCAGGTCCGGATCACCCGGGCCAGCGCCCACGAGGTAGACAGTGCCGATTCTGTGGGGCGCATTGCTCATGGGGGCCAGATGGCCCTCCGCACCCGCAATCGCCAGTGAGGAAACCTAGGGGGGCGGTTAGGTGAGCTTTAGCTGCCAGCTTGCAAGTCCCTCCCCGCTCGGGGAGGGGTTGGGGAGGGGTAACCGAGCCATCCTGCAAGCGCCGCGCACCCCCACCCGGCCTCCCCCGAACGGGGGAGGGGCAGGAAGAGGCCTTACTTCGGGGTTCCACGCCCCAGCGCCTCGGCCAGCAATCGCAGCCCATCCGAATCCCGCAAGGTCACGTCCGATTGCGGCAGCGGAATGCTCACCCCGCTGTCCTTGAGCTTGTGCCACGCCGCCTTCAGCACGTCAGATCGCACATTGCCAACGCCGTTTTCCGGGTCGTTGATCGAGATGTAGATGAGCAGCTGGATCGCGCTCGGTCCAAAGGCGTCGAGCAGGATCGAAGGCTCCGGATCGCGCAGCACGCGCGGCACGGTCAGCGCCGCTTCCAGCAGCAGTTTTTCCGCCAGATCGAGGTCGCTCTCATAGGCGACACTGACCGGAATGGTGATCCCCACCAGCCGCGAGGAGTACGACCAGTTCTCCACTTGCGTGGTCATCAGTATTTCGTTCGGGACCAGGATCTCGCGGTTGTCGCGCGTCGTCACCGAAACCGCGCGCACGCCGATGCGGCTCACTTCGCCGAAAGTGCTGCCCTTGGTGTCGGTCAGCGCGATGACGTCGCCCGGCTTGATCGAGCGGTCCATCAGCAGGATCACGCCCGCGATCAGGTTGCCGAACGTCTTCTGCAAGCCAAAGCCGACAGCAAGGCCGAACGCGCCCGAAAACACCGTCAGCGTAGTGAGGTTGATCCCCACCGCATCGATGCCCACCAGCACCGCGACGGTCCACACCGTCACCGTCACCAGCTTTTCGCCCAGCGCGCGCTGCGTCCCGTCGAGCCCTTTCAGCGAGCGCACCGCCCGCCGCCCGATCCGGCCGACCAGACGTCCGAAAACGACGACAAGTACAACGACGACGATCATCCACACCGCGTTGAACAGCGAGATGTGCGTGCGGCCGACATCGAAGCCGATATCATCGAGCGAGCGCGCCCACTGCGTCACGCTGCGCTGCAGTTTGGTCCACTCGCTCATCGCGCAGCACTCCACACGCGCAGCCCGCGCGCCAGATCGGCGATCAGGTCTGCCGTATCCTCAAGCCCGATGGAAAGGCGCACGCCGAACCGGTCCTCGTCCGCCAGCCCCGGCAGCGGCCAGGGGCTGGTGGTGCGGATGGGGGCAGGGTCCACCGGGGTGGCAAGGCTTTCGAACCCGCCCCACGAATAGCCGATGCCGAACAGCCCCAACGCATCGATCAGCGCGTCGCGCGCCGCAGAAGTGCCGCCCTTCAGCACGAAGCTCAGCAGCCCGCACCCGCCGGAGAAATCGCGCTTCCACACGTCATGCCCCGGCGATCCCGGCAGCATCGGGCACAGCACTTTTGCCACCTCCGGCTGGGCGGAAAGCCACTCCGCCACCGCCAGCGCCGAGGCGGTCTCCTGCGCCAGCCGCAGACCCATCGTGCGCAGCCCGCGCAGCATCAGCGCGGCATCATCGGGCGAGACGACATTGCCCAGCCCCTGCGCGCGGACGCGCAGCTTCCGGTACCAGTCTGCGCCTGCACTGGCCGAGCCCATCATCGCATCCGAATGCCCGCCGACATGCTTGGTCAGGCTCATGATGGAAATGTCCGCCCCCCGCTCCAGCGCCGGAAAGCCGAGCGGAGAGGCCCAGGTGTTGTCCAGCACCACCGTCAGCCCGTGCGCCTTGGCGATGGCAGAGAGCGCGGGCACATCGCAGACCTCTATGGTCAGGCTGCCCGGATTTTCCAGCAGCACCGCCTTGGTCCGCGTGCAGATCGCTGCCTCGAACGCCGCCGGATCGCTGGCATCGAACCAGCGCGTCTCCACGCCGAAATCCTTCAGCAGCCCGCGCCCCATGGCCCGGCTCGGTTCATAGGCGTTGTCGATCATCAGCAGCACATCGCCCGGCCGCAGCACCGTGAGCAGCGCGCCCATGATCGCCGCCACGCCGGAAGGATAAAGCACCGTGCCTTCTGCCCCCGGCTCCAGCGCCGTCAGCGCCTCGGCCAGCGCCCACTGCGTCGGCGCGCCGCGCCGACCATAATAGAACTTGCCGTCCTCGTTGGCCGGATGCGCCCGAAGCGCCGCCATATCGGGATAGAGATGCGTGCTCGCCCGGTAGACCGGCGGATTGACCACCGCGCCGGGATGATCCGCACTGCCCGTCCATTCCGCCCGCCGGCCCACGCCCACAAGCCGCGTGCCGGTGCCGTACTCGTCGCTGTCATGTTCCGCCATGCACCGGTCATAGGCGGAAACACCT
Organism: Novosphingobium sp. PASSN1; assembly: GCF_002278815.1. Lineage (NCBI taxonomy): Bacteria > Pseudomonadati > Pseudomonadota > Alphaproteobacteria > Sphingomonadales > Sphingomonadaceae > Novosphingobium > Novosphingobium sp. PASSN1. The sequence continues at coordinate 437,393 of NZ_NKIS01000003.1, read as the reverse complement.
GAAAAGTGAATCGCAAAGCCCCTCCACGCTCGGGGAGGGGGTGGGGGGAGGCCACTGCGTTACCGGGCCTCCCACTCCGTTTGGGGGAAGCACACACAGCCAAGCCGGACTTCCCACACAGGTTTGGGGGTCAGCACACAGCTAGGCCGGACTTTCCACTCCGGTAACGATTATGGCAGTAATGGCCCCGCGCGAAAACAAAAGTTGCTTCGTGAACGGACTGAAACTGCATCCGTTTGGGGGAAGCCCTACCGCGCCGCGCCGGTTTCCTTCGGCGTCTCCGGGTCAGCGCCCCATTCGCTCCAGCTGCCGTCGTAGAGTGCGGTGTCCTCCTTGCCGATGAGGTGCAGCCCAAACAGCAGCGCGCTGGCGGTCACGCCCGAACCGCAACTGGTGATGAGCGGCCGCGCAAGGTCCACGCCCGCCGCCTCGAACACGGCGCGGATGTCGGCTGGCGATTTCCACGTGCCATCGGGGCGAAACAGGTTGGCGTAATAGACATTGCGCGCGCCCGGAATGTGCCCGCTGGCAAGGCCCGGCTTCACTTCGGCCACGTCGCCGGTAAACCGCCCCGGCCCGCGCGCATCGACGACCAGTGCGGCGTGGCTGGCAAGGTTGTCCAGCACATCGGCCTTGCTGCGCACCTGCCGGTCATCGCTCCACACGGTGAAGTGCCGGTGCCGCAGCGTTTCCTTGCCTTGCGCGCACTTGCGCCCTTCCGCCTTCCACTTCGCGATCCCGCCATCGAGCAGCGCCACATTGGCCGCGCCGAACATCGTCAGCATGAACCACGCGCGCGCGGACGTCTTCACCGGGCTGTCGTCATAGAGCACGATACGGCTGCCATCGCCGAGGCCAAGGCTCTGCATCTTGCTGGCAAACCGTTCGGGGCTGGGCAGCATGTTGAGCCCGGGCTGCGCCGGATCGGCCAGTTCGGCAAGGTTCATGAACACCGCGCCGGGGATGTGGCACGCCTCGTATTCCAGCACCGGATCGCGCCCGTATTCGGGCAGAAACGCGGTTGCATCCACGATGCGCAGATCACTCGCGCCCAGCTCGCTGGCGAGCCACTGGGTCGAGACCAGGGAATCCATGTGCTCAGCTCCGTCCTGCATGTGGCCCGTCTGTGCGGGTCCTTGGCTCAAAGACTAGACCTGCCCTCTGCGGTCGTCACGCCAAAAATGTGGCAAATCCGCCATTGCAGCCGCCTGCCCCATCGCCCGCTTGCTCCGCTGCCCGCAGCGGTGCAAAGGCGCGACGCCAAGAAAGGACCGCACATGACCGATATCGGCGCCACCCCGCTGCACCTGGGGCAAACCAGCAGCCTGCCCGCCTCGCCCGAGGAGGCGGTGCTCGATTACGTGCCGAACCCGCGCGCAGGCTCGCTGTTCCTCGTGCGCTTTGCCGCGCCCGAGTTTACCTCGCTCTGCCCCGTGACCGGCCAGCCCGATTTCGCGCACTTGGTGATCGATTATGCACCGGGCGAAACCATCGTCGAATCCAAGTCCCTGAAGCTGTTCCTCGGCGCGTTTCGCAATCATGCGGGCTTCCACGAAGATGTCACCGTCGGCATCGGCCAGCGCCTGTTTTCTGAAATGAACCCGCGCTGGCTGCGCATCGGCGGCTACTGGTATCCGCGCGGCGGCATCCCGATTGACGTGTTCTGGCAATCGGACGTGCCCCCTGCCGGGCTGTGGGTGCCCGATCAGGGGGTTCAGTCCTATCGCGGCCGAGGGTAAGCCAGCTTAACGCCTCCAGTATCCGCCGCCCCACGAATTGCCGCGATAGCTCGCAGCCTCGCGCGCGATCCAGTCGCCGATGCGGTTGTATTCGCGGCCGATAACTTGCGCGGCACGGTAGTCGCCCTCGCGGCATTCGTGCTCTTCGCGGTATTGCAGACGGTCGATCGCAGTCTGGATGCGCCGTGCCGACCAGGGATCGATCTGTCCGCGTTCCAAAGAGACCTGCAGGCGGCTCTGCGCCCAGTAGGCGCGGTGGCCAGAACACGTGGTTTCCACCAGGTAGCGGTTGCCGCTCGGCTGCTGCCAGCTGCTGGCGTAGCCCGGTCCGCGCCAGTGGTTTGCGCTCGCCGTTCCGGCCATGCCGACCGCGCTGCCAAGCGCGATTGCTGCGGTGAGAACCTTGGTCATCGTCTTCATCGTTGGTCCCCTTCTTTGGCCCCTTCACTGGTGCCGGTAAAAGCGTTGTGCCTGATTCGCGCTGGCACGAGCCTGAATGCCCTGTTGGCTTTCGTTCATCTTTGGGTACCTTTTCCTGAACGGACCCCGTCCGCCGCATCTGCCCCCTTGCACACTGTGCCTTGCCTGCCGAAAAGGGTGGGCAAGGGCGCAAAAAAGCCCCGCAAGGAGAGCGATGCATGAACGGCGATACCGATTTCACCGGCCGCAAGGTCCTCGTCGTCGGCGGATCGAGCGGCATCGGCAACGGCGTTGCGCACGCTTTCCGCCAGCGCGGGGCCGAAGTTCATGTGTGGGGCACGCGCGCCTGCGCCGAAGATTATGATCCCGCCGAAGGCTCCGATCTCACCGGCCTTGGCTACACGTGCGTCGATGTGGGCGATCCCGCCGCGATCGAGGCTGCACCGCCGCCATTTGACGGCCTCGATGTCCTCGTCCTCTCGCAGGGCACGGTGGTCTACAAGCGCGGCGAGTTCGAGCAGCCGGGCTGGGACAAGGTCATGGCCGTAAATCTCGATAGCCTGATGCATTGCTCGCGCCGCTTCCGCGCCGATCTGGCCCAGGCCCGGGGGAGCATCATCATCGTCAGCTCGGTTTCGGGCTACAAGGCCAATGTCGGCAACCCCGCCTATTCCGCGTCCAAGGCCGGCGCGGTCAGCCTGACCAAAACGCTCGGGCAGGCCTGGGCCCCCGAAGGCATCCGCGTGAACGGCATCGCGCCCGGCCTCGTCGATACCAAGCTCACCAAAGTGACGACCGCGCACCCGGACCGCCTCGCCGCCTCGATTGCGCGCATCCCGCAAGGGCGCATGGGCACGCCCGAGGACATGGCGGGCGCGGCGATCTTCCTTGCTTCTCCGCTCGCCAGCTACGTCACCGGCCAGACGCTGATCGTCGATGGGGGGCTGATCCTGTGAAGGCCCTGCGATATTACGGCGCGCGCGATGTGCGCTACGAAAGCATGGACGATCCCGCGCCGCAGTCTGCCGGAGACGCGATCATCCGCGTCACCGCCTGCTCGATCTGCGGGTCGGACCTCCACATCTACCACGGCCACGGCTTTTCGAAGGACGTGGGCTTCTGCGTCGGCCACGAAGCGGTGGGCGAGGTCGTCGAAGTCGGCCGCGGCGTGCAGCGCCACAAAGTGGGTGACAAGGTGATGATCCCCGCCGCAGTCGGCTGCGGCCGCTGCCGTTCGTGCCTCGCGGGCGTGGTCCATACTTGCGAGTTCAACGCCAGCGCCTGCTACGGCCTCTCCGCCGCGCTGCAAGGCTCGCAGGCCGAGGCGGTGCGCGTGCCCGCCGCAGACATGAACGCTGTCCCCATCCCCGAAGGCGTGAGTGAAGAACAGGCGCTGATGATGACCGACGCGCTCGCCACCGCATGGTTCGGCGCGCGGCAGGCCGATATCCGCCCCGGTAGTTCGGTCGCGGTGATCGGCCTCGGCCCCATCGGCCTGATGGCAGTGGAAAGCGCCTACGTCATGGGCGCGCACGTGGTCTACGCGATCGACCCGATCCCCGAACGCCGCGCGATGGCGGAAGCATCGGGCGCAATCACGCTCCACCCGGACGAAGCGCTCGAACGCATCAAGGTAGACACCAAGGGCCGCAAGCTCGATTGCATCATCGAAGTCGTCGGCAGCGACGCCACGGTCGATTTTGCGCTGCGCCTTGTGCGCCCGCGCGGCACCGTCTCGGTCATCGGCGTCCAGCAATCCCGCCGCTACGCCTTCCCGCTGGAACGCGCGTTTGCCGCTGGCCTGACCTTCCGCATCGGCACGTGCTCGGTCCCGGAGGAACTCCCCGCGCTGTTCCCGCTTGTCCAGTCCGGCCGGCTGAAGCCCGAACGCACGATCACCCACCGCATGCCGCTGAGCGCAGGCGCGGAAGCCTACCGCTTGTTCGAGGCGCGGGAGGCGGGGGCCTTGAAGATGGTGCTGGTGCCGGATTAGGCCACCACCAGCTCCACCCCTGCTGCCTTCACCATCGCCGCATGCTCCGGCGCGATCTCCGCGTCCGTAACCAGCACGTCCACTTCGTCCAGCCCGCAGACAATCGTGCCGGAACCGCTCCCGAACTTCGCCGAATCCACCAGCAGGATCACCTGCTCAGCCCGGTCGATCAGACGCCGCTCGGCCGCCACCAGCACCACATCCTGCTGCATCACGCCCTGCGGCCCTACCGAAGCCGCGCCCATGAACAGCTTGGGCGCGTGGAAGCGCGGCATCGATTCCTCGCCCGCCGCGGCCAGAATGATGTTCTGTTCGCGGAATACCGTGCCCGAAGGCACCAGAATGCGCGTGCCCGCCTGGCTCAGCAGCGCGTTCACGATGTGCAGCGAATTGGTCAGCACTTGCAGGCCGAGGCCTGCCAGATGCGGGCACATCTGCAAGGTCGTCGTGCCGCCGTCGATCATCACGCCTTCGCCCGGCTCGCACAGCATGGCCGCCGCCGCGCCGATGGCGCGCTTGGCTGCCATGTTGCGGTTGATCGATTGGTCAAACGGCGTGCCCGCCAGTTGCAGCAACGGCGCGCGCGGCCCTTCCGCCAGCTTCGCCCCGCCATGCACGCGCACGATGAGGCCCGTATCCTCCAGCCGCGCCAGATCGCGGCGGATCGTCGCGGGGGAGGCATCGAGCAGGGCCTCCAGCTCGCGGTAGGTGACAAAACCGGTGCCCTGCATCGCCTCGACGATCACCTTTTCGCGCTCTGCGGCGTGCACGTTCGTCTCCTGATTACTTCCAATCAGAAACTGTCATGCCGTTCGGCCTCGAGTTGTTCAAGGCTTTTACCCTCGTTGCGCGGTGCCCACGCGAACCCGATCACGCCTGAGACGATGAGGAACCCCGTCAGGATCAGCGCCAGATTGGTGAAACCCGTCGCCGTCAGCACCGGCACGAACAGGCTGAACACGCCAAGGCTGACGCGCACGATCGCAAAGCAGATCCCCTGCGCGGTCGCGCGCAGCATGGTCGGAAAGGCTTCCGCGCTCCACAGCTGGAAAAAGCTCTGCGCGCCAAACCCGCCGCCGAACTGGAGGAGGAATACATAGAGCAGCGCCACCGGGATCGTCAGCGGAAACACCGCCAGCAGGCCCATGCCCACCACCTGGATCACCGCCGAAACCGCAAACAGGGTGCGCTGGTTCACCCGGTCTGCCAGCCGCATGAACACGAGGCCGATGGAGGCCATGCCGATGGCAAAGCTCAGCGCCTGAATGCCCACCGCCTGCGCCTGCGTCGCCGCGCCCACCGTGCGCAGGATATAGGGGAAGAAGAACCCGTTGGTTCCCGCCCACAGGTTCCAGAAGCCATACATGCCGACAAGGCCGAGGATCGAGGCGAGATGCTTGCCCCGCAGCAGCGAGGAAATCGGCGGCCGCTTCGCGCCCGGATCCCGTGCCTCCTGCCACCGCGCCGATTCCGCCATGCGCGAACGCAGGAACGTCAGCCCCAGCGCGATCACCAGCAGATGCGCAAACACGATCCGCGCGCCGAGTTCGCCAAGGCTGGTCAGCGCAAGGCTCATCAGCAGCACCACGACCGGCCCAAGATACCACAGCACTTGCGCCATGCCCGAATGCCGCGCGCGCTGCCCATCGGGCGCGCCTTCCGCAATCAAGGACCATGACGCGGGAATATCTGCGCCCACCGCCAGCCCCACGATCAGGAACCCCGCAATGATCATCCAAGGCGCGACGGCAAACACCAGCAGCGCCATGCCTGCCGCATAGATGAGCATGTCCCACTGGTAGATCGTCTTGCGCCCCAGCCGGTCACATAGAATACCGCCGATCAGCGCGCCGATCCCGGCCCCGATGGCATTCGGCCCGAATGCGCCGATCAGGCCGAGGAACCCCGGCGAGAGCTGGTAGTGCTCCTGCCACAGCGCCAGCGCCACCGATCCCGCCACGATCGAGCCTGCGTCGATATAGTTGGCCAGCCCCGCAAGGATCGTGTCGCGCCAATGGTGCGTCTGCGTCGTCAATCACTCTCTCCCACCAGATTGTCCCGGCTGATCTGGCTCACCCGCGTGACCCCGGTCAGCGCCATCGCCACGCGCATTTCGGCGTCGATCAGGCGCAGCATTTTCGCCACGCCCGCCTCGCCGCCCGCGGCCAGCGCAAAGGCCCACGCGCGGCCCAGCAGAACGCCCTTCGCGCCCAGCGCCAGCAGGCGCACCACATCCAGACCCGAACGCACACCGCCATCGGCCAGCACCGTCAGCCGGTCGCCCACCGCATCGGCAATCGGCGGCAGCGCGCGCGCCGTGGACAGCACGCCGTCCAGCTGCCGCCCGCCATGATTGGAAACCACGATCCCGTCCGCGCCCACATCCGCTGCCTGCCGCGCGTCTTCGGGATCGAGAATGCCCTTCAGGATCAGCGGGCCAGACCACTCGCTGCGGATGAAATCGAGGTCGCGCCAATGGATGGCGGGATCGAAATTCCCCCGCATCCACGCAAAGAAATCCTCCAGCCCCGTCCGCCCCTTCAACACCGGCGCAATATTGCCGAGGTGGTGCGGACGTCCCATGAGGCCCACATCCCACGCCCAGCCGGGCCGCATCGCCGCCTGACCCGCGCGGCGCAGATCGCCCAGCAGGCCCGAAGCGCCCGCCAGCCCGGATCGCACATCGCGGTAGCGGCTCCCCGGCACCGGCATGTCCACGGTAAACATCAGCGCGCTGCACTTTGCCTCGCGCGCCTGTGCCAGCAGATCGCGCATATGGCCCCGGTCGCGGATCATGTAGAGCTGGAACCAGAAGGGCTTGGCAGCCGCTCCTGTCACTTCGCGCAAGGGGCAGACCGAAACGGTGGAGAGCGTGAACGGCACCCCCGCCTTCTCCGCCGCGCGCACAGCCTGAACTTCGCCCCGCCGCGCGTTCATCCCGGCCAGCCCGATGGGTGCGAGCGCGACCGGCATGGCCATTTTCTGGCCAAACAACTCCGCCGAAAGATCGATATCCGCCACATCGGCCAGCACCCGCTGGCGCAGTGCAATCCCCGCCAGATCGCTCACGTTCCGCCGCAGCGTCTCTTCGGCATAAGAGCCGCCATCGAGATATTCGAACAGGAAGTGCGGCAGCCGCCGCCGCGCGGCTTCGCGGAAATCGGCGATATTGGCAATGATCACGAAGCTGTCTCCATCCGCCAGCGTGCGCGATAGGAGAGGAGATCGCCCGCCAGCGGCTCCACCTGCCGCAACTGCGCGGCGGGCACCAGTCCCGGATCAACCAGCCGCAGCGCCCCGAACGCGGCATCGCACGGCCCATCCGCCACCATCACGCGCGTCTCGGGCCGCAGCGCCGCCAGCGCCCGCACGAACACCTCGGCTGCTGCAAACCGCCCCTCGACCAGCAGCGTGTCCCGCGCCCCGATCAGGTCCAGCGCTGCATCCGCCATCAGCGCGGCATAGAGGCAAGCCGCCGCGCGCCTGTCTCCCGGCGCACCGATCCACCGCGCGGCATGATCCGGAAACGGCCCGCAGCCCGGCGCCAGTGTCGGCAGCAGCATGGTCCCGCTTGCCAGCAGACCCGGCAGGTGTGCCACCAAGTCTGCCTGCTCCGCCGGATCATCCACCCGCGCCCCATGCGCCGCGAGTTCGATCTCCCGCCCTCCCATGAACCGCGCCGAAGGCACCGCGCGCCCGTCGACATCGACGTTCACAAGGCAATCGCGCCCCTCCGGCAAAACCGGCGCAGTGCCCTGCGCCCGCCGCATGGCGACAAACCATGTCCCCGTCGAAAGCACCGTCGCCTCGCGGTCCGCCACGTCCGCAAACCCCCGCGCGCCGTGCAGCGCCGCGTTGGAATCATGCACCCCCGCCAGCACGCGCACGTTCGGGGAAAGCCCCGTCGCCGCCGCGATTTGCGGCCTCAGCGTGCCGACGACATCCCACGCATGGGCGCGCGGCGCAAACCGCTCCGCCCAGCCCATCCGCTGCGCCAGCGGCGAAAACGCGGCCTTAGCCGGTGCCCACAGATCGGTATGGCACCCCAGCGAACTCACCTCGCTCACCGCCGCGCCGCTCAGGAACCACGCCCAGTATTGCGCCCAAGGCAGCAGCGTCGTCCCCTCCAGCGCGCCTTGCTCCGCCAGCCACCACAGCTGCGCGCCAAGGTTCAGCCCATGGGGCAGGGCAGGGGAGCCCGTCACGCCAAACGGATCGCGCGCCGACCGGTAGCGCGCCATCACGTCCGCCGGAAGCTCTGCCTCGTAGTCCACCGGCGCAAAGGCCAGCGCGCTGCCCCGCAGCGCCGCCAACCCCGCGCCGTGCCCCACCGGCACGATCGCCTCGACCGGATGCGCCGCAAACGCCCGCAGCGCCTCGATCAGCCACGCGGCAATCCCATCGCCATCGAGCACGCCGCCGTCCACGGCATTGGGCCGTGTGCGCACGTCCAGACGCCGCCCGGCCCGGTCCCACAGGGAAACCTTGGCCAGCGACTTGCCCAGATCGATCACGATGAATGCGCCGTGCTTCAGCGCCCGTCTCCCTTTTTCCAAAATGATCATTATCAATCAATATTGATCGTTTCCAGTAAAAATGTTAGCAACCGCTTCGAAGGCAGCCCGGCTGCCGCTGCCGGATGCCTGCCATGAACGCTCATACCCCAGTTGCCCCCGCGATTCCCTTCGCCGTGCCCACCAGCCGCTGGGACGATGCTCATGCCGCCACGCTGAGCCCGGAGGAACTGCTGCTCTATCGCTCGAACCTCCTCGGCAGCGATCTCACCGTCACCAACTTCGGCGGCGGCAATACTTCGGCCAAGCTCACCGGCACCGATCCGCTTACCGGCGCGCAAGTTCCCGTGCTCTGGGTCAAGGGCTCGGGCGGCGATATCGGCTCGATGAAGCTCGATGGTTTTTCCACCCTCTATCAGGAAAAACTCCTCGCCCTCGAAGCGCACTATTCCGGTCCGGATGATGACGACACAATGGTCGGTTTCCTCCCCCACTGCACCTTCAACCTCAATGCCCGCGCCGCCAGTATCGATACGCCGCTCCATTCGCTGCTGCCCTTCGCGCATGTCGATCACGTCCACCCGGACGCTATCATCGCGCTCGCCGCCAGTTCGGGCGGGGAGGCGGCAACCCGCGCAATCTGGGGCGGCACAATCGGCTGGCTCCCCTGGAAGCGCCCCGGCTACACCCTCGGCGTGATGCTGCGCGATTATGTCCGCGCGAACCCTGATGTGCAGGGCGTCATGCTCGCCGGCCACGGGATCATCTGCTGGGCAGACAGCGCCAAGGCCGCCTACGAACACACCATCAGCCTGATCGCCGACGCTGCGCGCTACCTCAACGCCGCGATGGCCGGAAAGCCCGCGTTCGGCGGCCAGATCGCCCAACCGAACCCGGACCGTGCGGCCATCGCGGCCGATCTCATGCCCCGCCTGCGCGGATTGATGACCGGCGCGCGGCGCAAAGTCGGCCATTTCTCGGATGATGCCGAAGCCCTTGAATTCACCGGCAGCGCAGATTTCCATCGCCTCGCCGCGCTCGGCACCTCGTGTCCCGACCATTTCCTGCGGACCAAGATCGCGCCGCTCGCGCTCGCCCCTGCGCGCTTGGGCGAAGACGCCTACCTCGCGCAGCAACTGGCAGACTACCGCGCGCTCTACGCCGCCTACTACGAGCGCTGCAAACGCGCCAATTCCCCCGCGATGCGCGATCCGAATCCGGTCGTCGTGCTGGTGCCGGGCCTCGGCCGCATCACTTTCGCGACCGACAAGACCACCGCACGCCTTGCGGGTGAATTCTACGGCAACGCCATCAACGTCATGCGCGGGGCTGAGGCCGTGGGCGAGTACATCGCGCTCGACGAACAGGAAGCCTTCGACATCGAATACTGGCTGCTCGAAGAAGCCAAGCTCCAGCGTATGCCTGCGCCAAAGCCGATGGTCGGCCGGATCGCGCTCGTCACTGGCGGGGCAGGGGGCATTGGCGCCGCCACCGCCGTCCGCCTCCTCAAGGAAGGTGCCTGCGTGCTGCTCGCAGACCGTGACGGCGAGGCGCTGGAAAGCATGCGCGCAGGACTTGCTCAGCAGTTCGGCAAGGACGTGATCCGCACCGCCACCTGCGACGTGACGGACGAAACCCAGGTCGCCGCCGCTTTCGCGACCTGCGCGCGCGAGTTTGGCGGGCTCGACATGCTCGTCGCCAATGCCGGCATCGCGTCCTCCGCCACCATCGAGGAAACCACGCTAAGCCTCTGGCACCGCAACCACGATGTCCTCGCGCAAGGCTATTTCCTCACCGCCCGCGCTGCATGGCCGCTCCTCAAGCGCATGAAGGATCAGGGCGGCACCTCGGTGGTGTTCATCGGCTCGAAAAACGCCGTCGCCGCTGCCGCCGGGGCCTCGGCCTATGCCTCGGCCAAGGCCGCCGCCAACCACCTTGCGCGCTGCCTCGCCCTCGAAGGCGCGCCCGATGGCATCCGCGTCAACATCGTGAACCCGGACGCGGTGATCCGCGGCAGCCGCATCTGGGACGGCGACTGGCGCAAGGAGCGCGCCGCTGCCAACAAAGTGGACGCGGGCGACGAACTCGAAGCCCACTACCGCAATCGCTCGATGCTGAAGCGCGACGTGCTGCCCGAAGACATTGCGGAGGCCGCCGCATGGCTAGCCTCCGATCTTTCGGCCAAGTCCACCGGCAACATGATCAATGTTGACGCGGGCAACGTGCAGGCGTTCACCCGCTAAACAGGAACGGGAGAGGAAAAAACAGATGAAGACGAACCACGCATGGGCCGCCCTTGCACTGCTGATGGCCGCACCGGCTGCCGCCCAGAGCGGTCCGCCACCGGTTGAACCCGCCGTCGCCCCGGCAGAGCCCGATGCGATTCCACTGTATGGCGAAAGGACCATGGGTTCCGCCTCAAGCGAGACATGGGTGCGCTTCATGAAGCGCGATCTTGCGGTGCGCAATGTCACGCGCCCCACGATCACGCCATTCCTGCCTGACCCCGCAAAGGCCACCGGCGCTGCCGTGGTTATTGCCCCCGGCGGTGCATTCATGCTGCTCGCGTGGGATCTGGAGGGCACCTCCGTCGCCCGCGCGCTTGCGGATCGCGGCATTGCGGCCTTCGTGCTCAAGTACCGGCTCAATCCCACGCCCGCCGATGAGGCCGAGACGGGGAAGTACATGCAGGCGCAGTTGATGAAGGAAATCGGGCATCCGATGACCGGCGAACTGCTGGGCAAGTCGATGGCTCCGGCAGACGGCAAGGCGGCAGTGGCATGGGTCCGCTCCCATGCCGCGCAATATGGCATCGATCCGGCGCGGGTCGGCATGATGGGCTTCTCCGCTGGAGCGATGACCACGCGCCGGGTCGGTCTCGATGCCGACACGCCGTCACGCCCTGCTTTCCTTGGCTATATCTATGGCCCGCAGGATGCAGAAGCCGTGCCGGCCGATGCGCCGCCCCTGTTCGATGCCATCGCTCTCGATGACAGCCTGTTCCCCAGCAAGGGTTTCCCCATCGCGCAGGCCTGGCTCGCGGCGAAGCGTCCGGTCGAGATCCACGGCTACCAGACGGGCGACCATGGCTTCGGACTTGGCCGTCCCGGCACCACGACCACGCTCTTGATCGACGAATTCACCGCATGGCTCGCCATGCAGGGCTTCCTCGCCCGAAAGGACGCCAAGTGACACTCCCCATCTCTGCCGACCTGATCGCGCAGCACAACGCCGAGCGCGCCGAAGCGCTGCACGAGGACTACGAGGCCTTGGGCCGCAAGCTCGCCCGCAGCGGCATTGCCATCGATGCGATAAAGGCCCGCGCCGCAGGGTTCTCGGTCGCCGCCCCCTCATGGGGCGCAGGGCGCGGCGGCACGCGCTTCGCCAAGTTCCCCATCCCGGGCGAGCCGACCAATATCCACGAGAAGCTGGAGGACTGCGCCGTCATCCAGCAACTCGGCCGCACCACGCCGCGCGTCTCGCCCCACTTCCCGTGGGACAAGGTGAGCGACTACAAGGCCCTGCGCGAAGAGGCCGCTGCCCTCGGCCTCGGTTTCGATGCGGTCAATTCCAACACTTTTCAGGACCAGCCCGGCCAGCCCCACACCTATGCCAACGGCTCGCTCGCCGCGCAGGATGCCGCCACGCGCCAGCAGGCGGTGGACCACAACATCGAATGCATCGAGATCGGCCGCCAGCTCGGCTCCACCGATCTCACCGTCTGGGTCGGAGATGGCACCAATTTCCCCGGCCAGCAGGACCTTGGCCGCAGCCTCGATCGCTATCTCGAAGCCGCCGCGCAGGTCTACGCCGCGCTGCCCGATGATTGGCGCATGCTGCTCGAACACAAGATGTTCGAGCCCGCGTTCTACTCCACCGTGATCTCGGACTGGGGCTCCTCGATCCTCGCCGCGCAGGAACTTGGCCCCAAGGCCAAGTGCCTCGTCGATCTGGGCCACCACGCGCCGAACGTGAACATCGAACAGATCGTCGCGCGCCTCCACCGCTTCGGCAAGCTCGGCGGCTTCCATTTCAACGACAGCAAATACGGCGATGACGACCTCGATTCGGGCTCGATCAACCCGCACCAGCTGTTCCTCGTGTTCAACGAACTGGCGGAAGCGGAAGCAAACCCGAGGGACGGCTTCAACCCGAGCTACATGATCGACCAGTCGCACAACGTCACCGATCCCATCGAATCGATGCTGTCTTCGGCGGAAACCATCACCCAATGCTATGCCAAGGCCGCTCTGGTAGACCGCGCCGCGCTCCACGCCGCGCAAGGATCGAACGATACGATGATGGCCTTCCAGGCGCTGCGCCGCGCCTACAACACCGATGTCGCGCCCATCCTCGCGTTGGCGCGCATGGAGGCAGGCGGGGCCATCGACGTGCTGGAGGCCTACCGCATGAGCCAGTATCGCAGCCGCAAGGCGCAGGAACGCAAGGCGGTGGGGCTGGGCGCGGGGATCGTGTGAGGCCTGCCGCCATTTTCTGACGATATCTTGTCAAAAAATCGTCACAAAACTGGCATTCCCCTGCAACCGATGGTCTAGAGGCGGCGGTTTTCAAGGGAGTCTCGCCATCCGACAGATCGCCGCCTTGCCCTATCGCTTCGAAGAAGCATCCGCCGACGCGGGTGTGCGCGTAATGCTCGTGACGTCGCGCGAGACGAAGCGGTGGGTCATTCCCAAGGGCAATCTCATGGCTTCGGCGCTGCCCCATGTCGCCGCCGCGCGTGAGGCGGAGGAGGAAGCCGGGGTGGTCGGCGCGGCCTGCCCCACGCCGCTCGGTAGCTATCGCTACCGCAAGAAGCGCGGCAACGGCGCGTCGCTGATGGTCGACGTCGATGTGTTTCCGCTGTCCGTCACGCGCGAAATGCCCGCGTGGAAGGAACAGCACCAGCGTGAGCGGCGCTGGTTCACCCTTGCCGAAGCGGCAGACGCGGTCGACGAGCCGGACTTGCGCGACCTCATCCGTTCGTTCGCGCTTTCGGAATTCAAGGCGGCCGCCCAGCGCACGAGCGTGCTGGGCGCGGTCGCACAACACACACGGATCGGATCTATGTTCGCCTGGTTCCAGCGCCTTCTGCCCCGCTCGGGCAATTTCTTCGATATGTTCGAGGCGCACGCCACGACAGTGCTCGCCGCATCCGATGCGATTGCCCGCTTGTTCGAAGAAGGCTCCTCCAGCGGTGACCACATCCGCGAGATCATCGAACGTGAGAACGATGCGGACGAAATCACCCGCACAGTGCTGCAAACTGTGCGCAAGACCTTCCTCACGCCCTTCGATCGCGGCGCGATCACCAGCCTGATCGGCGCGATGGACGATACGGTGGACGAGATGCAGGCCGCCGCCAATGCCATCGACATCTACGAGGTGAAGGCCTTCTCCCCCGAGATGCGCGACATGGCCGCGATCATTGTCGATGCCGCGCGCGTCATGGCCGAAGCGGTGCCGCTGCTGCGCGATGTCGGCCGCAACGGCACCCGCCTGCACGAACTCACCGAGCGGCTGGTGCGCATGGAATCCCATGCGGACGAGATCCATGCCCAAGGCTTGCGCCGTGCGCTGCGCGATTATGGCACTACCGATACGCTGCGCTTCGTGGTGGAGCGCGAGGTCTACAAGCACCTCGAGCGCATCGTCGATGCCTTCGAGGATGCGGCGAACGAGATCGACGGTATCGTCATCGATCATTCCTGAGGGGAGGGCTGATCCATGCATGAGCTTGCCTTCCCGCTGCTCGTCGGGCTGATCGCAATCGCGCTCGCGTTCGATTACCTGAACGGGCTGCACGATGCGGCCAATTCCATCGCCACGGTCGTGGCCACGCGTCTGCTCACCCCGGTGCAGGCGGTTGTCTTCGCGGCGGTGTTCAACGCGGGCGCCTATTTCCTCACGATCAGCTTTCCGAGCCTTCAGGCCGTGGCGGCAACTATCGGCAAGGGCCTGATCGACAAGGATCTCGTTACCCCGGCGGTGGTCTTCGGCGCGCTGATCGGCGCGTCGGTCTGGAACATCCTCACCTGGCTCAAGGGCATTCCTTCCTCGAGCAGCCACGCGCTCATCGGCGGCCTGATTGGCTCAGGGCTAGCCCACGCCGGCCTTACGGGCATCCAGTGGAGCGGCCTCAACAAGACGCTGATCGCCATCGTGCTCTCGCCGACCATCGGCATGATGCTGGCGATGCTCGTCATGCTGCTCACCAGCTGGCTTTTCCGCCGCGCCACCGCGCGCGGCGCGGAGACGCGCTTCCGCTATCTGCACCTCGTATCCTCCGCCGCCTATTCACTCAGCCATGGCCTGAATGATGCGCAGAAGACGATGGGGATCATCACCGTGCTGCTTTACTCGACCGGTCGCCTCACCGGCCCGTTTGAAGTGCCGCACTGGGTGGCGATCAGCTGCTACCTTGCGATCGGGCTCGGCACGCTGACGGGCGGGTGGAAGATCATCGAGACGATGGGCGGGCGCATCACCAAGCTCTCGCAGCATCAAGGCTTCAGTGCGTCACTGGCGGGCTCGATCGTGCTGTTCGGTGCTTCGGCGCTGGGTGTCCCCGTTTCCACCACGCACACCGTGACGGGCGCGATCATCGGCGCGGGCACCGCCCGCCGCGCCTCTGCGGTGCGCTGGGGCGTGGCGCAAAGCGTGGTGATCGCATGGATCATCACGATCCCCGCGTCCGCTGCCGTCGGCGCGCTGTTCTACGCGCTGACGACGCTGTTCTGATGTCCGGTGCGGCTACAGCAATAGCCTCAGGCCGCCTTGCGCAGCGCATAGCGCTGGACGTGGCCCACTACTTCAGGGCTGCCAGCGTCTCCTCGATGCACTGCTCGATGTTCAATCACATTCCCCGTGGCGCCATGTCGCCAACGACAGGGAGATTCGCACGGGGCAAATGGTGCGAGCAGGGAAGTGAGGGAGATCTGTCTGGGATGACGAGGGCTGGAGTGGGTCTTTTGCGAGGACCGACAGGCATGGACCTTGCCGCCCGGCAATGACATAGCCTGCGCCATAACAAACGGAGCAGAGTGATGCCAATTTCCCTTTACGATGCCGTTGTGCCTTCCAACCTCCAGATTCTGGGTGCAGTGGACAAGCTGCTGGGCAAGGCCGAGGCGTTTTGCGCCGAGCAGGGCCGCGCCGAAAGCGAACTGATCGACGCTCGGCTTGCGCCCGACATGCTGCCGCTGGGCTATCAGGTGAAGAGCTGCGCCGCGCATTCGGTGGGGGCCATCGCCGGGGTCAGGGCTGGCCTGTTCGAGCCCGACCTCACGCCGTGGCCGACGGATTTCGCGGGGCTCCATGCGGCCATTCAGGGCGCCATTGCCGAGCTTTCCGCGATTGATGCGGCGGAGTTCGAAGCACTGGGCGAGAACGACACGCTGTTTGCGTTCGGCGAGATGAAGCTGCCCTTCACGGCTACGAACTTCCTGCTCTCGTTCTCGCAGCCCAACTTCTATTTCCACGCCACGACCGCCTATGCGATCCTGCGTGCGCAGGGCGTGAAGGTGGGCAAGATGGATTTCATGGGCATGCCGCGCATCAAGCGGTGAGTGCGGGCTGAGATTAACATCGGAGGGCGGCCTTTGCGGGCCGCCCTTTGCATTTTGGGCTCAGACACGGGGTGCCAATCAAGCGGCTCGTCCGTTCATAAAAATATCGTATAACCTGAACAAATCCTGCAAACCCCATCCCGCGCCCGTTCAGCCAGCAACGCCTAGATCAGTCTTCGACGGCAGCGAATCGTGATCGGGGGTTCCGATCCAATCGCAGGGCCGAAAGGAGACCTGTGATGATCAGCTTTGCGAAGAAGACCGTGATGGCCACTGCCCTTGCCGCTTCCGCTCTGGCGGGTGCGACGCCGGCAATGGCGGACCCTTATCATGGCGGAGGTTATGGCGGGTATCGCCACCATGATCGCGGCGGCGACAGCGCCGGGGCGGCGATTGCGGGCGGCATCATCGGATTGGCACTGGGCGCGATCATCGTGTCCGCGGCGAACAACAACCGCAACCGCGACTATGCCGACCGCCGCTATGACAACCGGTATCGCGGCCAGTATCAGGGCCAGTATCCCAATCAGTATCGGGGCCAGCCGACCTGGCAGGGTGCCCAGAACGGTGATCCCTACGACCAGCGCTATCAGGGCGGCCAGCCGGGCTATACCCGCGACGGCTATTCCGAGCGCGGCGACGGATACTACGACCGGCGCGGCTATCGCGATCCGGACGGGTACCAGGGCGAATACCGCGGCAATTGACCGCAACTTCGGGGCGGCGCGGCGCAAAGCGCCCGCCGCTTCAGAAACAGTTCAGCGCGAAACCGCTGAAGTCCCGTTTACGGCTTGAACAGGAGAAAGGCCATGAAACTCAGGATCACAGGATTGGCGGCCTCCGTGCTTGCCGCCGGAAGCCTTGCACTCGCGGCCCCGGCGCAGGCGCACGGCGATGATGCGGCCATCGCGATCGGCGCGGGCGTGGTCGGCCTCGCCGTCGGCGCTGCAATCGCATCGGATCACAATCGCAGCGACGTCTACGTCCGCTATGACAGCCGGCCGCGCTACTACGGCGGCGGGTATTACTATCCGGCGTACCCGGCATACCGCGCTTATCCGGCCTATCGGCCTTACCCGGCATGGCGGGGCTATGATCCACGCTATGCGCAGTGGCGGCGCTGGCGCGAGCATCAGCGCTGGGAAAACCACGAGCGCCGGGAGTATCGCGGCGGTTGGCGCGACGACGATTGACACCTTGCTTGTGCGAGGGGCCCTTACGAGGGCCCCTCGCCAAACCGGGCGGTGACGGCTAAAGGCGCGGGATGGAACCGACCGAGACTGCCCAGACTGTCGAGATGGCGGAGGCTACCTCCGAGATCCGGCGCGATGGCCCGCTACAAGGCTTGCGCATCGCGCTGTTCAGCGGGAACTACAACTATGTGCGCGACGGGGCGAACCAGGCGCTGAACCGGCTGGTGGGCTATCTCCAGCGGCAGGGCGCAGCTGTTCATGTGTTTGCGCCCAAGGTGAGGAAGCCCGCGTTCGCTTCGATGGGCAGGCTGATCGGGCTGCCATCGGTGCCGGTGCCGGGGCGCGGGGAATACCGCATCCCGATGATGCTGGGATCGCGCGCAAGAGCCGATCTCAAGGCATTCCAGCCCAATGTGGTGCACGTTTCATCGCCCGATCCAGCGGCACACCGCGCGGTGAGCTGGGCGCGGGCGCGCGGGCTGCCGGTGCTGGCGAGCGTGCACACGCGCTTTGATACTTACCCCCGATACTACAATCTGGCGTGGGTGGAGCCTGCGCTGACCGCGCTGCTGCGCCGGTTCTATCGCCGCTGCGATGCACTGGTCGCGCCTTCGGAATCGATGGCGCAAGTGCTGCGCGAGGAGCGCATGAACTATGACATCTCGCTGTGGTCACGCGGGGTGGACCGGACGATCTTCCATCCCGGGCGGCGCGACCTTGCATGGCGGCGCAGCCTCGGCATTGCCGACGACGAGGTGGTGATCGGCTTCCTGGGCCGGTTGGTGATGGAAAAAGGGCTCGACGTGTTTTCGGACACGATCGACGAACTGGTGCGCAAATCGGGCAGCGGCGCGGCGCGCCACCGGGTGATGGTGGTGGGCGAAGGCCCGGCGCGGGCATGGTTCGAGGCGCGGCTGCCGGGCGCGGTGTTCACCGGGTTTCAGGGCGGCAAGGATCTGGGCCGCGCGGTGGCGGCGATGGACGTGCTGTTCAACCCATCGATCACCGAGACGTTCGGCAACGTGACGCTTGAGGCAATGGCCTGCGGCGTGCCGGTGGTGGCGGCGGCGGCGACGGGAAGCCAGAGCCTTGTCGACGACGGGGTTTCGGGCCGCCTGATCACGCCGGGTGCGCTGCACCAGTTTGCGGCAGCCTTGCGCACCTATGTCGAGGACGCGGCCTTGCGCGCGCGCCACGGCGCGGCCGGGGAGCAGCGCAGCCACGATTTCAGCTGGGACGCGATCAACCAGGCGGTCGCGGATACCTACCTGCGCCTGATTCGGCAGAAGGACGCGCTGAAGCGGCGGTGAAGACGCGGTGAAGGCAAGGACCCCGGATCAAGTCCCGGGTGACGAGGGTTTGCCGATTGTGATGGCGACTTTGCGCTAGAACACGAAGTCGGCGGCGGTGAGGTCTGCCTTGCTGACGCCTTCGAGAACCACGCCCACGCCGGTCGAGAAGGTGATGACGGTGTCCGCACCCTGCTGCACGGCAACGGCGAGCATGGCCTCGAAAGTGCCGTAGGAATTGCCCCAGTCGACTATCAGCCGGTCCTCTGTGCCGCCTGCGGTGAAATCGCGGATGTGGTCGAAGCCGCCCGAGAGATTGACGACGAAGGCATCGTCGCCTGTGCTGCCGATGAGCACATCATTGCCCCCCGCGCCATCGATGTAGTCGCCGCCCGAGCCTCCGTTGATGACGTTGCGCGCGTCGTTTCCGTAGAGCGCATCGCTCGCCACGCCGCCGCGCAGGTTTTCGAAGCCGGAGAAGGTATCGCCTTGCCCATCATCACCGAAGGCATTGCCGGCGGCGAGATTGACCGAGACGTAGCTGCGCGAGGTGGCGTAGCTCAGCGTATCGTTGCCGTCGCCGCCTTCCATGTGGTCTGCCCCGGCGCCGCCAATCAGCACATCCCGGCCCGCACCGCCGGTGAGGTGATCGGCCCCGGCCCCTCCCGAAAGCTGGCGGCCGCCATCGTCAGCGGTGAGCACGTCTGCAGAGGATGAACCCGAGACACGCTCGAAGCCCGAGAAGCTGTCACCCGTCGCATCGCCGCCACTGGCGGTGTTGGTGGCAAGATTGATGGTGACCCCGGCGGAGGAGCCCGCATAATCGAGCGTGTCGATACCGTCGCCGCCGGTGAGCGTATCGGCGCCAGCACCGCCGCGGATGAGGTCATCGCCGCCCGCGCCGTCGATCACGTCAGACCCGTCACCGCCGAGAAGCGTGTTGGCACCCGCGCTGCCGCTGAGCGTATCGCCGAGCGCGCTGCCTTCGGCGCGGGAAATACCGAAGATCACGTCGCCGGTGGCATCGCCGCCGCTGACCGTGTGGAGCGCGAGATCGACGGTGACCGCAGCAGCGGACCCCGCGTAGCTGGCGCCATCATTGCCATCGCCCAGCAGCACATCTGCGCCGAGCCCGCCCACGAGCCAGTCGCTGCCCCCGCCGCCAACGAGGCTGTCGTCGCCCGCGCCGCCGATGATGCGGTTGGCAAGCGCGTTTCCGGTGAGGCTATCGCCGAAACGGCTGCCGACGAGCTTTTCGATGCCGGAGAAGGTATCGCCCTCTGCATCGCCCGCACCGGGGAAGCCGCCGAGATTGACGCTGACCGCGCTCGCGGCGCGCCCATAGCTCGCGGTATCGATTCCCGCGCCGCCGATAAGCGCGTCGGCCCCGGCCCCGCCTTCGAGCAGATCGTTGCCGTCGCCACCGACCAGCGTATCGGCTCCGGCAAGACCGTAGAGCCGATCGGCACCTGCCGCGCCTGAGAGCACGTTGTCGAGCGCATTGCCGCGCCCGGTGAAGCTGGAGAGCGCGACGAGATTGGTCAGGTTCTCGACCTCGGCGCCGAGTTCGTAGCTGGCGAGGCCATCGATGCGCGCCTCGTCGGTGCCGCCGCCGGGATATTCGACGATGCGGTCGCGCGCGTTGTCGATGACGTAGTGGTCATCGCCCTGGCCGCCCGCCATGCGGTCGATCCCGCGGCCGCCGTCGAGCCGGTCGTTGCCCGCGCCGCCGATGAGCCGGTCGGTGCCATCATAGCCGGACAGGACGTCGTCTCCATCGCGGCCAGCGAGGCGGTTGGCCTCGTTGGTGCCGGTGATTGTATTGTCCATTGCGTTGCCAGTGGCATCGAACGCACCCGGCGCGAGAAAGCTCAGGTCCTCGACATTGACCGCAAGTGTATACGAGGCAGTGGCCAGAACGAGATCGTGGCCGCCGCCATCCGCCTCGGTGATCGCGTCACCCGCGTCATTGACGTAATAGGTATCGTCGCCCGCGCCGCCCGCCATGGCATCGGTGCCGGTGCCGCCGTCGAGCCGGTCCTTGCCATCGCCGCCCGAGAGCGTGTCGGCACCCCCGCCGCCGTCGATCCAGTCGTTGCCGGTGCCGCCGCTGAGGACATCCGCCGCAGCCCCGCTGATGATCACGGTGTCCGTGCCGTCGGTAGCGGAAAGCGTGACTGTGCTTTGCGCGAGCGCGGCGTTGAGGATGTGGAAGCGGCCGCGCGCTTCCTCGCCGCTGAAATTGTTCACTGCATAGAAATCGAGCGTGCCGTCCGAGACAGTATCACCGACGAGGCCGAGGCTGATCTGGCCGAAGCCGCTATCCCATCCGGAGCCACTGTTGCCGTAGGAGCCGTCCGAGCCGGAGAACGAGAAGTTCCACATCGTCTCGTAGAACGCTTCGCCGGTCTCGGGGTCGTTGTAGCCGGGGATGAAATAGTCCGCGGAGATATCGAACAAGCCGGAATCGCGGTCGAGTGCGATATTGAAACTGGTGGTGCCGGTCATGGTCCTTCTCCGGCCGGATTTGCTCCGGTGTGGAAAAGTGTGTCACGTAACGCGGGCATTGGCCATGTCGGAGTGTTTCCGGACATGTCCGGCGGCGTGATTTGCGACAGGGCGAGGCAAGCGCAGGACCGGCATCGGGCCTGCGATCAAGAGAGCACGCCCTTTGCCGCCATGCTGCGGGCATGGATGAGGAAGAATACGAGCGCGGACCAGACCGTGAGGGCGAGTCCGACCGGCGCGGCCATCGGCGGGTGGAGCCAGAACGCCTGGGTGAGCTGGCTGACCGCGAGGCCGAGGAGCGACAGCGCAAAAGCGAGCACCGCGCGGCGCGAGCGGGCGAGCAGCAGGAGCGAGCCGACCAGCGAGCCCCAGACGCCCAGCGCCCAGAAGCCGGTGAGCCAGACAGGCAGCTGCGCCATATAGGCCACGCTGGCATCATCCATGCCCATGCTGGCAAAGTAGCTCTGCGGCGATAGCTGCGACATCAGGTAATCATAGCAGCCCAGCAGGTTCCACAGCAGGCCGAGCACCGCGATGATCCAGAACGATGCGGGCGCTTGCGATCTTGCGTTCAGCGGCATGGGGCCATCTCCCGTCTCCAGCGCGCAAGTCTACGCCGGAGCGGGGGAGCTGGCAATCAGTCGTCCTGATCGGTCCATGTCCAGACCAGCGCCTCGCGGAAGGCGAAGCGATCGATGTGGCGCTCGACCGCCCCTTTCAGGCCGTCGCGCTGGCCGGGCTCGCTGGCGACGATGCGGCATTCGAGCACATCAGCCTGAGCAGTGAAGGTGACGAGCGCTTCCCCCGCCCACGCTGCGCCGCGCGCATCGCGGGGGAAAGTGACGGTGCCTTGCTGTGCGTCATAGGTGACGGCGAGGTTGTGTTCCCAGTGCTTGCACACCTGCTGGAGGTATTTGCTGGCGTGGGCGGTGGGGACTGCGGCGATGGCGATGCTGGTCATTGGCTGGCTCCGAGGCGTTCGATCTTGCGGACGGCTTCATCGAGGATATCGGCGATCTGGTGGGCGCTGGCCTCGTCCATGCCGCCGGAAGCCTTGTGGCGCAGCGCAATCATGAGGCCCGCCATGGCGCGGCGCAGCGGCGGGCTGCCGCTGCGGCCTTCGGCTTCGCTGCGGGCCTTGCCGAAATCGCCGAGTCGGGCGACGACAGCCTTGGCTTCCTCCAACCGGGGCGCGAGTTCGGCGCGGCCCGCGTCGGTTATGGTGAAGGCCTTGCGCGCGCCTTCGCCCGGCACTTCAGCGATCATGCCTTCATCAACCAGCAGCGCGAGCGTGGGGTAGACCACGCCGGGGCTGGGCGCATAGGCACCGGCGGCAAGTTCCTCTACCGCCTTGATCAGTTCGTAGCCGTGGCGGTCCTGCTCATCGAGGAGGAGCAGGAAGAGCAGGCGCAGTTCGCCGGGGGCAAACATGCGGCCGCCCCTTCCGCCGCCGCCGCGATGGCCGTGGCGGCCGCGACCGAAGCCGGGGCCTTCATCGTCCCAATCGCCATCCCCGAACCCGCCACCGAACCCTCCGGCGCCGAAACCGCCGCCTCTGGAACCCCAGCCGCCGCCGAAGCCGCGCGCCATCATCTTGAGGGCGAGGTGACGCCCGAGGCTGTGTTTGTGGCCATGGTCGTGGCCGTGTCTATCGAAACGCATTGCATATCCTTGATGTTTCATGATGGCTCTAAGATATATCTTTGAGCGCTCTTGACAAGGGGGTGGGTGGAAATTTGTGCGGGGGGGGCGTTCTTCCTGCGCTGCGCGGGGAAACGCGGGCCGCATAACGTGTGGGGTGACGGGGATGGCCTGCATTGGTATCGCCGCAGTCCGATGTCCGACCTTTTCGCCCCTGCCCCTGCCGAAACCCCGCGCGAGTCTGTCGGCCATGATGCGCCGCTGGCCGAGCGGCTGCGGCCCGCCAACCTTGGCGAAGTCGTCGGACAGGATCACCTGACCGGGCCGGACGGCGCGATCGGGCGGATGGTCGCGGCGGGCAAACTTTCCTCGATCATTCTGTGGGGGCCGCCGGGCACCGGCAAGACGACGATCGCGCGGCTGCTCGCCGATGCGGTGGGGCTGCGCTATGTGGCGATCAGCGCGGTGTTTTCAGGCGTGGCCGATCTCAAGAAGGCCTTTGCCGAGGCCGAGGCGATGGCGCAGATCGGGCGCAAGACGCTGCTGTTCGTGGACGAGATCCATCGCTTCAACCGCGCACAGCAGGACGGGTTCCTCCCCTTTGTGGAAAAAGGCACCGTCACGCTGGTCGGCGCGACCACCGAGAACCCGAGCTTTGCCCTGAACGCGGCGCTGCTGAGCCGGGCGCAAGTGCTGATCCTGCACCGGCTGGACGCGGACGCGATGGGATCGCTGCTGGCGCGCGCGGAGGAACTCACGGGCCTGCGCCTCCCGCTCACCCCGCCTGCGCGCGAGGCGCTGATTGCCTCGGCGGAGGGCGACGGGCGGTTCTTGCTGGGGCAGGCCGAGACATTGTTCGATGTCTCGCTGCCCGCGCCGCTCGGGCCGGAGGAACTGGCGAAATTCCTGATGCGGCGCGTGGCGGTCTACGACAAGGACCGCGACGGGCACTACAACCTGATTTCCGCGCTCCACAAGAGCTTGCGCGGATCAGACCCGCAGGCCGCGCTCTACTATATGGCGCGGATGCTGACGGCGGGGGAGGAGCCGCTCTACGTGCTGCGGCGGCTGGTGCGCTTTGCCAGCGAGGACATCGGCCTCGCCGATCCGCAGGCGCTGGTGCAATGCCTCGCGGCGAAGGATGCCTACCAGTTCCTCGGCTCGCCGGAAGGGGAAACGGCCATCGTGCAGGCGTGCCTCTATCTGGCCACCGCGCCCAAATCGAATGCGGCCTATGCGGCGCAGAAGGCGGCCTTCGCCAGCGCGCGCGAGACCGGATCGCTTGTCCCGCCCGCCAATATCCTCAACGCCCCGACCAAGCTGATGAAGGACATCGGCTACGGCGCAGGCTATGCCTATGACCACGAGGCCGAGGACGGATTTTCCGGCGCGGATTATTGGCCCGAGGAAATGCGTCCCCAGCAATTCTACAAGCCGGTGGAGCGCGGGTTCGAGCGTGAGATCGTGAAGCGGCTGGAGTGGTGGGACAAGAAGCGGCGCGAGCGGCGGGGGGAATGAAGCCCCAAATGTCGTCGGCGCGGTTCCGGCATTTCGCCGCCATCGACTGGTCCGGCGCTGCGGGAGAGCGGCACCGGGGGATTGCGCTGGCGATCTGCGGGGAAGGCGGCGGTGCGCCGCAACTGTTACGGCCGGGGCATCGCTGGTCGAGGCCTGAGGTTCTGGAATGGCTGCGGGATGCGCTGCCGGCCGATACGATTGTGGGGATGGACCTCGGCATCTCCCTTGCCTTTGCGGACAGGGGGGCGTTCTTTCCGGGCTGGGCCGAGAGCCCGCGTGATGCCAAGGCCTTGTGGGCGCTGATCGATGCGGTGTGCGAAAGCGAGCCGCACCTTTCGGTCGGCGCTTTCGTGGATCATCCCGAGGCAGCAAGGCATTTCCGGCGGCATGGCGGACGCGAGGGGGCGATGTTCGGCGCCAATGGACAAAAAGGGGGACGCGGGCGCTTTCGGGTGACCGAACTGGCGCAGCAGGCCATGGGCTGTACGCCTTATTCGAACTTCAATCTGGTCGGCGCGGCGCAAGTGGGCAAGTCGAGCCTTTCGGGGATGCGGGTGCTGCACCGATTGCAAGGGGCGCTGCCGGTGTGGCCCATCGATCCGCTGCCGGAAGCAGGCTCGGTGATCTGCGAGATCTACACCACGATTGCGGCGATGGCGGCGGGGCGCAGCGCGGGGCGTTCCAAGATCCGGGACGGTGCGGAACTGGACGCGGCGCTGGCGCGGCTGGGAAGCGCGCCGGTGGGGTTCAGGGGGGCCATGGACGACCACACTTGCGACGCGCTGGTGACCGCGGCATGGCTGCGCACCGTGGCGCATGATCCGGCGCTGTGGGTGCCTGCAGGGCTTACCGCAGAGATTGCCGCAACCGAAGGCTGGACCTTCGGGGCCACCTGACGCTATGGACGCTCCAGCGCCGGCTTAGCTCAGTTGGTAGAGCACCTGATTTGTAATCAGGGGGCCACGGGTTCGAATCCTGTAGCCGGCACCATTTGCAACCGCGCCAAGCATCGCGTTGCACTTTACGACAAAGCGCTAATCCCCGTATTTTCTTGCTTAGAGGCTCGCGTTGCTTCGCCAGAGGTCGCCTCCGCGAAGAGAAGCCCCGTGACCAGGCCTCCCGACGACGCCGGAAAAGTGGGCGTGCAAACCCGAGATTGCATGGATGCCGTGCTCGTCCATGGCCTGCCACCACAGGTCGTGACGTGGTTTGGAGGGGGTGGAGTTCCTTGAAAAACGGGGGATCCCAAACCAAAAAGGGCGGCCCCCAAAGGCCGCCCTCCCTGTCTTGTCCGAAAGACGAAGCGCTTACGCCGCTTCCTTCTTGCGCCCAGCCTTCTTGCGCTCGTGCGGATCGAGCAGGGCCTTGCGCAGGCGGATCGACTTCGGCGTAACTTCGACCATTTCGTCGTCGTCGATATAGGCGATGGCCTGTTCCAGCGTCATGATCTTCGGCGGGGTCAGGCGGATGGCGTCGTCCTTGCCGGTCGAACGGAAGTTCGTCAGCTGCTTCGACTTCATCGGGTTGACTTCAAGATCGTCGGGCTTGGCGTTTTCGCCGATCACCATGCCTTCATAGAGCGGAGTGCCCACGCCGACGAACAGGATGCCGCGCTCTTCCAGCGGGCCCAGCGCATAGGCATTGGCTTCGCCCGCGCCGTTGGAGATCAGCACGCCGTTCTTCCGGCCCTCGATCTTGCCCTTATAGGGGCCATACTTTTCGAACAGCCGGTTCATGATGCCGGTGCCGCGCGTGTCCGAAAGGAACTCGCCGTGATAGCCGATAAGGCCGCGCGAAGGGGCGGAGAAGGTGATGCGCGTCTTGCCGCCGCCCGAAGGGCGCATGTCGGTCATCTCGCCCTTGCGGGTCGCCATCTTCTCCACGACCGTGCCCGCAAACTCATCGTCCACGTCGATCACGACCGTTTCATACGGCTCGGTGCGCTGGCCGTTCTCGTCTTCGCCATAGAGCACGCGCGGGCGGCTGATGCCGAGCTCGAAGCCTTCGCGGCGCATCGTCTCGATCAGCACGCCCAACTGCAATTCGCCGCGGCCCGCCACTTCGAAGCTGTCCTTGTCGGCGCTCTCGGTCACCTTGATCGCCACGTTGGATTCGGCCTCGCGCGCCAAGCGGTCGCGGATCATGCGGCTCGTCACCTTGGTGCCCTCGCGGCCCGCCATCGGCGAATCGTTCACTGCAAAGCGCATCGACAGCGTCGGCGGATCGATCGGCTGTGCGTGCAGCGGCTCGGTCACCGAAGGATCGCAGATCGTGTTGGAAACGGTCGCGGTGGTCAGCCCCGCGATCGAGATGATGTCGCCCGCCACGGCTTCGTCGGTCGGCACGCGTTCCAGCCCGCGGAACGACATGATCTTGGACGCACGGCCCGTTTCGACGATCTTGCCATCGTTATCGAGCGCATGGATCGCCTGGTTGGTTTTGACCGAGCCCGAGAACACGAGGCCCGTCAGGATGCGGCCCAGGAAGTTGTCGCGGTCGAGCAGCGTCACGAGGAACTTGAAGGGACCATCGGGATCGGCCGAAGGCGCGGGCACGTGATCGACGATCTTCTGGAACAGCGGGGTGAGCGTGCCTTCGCGCGCCAGCGGATCATCGCTGGCATAGCCATTGCGGCCCGAGGCATAGAGCACCGGGAATTCGAGCTGCTCGTCGTTGGCCTCAAGGCTCACGAACAGGTCGAACACTTCGTCGAGCACTTCCTGCGTGCGCTCGTCCTGGCGGTCGATCTTGTTGACGACGACGATGGGCTTCAGGCCCAGCGCCAGTGCCTTGCCGGTCACGAACTTGGTCTGCGGCATCGCGCCTTCCGAGCTGTCCACCAGCAGGATCACGCCGTCGACCATCGAGAGGATGCGCTCCACTTCGCCGCCGAAGTCGGCGTGGCCCGGCGTATCGACGATGTTGATGCGCGTGCCTTCCCATTCGACCGAGGTGCACTTGGCCAGAATGGTGATCCCGCGCTCCTTTTCGAGGTCGTTCGAATCCATCGCGCGCTCTTCCACGCGCTGGTTGTCGCGGAACGTGCCGGACTGGCGGAACAGCTGGTCAACCAGTGTGGTCTTGCCATGGTCGACGTGCGCGATGATCGCGATATTGCGCTGGGAATTGGACATGAAAACGCTTTCGATAAAAATCTCGGGTTCGGCGCGCACCGCAGGCAGCACACCGTGCCCAGCGTTCCGGCCGGGACATGGGCGCGCGCTTACCTGTAATTGTGCGCTGCGGCAAGGGCGCGTGGAGGGCAGGCCTTGCTCCGAACGTGGATTCATGGCCTAACTAGGCGTCAAGTGCCACAGGAACAATGTCCGCGATGGAAACGCTGCTCTCGGCGCAGAAGCGCTATACTTCGTTTTCTGGCCGGGCCGGGCAGGGCGAGATCATCGCGATTGCCTTTTTGACACTGTTCGTTGAATTCGCGTTTTTACTAGCCCTTGGTGCGGGCCGTGTGCCAATACCGCACCGCCCCGGCTCTTATATCCGCTTGATAGGAGGCACGGGGCCGGCGGCGGCCCTGCTAACCCTTGGCATCTACATTCCGCTTTTCGCGACTATGGCACGGCGCCTCCACGATCAAGGCAGGACTGCGTGGTTTGCATTTGCTTTGCCGATCGCCTTTCTCGCGCTCGACATGCTCACCCCGCTTACACTTTACCTGAGTGTTATCGGAATCATGGGTGGCCCCGGCCTGCTCGGCCCTAACCGCTATGGCCCTGATCCCCGGGAAAAATCTATCCGCAGCGCTGCCAGCTGACCTTCAAGGACCACCTGCGATGAACTGGATGCTCCTGCCCTACCGGCGCTATGCCGAGTTCTCCGGCCGCTCGCGCCGCCGCGAATACTGGATGTTCGCGCTGTTCTATGTGCTCGTGTTCGTCGTGCTCAACGCCCTGTTCGGCACCAACGAGGTCACCCGCACCTCGACGAACTTCGGCACCGGCTTCAGCTATGGCAGCCGCCTCGTCGGCGGGGGCGGGCTGATCGGCGGCCTGTTCGCGCTTGCCAGCCTCATCCCCGCGCTGGCCGTTTCGGTGCGCCGCCTGCACGATCAGGATCGCTCCGGCTGGATGCTCCTGCTCGGCCTCATCCCGTTCTTCGGCGGCTTCGTGCTGTTGGTGTTCATGTGCCTCGAAGGCACGCGCGGGGCGAACCAATATGGCCCCGATCCCAAGGACCCGGGTAGCGCGGAGGTGTTCCGCTAAACACAACCAAAGCCCCCCTCCCGGTGGGGTGGGGTTGGGGGAGGGGGTTCGGCCCCTCCGGGAAGCGCCGCATACCCCCACCCAGCCTCCCCCGAGCGGGGGAAGGGGCAGGTCGCGCTTTTAAAGCGCCCGCAGCGCCTCAGCCGGGCGCGTGCGCAGCACCGATAGCGATCCCGCCACCGCCAGCACCATCACCAGCCCCACGCCGCCCGCCAGCACGGCAAACACGCGCGCCCAATCCGGCGCCCAGTCGAACTCGAACAACTGCACGATCACCAGCCACGCCGTCCCCCCGCCCAGCGCCAGCGCCACCAGCGCCAGCACCGCGCAGAGCAGCGCATATTCCGCCGCCAGCAGCGCCAGCAATTGCGCCCGGCTCGCCCCCAGCACGCGCAGGATCACGCTGTCATACTGCCGCGCCGCTCGTGCCGCCGCGATGGCGCCCGCCAGCACGGCAAGCCCCGCCAGCACCGCCACGCTGGCGGCGGCAAAGATCGCGGTGCCCACTTGCCCCAGCAGCGCACGCGCGTGGCCCAGCACCAGCCCCACCTCGATCACCGAGCTTTCCGGCAAGGCCTTCACCAGCCCCGAGAGGATCGCACGGCGCACAATTTCGCGCTTTTCAGGCGCGGCAAGGGTAATCGTCGCGGCAAAAGTATGCGGCGCGTCTTCCAGCGCGTTGGGGCTGAACACCAGCGCATAGTTGAACCCGAACGAGGACCAGTCGATCCGCCGCAGCGAAGCGACCCGCGCCTCGCGCTCGGTGCCGAGCAGGCTGATCCGCACCTTGTCGCCTACGTTCAGCCCGATGGCCTTCGCCTGATCGGCATCGACCGAAACCAGCGGTTCGCCCGCATAATCCTTGGGCCACCAGCGCCCTTCGGTCAGGACGTTCCCCTGCGGAATGTCCGCAGAATACGTCAGCCCCCGGTCGCCGCGCAGCATCCACGAAGCCTCGGGAATATCCTTCAGCGTCCCCACTTCGGTCATCGCCGCGTCCGGCCCGAAGGCCAGAATCGAACCGCGCATCGAAGGCACCATGCGCACCGCCGCGCCGGGCGCTTCGCGCCGCACGAGCGCGCGGAACGTGTCCTGCCTGGCGCCTTTGGGCACATCGAGCACGAAGTAATCCGGCGCCCGTTCCGGCACGCGCTGCGCGATGTTCGCGTCGATGCTGGTCTGCACCGCGGCCAGCATCACGAACGCCGCCAGCGCAAAGCCCAGCGCCACCACCAGCGCCGAAGTCTGCGCGCCGGGTCGGTGCAGATTGCCCAGCGCCATGCGCAGCAAGGGCCGGGCAGGGCGGGGCAGCCGCGCCGCGCCCCACGAAAGCCCGCGCCCGATGAGCGCCAGCACCGCAAACACCGCCGCCGCGCCGCCAAGGAATCCCGCCGCCAGCAGCGGCTGCGGCGATGTGAGCACGGCAAGGCCCGCAATCCCGCTCAGCCCCAGTCCCACCGGGAGCACCCACAGCGGCAAGCGCCAGCCTTGGCCCAAAGGCGCGACCCGCGCCCGCAGCAAGGCCATCGCCGGCACCCGCCGCGCCTCCAGTAAAGGCGGCGCGGCAAACGTCAGCGCGATCAGCAGGCCATAAGCGCCCGCCACTGCCAGCGCGCCCGCATCCACAGTAAACCCGGGCGGAATCGGCAGCAAACCCTCCAGCGCGCGCGCCAGCAGCGGCGTGATCCCCACGCCCAGCAGCAAGCCCAGTGCAATTGCCGCCGCTGCCGCCGCCGCGATCTGCAGCAGGAAAATCCGCACGATATCGCCCGACTGCGCGCCGAGAATCTTCAGCGTCGCAATGCTCGCCCGCCGCATCTCCAGATAGGAGGATACCCCCCCCGCAATCCCGATGCCCGCAATCCCCAGCGCCGCCAGCGCCACCAGCACCAGAAACTGCCCCATGCGCGAAACGAACCGGTCCAGCCCCGGCGAGGCCTTGTCGCGCGTGCGCACCTGAAACCCGCTATTGGCAAACCGCGTCTTGAAATCCTCCGCAAGCGCCGCCGGATCAGCCTCGGCGCGCAGCCGCAGCCGGTACTTCCACCGCGCCATCGAGCCGACCTGCACCAGCCCCGAAGCCTTCAGCGCTTCCTCGCTGACGATCACCGTCGGCCCCAGCGCAAAGCCTTCGGAAAGGCGGTCCGGCTCACCCGCGATCACGCCGCCGATGACCAGTTCGGCCTGCCCGATCTTCAGCCGGTCGCCCGCCTTCACCCCCAGCCGGTCGCCCACGCCGGGATCGATCCACGCGGTCATCCCCTGCGGCGCACCTGCGTTTCGCCCGCCTTCCACGGTGAACGCGCCATAAAGCGGCCAGCGCGCATCGACGGCCTTCAACTCCACCGGCACCGCATCGTCGGCGCTTTCGGCGCGCCGGGCCATGGCTTGCAACCGCACGCCTTGGGAAACCGTGCCCAGCGTCCGCATCGCCGCCAGTTCATTCGCCGCCGCTTCGCGCCCCGCCAGCGTCAGTTCCAGATCGCCGCCCAGCATGGATTGCCCGCGCGCCGCCAGTTCGCGCCCTATCCCGCCCGTCAGCGTGCCGATGGCCGAAAGCGCCGCCGTCCCCAGCACGAGGCACACGATCAGCAGCCTGAGGCCGCGAAACCGCCAGTCCAGCCCCCGCCGCGCCAATCGCCACGCAAGCGCCCAGCGGCTCACGCCGCGCCGTCCGCGATGATCCGTCCATCCTCCAGCCGCACGATCCGCCCGCAGCGCGCGGCCAGCGCCTCGTCATGCGTCACCATCAGCAAAGTCGCGCCCACGTCTGCTACCTGCGCAAACAGCAGCTCTGCCACTGCCTTGCCATTGGCGTGGTCCAGATTGCCGGTCGGCTCATCGGCAAAGACCAGCGCGGGCCTGGGTGCGAGCGCGCGGGCAATTGCCACGCGCTGTTGCTCCCCGCCCGAAAGCTGCG
Source organism: Novosphingobium sp. PASSN1 (assembly GCF_002278815.1). Lineage (NCBI taxonomy): Bacteria > Pseudomonadati > Pseudomonadota > Alphaproteobacteria > Sphingomonadales > Sphingomonadaceae > Novosphingobium > Novosphingobium sp. PASSN1. The sequence goes on along the minus strand of NZ_NKIS01000003.1, from coordinate 405,873 downwards.
CCGGATAATGCCCCAGCCGGTGCCCGAGGCCGACCGCCTCCAGCGCCGTCCGTGCGCGCGGCCCCGCCTCGCGCATTCCCGCCAGCTCCAGCGGTGTTGCTACGTTTTCCAGCGCCGTCATCGTCGGCAGCAAGTGGAACGCCTGCAGCACCACCCCGATCCGCCCGCGCCGCGCTGCCGCCAGCGCATCTTCGGAAAGGCCCATGAAGTCCTGTCCGGCCACGCTGAGCGAACCGCCGCCCGCGCGCTCCAGCCCCGCCAGCACCGCCAGCAGCGAGCTCTTGCCCGAACCCGAAGGCCCCAGCAGCGCCACCGTCTCGCCGGGCATCACCCGCAGGCTCACCCCGCGCAGCACGTCCACCCGCGCCTCGCCCTCGCCAAGGCTGAGCGTGATATTCTGGGCGTCGATGACGGGCGAACCGGGGGAAGGACTTGTCACCCGCCAACATTGGCATAGATCAGTTGCACCAAGCAACCTGCCTGCCCTTCTTGCCTCTTGGGGATTCCCATGCGCCGTCTTCTGCCGCTGATCGCTCTCGCTCTTGCCGCCTGCTCGCAAAGCGCGCCCACACCGGAGGCCCCCAAGCCTCAGGCCAGCGCTTCGGCCGCCATCTCCGCACCCCCGGTTCCTGATGGGGCCCCGGTCATCCTCGCGTTCGGAGACAGCCTCTACGCCGGATACCGCCTCGCGCCGGGGCAGGGCTATCCGCCCCGCCTCGAAGCGGCGCTGAACGCCAGCGGCGTGAAGGCGCGCGTGGTCAATGCCGGGGTCTCGGGCGATACCACTGCCGCTGCCCGCGCGCGCCTCGCGTTCACGCTGGATAACCAGAAAGTGAAGCCCACCCTCGTCATGGTCGGCCTTGGCGGGAATGACATGCTGCGCGGCCTACCGCCTGCCGAAACTCGCGCCAACCTCGATGCCATCCTCACCGAACTGGAAAAGCGGCAGGTCCCCGCGATGCTGACGGGGATGCTCGCCGCGCCCAACATGGGGCAGGACTACGTCAGCGCTTTCAACCCGATCTACCCCGCGCTCGCGGCGAAACACAAAGCGCCGCTGATCCCCTTCTTCCTCCAGAGCGTGATCGGCAACGAGGCGCTGATGCTCGATGATCACATCCACCCCAATCCGCAAGGCGTGGACAAGATTGTCGCCGCCACGAAGGAAGAGGTCGCCAAGGCGCTCAAGGCGGCCATGGCCCCCTGATCCGACCGGGCCATCCCCACACCCCATTCCGGTCCAACCCTCTTGCAACCCACTCAAATCCATGGCTCATTCCCCCCGGGTCGGTGCGCGCCCGCGCGCCTCAAGGGGGGAAACTGCACATGGAATGGATGCTCATGCCCTATCGGCGCTATGCCGATTTCTCGGGCCGCTCGTGCCGCCGTGAATACTGGATGTTCACGCTGCTCTCGGTGCTGGTTGCGTTCGGCGCTGTCGCGCTGATGCTGGCGGGCGGATTGGGTACGGCCGAAGGCGATCAGAATCCCAGCATCCTGTTCTGGATCGGCGCTGCGCTCATCGTGATCTGGGTGCTCGGCTCGATCATCCCCTCCATCGCGGTGCAGGTCCGCCGCTTCCACGATCAGGACCGCTCCGGCTGGATGATCCTGCTGGGCTTCATCCCTTATGTCGGCGGGATCATCGTGTTCGTGTTCATGTGCCTCTCCGGCACGCGCGGCCCGAACCGCTATGGCGCCGATCCGCTCGATCCGTCCAACGTCGATATCTTCAATTAGGGCCAGCAACCTGCCTGTTGTCCCCCCTCTCATAGAGGAGGGGTTGGGGGAGGGGGGGCGGCCTCTCCGGCAAGCGCCGCGCACCCCCACCCAGCCTCCCCCGAACGGGGGAGGGGCAGGCTAAGTCCCGGCCACTGCCCCATCGGCCACGCGCCACACCGCCGCGTCCGCGCCCAGCGGCTCGAACGGGGCAAGCTCCGTCCCCGTCATCCACACTTGCGCGCCTGCCTCGCCCAGCCGCTCGTAAAGCGCCGCGCGCCGCAGTGGATCGAGGTGCGCGGCGATCTCATCCAGCAGCAGGACTTGCGGCCGCGCGCCTTTGGTCAGCGCCGCATGGGCGAGCACGATCGAAATCAGCATCGCCTTCTGCTCCCCGGTCGAACAATCGGCCGCCGGGGCCTGTTTCGCCGCGAGAACCACGCCCAGATCATCGCGGTGCGGCCCGATCAAGGTCCGCCCCGCCGCGCGGTCGCGCCGCCGCCCCTCGCGCAAAGCGCCGCGCAGCGCGTCCGCGTTCACCGGTCCCCCGGCAAGGTACGCCAGCGCGGGCCGCGCAAACGGCGCTTCGGGCAAACCGCCCAGCGCGGTTGAAAGCCCCGCCACCAGCTCCGCCCGCGCCCGCGCCAGTTCCGCGCCTGCCTCGGCCAGACCGGCCTCGATCCCGTCGAGCCACAGCGGATCCGGCTCGCCCGGCCCTTCCAGCAGCCGGTTCCGCTCGCGCAGCGCCGTCTCATAGCGGCTCGCCGTCCGCGCGTGCCCCGGCTCCACCGCCAGTACCAGCCGATCCAGAAACCGCCGCCGCGCCGATGCCCCTTCGGCAAACAGGCGGTCCATCGCGGGTGTCAGCCAGGTGATCGAAAGCCATTCGCCCAGCCGCGTTGCCGGGCCATCGGCGCCATTGATGCGCACCATGCGCCGCCCCGGCGCGGCGGGCGAGGTAGAGGTGGCCAGCGCCACGGCGCCCGCTTCCAGTTCCGCCGCCACGGCAAAGCTGCCATCCCCTCCGCGCCCCGCCATCTCGGCGGCCTGCGCGCGCCTGAGGCCGCGCCCCGGCGAAAGCAGCGAAATCGCCTCCAGCACATTGGTCTTGCCCGCGCCGTTCTCGCCGATCAGCACGTTGAAGGCAGACGTGCCCTCCAGCCGTGTCGCGGCATGGTTGCGAAAATCGCGCAAGGTCAGGCGGGTCAGCGGCATGGCTGGACCACTAGGCGTTGTCGCCCCGTTCCATCAACCCATGCTTCTTCAGGCAGTGGCGCAGCTGGTCATAGGTCAGCCCCAGCGCCTTCGCCGTCTGTCGCTGGTTATAGCGGTTGCGCCCCAGATGATGTTCCAGGATCGCCCGCTCATGCGCATCGACCGCGCCGCGCAGATCGCTGACGCCATCGAGATCGCTGGAAGTGGGCGCGGGGGCAGGGCGCTCCCCAGCCAAGCCTGCTCCCGCTGCCTTCGCCGGAGTCGCCATCAGCGCGGCCGGCCGCCACGGGCTTTCAAACGGATCGAACTGCACATGCCCGATGGCGCGCTCCGGATCATCCCAGCGATAGACCGCGCGCTCCACCACGTTGCGCAATTCGCGCACGTTGCCCGGCCAGGCATAGTCTTCCATCTGCTGCGACACATGCCCGGCAAAGCCCGGCCAGCTAGCCCAGCCCAGCTCCGCGGCCATGCGCCGCCCGTAATAGTCCGCCAGCACCGCAATATCCCCTTCGCGCACCCGCAGCGGTGGCAGGGTGATCACCTCGAAGCTCAACCGGTCGAGCAAGTCCGGGCGGAACCGCCCTTCCTCGGCCATGCGCGGCAGGTTCTCGTTGGTCGCCGCCACGATCCGCACATCGACCATGATCGGCTTGTTCGCGCCGATCCGCGCCACTTCGCCATATTCCACCGCGCGCAGCAGCCGCTCCTGCGCGCCCATCGAAAGCGTGCCCAGCTCATCGAGGAACAGCGTGCCGCCATGCGCTTCCTCGAACCGTCCGGCCCGCGCGCGCGTCGCGCCGGTAAACGCGCCCGCCTCGTGTCCGAACAATTCCGCCTCGATCAGCGTCTCGGGCAGGGCGGCGCAGTTCATCGTCACCAGCGGCTCTTGCCACCGCGTGGAGAGGCGGTGGAGGCGTTCGGCGATCAGTTCCTTGCCGGTCCCGCGCTCGCCGATCACCAGCACCGGGCGGCGCATCGGCGCAGCGCGGCTGGCGCGCTCCACCGCATCGAGAAACGCGCCCGATTGGCCGATGAACTGGACTTCGCGATCCATCCCGCACTCCCCTTGCGCGTCTTGTCCCAAGGTCTAGCAGATTTTCCCAAGCCTAGGCAATAATCCCCAAGTAGGCACTTCCGCGGATCGGCTGAAACCGGGCAATTTCGCCACTTTCGCGATTTGGCACGCCTCCTGCAAAGCATCGGGCAATCCCCAACCAGGGATCCAACAGGAGATTTTCGATGTACACTGCCCGCTTCTTCTCGACCCAGCTCGGCCGCGCGGCGCTGATCAGCATCGCAGCGATGATGGCGCTCAACGTCGCCGTCGCCACCCGCCCCGGTGCACTGGCGCTGTCCGCAGCCGCCCCGCAAGTCGTCGCCTCCAGCGCCGCGATCACGGGTGAGCTGGCCTGATGGGTGCCGATACGCCCTTCAGACCTGTCGGGCGCTCGCAATCCCGTTTCGAAATCGAGCTTGGCGCGCTACGCCAGCACGACAACGAGACTTCACGGCCGTTCACGCCTTTTACCTCCGGAGCCAACCTGATGGGCATCTTCTCCCGCACCCGCGATATCATCGCCGCCAACTTCAACGATCTGCTCGAAAAGGCCGATGACCCCGCCAAGATGATCCGCATGATCATCATGGAGATGGAGGAAACCCTCGTCGAAGTGCGCGCCTCCGCCGCCCGCACCATTGCCGATCAGAAGGAAATGGCCCGCCACGTGGCCAAGCTCGACCGGCTCCAGGCCGATTGGGCAGACAAGGCCCAGCTCGCCCTCTCCAAGGGCCGCGAAGACCTCGCCCGCGCCGCGCTGGTGGAGAAGAACAAGGCCGCCGATATGGGTGTGCAGCTCGCCAGCGAGATCCAGGTGCTCGACGATTCGATGCGTGCCTACGAGATCGACATCGAAAAGCTGCAGACCCGCCTGCGCGAAGCCCGCAGCCGCCAGACCGCGATTGCCGCGCGCCTCGAGAGCGCGGAAAACCGTGTCCGCCTGCGCACGCTGATGACCAGCGAACGCGTGGACGAGGCGCTCTCGCGCTTCGATCAGCTCGAACGCCGGGTCGATTATGCCGAAGGTCGCGCCGATGCCTTGAGCCTCGCCGATGGTGCCCAGCCGAACCTCGCGGACGAGATCGCCGCGCTCGCGGGCCAGGACAAGGTCGACGAAGAACTCGAAGCCATGAAGCGAGCGCTGAGCGCCGACAAGAAGGAGGGCTGAGCCATGGAGGACATCGTCGTTCCCATCGTTGCCATTTTGGGCATCTTCGTTGGTCTGCCCTGGGTCGTGCTGCACTACATCACCCGCTGGAAGACCGCTGCCACACTCACCTCGGGGGACGAGGCGCTGCTGGAGGAACTCTACCAGCTCGCCCGCCGCCTCGATGAACGCATGGATACTGTCGAACGCCTCGTCGCCGCCGACAATCCGGACTTCCGCCCCGGCCGGGTCCTGCCCGACCGCGAGAGCGACAACCAGAAACTGCGCGAGCTGGACCGCCTGCTTGCCGAACAGAGGGGGACTTCCAAATGAGCAACCTGCCCCAGCACACCCGCTTCTATCGTGACAAGGTCAATGGCAAGCTCATGGGCGTCTGCGCCGGGATTGCCGACTATACCGGGATCGACGTTCTGTGGGTCCGCCTCGGCTTCATCGTCCTCGGCTTTTCGATGGGCTGGCCGTTCCTGATCTACTTCGCGCTCGGCTTCCTGGCCGACAAGAAGCCGGCCCGGCTCTATGCCGACCGCGACGAGCAGAAGTTCTGGCAGGGCGTGCGCCAGTCGCCGTCCCGCACGGCACGCGAAGTGCGCAGCACCTTCCGCGATATCGACCGCCGCCTTGCCGAAGTCGAACAGTTCTACGTCTCGGGCAATCCGCGCCTTTCGGCTGAAATCGAAAAGCTGCGTTGATCGCCTTGAGTTTATCGCCTTCTGGGGGGAATACCAATGGATAACGGTACACTCGTACTGCTCGTTCCGATCCTCGCGCTGCTGATCCCGATCATCGCGATCTGGACCACGCACCAGCGCAAGATCGAGGAAATCCGCGCCCAGGCGCTATCGGAAACGAACGCCCAGGCCGCCGCCCGCGCCGCCACCCTCGAAGAACGCGTCCGCGTCCTCGAAGCCATCGTGACGGACAAGAGCTACGACGTCGCCAGCCAGATCGAAGCCCTTCGCACCACGGATCAGATCGGGAGCACCAGGCAATGAACGCCGCCGATGCCATAGCCTTTGCCGCGCTGATGATCGGCCTCGTCTCGGTGCTCGGCGTCCTCGCCGATGTCTACAAGCGCCGCCTCGCTTTCAAGGAGCGCAAGCTCGAACTTGCCGCGAAGGACAGCGCCGAACAGGCCGCCCACTTCGCCGCGCAGGCCCAGCGTCTCGAACAGCGCGTCCGCGTCCTTGAACGCATCGCCACCGACCGCGAAGGGCAGGATGCCGCCGCGCTGGCGGGCCAGATCGAAGACTTGCGCGCCGCCCCCGCAAATTGATCCGCTAACCCGAACCCATCACCTGAGGACTGATCCATGAGCTTCTGGAGCGCCATTGTCGCGATCGTCGCGATCCTCGCCTGGGCGAACATGCGCAGCGCCCGTTACCGCAGCGGACATCCGCTGGCGGGCCAGCCCGATGTTCTGCCCGCCAACCCCGCGCTCGAACGCGAAGTCATCGAACTGAGGAAGCGCGTCGAAGTCCTCGAACGCATCCTCACCGATGAACGGGGTACCCAGCGCCTCGCGCAGGATATCGAAGCCCTGCGCGAGCATTGATCCACCGGAAGGAACCGTCATGCCTTTCACGACTGCCTTCACAACTGCCGCCGTGCTCGCCGCCGCCGCCCTCATCGGCCTCGCGATCCTCGCCCGCACCGCGCTCATCGCCTGGAACGGCTGGCTCGATCTCAAGCGCGCCGAACTGGCCCGTCCTGCCGAAACCGGCACCGGGCCCCACGGCAATCTGGCGCTCGGCCTGATCGACCTCAGCGACATCAAGGAACGCCTGCGCAAACTGGAAGCCATCGCGGCAGGTGTCGATCTGTAATCACCGAAGAACCCCTCCGCCTTCGCTGCGCTCCGGCACCTCCCCATTTGTGCTGCGCAAAAATGGGGAGGGAAGGAAAAGCCTATGCTTTTGTCCTCCCCATTTTCACGAAGCGCAAATGGGGAGGTGGCCCGCCGCAGGCGGGTCCGAGGGGTTCTTTCTACCGGCTTGCCCCTCCCGCGCGATCCGCTATGTCCGGCGCGCATGAGCCACCTCGACGATATCCTCGAAGAATATGAATTCCTCGACGCGGACGAACGCTACCGCCTGCTGATCGATCTCGGCCGCAAGCTGGAAGCCATGCCCGAAGCCCTCAAAACCGACGCGACGCTCGTGCGCGGCTGCTCGGCCAGCGTCTGGGTCTACCCGGTGGCGCAGGCAGGCGATGCGCTGCACTTTCTGGCAGACAGCAACGCCGCGATCACCAAGGGCATCGTCGCGCTCGTGCTGGCCGCGGTGCAGGATCGGCCCGCCAAAGTGGTGGCCCAAACCGATATCGCCGCGCTGCTCGCGCCGTTCGATCTCAAGAACCAGCTCTCCAGCAACCGCACGCAAGGCGTCCCCAACATGATCGCGCTGGTGCGCGAACACGCCGCGCGGATCGCGGGATAAGATGAAACGCCGGCTCTGGACTGTCGCCGGCTTCCTCTTTGTGGGCATTGGCGCGATCGGTGCGGTCCTGCCGCTGCTGCCCACCGTGCCGTTCCTGCTGCTCGCGCTGTTCTGCTTCGCGCGCGGCAATCCGGTGTGGGAGGCGCGCCTGCTGGCGCACCCGCGTTATGGCCCGATGCTGCTCGATTGGCGCGAACGCCGCGCCATCCCCCGCCGCGCCAAATGGGCTGCGCTCATCGCCATGGCCATCAGCGTAGCGGTCGCCGGCCTCACCGCCGGTTGGCCCTGGGTGCTGATCCCGCTCGCGGTCATGGCCCTATCGGGCACCTGGATCTGGACTCGTAACGAATAGGCGCGAGGAAGATCTATTCCACCGCCTCGCGCACCACCGCGATCCCCGCGGCGCGCTGTGCCTTCAGTTCCTGCTTCAGCGTGGCCGGATCGCGCGCGATGATGAAGCCGAAGCTCACCCCGCCTTCCTTGCCGATCGTCGCATGGTGCAGCTTGTGCGCCTGCACCAGCCGCTTGGCATAGCCGCCGCGCGGCACGTATTTGAACCAGCGCTGGTGGACCAACCCATCGTGGATCAGCGTGTAGATCGCGCCATAGATCATGATCCCGATGCCGATCCACGTCGCCGGCCACCACGCGTGTTCGCCCGCGATCAGCGGGCTGCCCATCATGAACCCGCTGATCGACATCGCCGCGCCGACTACCGCGTAGAGATCGTTGCGCTCGAAAAAGCCGTCGTGCGGTTCGTGATGGTCACGGTGCCAGGCCCAGCCGAAGCCGTGCATCACATACTTGTGGCTGCTCCAGGCGACGAATTCCATCGCCCACACTGTCGCAAAAACAATCAGGAACTGAATCATGCCGCGCGCCATAGCCCATTCGCGCCGCCCATGCGAGCCTGCCGCACCATCGGGTCGTTTCCTGAACAGGTCATTCACAAAACGTTCAGGCGGCAAATGAATAAGTGAATCTGGCGATAGTAATTCAATCCGATCCGGACAATTAAACCGAATCAAAGTACGTTTGCCATAGAACGTAGTTAACAAAAGCTGAGAGTGGGGGTCCTAATGGCAGTCGAAGCAAGCGATGTGGCGGTTGATCTGGTTGTTGCGGTCGATCCGGTTCCGGCGGACGACGCGGTGCTTGCCATCGACCCCGTCGAATATCCCATCGACCCCGTCGAATATCCCATCGACCCCGTCGAATATCCCATCGACCTTGGGTCTATCGCCATTGCCGAGCCCCAGCCCGAGGTTCTGCCAATCGATGAAAGCACTTATGTGCCCGTCGATGCGCAGTCGTTCGGCGGCCCGGTCGATGCGGTTCCCGCAGACGACGGGGCAGTCATTTCCTATGCCGGCACGGACGGCGGTGCAGACGGCCAAGCTGGCCCCGTCGATGATGGCGGCATTTTCACGACCACGTTCATCGACGGTTCGCCGGTCGATGTGACCCCGGTCGATGTGACCCTGGTCGATGAGATCCCCACCGATGGCGGCAGCGATGAAGTGATAGACCGCCCGGTCGATCCCATGCCCAACTGGCGCACGTTTGGCGGTGAAGTCGGCAGCGCAGACGGCACGACCGACGGCGATACTGACAGCGTCCCCACCCTCGACCCAATTCTCGACAAGGACCCGGGCGTCGACGCTACCGGTGCGCCCTCCGACACTGGCACCGACGTTGGCGATGGCACCGAAACGCCGGACGACGTGATCTACACGCTCGATCCGAATGATCCGCTGATCTACGCCAACATGGCATCCGGCGAGACGCCCGGTCGTCCGGCCGATCCGCTGCCGTTCGAGCGTACCAATTCCACCCCGGCGGCAGACCTCACCGCACCCGATACCGCCAGCGACGTGGTCCACTACGCCGCCGCGGAACCCTTCCACACCGGCCTCGATCTTCTCTGATCGCAGCCGGCGGGGAGAAGGGGGCAGGGGGCACGCCGCCATCCTGCCCCCTGATCCAGTGGGGCCACTGTTGAAACCACCTGCCATTCCCGCTTGATATGCGCCCCGCGCGGGCTTAACCGGCACGGCATGACCGATATAGCCGCACCCCGCACGCTCTACGAAAAGATCTGGGCCGCCCACGTCGTCGAAGATCGCGACGATGGCACCAGCCTCGTCTACATCGACCGCCACCTCGTCCATGAAGTGACGAGCCCGCAGGCGTTCGAGGCGCTGCGCCTCACGGGCCGCAAGGTGCGCCGCCCCGATCTCACGCTCGCCGTGCCCGATCACAATCTGCCCACCACGGCTCGCCGCGATGCCAAGGGCGCGCGCGTGCCCATCGCGGACCGCGAAAGCGCGGCGCAACTCGAAGCGCTCGAAGCCAACGCGCCCGCCTTCGGCATCCGCTATATCGGCGATGCGGACGCGGAGCAGGGCATCGTCCACGTGGTCGGGCCGGAGCAGGGCTTCTCGCTCCCCGGCGCGACCATCGTCTGCGGCGATAGCCACACCGCCTGCCACGGCGGCCTCGGCGCGCTGGCCTTCGGCATCGGCACGAGCGAGGTCGAGCATGTGCTCGCCACGCAGACCCTGCTGCTCAAGCGGTCGAAGACGATGGAAGTGCGCATCGAAGGCCCGCTCCTGCCGGGCGTTTCGGCCAAGGATCTCGTGCTCCACATCACCGGCGTGCTCGGCGCGGCGGGCGGTACCGGCCATGTCATCGAATATACCGGCGAGGCGATCCGCGATCTCTCGATCGAAGGCCGCCTCACCGTCTCCAACATGGCGATCGAACACGGCGCCCGCGCCGGCCTCATCGCGCCGGACGACAAGACTTTCGCCTATCTCAAGGGTCGTCCCTACGCGCCGAAGGGCGAGGAATGGGACAAGGCCGTGGCTTGGTGGCGCAGCCTCGCCACTGATGCGGGCGCGAAGTACGACAAGACCGTCGTCATTAACGCCGCAGATATCGCCCCCAGCGTCACCTGGGGCACCAGCCCGGAAGACGTGCTGCCGATCACCGGCGTCGTCCCCGCGCCGGAAAGCTTCGCCGATGCCTCTAAGCAGGCTGCCGCGCGCGCCAGCCTCGATTACATGGGGCTCGAGCCGGGCCAGCCGCTGTCTTCGGTGGAAATCCAGAACGTGTTCATCGGCAGCTGCACCAACAGCCGCATCGAAGACTTGCGCGCCGCCGCCGCGATCCTCAAGGGCCGCACCAAGGCCGCGAACGTCAACTGGGCCATCGTCGTCCCCGGCTCGGGCCTCGTCAAGCGCCAGGCCGAGGAAGAGGGGCTGGACCAGGTGTTCCTCGCCGCCGGCTTCGAATGGCGCGAACCGGGCTGCTCGGCCTGCCTCGGCATGAACCCTGACAAAGTCCCGGCGGGCGAGCGCTGCGCGTCCACTTCGAACCGCAATTTCGTCGGCCGGCAAGGGCCGGGTGCGCGCACGCACCTCGTCTCGCCCGCGATGGCGGCGGCGGCGGCGGTGACCGGGCGGCTCACGGATGTGCGCGAACTCGTCTGATCGCGGGCTTGCCACGGCCTGCCGTGGGCGGGAAATCGTGCCGTTTGGGCCACTTGCCGGGTGTTTCATCGTCCTGCCGCAACACCCGCACGGCGCAACCTTGCCACGGCCCATCTGAACCGGGCTGTTCATGTGGCAGAAAGCCTGCTCCAGCAGGGATGAACGCGTTGCCGTTCATCTTCGCGCTGCATAAGCTTGCTGCGCAAGATCCGGCCCCGCCCGCGCCGTTCCCACGGCGTCATGAATTCGCTTCAAGGAGGAACCCGATGCGTACCTTTAACCCGGGCCAGACTGCTCTCGTTCTCGCCGCCGCGCTCGCTGCAGCGCTGCCTGCTGCCGGTTTCGCGCAGGAACTTCCGCCCGTTGATCAGGGGCAGGGCCAGCCGCAGCCTGCCGCCGCCGCCGATATCCGCACCACCGTCGCGCCGGGCATGGGCGATCCCGCCACGCAGCCCAAGGGCCCCGATATCAAGGGCGTGATCTCGCGCCGCAGCGCAGACCGCATGGAGATCACGGCCGACGATGGCACCAAGACCATCGTCAACGTCAACGATCTCACCCGGATCCGTTCCAGCAAGGGCCTGTTCGGCATGAGCCGCCAGCAGCTTGCGTCCAACGCGCTGCTCAATGGCTTGCCCGTCACAGTCCACACCCTGCAATCGGGCGATGCCCTGATGGCGGCTGATATCCAGTTCAAGGACAAGGATCTCAAGATCGCCAACATGATCCGCACCGGCACCAAGCAGGGCTTCGAAGAGCAAAGCGCCGCCACCGCCGAAGTCCGCGCGATGACTGAAGCCCTGCGCACCCGCTTTGGCGATATCGACGAATACAACATCAAGACCACCACCAACGTGAACTTCGCCTCGGGCAAGACCCTGCTCACGGAGCAGGGCAAGGCCGATCTCTGCGCTGTCGCCACGCAGGCGCAGGGCATCAAGAACGCGGTGATGCTGGTGGTCGGCTATGCCGATAACCGGGGCAACGAAGATCTCAACCAGCGCCTCAGCGATCAGCGCGCCACTCGCGTGGTCAATTATCTCCAGCAGTCCTGCGGCTGGAAGCCGTACCGCATGCTCACCCCCAGCGGCATGGCCACAGCCAATCCGCTGGCCGACAACTCCACCCCCGAAGGCCGCGCGCAGAACCGCCGCGTCTCGGTCAACGTGATGGTCAGCAAGGCTGTCGACGGGCTTTGATGCTTTGCCGCGCGAAGGGGCGCCCGCCGCAATCACTTGCGGATAGCCCCCTTCGCCCGCTTGCAATCATCCCTTCGCGGGGCCACTTCCGGGTTGCGGGCGGGTTTCAAGGAGCACAGGCGTGACCAAAAAGACCGACAAGGACAGCAGCAGTTGGACCGGCCCTGCCGCCATCGCCGGGGCCGCGATCGGCTCGGCGGCGCTCGCCGCAGCGCTGCTCTATTCCTCGCGCCGCAAGGAACGCGCTGAAAAGGCCAAGCCCAAGCCGCCGGTCGATCCCATCGAGACCGACTGACCGCGCGGGCAGTGCGCAAGCACGGCCTTGCGTATTGCCCGCCCCAACGGCTAAGGCGCGGTCCATGGAACCTGTCAGCATCATCGAAGGCCGCGCCATCCCGTTTGGCCGCAAGAACATCGACACCGATGTGATCATCCCTGCCGTCTGGCTGAAGACGATCAGCCGCGAGGGCCTCGGCAAGGGCGCGTTCGAGGCGCTGCGTCAGGATCCGGACAACATCTTCGATTCAGCCGAATTCAAGGGCTCGCCGATCCTCATCGCGGGTGACAATTTCGGCTGCGGCTCCAGCCGCGAACACGCGGCCTGGGCGCTGCTTGATCTCGGCATCAAGGCGGTCATTGCGCCCTCGTTCTCCGATATCTTCTCGGGCAATGCCTTCAAGAACGGCATCATCACCGTCGTCCTCCCGCAGGAAGCGATCGACCGCCTGATGGAAGTCGCGGCAACCGAGCCGGTCCACATCGATCTCGAAGCGCAGACCGTGACGACCCCGTTCCAGGACCGCTATACGTTCGAGATCGACCCGTTCCGCAAGCACTGCCTGCTCAATGGTCTCGATGAAGTCGGCCTCACGATGGCGCGCGGCGATGCCATCAGCGCCTACGAAGCGAAAGCCAGCGCCGAACGCCCCTTCCTCGTCCACCCGGCTTAACCACCCGCTTAAATAGGGCTTCCCAAGCCCGTCAAAACGTGGCTCAAAGGTGCCAAGCAAAGCACCGGAGAGATAAATGAAAGCCCTGCGCACCCACGCCGTTGGCGGCCCCGAAACCCTTACGCTCGACGATGTTGCAGAGCCGACCGCAGGCCCCGGCCAGGTCGTCGTCGCGGTCAAGGCCTGCGCGATCAACTTCCCCGATACGCTGATGATCCGCGACATGTACCAGTTCAAGCCGCAGCGCCCTTATGCACCGGGCGGTGAGTTCTCAGGGATCGTCGAAAGCGTGGGTGAGGGCGTCACCCAATGGAACGTGGGCGACCGCGTCATCGGCATGTGCGGCAATGGCGGGCTGGCCGAGAAGGTCGCGCTCGATGCGGGTCGCATGTTCCCGCTGCCCGATGGCGTGTCGTTCGAAACCGGCGCGTCCTTGCTGATGACCTACGGCACCACAATTCACGGCCTCAAGGATCGCGGCCATATCAAGGCGGGCGATACCATGCTCGTCCTCGGCGCGGCGGGCGGTGTTGGCATTTCGGCCATCGAACTCGGCAAGGCTTATGGCGCGCGCGTCGTGGCCGCCGTCTCGTCTGAAGAAAAAGCCGCCGCCGCGCGCGAGGCCGGAGCCGATGACGTCGTCATCTACGGCCGCCCCCCGTTCGACAAGGACCAGAGCAAGGCCCTCGCCGATGCGTTCAAGGCCGCCTGCGGCCCGAATGGCGCGGATATCGTCTATGATATCGTCGGTGGCGATTATTCCGAACCGGCGGTCCGCGCCATCGCGTGGGAAGGTCGCTTCCTCGTCGTCGGCTTCCCCGCCGGCATCGCCAAGCTCCCGCTCAACCTCACGCTGCTCAAATCCTGCGATGTCTGCGGCGTGTTCTGGGGTGCCTTCACTGCGCGCGATCCCGAAAAGAACGCAGCTCATGTCGCCGAATTGTTTGCGCTCCTCAAGGACGGCAAGATCAACCCACGCGTCTCGGCCCGCTTCCCCCTTGCACGCGGCGGCGAAGCCATCGCCATGCTGGCGGACCGCAAGGCGGTGGGCAAAGTCGTCGTCACGATGGACTGAACCTTGGTCCTCCCCATTTTCGTCGCAGACGCAAATGGGGAGGTGGCCCGCCAAAGGCGGGTCGGAGGGGCACTTCCTCCTACCGCACCTTGGCCCAGACCTGCGTCTTGCACAGCGGCCAGACCACGCAGCCCTTCACCGTCATCTCGCCCGCTGATTTCAGCGTAACGGTCGCCGCATACGTTCCGCCATCGTTGGGATTGTAGATCGAACCCTTCCAGCTCCCGCCCGCCGGCTTGAGCCCCCGGAAGATATACATCCCCAGCAAGGGCCGCCCGCGCAGCGCCGGGTTCTTGTTGTTGCGGTCAAACTTGTCGTCCGCGCTGCCGCCCGATCCCCCCACGATCTTGCCGCAAAGCCCGCCGTCGCACTGCGAAACCTCGATCAGCCCGCCGCGCTCGGGCGTGCGCCACTGGCCATAAGGGCTCGCCTGCTCCGCCGCGCCCGAAGCACTCGCCATCAGCAGCGCCCCGGCCAGCATCCCCTGTCGCACCATCACGCGTCCCCTTTGTCCTTTGGCCCATAGGCCGGCAGCCCCAGCTGCCAATGGATCGCCGCGCCTCTTAGCCCGAAACCTGCCAGCGCCGCTACGGACCAACCGGCCATATTGGGCAGGCCTGCCAGATGCCCGCCCGCGCAGATTGCCGAAGCCAGTGCGGCGGGCGTCACGTAAAGCTCGGGCCGCATGATGATCGAAGGGCGCGCGGCGATCACGTCGCGGATCACCCCGCCCACGCAGCCGGTGATTACCCCCATCATCGCCGCTGGCACCGGTGCCACGCCCAGCGCCAGCGCCTTGGCGGTGCCGAGCACGGCATAAGCGCCAAGCCCCGCTGCATCCGCCCATTCGATCACGCGCGTGCTCTCGCCCTGCCACCACCGCGCCGGGCTGAACCACACCAGCAGCGCGACGCCCAGGCACACCGGCGCGGTCCATGCATTGTGGACCCAGAACACCGGCGCACCGATCAGCAAGTCGCGCACCGTGCCGCCGCCCACGCCCGTCACCACCGCGAAAAACGCCATCGTCACGAAAGTCTGCCGCATCCGCGCCGCCAGCAACGCGCCGCTCAGCGCGGTTACCGCGATCCCTGCCGGATCGAGCGCGGCGATCAGGGCAAACACGTCTGCTGCGGGCACATGCGGCGCAGCGGGCAAGGCAAGGCTGTTCATCAGGCTTCTTAACACTCCACTTAGTACGAAAGTAACCACCTCGCGTCTAAGATGGAATCCGAAACGGTCCTTTCCTGCAGAAGGCACGCCTCGTCCGGTGAAGAACTTGCTCAAGAGCTGGAATGCCCCCCGGGCGCCGCATCCGCCGATCCTCGGCGATGATGAGGCGCAGCACCGGCTGGCCGTGTTCGAGGATATCGAACGCGGGCATTCCGGCTGGTTCTGGGCCACCGATGCCTCCGGCCACCTGACTTATATCTCGCCCGCCGCCTGCGAACGCTTCGGGGTTCCGGCAGAGGCGCTGCTCGGCCAGCTGTTCACCAGCCTGTTCGAAACCGATCCGGAAAACCCCGGCGAATGCTCGGGCCGCCCCTTGCAGTTCCAGCTCGGTGCCCACGCGCGGCTCAGCGATGTCACCGTCCGTCTGATGCCCGCGCGCTGCGGCCCCGGCGCGCGGCCCGCGTGGTGGGCGCTTTCGGGCCAGCCCAAGCTCGATGTGGCAAAGCCCGGGTCGGATGGCGCCTTCCACGGCTACCGGGGCAGCGCGCGTGATATCACCACCGAATACCAGCGCCGGATCGAGGATTCGCGCCTTGCCGAATTCGATTCGCTCACCGGCCTCGCCAATCGCCACCGCATCACCCGCCGCGTCGATCAGGTGCTCGCCGCGTTCAAGGGCACCATGCGCCCGGCCACGCTGATGATGCTCGATCTCGACCGGTTCAAGCAGGTCAACGATACCCTCGGTCACCCCGCAGGCGATGAACTCCTCCGCCAGGTCGCCCAGCGCCTGACCCGCGTGGTCGGCGCCAGCGGTGAAATCGGGCGGCTGGGCGGCGACGAATTCCAGATCCTGCTCGCCGATCAGGAAGATCGCGGTAAGCTGGGCGAACTGGCCGACAAGATCATCGGGGTCGTTTCGCAGCCCTATTCCATCGACGATAACCACGTCGTCATCGGCGTCTCGGTCGGCATGGCCATTGCCCCCTTCGATGGCACCGAGCGCGAAGAGATCGTTCGCGCCGCCGATCTCGCGCTCTATGCCGCCAAGCACGGCGGACGCGGCCAGTTCCGCTTCTATTCGTCAGATTTGAGGGACGAGAAGGAAGAGCGCCGCCTGCTCGAAGAGGCGCTGCGCGATGCCATTGCCTCGGTCGATGGCGCCGATGACAGCTGGGACGAACCCCAGCTCGCGATGGTCTACCAGCCCGTCGTGCGCACCGAAGACCACGCCGTCGTCGGGTTCGAGGCGCTAATGCGCTGGGAGCATCCGCAGCGCGGTGCCATCCCGCCCTCGGTGTTCATCCCGGTCGCCGAAGATACCGGCATGATCCTCCACCTCGGCGCATGGGGCCTGCGCCAGGCCGCGCGCGATGCCGCCGCGTGGCCGCACCTCTTGCGTATCGCGGTCAATGTCTCGGCGGTGCAGTTCGCCCACCCCGATTTTCCCGGCGTGGTCGCCGATGTGCTCGCGGATACCGGCCTCGATCCGGACCGGCTTGAACTCGAACTCACCGAATCGGTGTTTATGGGCGATGGCGAGGCCACCGATGCCGCGTTCAAGGCGCTCAAGCTGCTCGGCGTGCGCCTCGCGCTCGATGATTTCGGCACGGGCTATTCCTCGCTCAGCTATCTGCGCGCGGCCCCGTTTGACAAGCTCAAGGTCGATCGCAGCTTTGTCGAAAGCTGCACGCTCAGCGATCAGAACAGCGCCAAGATCATCGCCGCAATCATCGGCCTTGCCGATGCGCTCGGCATGGAAACCACGGTCGAAGGCGTCGAGGCATTCGATCAGCGCGATGTCGTCTGCGCCAAGGGTGCGCGGCTCATTCAGGGCTTTCTCTATTCGCTCCCGCTCCGCCAGGCCGTGGTGCTCGAACGCATGGCAGGCGGGCAGCTCATCATCCCGCCCGAAGGCCCGCAGCGCCACCGCCCCGAACGCCGCTCGGTCTATCGCCGCATCGGGGTGATCCACGAAGACCACCGCTACGAGGCACTGCTGCGCAATCTTTCCGCCACCGGCGCGCGGATCGAAGGGTTGGGCGGCGTCCCCGTCGGCACCAGCCTCGTGCTCGATCTCGGCGCGGGCCAGCTCGCCGTCGTCACCGTCAGCCGCTCGGAAGACGCCATCATCGGCGCGGAGTTCGAAACCCCGCTCGTCAGCGACGGCGCCGGCGGCCTCGTCACGCGCTACCGCGCCAGCCCCTCCGCGCTCGCCGCTGCCGCCCGCATGGCGAGCAAGAGCGCCCCGCAATTCCTCGAAGTCGAAATCCGCAAACGCGCCTAGTTCCTCCCCATTTTCACGAAGTGCAAATGGGGAGGTGGCAGCCCGCAGGGCTGACGGAGGGGTAATTACCCCTCAGATATGGATCGGCTTGCCACCAATCCCCATGGCCGCTTCCTTCAGCGCTTCGGCATGGGTGGGATGCGCGTGGCTCGTATAAGCAATGTCTTCCGCCGTCGCGCCGAATTCCAGCGCCAGCGCGGCTTCCGCGATCATCGACCCGGCAACCGAGGCAATGCACCAAACCCCCAGCACGCGCTCGGTCTTCGCATCCGCGATCACCTTCACGAAGCCGTCCGGCTCATGGTTGGTCTTGGCGCGGCTGTTGGCCAGCATCGGGAACTTGGAGACCTTGATCTCGCCCTTTTCGCGCGCGGCTTCCTCGGTCAGGCCCACGCCCGCAAACTCGGGGAAGGTATAGACCACGCCGGGGATCACGTTGTGGTTCACGATGCCCGTCTGCCCGGCGATGAACTCCGCCACCGCGACGCCCTCGTCCTCGGCCTTGTGCGCCAGCATCGGCCCCGGAATCACATCGCCGATCGCCCAGACGCCCGGCACCGCGGTGCGGAAATCATGCCCCGTCTCGATCTGCCCGCGCTTGTTCACTTCCAGCCCGATCTTCTCCAGACCCAGCCCGTCCACATTCGGCCGCCGCCCGATGGCGACCAGCACACAGTCCGCGCTCAGCGTTTCCGCCGCGCCGCCTGCCGAAGGCTCCACTGTCAGCGTCGCGGTCTTGCCCTTCACGGCAACGCCGGTCACCTTGGTGGAAAGCTTGATCTCCATGCCCTGCTTCTTGAAGATCTTCGCGGCTTCCTTGCGAATGTCGCCGTCCATGCCGGGCAGCAACTGGTCGAGGAATTCCACCACCGTCACCTTCGCGCCGAGCCGCCGCCAGACCGAGCCCAGCTCCAGCCCGATCACGCCGCCGCCGATCACCACGAGATGCTCCGGCACCCGGTCCAACGCCAGCGCGCCGGTGGAATCCACCACCACGCCCGCGTCGTTGTCCACTGCCACGCCCGGCAGCGGCGTCACGCTCGAACCGGTTGCGATCACCACATCGCGCGCGGTCACGCTCGTGCCCGCCACGGAAACCGTGTGCGCATCCTCGAACGCGGCATAGCCCTTGAGCCAGGTCACCTTGTTCTTCTTGAACAGGAACTCGATCCCGCCGGTCAGCTGCTTCACCGAATCCAGCTTCTGCTGCTGCATCGCCGCCAGATCGAGCGTCACCGGCCCGGTCTTGATCCCGTACTTGGCAAACGTCCCGTCCACGGCCTCGGCAAACTTCTCCGAGCCGTGCAGCAGCGCCTTGGAAGGAATGCACCCGACATTCAGGCACGTGCCGCCCAACGTCTCGCGCCCATCGGCGCAAGCTACCTTCAGCCCCAGCTGCGCCGCCCGGATCGCCGCGACATAGCCGCCAGGACCGGCACCGATGATGAGGACGTCGTAGTCGTATTCAGCCATGTTCAAAACTCCTGCGCCCCGCCGAAGCAAGGCTTGGCCGATCACATATCGATCAGCAGGCGGGTCGGATCCTCGATCGCTTCCTTGATCGTCTTCAGCGCCGTCACCGCCTCGCGGCCGTCGATGATGCGGTGATCATAGGAAAGCGCGATATACATCATCGGCCGCACCACGATCTCACCGCCCCGCACAACCGGCCGGTCCTCGATGCGGTGCAGGCCGAGCACGGCAGACTGCGGCGGGTTGATGATCGGCGTGGACATCAGCCCGCCGAACACGCCGCCGTTCGAGATCGTGAACGTGCCGCCTGCCATGTCGGCCATGGTCAGCGTGCCGTCGCGCGCCTTCTTGCCGTAGTCGGCGATGGCCTTTTCGATCCCGGCAAAGCTCATCTTGTCGACATCGCGCACCACCGGCACGACCAGACCGTTGGGCGCCGAAACCGCGACCGAAATATCGACGTAGTCGAAGTAGACGATCTCATCGCCCTGCATCTGCGCGTTGACCGAGGGGATATCCTTCAGCGCCAGCACCGATGCCTTCGCAAAGAAGCTCATCAGGCCCAGCTTCACGCCGTGCTTCTTCTCGAACACGTCCTTGTACTTCGCGCGCGCTTCCATCACCGCGCTCATGTCCACGTCGTTGAACGTGGTCAGCATCGCGGCGGTTTCCTGCGCCTGCTTCAGCCGCTTGGCGATGGTCTGGCGCAGGCGGGTCATCTTGACCCGCTCCTCGCGCCGCTCGCCCGCAACGGTCACGACCGGAGCAGCAACCGGGGCAGGGGCCGGAGCCGAAACCACCGGAGCCGGCGCCGCCTGCTTCGAAGCCGCCGCCGCCAGCACGTCTTCCTTGGTCAGGCGTCCGTCCTTGCCGGTCCCGCGCACCGTGGCCGGGTCGATCCCATGCTCCAGCACCGCGCGGCGCACCGCAGGCGAAAGCGCCGCCGCATCGTCCGCCGCCCCAGAAACCGAAGTAGCTGCCGGGGCAGCAGCAGCAGGAGCCGCCGCCGCCGGAGCCGCAGCCGCCACACCGCTCGTCTCGATCAGGCCCAGCAGCGCGCCCACCGCCACGGTATCACCCTCGGCGGCGACATGCGCGCCCATGATCCCCGCGACGGGCGAGGGCACTTCCACCGCGACCTTGTCGGTCTCGAGGCTCGCAATCGGTTCATCCACCGCCACGGCCTCGCCGGGCTGCTTCAGCCACTGGCCCACCGTCGCTTCGCTGACGCTTTCGCCCAGCACCGGAACTTTCACTTCGATAGACATGGTATTGTCTTCCTGAGAAAAAATGTGGCCGTCAGGCCTTCTTCTTGGTCCGGCGCAGTTCGCCGCGCACCGATAGCGAAAGCGCATTGCTCACCAGCGCAGCCTGTTCAGCCGCATGGCGCTTGGCAAGGCCCGTGGCGGGCGAAGCCGCCGCGCTGCGCCCGGCATAGCGCGCCCGCTTCACCTTGCTCGAAGCCGCCTTCAAGGCATCCTCGATCAGCGGCTCCACAAAGAACCATGCCCCGTTGTTCTTCGGCTCTTCCTGGCACCAGACGACCTCTTCGAGGTTCGCCATGCGCGAAAGGCGCAGCGCCAGCGGCTCGCCCGGGAAGGGATAGAGCTGCTCCAGCCGGATGATCTGCGTATCGGTGATCCCCGCCGCATCGCGCGCCTCGATCAGATCGTAGGCCACCTTGCCGCTGCACAGCACCACGCGCCTGGTTTCCGCGTCCGACGCCGGACTGAGGTCGGAGAGGATGCGCATGAAGTGCCCCTCACCAACGAAGTCCGAAGCCTTCGATTTCGCCAGCGGATGGCGCAGCAGGCTCTTGGGGGTCATGATGATCAGCGGCTTGCGGAAGGGCCGCTGCATCTGCCGGCGCAGCACGTGGAAGTAGTTGGCCGGGCTGGTGATGTTGCACACCTGGATATTGTCCTCGGCGCAGAGCTGGAGATAGCGCTCCAGCCTTGCCGAGGAATGCTCCGGCCCTTGTCCCTCATAGCCATGCGGCAGCAGCATCACGAGGCCGTTGGCGCGCAGCCACTTGGCTTCGGAGGCCGCGATATACTGGTCGATCACGATCTGCGCGCCGTTGGCAAAATCGCCGAACTGCGCTTCCCACAGCACCAAGGTCTTGGGGTCGGCGCTGGCATAGCCATATTCGAAGCCCAGCACGCCGTATTCGCTCAGCGGGCTGTCATGCACTTCGAACTTGCCGTGGGGCAGGGTGGTCAGCGGCACGAACTTGCGCTCGCTCGTCTGATCGACCCACACCGCATGGCGCTGGCTGAACGTGCCGCGCCCCGAATCCTGCCCGGAAAGCCGCACGTTGAAGCCTTCGGTCAAGAGGCTGCCAAACGCCAGTGCCTCGCCGGTCGCCCAGTCGAAGCCTTCGCCTTCGGCAAACATCGCCTTCTTGGCCTCGATCACGCGGCCCAGCGTCTTGTGGATCGTCAGGTCCTCGGGCACTGTCGTCAGCGTCCGGCCCAGCGCGTCGAACCGCTTCTGGTCGATGCCGGTCGCCACGTTGCGCCGCGCGGTTTCCGGGTCCGCCGGCTTGTTCAGCCCGCTCCAGCGCCCGCCAAACCAGTCGGCATGGTTCGCCTTGTAGCCCTTGGCTGCCTCGAACTCGGCCTCCAACGTGGCGACGAAGCGGTCCTCGGTTCCGCCCTTCCAGTCCTTGTCGATCACGCCCTGATCGATCAGGCGGCGCGCATAGACTTCGGAAACTGCCGGATGCTGCTTGATCCGCGCATACATCAGCGGCTGGGTGAAGCTGGGCTCGTCGCCTTCGTTGTGGCCGAAGCGGCGATAGCACCACATGTCGACCACCACGTCGCGGCCGAACTTCTGCCGGTAGTCGATCGCCAGCTTGCACGCGAACGTCACCGCTTCGGGATCATCGCCATTCACGTGGATGATCGGCGCCTGCACGCCCTTCGCCACGTCAGACGGATAAGGCGAACCGCGCGAGAACTGCGGACTGGTGGTGAAGCCGATCTGGTTGTTGATGATGAAGTGCAGGCAACCGCCGGTGTTGTAGCCCTTCACGCCGGAGAAGCCGAGGCACTCCCACACGATGCCTTGCCCGGCAAAGGCGGCATCGCCGTGGATCAGGATCGGCAGCACCTGCTTGTGCTTGCCCGGCCCGATATCCTCGCGGAACACCTGCTGCGCGCGCGCCTTGCCCAGCACCACCGGGTCCACCGTTTCCAGATGGCTCGGGTTGGGCTGCAGGCTCATGTGAACCTTGATCCCGTCGAACTCGCGGTCCGTGCTGGTGCCAAGGTGATACTTCACGTCGCCCGAACCGCCGACATCCTCGGGGTTCGCGCTGCCGCCGGAAAACTCGTGGAAGATCACGCGGTAGGGCTTGGCCAGCACGTTCGCCAGCACGTTCAAACGGCCGCGGTGCGCCATGCCGTAGATGATCTCGCGCACGCCGAGCTGGCCGCCATACTTGATGACCGCTTCGAGTGCCGGAATCATCGATTCGCCGCCATCCAGCCCGAACCGCTTGGTGCCGACATACTTCTTGCCGAGGAACTTCTCGTACTGCTCGCCGCGCACGACGGCTGCGAGGATCGCCTTCTTGCCGTTGGGGGTGAAGTCGATGGACTTGTCGCCGCCCTCGATGCGGTCCTGCAGGAACTTGCGCTCCTCCACGTCGGCGATGTGCATGTATTCGAGGCCGACCTTGCCGCAGTAGTTGCGCTGTAGCACGGCCACGATCTCGCGCGGGGTGGCCCACTGCATGCCCAGCACGCCGCCGACAAACACCTTCTTGTCGAGGTCGGGGCCAACAAAGCCATGATATTCGGGAGTAATGTCTGCGGGCAGCTCCTGCCGCGCCAGGCCCAGCGGATCGAGGTCCGCCGCCAGATGCCCGCGCACGCGGTAGGTGCGCACCAGCATCATCGCGCGGATCGAGGCGCCCGCCGCCGCTTCCAGCGCGGCTTCATCCATCGGCGCGCCAGCGGCCTTCGCCGCCTTGGCGATTTCCTGCTTGAGCGCCATCGGATCGAGCGCGCGGGTCAGGTCGTCGCCCGCGCCCGGATCAGTTACCGGCCAGCGCGCCGAAGCCCATGAAGGCCCTGCCTGCGGACCCTCCTGCAAGGGATCCACTTCAAACGCGCGCTCTTCATAACCCATATGTCACTCCTCTTGCCCCGGGGAGGGTGGGGCTTCGGACCGCTTGCTTTCCCAAGGGCGGAATGCGCCGCCCAAACCGCTAACCACGCTAACCCGCATCATTGGCCCGCAGGGCTGGTCGTCTTAACCATATCTCTGCAAAGGGAGCGCAAGCCTGCGCCCGCGTAAAGCCACTTAGATTAACGGGGCGCGAACCTCATGTGGCCGCGCCCCGCCAGTAATGTCAGGCCAGCGAGGGATCGATGCCCTTGCACGCCACCAGCAGTTCCTTCACCGCGTCGACCGAGACCTGCAGGCCGGCCTTGTCGGCGTCGTCCAGCGCGATCTCGACGATCTTTTCCACGCCGCCCGCACCGATCATCACCGGCACGCCCACGTAGAGCCCGTCAACGCCGTACTGGCCATCGACATAGGCCGCGCAGGGCAGGATGCGCTTCTGATCGCGCAGATAGGCCTCGGCCATCGCGATGCCCGAAGTGGCAGGCGCGTAGAACGCCGAACCGGTCTTGAGTAGCGCAACGATCTCGCCGCCGCCGCTGCGCGTGCGCTGCACGATCGCGTCGATGCGCTCCTGCGTCGAAAGGCCCATCTTGACGAGGTCGGGCACGGGGATGCCGTTCACGGTCGAATAGCGCGTCACCGGCACCATCGTATCGCCGTGGCCGCCCAGCACGAACGTGTTCACGTCCTTCACCGAAACCTGGAACTCATCAGCGATGAAGTGGCTGAAGCGCGCCGAATCGAGCACGCCCGCCATGCCGACGACCATGTGATGCGGCAGGCCCGAAAATTCGCGCAGCGCCCACACCATCGCGTCGAGCGGGTTGGTGATGCAGATCACGAAAGCGTTCGGTGCGTTGGCCTTGATGCCTTCGCCCACGGCCTTCATCACCTTGAGGTTGATGCCGAGGAGGTCATCGCGGCTCATGCCCGGCTTGCGCGCCACGCCTGCGGTCACGATGATCACATCGGCCCCGGCAATATCGGCATAGTCGTTGGAGCCGGTGATCTTTGCGTCAAAACCCTCAACCGGGCCGCACTGCGAAAGATCCAGCGCCTTGCCCTGCGGCACGCCTTCGACGACGTCGAACAGCACGATGTCGCCCAGTTCCTTCTGCGCGGCGAGGTGAGCCAGCGTACCACCGATGTTGCCAGCGCCGATCAGGGCGATTTTCTTGCGAGCCATGGCGTTCTCGATCCTTTCCCGGATATGCGGGACATATGGCCTTAAAAGACCGCAGAAAAGGATCCCCCGCGTCCCGCATGACGGTGAGGATCCCAGACGGATGCCCATCGCCTAAGCCCGCCTTCGGGTGATTGCAAGGCGCAAAAACCCGCATAGTCCGGGTTTTTTCGATAACAGTTCGCAATAGCAATAAGTCGCGCGAAGGCCTCAGCCCTGCAATCGGCTCCGCGCTGCAAACGCACGCTGGGCGGCTTTGGCCATCGGCCCGTCAAGCGCCCCGCACACCGCGATCCACCACGCCGCGCCCGCGCTGTCGCCGCCTGCCTGCGCAATCTCCGCCGCTTCGCACGCCCGCTGCGCTGCGGACAGGCCATGCGCGGCAAACAGCCGCAGCGCTGCTTCGAGCAGTGCTTCGTCCGTGCTGTCATGATCGTTCGCGCCGCTGCTCCGGCCGGGCAGCGCCGCGCCGTTGTCGTTCGCTGCGCCGGGCAGGCGCAAGGCGCGCTGGCGGATCTTGCCCCAGTTGAGGCAGGGCGAGATGATCCCATAGCGAGGGGCAAAGTGCAGCATGGGTGGCTCTCCACGATTGGCGCGATGGAAAGCATATAGCAGCCCCGGATGAACAGCCCGTTCGTCCACAGGGTAAAGACCTCACTAACTTTGCTTAGAGGCTAATAACTATATGAAAAACAGAAATTAATTCGCTGCGTTACCGCGCTCCGACGGGTGCCTTGAGGCAAAATAAGCCCGATTCGGACTGAAAATCAGCCCCCCGGCTGGGCAATCCACTTACCGGCATTCTCGTAAGCCGGATTCACCGCAGACCCACCGGGCAGCTGCCCGGCGCGGTAGAGCGCATCGCCGCCGCGCGCTTCCACGGCAGGCGCAAACTTCGGGCCGCTCGCGCGCGGTTCCGCGTTGCTCACGCCATAGCTAGGCAGCGGGGTCTGCCCGAACGAAGCG
The DNA here is from genome assembly GCF_002278815.1 of Novosphingobium sp. PASSN1. Taxonomy (NCBI): domain Bacteria; kingdom Pseudomonadati; phylum Pseudomonadota; class Alphaproteobacteria; order Sphingomonadales; family Sphingomonadaceae; genus Novosphingobium; species Novosphingobium sp. PASSN1. The sequence goes on along the minus strand of NZ_NKIS01000003.1, from coordinate 380,336 downwards.
GCATTGCGCGCTCCTGCCAGGGGAGCCGCCTGCGCCGTTTTCAGCGCCTCGATCCGCCCGGCTTCGAACGCCTTTTCCAGCGTTATCGGATCGGCCACGTCCGCCGCCGCCGGGGTCCATGTGCGCGGATGGGGCGCTGCCACCGGCTCGCCGCCTGCATAGACCGCGTTGAACGCCGTCGGCCGCCCCGCCGCGCCCTGCCAGCGATAGAACCGGTGCGCGCCGATGGTGCCGATGAAGTTCAGGCTGTCCGCCCAGTAGGGGTGCACGGCAGAGGTATGATAATGCGTCGCCAGCCCCACCGGCGCATAGACGGCCCCGGCCAGCGCATCCGCCGCCACGCGCCGCGCCCGCTCCCAGAACACCGCCATCGGCTTTCTTGCCAGCGATCCATCGCAGGCAAAGCTGAACTGGCACGAAGGCCGCTCCGATCCTTGATAGACCACGCCGCACACTGTGTTCGGCCAGGCCGGGTGCGCCACGCGGTTCAGCACCACTTGCGCCACCGCGCGCTGCCCCGCATCGGGCTCGCTCGCCGCTTCGTAATAGATCGCCGCCGTCAGGCACTGCAGCGCGCGCCCCTGATCAAGGCTGTTCCCCCGCGCGAACATCGGTCGCGCCGCCGGGCCTGTCCCCGTGATCGGAGCTGCATCGTCGCCATGGATCTGCGCCAGCTGCGCATCCCACGCGGATTTCGCGGCATCGGGCGCGATCATCCCGGTATCGTCGCTCGCCAGATAATAGAACGCCGAACCCGGAAAGCTGTCGCCCGCCCGCTCGAACGGCTGCAACCCGTCGCGCGCCTGCGCCGCTGGCACGCCCGGCATCACCCAGCCCGGTCCCGCCAGCCACAGCGCAAAGCCCAGCAGTCCTACCCCCAGCATTGCCGCGAGGTGCCTGTATCGCCCGGCGCGTTCCGGTGACGGGGCGGGGGAGGGCATTTGGGAAACAGGCGGAGTTGCCTCAGCCTTGCGCACCGCAGGCCCTTGCACCGCCCCGCCCGGCGTGACCACAGCCCCCACCGCCCGCCGAGGCGAGAGCGCCTCGGGCGGCAGCTTCACAGGCCGGTAGTCAATGATCAGCGGCATAGGACAGGCGTTACTCGCAGGGATCGGCATTCCGGCACTAGGGCACCGCCAAGCGCGCCGCACCTCGCCATTTAACCGCGTCCCGCTTAGGCACACCCTCCTGCCATCGGGTTAACACCGGCCTCGCGCGCGGCAGGCCTAACCTTACTGGCCCTAACCTTGCTGGACCAGCACCGCGCCCCATGTCTGCTGCCCGGCAATCCCGTCCGCATGAAGCCCGGCCGCCTTCTGGGCCTTCAGCACGGCGGCCTTGGTCTCCGGCCCGAAATCGCCGTCCGCCGGCAGGCCCAGCGCGGCCTGCAGCCGCCGCACCGCCGCGCCCCGGTCGCCCATGCGCAGCACTGGCTGCGGGTTGTCGGTGCGCGCGCCGCCGTGGCGGTGCAGCGTATAGGCGGCGGCAAGGCGGGTGTCATAATGGTTCCGCGCATAATCCGCCCCGTTGTAGCCGCGCGCAAACGCAGGCCAATCGCGGCGGATCAGTTCGTCATCCAGCCCCGCCGCCGCGATGAAGCGCACAAAGGCATCGAGCTGCGCCCCCGCGCCGGAAACCATCGCCTGCACGAACGCCTCGACATCGGCAAACCCCGCAGCCTCGTGGTTGAAGCCCATGATCTGGAATGCGCCCCAGCTGGCGGATTTCAGCGCGGCGGCGCGGTCGCAAGCGATGGCGCGGGCCAGCCGGTCATATTCCGCCGCGCCTCCAAGGTAACCGCCCGGCGCGTGTTGCGAAATCGCGGGGAAGGCGGCATCGAAGCGCCCCCCGGTCTGGCGGCGGAACACGTGGCGTTCAAACAGGATCTTCGGGCGGCCATCGGCCAGAAAGCCGCCCCGGCTCTCCACATCGCAAACCGCGCGCACCGCAGCCACGGCGCAGCCGATGGCGGCGGCGGCGCGGGCGAAATCCGCATCCTGCAGCGGGGCGGGGTTGCCGGTAAACTCGCGCATGGCCTGTCCTCCTTGATGAGAACATAATAGGAACTAACGCAAATGTATCCAACATGCCCCCATTTCGGAGGCGAAGTGCCTGCGCGCACAGCAAAGCGAGATAATCCCGGTCATTCACCTCGCATGTCGAGAGAATACAAGACCTCCAGGGCGCAACGGGTGTATGGCATCCACATGGACGCGATCGAGCCTCACACAGAAGCCCACCGCAGGCCCCCGGCAGACAGCTTGTTTTGCCGGGGCGATGGCCCCCATGCCGCGCGCCCCGCCATGGCAGCGGGCGAACAGGAACATTTCGCCGAATATTTCGCGCGCGATTTCGCCGCTGCCCTCAGCGAAGCGCGCCGCGAACAAGCCTGAAGGATAGGCCCTAAACCGAAAGCGCGCGCGCGCCTGCCGGGCCGATCCACTGCCCGCGCACGCCCCACACATGTTCGATCACTTCCTCGCAAAGCGCCTGCGCGGGCGGGCCATCGGCGGCAATGCGCCCGCCGTGCAGAACGATCACGCGGTCCGCATGGTTCATCGCATAGGCCAGGCTGTGCACCACCAGCAGCACGCCCGCGCCCTTATCGGCAATCTGGCGCAAATGCCCCAGCAGCGCGGCGGCATGCGCAAGGTCAAGGCTGGCGAGCGGTTCGTCGGCCAGCACCCAGCGCGGATGTCCTGCCAGCACGCGCGCCAGCAGCACCCGCGCGCGCTCCCCGCCTGAAAGGGTGTGAATGCCGCGCGTCGCCAGATGCGCCAGATCCAACGCGGCCAGCGCCGCCGCCACGGATGCATCGTCCTCGGCTCGCCCCGTCTGGTGGGGCAAGCGGCCCAGCCGCACGAGCGCCTCGGCGGTCAGGTTCCACACCGGGCTGGCGTGCTGCGGCAAGTATCCGATCACTTGCGCCCGCCTGCGCGGCGTCAGCGCGGCCAGCGGCTGGCCGTCCAGCGTGACCGGACCCGGCTCCAGCCCCGCCAGCGCGCGCAGCAGCGTCGTCTTGCCCGCGCCGTTCGGCCCGCAGATCGCGGTCAGCTGGCCGGGCACCAGCGCGGTGGTGATCTCCACCAGGCGGCCCGGCACCGTCAGATTGTCCGCTGCCAGCACGGGGCTTTGCGCGCTCATGCCAGTTCGCTCCGCAGCTGCAGCAACAACCTCAGGAAAAACGGCGCGCCCAGCAGGCTCAGCGCAATGCCGATGCGCAGTTCGCCCCCCGCCAGCGGCAGCAGGCGGCACAGGCAATCGGCGATCAGCAGCAGCAACGCCCCGCCCAGCGCGCTCGGCAGGATCAGGCTGGAGGGCCGCTGATCGGTCGCCCCGCGCAGCAGGTGCGGCACCACCAGACCCACAAACCCGATGATCCCCGCCGCTGCCACCCCGGCTCCCACCACAAGCCCGGTGGCCAGCACCATCAGCCGCAGCAGCCGCTCCGGCTCCACCCCCAGCGAACGCGCGGTTTCCTCGCCCAGCGTCAGCGCATCGAGCGCAGGCCCCGCGCGCAGCAGCAGCACAAGCCCCAGCGCCGTAGGCGGCGCGGCCAGCGCCACATCATGCCACGAACGGCTTTCAAGGCTGCCCATCAGCCACGTGACGATCTCGCTCAGCGCAAACGGATTGGGCGCAAGGCTGATCACAAGGCTCGTGAGCGCGCCCGAAAGGCTCGCCAGCATCAGCCCCGCCAGCGCAAACAGCGTCGTCCCGTTCGGCCCGGATGCGCCGCCCGCAATCAGGCCCAGCGCCGCCATCGCCGCCGCTGCTCCCGCCAGCGCGGCCACGGGCAGCAGCGCGCCAAGCCCCAGCGCGAGCGCCAGCACCGCGCCCAGCGCCGCCGTCGGCGCCACGCCAAACAGGCCCGGATCGGCCAGCGGATTGCGCAGATAGCCCTGCATCGCCGCCCCGCTCGCGCCCAGCCCGGCCCCGATCACCAGCGCCAGCACCGCGCGCGGCGCGCGCAGTTCGGCGATGATCGTGATTCCATGGGCCGCGCGGGGCGCAAACGGGTCCAGCCACACTTGCCCCGCCAGCAGACTCAGCGGCACCGCCAGCACCAGCGCCGCAAGGAGGAGGGCGACCGTGCGCGTCACGTCAGGCTCCGCCGCACCGCCGCCAGCCGCCGCGCCGCCGGAATGATCGTCGGCCCGGCGCAATACAGCAGCCGCGGATCAAGCGGCGCGCGCGCCGTCCCCGCCAGATGGCTGAGGGCAGGGTGGTGCAGCGCGCGGTCCGAACCCGCCACCAGGATCACGCGCGGCGGATCGTCCAGCACACGCTCCAGCGGCAACTGGTCCGCCTGTCCCAGCCCCCGCGCGGCCGCGAAATTGGCAAACCCGGTGCGCCGCAGCAACTCGGCGATCAGCGTGCCATCGCCGGGCACGATCCCGCCCGGCTCCCATACTAGCGCCGAAATCGGCGGCGCATCTTCCGCCGGAGCCGCCGCCGCCAGCGCGCTATCAATCCGCGCGATCAGCGCCTCGCCGCGCGCCGGGTTCCCGGCCAGCCGCGCCAGCTGGCGGATCTGCGCCCGGCTCTCCGCTACGGTGCTGGCAATGCCCAGCGTCTCCAGCCGCAGCCCCAGCCGCTCATACGCCGCCGCCGTCGCCGGAGGCACAAACGTGCCATCGATCACCAGATCGGGCCGCAACGTCATCACTTCCTCCAGCGTCCCGCGCGTGGTGCGATACTGCCGCGCCTTGGCAGGATCCATCGAACCACTGCGCGGATCGGCGCTATAGTGCGATAGCGCGAGGATCTGCCCCGGCTCCGTCACCTCGGCCAGTATCGCATCCGCGCAAGGGTTCAGGCTCACGATAGTGGGGAGGCGCGGGCTCCGGTCACGCAGCGCCGCCTGCTGCCCGCAAGCCGCCAGCAGCCCCAGCGCCAGCAACTCCAGCGCCATCAGGCAAAGGCCTCCCCGCCACCGCATCAGTAGCGCACCCGCACGCCCGCAAACGCGCCGCGCCCCACCGCGCCATAGCCCGCCGCCGTGGGCAGCCGCAGGTCAAACGCGTTCTCCAGCCGCGCTGTCAGCGTGATCCGATCATGCACCGGCAGGCTGGCGCGGAAGGTCGCAATCGGCCCGCCCGGCAGGCGCACCGCGTTCGCGGCATCATCGAAGCTCGCGCTGATCAGCCGCAAGTCCGCGCCAATCGCCAGCTGCGCCAGCGGCGTCTCCCAATCGCCCGAAACCGTCAGCGCATGCTGCGGCCGCCGCGCCAGATCCTTGCCGAACTGCGCGCTCCCCGCCGTCACATTGCGCGCGCGGGTATACGTATAGATCGAACGCAGCGTCACCGTGCGAACGGGCCGCAGCGTCAGCTCCGCTTCCGCGCCTTCCGCACGCGCCCTGCCGATGTTGTCATACGTGCCAAACGGCCGATTGGCGCAGATCCCCCCCGTCTGGCCAAAGCACGAGACATAGGCGATCAGGTTGCGGCTGTCCCGGCGATAGACGGTCACCGCCGCGCTCACCGGCCCGCTGGCAAACTCGATCCCCGCGTCATAGCTGCGGCTGCGTTCAGGCTTCAGCGCAGTGTTGCCGTAGTTCGATAGCAGCTGAAACAGCGTCGGCGCCTTGAACCCCTCGCCATAGCTCGCGCGCACCCGCAAGTTGCCCGTCAGACGTACCGTCCCGTTTGCCCCAAACGTTGTCGCCCCGCCAAACCGGCTGTGATCGTCATGCCGCAGCCCCGCCGCAAACGAAGCGTTCTCGCCATACCAGCCCAGCATCGCATGCCCGCTGCTCAGCCGCGCGCTCTGCCGCGCATCGAACGTCCCGGCATAGCGCGTCCATTCGCTGTCCGCCCCGAAATCGAGCGCAAATCCGGCGGGCAGCTGCGCCCGCCCGGTCAGATCGGCCCGCTCGCTGCGCCCCTGATAGCCATAGCTCGGCGCGGTGCCGAAGGCCGGATCGTAATAGTCGCGCTTGGTATCGGCCAGCGCAAACCCGGTGTTCACCGTCAGCCACCCCCCGTCATAGCGCAGGCCTGCCCGGCCCGAAAACTGGCGCGTCACCTGATATTCGCCCGTATCGGCAAAGGTGTAGCTCGGTGCCGGATAGCCGTCGATCTCGGTGCGCGTATCAGCATACCGCGCGCTCGCCATCACGGACAGGCCCGGCAGCAGATCAAACCGCCCCCTGCCGCCCAGCCGCCATTGCCGCGCACCGTCCGCCTCGGTCCCGCTCGCAGCCGCTGAAACGCCGTCGGTCGTGGTATACCCCCCGCTGAGCGAGAGCGCATAGGCCTCCTTCGCCAGACCCGCCGCCGCTTCCCCGGCAAAGCTCCCCCGGCTCCCGCCTTCCGCGCTGGCGTCCACGCCGTTGAGCTCGCGCGTCTGCACCGCAATCACCCCGCCCAGCGCCGCGCTGCCCCATGTTACCGAATTGGAGCCGCGCAGCACGTCGATGCGCTCGATCCCGCCCGTCGTCAGCGTGCCGAAATCAAACCCTGATCCGGGCGCGGAAACATCCTCCACCCGCACCCCGTCGATCAGCACCAGCACCTGCTCGGAATCCGAACCGCGCAGCCGCACCCCGGTAAACGCCCCCGGCCCGCCATTGCGGCTGAGCGTCAGCCCCGGCACCTGTTCAAGCGCCCGCGTCACATCCGGCCCCTGCAAGCGGGCCAGATCGGCCGCCGTGATCACCGTGATCGGCTGGCCCGTCTGGTCGATCCGCCGGGGGCTGCCCGTGGCGACAACCGTGATGTTGGCGGGGTCACGGCGGAGAGCATCAGGACCAACGAACACATCCGTTGCGATGTCACCAGCCTGTTGGGCGAGCGCAGGAGTCGCCAGAAGGCAACAAGCAAACGCAGAAAGATAAAGATTTTTCACTCGAGATTCCTCCCGGCCCATGGACGTTGCCGTCCATGGCGGGAGAGTGCGCGGGGCCATAAGGCGCGCCATCTCTCGCATGCGCCCGGTACACCCCGCCCGGCCGCGGAACGACCACACACCGGCAGGTTTCCTGGCTCGCCCGGGTCATCGCCCCCCGTTCGCCTTCCCGGCCCGCAAAGGCCAGTGGCATGTTGAACAGGGCGCTCGCCGGGCACAGTTGCGGGGGCAGCTTCGGAGCCAAATCCCTGAAGATTCGTCCGAATTCCCTCTTAGCCCGCTCGCACGGGCACCGGTGGCGTCAGGTCAGATACCTAACGCCCCTTGCCCAAAGGGGCAAGTTCAAACACCGCCCGCGTCATTCGGTAAGATGCCTCCGGCGGGCAAGGGCCATCGCCCTTGCATCCCCACATTTTCGTCAGTCCCAACCGCAACCGTTTACTTAGGACAACTCTATCCGCAGCCCGGGATCGCTCTCCACCTCGGCAACGATCAGATTGTAGCGCCCCACGATCTGCGCAAATGCATCGCGCCGCCCACTGGCTTTGAACGGTCCAATTTCAAACACATTTGCCGCCGATTACACCTATGCGAGACGGTAGCCGTTGCGCTTCAGTGCCATCTTAAGCTCCGCGGCTGCCACTGCGATTGGCATCGAAGCGAGATCGCGTTCAGCCACAGGTTCGCTTTCAAACGGGGATCGGAGTGAATAGCGCCCAAATCTCTCCGCGCTTCTGCGCGAAACCCCAAACACCCGGGCGCGCAAAGGGCTTGCCCCCCGCGCCACCTTGCCATCCCCTGCGCCCCCACCCACGTGGTGCAAAACCTCCGCGCGCTCTTGCCGGAATCGAACAAATCTGGAACAGACTGCCCTCATGTCCCTCAGCACCATCTCGATCCGCGGCGCGCGTGAGCACAATCTCAAGGGCATCGACGTTGATCTCCCGCGCGATAGCCTGATCGTCATCACCGGCCTCTCCGGCTCCGGCAAGTCGAGCCTTGCGTTCGATACGATCTATGCGGAGGGCCAGCGCCGCTATGTCGAGAGCTTGTCGGCCTATGCCCGCCAGTTCCTTGAGATGATGCAGAAGCCCGATGTCGAGCATATCGACGGGCTCAGCCCCGCGATCAGCATCGAGCAGAAGACCACCAGCCGCAATCCGCGCTCCACCGTCGCCACGGTGACGGAGATCTACGATTACATGCGCCTGCTCTGGGCGCGCGTCGGCGTTCCCTATTCGCCTGCCACGGGCCTGCCCATCGCAGCGCAGACCGTCACCCAGATGGTCGACCGCGTGCTCGCCCTGCCAGAGGGCACGCGCGCCTATCTCCTCGCCCCCGTCGTGCGCGGCCGCAAGGGGGAATACCGCAAGGAGCTCGCCGAATGGCAGCGCTCCGGCTACACCCGCGTGCGCATCAACGGCGAGCTGATGGCCATCGAAGACGCCCCCGCGCTCGACAAGAAGCTGAAGCACGACATCGAAGTCGTCGTCGATCGCATCGCGGTCAAGCAGACGGATGAAGGCTTCCGCACCCGGCTGGCGGACAGTTTCGAACAGGCGCTGAAGCTGGCCGACGGCACCGTCTATCTCGATCTGGCAGACACCACTGTCGCCGCTGTCGGCGGGGAACCCGCCCCCGTCGAAGCGCCCGAGCCTGAGGCCAAGCCCAGGAAGGGCATGAAGAAAACCGGCCTCGCCGCGAACCGCATCGTCTTCAGCGAAAAGTTCGCCTGCCCCGTCAGCGGTTTCACCATCGAAAGCATCGAACCGCGCCTGTTCAGCTTCAACGCTCCGCAAGGCGCGTGCCCCGCGTGCGACGGCCTTGGCGAAAAGCTGCTGTTCGATCCCCAGCTTGTCGTGCCGAACGAAAACCTCAGCCTCAAGCAGGGCGCGGTCGTGCCGTGGGCCAAGTCCAACCCGCCGTCGCCCTATTACATGCAGGTGCTGGCCAGCCTCGCCGCGCATTTCGGCTTCAGCCTTGAAACGCCGTGGGAAAAGCTGCCCGGCGAAGTCAAGGTCGTCATCCTCTATGGCACCGCCGGCAAGGCCGTCCCGCTCACCTTCATCGATGGCCGCAAGTCCTACACGGTGCAGAAGGCCTTCGAGGGCGTCATCGGCAACTTGAACCGCCGCCTGCTGCAAACCGAAAGCGCATGGATGCGCGAGGAGCTGTCCAAGTTCCAGACCGCGCAGCCCTGCGAAACCTGCCAGGGCGCGCGGCTCAAGCCCGAGGCGCTCAGCGTCAAGGTGGCGATGGCGGACATTTCCAGCGTGACCCACCTCTCCGTCGCCGCCGCGGTGGAATGGTTCGGCGCGCTCGATGCCCAGCTCACATCGCAGCAAAGCCAGATCGCCAAGGCCATTCTCAAGGAAATCAACGAACGCCTTGGATTTCTGAACAATGTCGGTCTGGATTATCTAAACCTCGATCGAACTTCAGGTACGCTTTCCGGCGGTGAGAGCCAGCGCATCCGCCTCGCCAGCCAGATCGGCAGCGGTCTTTCGGGCGTGCTCTACGTGCTCGACGAACCCTCCATCGGCCTCCACCAGCGCGACAACGACCGCCTGCTCATCACCCTCAAGCGCCTGCGCGATCTCGGTAACACCGTCATCGTGGTCGAGCACGACGAGGACGCGATCCGCACCGCAGACCACGTCGTCGATCTCGGCCCCGGTGCGGGTGTCCACGGCGGCGAGATCGTCGCGCAGGGCACGCTCGAAGACATCCTGAACAACCCCGCCAGCCTCACCGGCCAATACCTCACCGGCGCCCGCCGCATCGAAGTGCCGAAGAAGCGCCGCAAGGGCAACGGCCTCAAGCTGACGGTCGAAGGCGCGCGGGCCAACAACCTGCAGAATGTTACCGCCAGCGTCCCCCTCGGCACGTTCACCTGCGTCACCGGCGTCTCCGGCTCGGGCAAATCGAGCTTCACGATCGATACGCTCCACGCCGTCGCCGCCCGCACGCTCAATGGCGCGCGCGTCATCGCCGGGGCGCATGACCGCGTCACCGGCCTCGAACACTGCGACAAGGTGATCGAGATCGACCAGTCCCCCATCGGCCGCACGCCCCGGTCGAACCCCGCGACGTACACCGGCGCCTTCACCCTGATCCGCGATTGGTTCGCGGGCCTGCCCGAAAGCGCCGCGCGCGGCTACAAGCCCGGCCGCTTCAGCTTCAACGTCAAAGGCGGCCGCTGCGAGAAGTGCCAGGGCGACGGCCTCATCAAGATCGAGATGCACTTCCTGCCGGACGTCTACGTCACGTGCGAGGAATGCGACGGCAAGCGCTACAACCGCGAAACGCTGGAGGTGAAGTTCAAGGGCCACTCCATCGCCGATGTGCTGGATATGACCATCGAGGACGCGGAGGAGTTCTTCAAGGCCGTCCCCCCGATCCGGGACCGGATGCACATGCTCAACGAAGTCGGCCTCGGCTATGTCAAGGTTGGCCAGCAGGCCACCACGCTTTCGGGCGGCGAAGCCCAGCGCGTCAAGCTCGCCAAGGAACTCGCCCGCCGCAGCACGGGGCAGACGCTCTATATCCTCGATGAGCCCACCACCGGGCTTCACTTCGAAGATGTGCGCAAGCTGCTCGAAGTGCTCCACCGCCTCGTCGATCAGGGCAACAGCGTCGTCGTCATCGAACACAACCTCGATGTCATCAAAACCGCCGACTGGTTGCTCGATCTCGGCCCCGAAGGCGGGGTGCGCGGCGGCGAACTGGTGGCGGAAGGTACGCCTGAACAAGTCGCCAAAAACCCCCGGAGCTTCACCGGCCATTACCTGAAGCCGCTCCTCACCCGCTAAGGGCTAAGCGCTAAGCGCTAAGCGCAGGGGGAGGGGCCTGCCGCCACTTCGGGCAGCAGGCCAGCCGCCTTACACGCGCGACTTGGTGCAGATCACGAAGCCGAGGATCACGCGGCACTGCACGCCCTGGCCGATCGACCAGTGGCCTTCGCCTGCCACCGCCGGAACGGAAACGAGTGCCGTGCCCGCCGCCGCGAGGGCCAGCGCCGCGCGGCGCAGGGAGGTGATGCTGAACTTCATCGTGTTGCCTTTCGGATCGCGACCGCCAGTCCATCCGGGGCGCACCCTATCACAACGGATCGCCAGCCGGTTTTATTCGCCGCCTTTGCCGCTCTGTATGATTTTGTTGCCACCGGGCTGTTCCCCCGCCGCCGCACCCGCCCTTCCGTTGACAAGCTCGCACGCCCCCATCATCTGCGCTCTATATGTAATGATATAGCATTCCCCGGCACTGCGAGCCGGGCTCCCCCGCGCCGCACACCCCCCGCCAGAGTTCAGGAGACCGTCCCATGAACCCCCGCTCCCTCGCGACGCTTGTGGCCGCGATCCTCCTCGCCGCGACCACCGCGCAGGCCCAAAGCGCCCCTGCCGCAAGCCCCATCGCCCCGCGCCCCGCCGGGCCGCCGCCCACCCCCACTTGGACGCTTACCGTCGGCATGGTCCCGCTCGTCGCCCCCGCTTGGCAGGGTTCGCGCGATTATGCGCTGTCGATCTTTCCGGATATCCGCGTGGCCTACAAGGATGTTGCCTTTGCCTCGGTGCAGGAAGGCTTCGGCGTCAACGTCATCAACCGGGATGGCTGGAAAATCGGCCCCATAGCCCGCCTCCGCTTCGGACGGCGCGAATCCACCGGCGGTTCGCCTTTCCTTGTCACTGGTGGCAGCGATGCCCTGCGCGGCTTAGGCAACATCGGCCTAGCCGGAGAGTTCGGCGGCTTCGTGCAATATAGCCCAGCCGGAGCACTCGGTCGCCGCGTGGCCCTGCGCACCGAAGTCCGCCAAGGCACCGGCGGGCACGAAGGGCTTGTTGCCGAACCCTCGATTCGCTTCAGCGACCGCGCTGGCGCCTTCCGCTACTCGCTCGCCCTGCGCTCCACTTTCGCCAGCGCAAAGTACACGCAGGTCTATTTTGGCGTCACCCCCGATCAGGCCGCCCGCGCCGGCCTTTCGGCCTACCGCACCGGTTCCGGCCTTGTCTCTGCCGGTATCGGCGGCACGCTTACCCGTCCCCTCGGCAAACGCGGACAGCACGGCGCCATCACGCTCCTCGCTGGCTACGACTGCCTCGGCAACGTCGCCGCAGACAGCACGCTGATCCGCGGGCGCGGCCGCCGCGACCAGCTCAGCGTCGGCCTCGCCTACGGCTACCGTTTCACCTGGAAGTAGCCCCGTCCCTCCCCAATCTGGCGGGGGAGGGGGCAGCCAACAAAGCAGGTGGAGGATAGGCTCGCGGCAACAGGGTTTCGGTCAGAGCACGAAGTTGTCCGTCGGCGTCTCGCCGAATGACGTGCCAATGTTGGCGTTGACCTTGTCGGGATTGTTCCGATCCGTTGCGATGATCCTCTCCTCTCCCGTGCCGCTGGGAGTAGATATTTGTGCTGACCAATCGAAGTCAGTCGTCGGATCGGTGCAAGGATTTGCGCACATCCCAACATAGCGCACCGACGATTTCTTCGGCATTTTTGCTGCCGTTCGTCGCGCTGCTGTCATCAACTCTTCACCGTGCTGCAACAAACGGTACCTAGGCCTGAACGCCGGATGAACAGTTACCTGCCCCTGATGGATGAGCCTCCTTGCGGGCAAGAGGAAGGCCCCGCACGCGCGATGTCACGCAAGGCATCCATTCTGCTCTACGAACCCAACCAGACCATCCTGAGAATGATGAAGTTCAATCTCGAGATGGAAGGTTTTGCCGTGGTCGAAGCGGGCGAGCCGGGCGATCTGGCGCGCCAGATCGCGGCGCAGGATCTCGATCTCGTACTGCTCAACTGGAGCGAACCGGGTGAAGGCTGTGCGCAGCTTTGCCGCGCGGTGCGCCGGGCAGACGGGACCGGCTATCTGCCGATCATCGTTGTCTCTGCGGTGCGCGATGAACGCGAACGGCTCGGGGCTTATGATGCGGGCGCCGATGATATCCTCGTCAGGCCGTTCTCGTTGCCCGAACTGCTCGCCCGCATCCGCGCCATTCTGCGGCGCACCGCGCCGGCCATCAGCGGGCGCGTGATCCGCATTGCGGGCGTGGAGATGGATATCGACAATGGCACCGTGGCGCGGGACGGGCTCGATGTCCGGCTCAGCCTGATCGAGTTCAAGATCTTGCGCTACCTGATGGAAAACGCGGGCAAAGTCCGCACCCGCGAACAGATCCGCACCGCGGTATGGGGGCGCGAAAGCCAGATCGAACTGCGCGCGGTCGATGTGCGCATCACCCGTCTGCGCCGCCGGCTCAATCTGGAAAGTCGGCCCGATGTAATCCGCACCGTGCGCTCGGTCGGCTATGCCCTTGGCGATCAGCAACCGCGCCTGCGTGCGGATCCAAGGCTCGACGGAGCGGAAGCCTGACCGGCGAAAAAACCGCGCCTCAGGGCGTGGTCAGCCGGCCCACTGTGTCCCTGTCGAATGTCCCGCTCGGCGATATCCCGGCGCTCGATTGGAAGTCCCGGATCGCGGCGGTCAGGCGGTCGGGATCCTGCGCCTCGACGGCATTGGCAAGGAAGTTGAGGCTGACGAGCCGGTCGACAATCCGCTGCACCGTCGCGCTGTCCAGCACGCCCGCACCAGCGGGCAGGGCAGTCGCCGCAGGAGGAGCAGCAGCCGCTTGCGGCAGCCCGCCCGACGCTTCGGCCTTGTCTGCGGGCGGGGTGGCGTCAACCGGCGGAATGGTCTCCTCCGGCGGCAGCACGCTGATGGCCTCGCCCAGCGCTGGCGAAGTGGCTGCTGCTTGGGGCGATGTCCGCGCCTGTGCGGGAACACCAGCCACGGCCACCAGCACGGCCGCGATCAGGCCGGGCAGCGGCATCTTCAGGAACCGGCGCAACTCAGTTCTTGAACGTGCCGGTCGCGGTGGTCTGGCCGGTATTGCTGCCGGATATCGTGTTGCCGTTGATCGAGTTCGAATCGCCATTGATCTGGTTGTAGACGCAATACCCGCACGAGGTCACCGACCGATACATCGAGGTCACATCCTTGCCGATGGTCTGGATCTGGGCGTTCTCGCCTTCGGTCTTGTGCAGCAATGCCGAGTTGAGTGCCGGCCCCGAACTGCCGCTGGAACCCATCGTGCCCCAGGCACTGGTGGCGGGACCGGCAAACGCCGGCGCGGCGGCCGTGCCGAGCAGGATCATGATGGCGGCAAGCGTGGTGGTGGTCCGGGTCATTGTGCTGATCCTTCCTGCTGGGTGCGTGATCACTTGGACGAAGTGGTCCTGATCGAGATGACGTTCGAGAGCCCGGTGGCCGAGACACTCTGGCTGGCGTTGTTGCCGGCGAACGAGCCGCCGGTGATCGTGGCACGGACATTCACCGAGCCTGAGTTCGTACCCGACAGGCGCGTGCCCGAAACGCTCGCGGCGGAAGTGCCGACCGGCTCTCCCTGCGCGTCAAGATTGGCATCGTTGATGCTGTAGCTCGAACTCGCCCCCTGTGCGGCAAGATTGCCGGCGGAGTTGTCGGTCCCGCCCGAAACGGTGGGATTGCTGACATCGCCGCGTAGCGAAATATCGCCGGAATTGATGGCGGTGAGGTCGGAATTGCCATTGTGCGTGATCTGCGCTGCGGCAGCAACCGGCAGGGCCAAGGCAACCGCAGCGGCCAGACGGATGGCCCGGCGCGTCGTGATCCCGAAGATTGCGAATGCCATACCGAAACGCCCTTTCTCTCACTCCGGCCTGCCGTTCGCGGCGAGGGCCACATGCGGGAAAAGGAGGAGCCACGCGGCCCCTCCTTCCCAGGTCTTTTACGCAGGTCCCGCCCGCAAGGGGCGGGTTGTCCGCGCCTTACTGCGTCAGCAGAACCGTGCGGCTGACCGACTGCGACGCCGAAGCGCCAACTGCAGCGGCCGAGACCGAGTTGCTGAAGCCTTCGGCGATGACCGCAGTCTGCAGGCCGCCGCCAAGCACCGAAACCGCGCCCGAGTTGACCGCAGCCAGCGTGATGTCGCTGCCGATCGCCGTCGCCACGCCGGTCACGCCAGCGCCCGAGTTGTCGGTGATCGAGATCGACTGGGAAGCCGAAGCGCCGAGGCCCGCGATGCTGATCGAGTTCTTCGCCCCGCCATCGATGTTGCCACCGGTGGTCAGGTTGACGTTGTTGATGATGTCACCCGAGTTGGTGCTGTTAACCGTGATCGCGTCAAACGACACGTCGCCAGCCGCCGCACCGCCGCCGGTGTCGAACACGGTGTTGGCATAGGACACCGAACCCGACGAACCGAGCGCAGCCGCGCTGATCGAGTTGTTGTTGCCAGCGCCAGAGATCGAGGCATCGTCGTAGGTGGCCTGCGCCGTGCCATCGACATCGCCGCCGAGCGTGACCGCGCCGGCGTTGGTCGAGTCGACCACCAGTTCGCCGACAGCGGCGTTGAAGGCCGTGACCACGCCGCCGCCGCTCGTGCCCGAAGCGAGCGAGAACGAAGCCGACGAACCGAGCGCCGCGGCGCTGATTGCGTTGGCATTGCCGCCAGCGATCGCCGGGGTGGTGGCACCCGCGCCGAGGCCGACCGCAATGGCGCCGGCTGCGTCGTTGGCCGAGCTGATGAGCGCGCCGTCAGCCAGCGTGAGGTCGAACGAATCAAGCACCGAGCCATCGCCATCGACCGCAGCCGAGAACGAGGCAGACGCCGATGAACCAAGACCGGCGACGCTGATGCTGTTGCCGTTGCCGCCAGCGATCGACGGAGCGGTCAGGCCGGTGGCGAGCGAGAGGGTCACGGCGCCCGCGTTGCCGCCCACGGTGGCGTCAGCCGCGTCGACCGAACCGTCAGCCGCGCCCGAAGACACGATCAGCTGGCCCGAGGTGTAGGCGAAGGTCTCGCCGTCGGGAACGGCTGCGCCGGCCACGTCGGTGAGCGTGGTCGAACCCGAAACCGAGGCGGACGAACCGACTGCAGCGAGCGAGATCGAGTTGGCGTTGCCGCCGCCGATTGTGGCACCGGTGATGATGTCGGTGTTGTTGCCAACGTCGCTGGCGCTACCGGCGACAACCGTCACCGCGCCACCGAATTCGACCGCGGCATCGCCGCCAACGCCCGAGTTGTTGACCGAGGAGAAGCCCGACGATGCCGAAGCGCCGACCGTGGCGCCCGAGATCGAGTTCTTGTAGCCAGCGGTGATTTCCGGGCTTTCAATGCCGGCGACGGTGCCGCCATTGACCGGATCGTTGAGCACGGCGCCGGTGTTCAGCGCGCTGACGTTGACATCGCCGGCAATGGTCCAGCTATCAGCAACCTGTGCATGCGCAGAAGTCGCAGCGAAAAAAGCAGTCGCGCCAAGCAGCGCGAGCTTCGTCATGTGAATCTTGGTCACGTTAATACCCCTATTTCTTTCGTTTATACCCCGTATCTAGCCCCGTAGGTACTAGCACGAGCGCATTGGCCACCTTGGTTGAAACATTGGTGACGGTTTGAAGAATGGGCGGCTTTTTTTCTTTAACGGATCTGTAACCAAGTGTTGTTTCAGGACAACTTGCGCTGCGCAGGCAGGTTCAGCGCTGGTTGCGCCGGGCCTTGTCGGGATTGGCAATAGTGCCGCTGGCAGGGCCTTGTTCGGCGGGAATCCGCGGTGCCGGGCTCTGGGCAGGCAGATCATCGCGGCGTGCGCGTGAGCCGTGCGCGGGCTTTTCCTGAGGGCGATCCTCATTGACCCGCGCCTTGTGCGCGGCCTTCAGATTTTCGACCATCTGGCGGCAATCATCGGGCACGACCGGCATGGAAGCCAGCACATCGGCGACGGCCAGCGCGATCACATCCCGAGTCGCTTCCTGCAGGCGCTGCTGATCGGTGAAACCGATCGTGCCGGTGACGAGCTCGCCCTTGCCCTTGCCGAACAGACGCCCGCCGCCGATCCCGGCATCGCGGTAGAACACTTGCCGGTTGAGCGAGCTGATTGCCATCGTCATGCGGTCACCCGGCCGGTACATTTCGGCCGAGACTTCAAGGCTTGCCCCGCGCACGTTGTAGTAGGGGCCGATGCCCCCGGCGCGGATGTCCATCGAAGGACCGCCGATGAAATCGAGCGCAGTGAACGCGGTCGAGATGATGAAGTTGGGCACGCGCGTCTGCTGTTGGGTCGCCAGCGCGGTATCGAGGCTGGAGCCGCCGAACTGGCGCAGCGCGCGCTCGGTGTTGAGCTCGTAGTAGTTCATCGAGAGACCGCCCGCGCGGATCACCGCTTCGGAGGCCCAGATCGCTGCCGTACCCTGCGGCAGGAACGAGCCGGTCGCGCCTTCATAGCCATAGGATGATTTGCCGGTGCCATCCGAATGCACCGCGATGCCGAAGCGGATGCGGTTCAGCGTGTGGCTATCGCGCATGCAGGTGAGCGCCTGCATGATCCCTTCGCTCGGCGTGCTTTGCGCCGAAGGCGGCGCTTCGGACAGCGTGACGCGGCTGCCAGTGCCATAGGGAATGCCGCAAGCGCCAAGCGGGGCCAGAAGGGCGGCGCTCAGCACAAGGCGCGCCATGCGGCCTCCCCGCACCAGAATCGCGTGGCCTGCGCCAGAGCGCCGGAGGTCAAGGCTTTGCATGCCGCAAATTTCCAAACGTTTCATAAGGTTCGCTTATGGTGGAGCGCAGGGCCAGCCCCCTGAGGGCCAGCGCGTATTATCGGGCGATTTGGACACTAAGATTACAGCTGCATGTCATTGCACCGCCGCATGTCATCAGGCCGCGTGGTGTCACGAAACCGGACAGTCTGCCGCGCGCGGCGGTTCAGCGTCTGCGTGTGCCTCGCGGCGGGTTCAGCGCTACGGTGCATTCGCCCATGTAGATGCGCTTGAGGTCGTAGCTGGTGATGTCTCCTGCAGTGCCGAGGAATATCCGCGCCGTCCCGCGCGCCGGATCGTAGTCACTCACCAGCAGGGTCTTGAAGGCTCCGGTTGGAGTCGTCTTCGCCAGTTCCACCCGCTCGGGCCAGAGATCGACCACGCGGTCGAACGGCCCCGGCGCGTCGGCGGTGAGCCCGTCGGGGTCCTCGGTCACGCGGGTGCGCGAATCGACTGGTTCGGCGGCCTCGGTCGCATCGGGCGGGGGCGCGGTGCGCGCGCCGATTGCCGGGAGATAGAGGCTAAGGCGGTGGTGCGTGTCGAACGTGATGTCGGCGTGTGTCTGCTGCTTTTCGGGATTGAAGTTGGTCGCGTGGCCCAACTGGCAGGTTACCAGACGGGCGGGCAGGCGCGTCTGCGGCCGCGCGGGACTGGCCGCTGCGGCGGATGCGCAGGCCGTGCCGAGCCCGAGGGCTGCCGCGGCGGCAAGGGCAAGTCGCCAGCGGCGCGTGGAGGCAAGGCGGATGTGCAAGGCATGGGACATGATGATCGCAGGTTCCACCGGGCTTGAGTCGCATCGCTGCTAGGAAGCAAGCGTGACTCTGCCGTGACGGCCGCCGCGCCGCGTTTGACGGCGGGATGACTGGAAACTGTCGCACAAGCGGCGTACTTTGCGGTTGTGACTTCGCGATCCCGCCCGCGCTGCCCTCGTGCCGTTCGCCGCAGTCTGCGCGGCATGGTGCTGTGCGGGGCGGTTCTTGCACCCTTGGTGGCCCGTGCCGAAACGGCGTCGCTTGCCGCGTCAGCGGCCGCGCCGATGGGTGTGGCTATCGCCGCTGCGCCCAATCCCGCGCAGGATGATGCCATGCGCTGCCTGACGCTGGCGGTGGCGCACGAGGCGGGCAACCAGCCGCGTGCCGGGCAGGAGGCGGTGGCCGAAGTCGTGCTCAATCGGGTGGCCCATCCGGCATTCCCGAAAAGCGTGTGCGGCGTGGTGTGGCAGGGCTGGCGGCGCGGCACGGGGTGCCAGTTCACGTTCGTGTGCGACGGCGCGCTGGACCGCCGCCTTGATGATCGCACGATCCGCGCCGCGCGGATGGTGGCGCAGGCGGCGCTGGGCGGCACCGGGCCGGCGCGCGTGGCTGGCGCGCTCAATTATCACGCGACGTATGTGCAACCCGGCTGGGCGTCCGCGCTCGATACCGTGGGCCGGATCGGCGCGCATATCTTTTATCGCCCACCGCCCGGTGCGCGCGCCGAAGGCGCTGCCGCGCCGGGGCAGGCCATCCGCTGGGACGAGCCCGATCACGCGGTGATTGCGCGCGCCTGGGCGCGCTACCGGGGCGTGGATGGCGGGCCGAGCGCCGCGCTGCTGCTGCCGCGCACGGCTCCGGCAGAAGCTGCTGCCCCGCGTCCGTTTGCGCCTTGGGGCCTGCCGCTGGTGCGCTGACCTTCAGGCACCCCAGCGCAGGATATAGGGCTGGCGGGGCTTGCCAGTGAGTTCGGCGACCACCCGTCGCCGCGTTTCCGCCCCGCCGGGCCCGCGCGCCACCGCGATGATGGTCACAACCCGTCCGCTCCAGTCCGCCGGATCGGTGATCGAGAACGCGGGCCGCTGGCCGCTGACCTCGCGCTGCCGCTCGATCACGTCGAGCGAATTGGCATCGCCATCGTTCATCACCTGGATCGCCAGCGGATCGGCATAACGCTTGTCGAAGGCGGTGCCATTGACTTCGACCGTGGCGATGCGCGCGATGCGTTCGACCAACGCGGGGGTGAAGCCGCGAATATCGCCGAGTTCCTCCACGCTTTGCGGCGGGCCGTTGCGCGCAGCATAGCCGCGCGGCAGATAGAAATCGGTTTCGGCCCCGTTCGCGCGGGGCTCGTCATCCTGGTCGATCCAGTCATCGAAGCTGTCCCGCAAGGTTTCGACCTGGTCCTGCGGCAGGCCGAGCGCGGCGATCAGCCAGCCGATGTTCTCGCCGTCGATGCGGTTGATCATGATCTTGCCCGCCTCGTCCTCGATGCGGATCGCAACCGGCACGCCGCCGAAGCTCTCTTCATAGACGCGCCCGTCAATCGACCAGCGCGCGGCAAGGCCGGGGCGGGTGAGATTGGCAAGCGCGATCTCCACGCCCGCATCGGCTGCGGCGCTGAGCCGGGCGTTGGTGGTCTCGGCCTCCAGCGTATCGAGCCGCGCGGCAGTGGACGAAGCCGCACCCGCCGCGACCGCCGCCATCACGCCAATGCCCGCGACAACCGCGAGCATGGCATAGCCGCGCTCGTTCCGGCGAGGCGGGCCTCCTCTCATCAGGGGATCTTGCCCTTGGTCTTGAACGGTTCGACCGACTGGATCTTGGCGCGCAGTTCCTCGGTGATCGCGGTGAGGTCGTCCGGCGTGCGCAGCACGTGGGGCTTGATCAGGATGATCAGCTCGGTGCGCTTTTGCGTGTTGTTGTTGTTGCCGAACAGGAGCCCGCCAAGGATCGGGATGCGCGAGAGGATCGGCAGGCCGTTCTTGCCGAAGCTCTTGTTATCCCGAAACAGGCCGCCGAGCGCGATGACCTGCCCGTCCTGCACTGAAACCGTGGTGGCCACACGGCGGGTCGAGATGGTCGGCGAGTTGGAAACGCCGGTCTTGGTCGGCTGGACGTCGCTCACTTCCTGCGAGACATCCAGCAGCACCGCACCGCTGACGTTCACGCGCGGGGTGATCTTGAGGATGACGCCGGTATCGCGGTATTCAACCGAGTTGGCCGCCAGCAGGTTGCCCGTGCTGCTGCCACCGCCGAGCGGGGTCACCTGCTGCGAGAGCACCGGCACCTGATCGCCCACTTGCAACGCGGCGGTCTGGTTGTTGAGCACCATCAGCTTGGGCGCGGAGACGACCTTGACCGTGGTTCGTTCCTCCAGCGCATTCAACGTCGCGCGGATGTCATTGTTGTTCGAATAGAAATAGGAAAAGCCGGGGAACACCCGCGTCGGATTGGCGGTGCTGCCTTCGGTCAGTGCGAAGTTCGATTGGCCGGTCGCGAAGTTCCATTGCACGCCGTAGCGCAGCCCGTCGTTGAGGCCGACTTCGGTGATCGCCGCCTCGATCATCACTTGCAGCGGCGGCACGTCGAGCTTGCGCAGTGCGTCCTCGACGATGGCGTAATCGTGGGCGTTGCCATAGACGACGACCGCGTTGTTGATCTCGTCCGAGGAGACGCGGACCTTCAGACCGCCCCCCCCGGTGTCTGGTCCCCCGCCGCCAGACCCCCCGCCACCAAGCCCGGCATTCTGACCGGGTGCGGGAACCTGCCGCGCGGTGTTCTGGCCCTGCGCACCGTCCGTTCCGCCGCGCGCATCGGACGCGAAGGGATCGGCATTTTCCGATGCGCCGCCCGTGGTGCCAGACCCGCTGCCGCCGCCGAACCCGAAGCTCGTGTTGATCGTCTTGACGAGATCGCGCGAGCGGCTGTTCTGGACGCGGTAGATATAGAGCCGCGCTTCGTTGTTGGTGCCTTCGCGGTCGAGCACTTCGACCCAGCGGCGCACGTCTTCGAGGTATTGCTTCTGCGCGCTGATCGCGAT
The DNA here is from genome assembly GCF_002278815.1 of Novosphingobium sp. PASSN1. Taxonomy (NCBI): domain Bacteria; kingdom Pseudomonadati; phylum Pseudomonadota; class Alphaproteobacteria; order Sphingomonadales; family Sphingomonadaceae; genus Novosphingobium; species Novosphingobium sp. PASSN1. The sequence continues at coordinate 359,119 of NZ_NKIS01000003.1, read as the reverse complement.
CACGCCGTTGATCCGCTCCATCCCGATAAGCCGCACCAGGCCCCGCGTCGGCGCATCGGGCGCGTTGATCAGCTTGTCGAGCTCGGGCACGATCAGCCGGCTGTCGAGGTTCTGCGGCACATAGAGCGCGAACGACATCGAGCGCAGCCAATTCACATCGAACTGTGCGATCAGATCATGCGCGCTCTTGCGCTGGGCCTGCGTACCCGCGATCACCAGCGCGTTCTGCGTAGGGTCGATCGATTGCACTGCGCCGGGGACCACGCTGTCGAGCAGCTTTTTCAGTTCCTCGGCATTGGCGAACTGGAGACGCACCGTCTCGCTGCCGAAGCCGCGATCGGGGACGAATTCGGTGCCGCGAGCCTTGGCGGCGTCCAGCGTCAGGATGCGGTAGCCGGTGCCTTCCCACACCATCACGAGGTTCGCCTTCTTCAGCGAGGCCTCGAACAGATCGAGCAGTTGCTGCCGGTTCACCGGGCCTGCCGTCGTCAGGCCCACGTCGATATCGCCGTCGAGGCTGACGGTGTAGGGAATGCGCAGCGTATCGCGCAGCACGATCTGGGCGAGGGTGCGCACATCGGCGCTGGGGATGGTGAACTCGATATTGCCCTTAGGCGCGCTGCGGGTGCTTTCGGCGCTGTTGCTGCCGGGAAGTGCGGGAGCCGGTTCGGTGCCGCCGATCAGCGCGGTGGTCACGCCTTCGGGGCGCGGCATGGCGGCGGGCGGCGCTGCGGGCTGCGCGCGCTCGACCGGCTGTACCGCCGCATTGGGCGCGCAGCCCGCCGTGGCCGCAAGCGCGAGGACCGAGAGGCCGGCCAGCAGGATCGTTTGATGCTTATTCACTGTCGCTCTCGCTCTCGCTGGTATCTGCCGCGGGATCTCCCGCCTGTGCGCTCGCGCCAAAGGCGATGCGCGTGATCTTGCCGTTCTTGCGGAAGCGGGCACCATCTGCCTCGATCCGCAGCAATTGCCAGCCCTGATAGCTGCCGCCGGGGCCAAGCCGCAGCACGCGCCCGCCTTCTTCGCGCAGCAGCAGCACTTGCGCCCGGCCAACACGCGCCGCGCCGAGCACGAAGGTGCCGCCAAGCGGCCCGACCGGCTTTGGCGAGGCAGCGCCGGGGCTGGCGGCATCCAGCTCTGCGATCCGCGCGCCGATCACGCGCAGCGGCGAGAACAGCGAAGGCCGCCCGGCCAGATTGGGCGCGGTCACTTCGGCAATCGCGGGCAGGCGCCGGTCCGGTGCGCGCGATACGCCCAGCATCGGGGGCACGGCGGCGCCTTGCGGCAGGGTGAGTTGCAGCACCGCACCCGCCAGCAGCACCAGCGCAAGCCCTGCGGGCAGCAGCGCACCGTTGGCCTTATCGGGCCGGTACGAAAGGAGCCGAAGCTTCAAGTCTGACATCGAGCAGGTCCGATTTGGGATTTGTCAGCGCATCGTCGGCGATCACCGTCACGGCATCGACCGCCAGCGCGGGTTTGAGGGCATTGAGCCGGGCCAGCAGGCCGGCGAACTGGGCGTGGCTTATGCGCATGTCGAGCGCGGCGCGCGCCCACCCTTCCTCGGCGGGCACGGCTTCTGAGGCCTTGATATCGCCGCCCAGCTCCTGCGCTGCGCTCTCGATCCGCTCGCGCAGCGCCTCGCTGGCCTCGGCGGCATCGGGCGCAGCGATGAAGCGCTGGCGCATTTCGGCGGTCTGGCGTTCGGCCTCGGCCTGCAGCGCATCGAGCGATGCGATGCGCTGTTCGTTCGCATGGAAGGTCTGGACCAGCGCCTCGCGCCGCGCGGCGCGGTCGGTGAAGCCAGAGACAACCGGGCCGATCATGACCGCCAGCACGAGGGCAATAACAGCCACAAGGATCAGCACGGCGATGAGCTTGCCCTCGCGCGGGGAAAGCGGGCGTTTGCCGAAGGGGCTCATGCGCCGCGCTCCGCGCGCGGGGTCAGCACCACATCGAACGGCCGCCCGCTCTCCGTTTCGGCCACGGCCTCAGACCGGCTGGCACGGACGCTGCCAAACAAGCCGGTGGCCTTGAGCACCGAGACGACATTGATCCCCGGCGCGGCATAGCCGGTCATCCGCAGCGTGCGCCCATCCCATTCGAAGCGCTGCACCCAGGCCTTTTCAGGCAGCGCGCCGCCAACCGTGGCCATCAGCCGCAGCGGCTGGTGCGCGGCGCGCCGGGCATTGAGCGCGTTGACCCGCGCGGCATTGGCCATCACCCGGTCCTCGATCCGCCGTACGGCGGTGAGGGCAGGGGCCTGCGCATTGACCAGCGCCTGCAGGCGCTCCACCTGCTGCTGATCGCGCAGCACCGCCGTGCCCAGGTTGACCAGCACCAGCACCGCCACCACAGCCCACCAGAACCGCGCCACCGCCGGGCGCGGCGGCAGCAGGCCGATCTGGCGCATCGCCGGGGCGAGATCGAAATCGAGCCGTTCGCCGCCCGCATCGAGTGGGCCGACATGCGCAGGCACGGCCCCGGCGGCGCGCGCGGCATCGGCGATTTCACGCGCGCGGGCGATGGGCAGTGCGCCGACAGCTACGCGCACCATGGTGCCGCCGCCGCTTTCGTCTGCGGGGCCCAGCGTGCGGATGCCGATCACGATGCTGTCTGCCGGCACGGGCATGATCCGGTCCGCATCGAGCGCGACCAGCGCGGCGAGATCGGCCTGTGGCAGGCGGGGCAGGGTGAGCGTGCGGACCAGGCACAGCTCGCGCGGGATCACCAGCGTATCGACCCCGGCGCGGCTGGCCGCGATCACTTCGCCGTATTCGTAGCGGTGCCACGCGGTGAGGCTGCGGCGGCGGATCAGCCCCACCGGAAGCAGGCTTTCCAGTTCGCCGACCCACCAATCGAATCCGCTGCGCGCCATCCGCGCCAACGTGGTCATGTCGGCATTTAGCAGTTCGGAAAGGTTCATTGCGCCTCTCCGCAATCAAGGCTCTTGCGCCCGTCCTGGCAGGCAAGGCGCACACCGCTCAGCGGCCGCACCATCAGCACCGGCCAGCGGCGCGGATCGCCGTCGGCAAAGCCGAGCCGCACGCGCACCAGCTTGGGCGGCTGCGCGCGGCCTTCCCAGCGGTCCTGCCACACATCGCGCGCGGTCAGCCGGTCCGGCCCGAAGTAGGCGATGTCGAGCCACTGCACGCCTTCCATCAGCGGCGCGGCGCGCCATCCCTCGACCGAGGGGACGCGCAGATCGTAGCCCGCCAGCTGCGGCGCGGCATAGAGGACGAGCTGGCCGCGATTGGTGCGCCGCAGCCGCATGGCCTGCACTTCATGCGGGCCGCGCGCGGCAAGGTCCGGCGCGGTGAAGGTGATCTCGTCGCGCCGCCCGACCAGCGTGATCGTATCACCCAGCCCGCGAATATCGATCATCGGACGCAGCTGTTCGAGCCGCGCGCGCAGCAGGGTTTGCGCCGCAACGACCTGCTCCACCGCATCGCCCTGCCGCTGCGCCGAACCATCGAGGCGGGCGATCAGATTGATCACCGAGGCCAGCAGCGCCGAAATCATCCCGAACAGCGCGAGCGCAACGAGCATTTCGGCGAGCGTGAAGCCGCCTTCGCGCGCATTCCCGCGCGCAGCAGGCCGGGGCAGGGCGAGCACGGCCATCATTGCCGCGCCTTCAGCGAAGTCAGCCGCGCCAGCACGCGGCCGCTGGCTGCATCGCTCACGGCCACGTTGATCGTCTCCAGCGGGATGCCGTCCGCCGCCTCGCCCGAAAACGCTTCGCTGGCGATCGACCATGCCAGCCGCCCATCGGCCCCGCGTGCCGGGATCGGGGTGCTGGTGCCCGGAACGCTGGCCGCCGCCAGCACCGACCGCGCCAGCAGCAGCGCCTGCCGCCGATCCGCGGCGGCGGCGGCGGTGCGGCCCATCTGCCAGACCGAATCGAACACGAGCGCCGCCATCAGCGCCGCGATGGCCAGCGCGACGAGCGCCTCGATCATTAGAAAACCGCGCTCGCGCACGGGCGGCATCAGGAATCCGCGCTCTTGCGGGAGGGGTTTCATCGTTCAGCGTCCGCCTGCTCCGGGGGCCGGGCCTGCGTGAGCCGCCCGCTCGCCGTGTCCACGCCGTAGCGCGCCGCGTCACGCCCGCTGCCCAGCACCAGTTCGCCGCCGGTCGTGCTGCCATCGGGATGGAACACGATGCCCGGTGGCCGCAGCGCAAGCCTGATCTTTCCGGCCGGATCGAGCGTGATCCGGCGCGATCCGGCCCCGGCGATGATCAGCACCGCGCCGCCTTCATCCGTGCCCAGCGTGACGGGCGCGCCGCTGCGCAGCGCCATCGCGCGCGCCATCTCGGTTCCCTCAGCCACATGCGCGCGCGCAATGCGCTGGCGCACGGCGAAGTTGGCGGTTTCGATCTGCGGATAGAGCAGCCCCGCAATCAGCCCGGTGATCGCCAACACCACGAGCATCTCCAGCAGCGTGAAGCCACTGTCGGTGCGCGGGGGCAGAGGAAGGGGCGCGGCGCGGGGCATGGCTTACCAGTTGCCGAGGTCCTTGGCCTCACCCGTGCCGCCTTCGGCGTTGTCCGAACCCAGCGTGTAGACATCGATCTCGCCATGCTTGCCCGGATTGGCAAAGCGATAGGGATTGCCCCAGGGATCGGTGAGCGCCGCAGTGTTGGGAAGATAGGGCCCGCGCCAGTTAGGCATTCCGGCAGGCTGGGTGACCAGCGCCTGCAGGCCTTCCTGATTGCTGGCATAACGCCCGGCATCGAGCCGCAGCAGCTTCATCGCCGCATCGACATTCTTCACCTGCACCGAGGCGGTCTCGCTCTTGGAACTGGAGAGGTACTTGATCACTTGCGGCCCGACGATGGCATAGAGCAGGCCGAGAATGGCGAGCACCACCAGCAGTTCGAGCAGCGTGAAGCCGTTGCGAACGGGAATGTTCTTGCGCTTTTTCATTGTGCCACCGCCAGATCGTTGAAACCGAGAATTGCCGACATGATCGATGCGACCATCGCCGCGACCAGCACGCCGAGCGAGACGACGATCACCGGCGTCGCCACCGCGATGACGCGCTCTAGCCGCACTTTGACGTCGCGGTCGAGCACCGTGCTCAGCCGCGCCAGCATCGGGCCGAGCTGGGAAGTCTCCTCGCCGGTGCGAATGAAGCTGAGCGCCATGGTCGGCAGTACGCGCCGCTCCGCCAGTGGTGCCGCCAGCCCGCCGCCCTGCCGCACGATATCGGTAACCTCGCCGATAGCGGCGCTCATGTGTCCGTTGGTGACCGTGCGCCGCGCGAGCGCCAGCGCATTGGGCAAAGGCACGCCGCCTTCGATCAGCGCGCCAAGGCTGCGGGCAAAGCGCACTGTCTCGATATTGCGGACCAGCACGCCGATCTGCGGCACATCAAGGATCGTCCGGTCGAGCCAGGCCGCGCCGCCGGGCCGCGCCAGCGCGGTGCGCGCGGCAAAGCCCGCGCCTGCCAGCACGGCAAGGATGATGAGGCCATTGGCGCGCACGAACTGGCTCGCGCCCATCACGAACAGCGATGCGGCGGGCAGTTTTCCGGGCGGGGCCGAGGCGAACAGACCTTCGAACTGCGGCACCACGAACAGCAGCATGAGCAGAATGACGCCGAGCGCGATCACGCCCAGCGCGATGGGATATGTCATCGCCGAGCCGATCTGGCGGCGCTGTTCGTCCGCCTGTTCGAGCATCTGCGCCAGCCGGGCCAGCGCTTCGCCCAGCTTGCCGTTGGCCTCGCCCGCCTCGGTCATCGCCGGGGCCAGGCCGGGGAACAGATCGCTGTGGGCGGACAGCGCGGCGGACAGCGGCTTGCCCTCGCGCACAGCGGCCAGCACATCGGCCAGCCGCGCGCGCAAGGGGGGCTGCTCGACATTCTCGACCGCGATGGCCAGCGCGCGGTCAAGCGGGAGGCCCGCCTGCAGTAGCACGCCAAGCTCGGCAAAGACATTGGTGATGAGCCGCGCCGGGGTCTTGCCGCCGCGTTTTGTGCGGGCCGCCCCCGCTTTTGGCTCGGCAATCTCGATCGGGCGCATCCCGGCCTTGCGCAGCGAACCCACCGCGTCCGCGTGGCTCGCCGCCTCGATCTGGCCGGAAACGGCGGCACCGCTTGCCGCCAGCGCCCGGTACTGGAAAGTTGCCACGCCGCTCAGTCCTCGCTCGCGACGCGCAGCACTTCTTCGAGTGCGGTGAGGCCGAGGCGCGCCTTGGCGATGCCGTCCGCGCGCAAGGTGCCGAACCCGGCGCGGGCGGCGGCTTCGGCGATGGTGCGGGTATCGGCGCGGTGCAGGATCAGCCCGGCAAGATCGCGGTCGATGCGGATAAATTCGAACACTGCCATGCGCCCGGCATAGCCCGAACCCTTGCAGCTTGGGCAGCCAACCGGGCGGTAGAACGTCTGAGGCTCGCCCGCGCGGCTGGCGATCCCGAGCCGTTCGAGCAGCGCCGGATCGGCATCGTATGCTTCGCGGCAATGCGGGCAGAGCCGCCGCACGAGGCGCTGCGCCAGCACGCCCGTCAGCACGGAGGAGAGCAGGAACGGCTCCACCCCCATGTCGAGCAGGCGCGTGACCGCACCCGCCGCCGTGTTGGTGTGCAGCGTGGAAAGAATCATGTGGCCGGTGAGCGCCGCCTGCACCGCGATCTGCGCGGTTTCGGTATCGCGGATTTCGCCGACCATCATCACGTCTGGATCCTGCCGCAGGAACGAGCGCAGCGCGGACGAGAAGCTGTAGCCGATGGCGGGGTTGATCTGGCTCTGCACCACGCCGGGCAGGCGGTATTCGATCGGATCCTCGATCGTCGTCAGCTTGCGTTCGGGCGCGTTGAGGTGCGCGAGCGCGGCGTAGAGCGTCGTCGTCTTGCCCGAACCGGTGGGGCCGGTGACGAGCATGATCCCGTGCGGCTGGGCCAGCGCGCCGAGGAATTGCGCTTCGAGATCAGCGTCAAAGCCGAGCGACTTCGGATCGAGCGAGAGGTTCGCACGGTCGAGAATGCGCATGACCACGCTCTCGCCATGGATCGAAGGCGCGGTGGCCACGCGCAAGTCGATCTCATGCCCGCGCACCGTCAGGCGCAGGCGGCCATCCTGCGGCAGGCGGCGCTCGGCGATGTTGAGGTTTGCCATGACCTTGATGCGGCTGACCACCGGCGCGCGCATGGCGGGCGGCTTTGCGGGCATTTCGCGCAGCATGCCATCGATGCGGAAGCGCACGGCAAGCCGGTCGTCGGTCGGTTCGAGATGGATATCGGAGGCGCGGGCATCGACGGCATCGGCGATCAGGCGGTTGACCGCGCGAATCACCGGCGCGTCGCTGACCATGTCCTTCAGCCGCTCAAGGTCGCCCTCGTCGACTTCGTCTTCCACTTCGGTGGCGGCTTCGGCGCGGTAGAGCCGGTCGATCGCGGCATCGATATCGCCGCCGCGCGCCACGCAGCGCTCCACGCTGCGCCCGGTGGCAAAGGCAATGCCCTCCACCGCATCCCGGTCGAGCGGATTGGCCATGGCAACCAACACGTGCGCGCCATCGATCCGCAGCGGCAAGGTGCGGCGATCACGCAGGAACGGGGCGGAAATGTCTGGAACTGCCGCACTTTCCGCCGGAAAGCTGGCGGCATCGATCAGCGGCAGCCCCAGCGCACGAGCCAGCGCGGCGGCCAGCGCATCCTCGGATATCAGGCCCAGCCGCGTGACGATCTTGTCGAGCGTCTCGCCCGTCTCTCCCTCTACCAGCCGGGCGCGGGCGAGGGCTTCCTCGGCCATCCCCGCTTCGCTGCGCAGGATCGCGACGAGCGCGGCGGAAGGATCGGCCGAAGCATGCGCGAATCTGGCCGTTTCGGATTCTTTTGTCGTCCCGCTGACCCCACTTGCTGCATCGCGGCCCGTGGCGGCGGGGCGCATCCCGTGCGCGGCGGCTTCGCTCACAGCCTCGTTTCCGGCGCTATCTGCCGAAGAAGCAAGGGAATTGATCGAAGCGGACATGGATTTTCAAGCCTTGCGCGGTGCGAAGCATGACCTGCACTCGGCGAGCCTGCGGAGGCAGCGTTTATGCGCAGCATGTGACAAATCCGTTTCCAATAGGCGCCACCTTCTAGCCGAACGCGCGCGCCGTTTCGCACTGAAATTTCGCCGAAACCGCGCCTTTGCGCAATGCGTGCCGCATTCGGCGTGTTGCGGCATCCGCGAAAGCGCCGTCGCAAAAGTTACACATTGGAACCCCAATGGCGGGTTTGGTGAATCGGACCTCAGGGGGCCGATGCAACGGGGGTCGGACTTTCCGGACAGATGCGCAATGGTTTGCGGTGACACTGATCTTGCGCGGTTGCGCGCGCTGTTTGCTTCGCTTGCCGGAGCGGCTGCCCTGTGCGCCGGGACTGCGGCAGCGCAAGACGTCGCCCGTGCGCCCGAACGTTTCACGGTCGAGGCGATCGACGTCGTCGGCGTGGTGGTGCTGACGGCCGACGAGATCGAGAACGCGGTCTATCCCTTCACGGGTGAAAACCGGACCGCCGCCGATCTCGAAGCTGCGCGCAAGGCGCTGCAGGATATCTATGCCGCCAAGGGTTATGAAGCCGCGGTGGTGGATATTCCGCCGCAGGACAGCGCCGCCTTCGCCGCCGGGTATGTCCAGATACGCGTATCGGAAGCGCCGGTTGGCGAAGTGCGCATTGCTGGTGCGAAGTTCCATTCGGCCGATACCGTGCGTGCCCAGCTCCCGGCGGTCGAGGCAGGCAAGCCGCTCAATCTCGCCGCGCTGCAAAAGCAGCTGGCAGAGGCCAACCGCATTCCGGACCGCACCGTCACACCCTCGTTCAAGCCGAGCAAGACCGAAGGCGCGATTGACGTCGAGCTGAAGGTCAAGGACAGCTTCCCGGTTCACGGTTCGCTGGATTTCAATAACGACAACAGCCCCAATACCGACCGGCTGCGGCTCGCCGCCTCGCTGCGCACCACCAACTTGTGGGGCGCCGGGCACACGCTTTCGGCGTCCTACATCGTGGCGCCGCGCAATCGCCGGCAAACGGAAGTCATTTCCGCGTCCTACAATGCGCCGCTGCTCGGCACGCCGTGGTCACTGGTGGTGTTCGGCTTCAAATCGAACAGCAACATCGCCGCTTTGGGCGGCACGCAAGTGCTGGGCAACGGCTATCAGGTCGGCGCGCGCGCGATCTATCGGCTGGCCGGTGAAAAGGCCGATCAGTCGTTCTCGTTTGGCCTTGATTACAAGGACTTCAAACAGAACATCGTGATCAAGGGCGAACTCGCGAGCCAGGCCCCGATCCGCTATGTCCCGCTCGTCCTCGGCTATTCCTACACGCGGCTGGGCGAGAAGGGCGAGTTTGACCTCAATCTCGGCGCCACGCTGGGCCTGCGCGTGATCAAGCGGCTGGTCTGCGCAGACCTCACGCAGACGGCGAACTGCTCGCTCGAAGACCAGCTTTCGCTGCGCGATTTCAACGCGCGCGAGAACTTCGCGCACATCAATCTCGATGCCTCCTACAGCCGCCTGATCGCTGATGACATGAGCCTGATCGTCAAGATCGCGGGCCAGTATGCCGATAGCCACCTCGTTTCCAACGAGCAGTTCGGCCTCGGCGGCGAATCCTCGGTGCGCGGGTACTTCCAGTCCGAAGCTGTGGGCGATCGCGGGGTGGTCGGCACGCTCCAGCTTGATGGGCCTTCGCTGGCAGGCAGCCTGCCGGACTTCGTCGGCGAACTCAGGCCCTACGTTTTTGCCGACTACGGCGTGGTCGGCATCATCAATCCGCTGGCCGAGCAGCGTTCGCGCTTCACGCTCGGCAGCCTTGGCGGCGGCCTCAGGCTGCGCCTGTTCAAGCACCTTGTCGGCGGGCTCACCGTCGGCGTTCCGCTGAATACTTTGTCCGATTCCGAACGCGGCAAGGCCCGCGTCGTCTTTACAGCCAGGGGCGAATTCTGATGCACACCAGCACCTTGCGGCCTGTTCTCAAGGCTTTATTTGCGCTCCTTGTCCTCACGATGGGGACATGGGCCAGCCCGGCTGCGGCTTGGTGGCAGAAGGACTGGGCCTATCGCAAGGCCGTGACGGTCGACACCAGCCCCTCGGGCGTCAACGTCAGCGGCCCGATTGGCCGCACGCTGGTGCTGGTGCGGCTGCACAGCGGCAACTTCACCTTCACCGATGCGCTGGAAAACGGGGCGGACATCCGCTTTGTCGACAGCGACGACAAGAACCCGCTGCCCTACCACATCGAAAGCTTTGACGCGAAGAACGGCGTCGCGACGGTGTGGGTCAGCCTGCCGGTGCTGAACGGCGGCGAAAAGAAGCAGATCTGGCTCTATTTCGGCAACAAGAACGCGCCCGTCGGCGAAGATGTCAAAGGCAGCTTCGATCCTGACCACACGCTCGCCTACCACTTTTCCGAAGGCCCCGGTCAGCCGACCGAGGACAAGACCGCCAACGGCAACAACGCTGCCAATGCGCCCACCGGGATCGAAGACAGCGCGATTGTCGGCCACGGCGGGCATTTCGTTGGGCAGGGCGGTGTCACGGTCAACGATGCGCCTTCGCTGGCGATGACCCCGGGCGCGCCCTTCACCTTCACCGCTTGGGTCAAGCCCGACAACCTCGCCGGTGACCAGCAGCTGTTTGCGCGCGGCGCCATGGTAATCGGCATCAACGCCGGGATGCCCTATGTCGCGGTCGGTTCCGGCCGCGCGGCGGCAACCGCTGCGGTCAAGCAGGGGGACTGGACGCATATCGGTGTGGTGGCCGATGGCACCACGCTCAAGATTTACGTGAACGGCGTCGAAGCCGGGGCGGTTTCCGTTGCGCTCCCCGCCATTGCCGGTCCCATCACGCTGGGCGGTACGCTGGTCGGCTCGCTCGATGAAGTGCGCCTGTCGAAGGCTGCACGTCCGGCTGCGATGCTGCTCGCCATGGCCAACGCGGAAGGCCCTGCCACCAAGCTTGTTGGCGTTTCGGATACGGCAGAGAAGCAGGGCAACGGCGGCGGCGTGCTGACTTTCATCGTCAGCAAGCTTGAGCCCATCGACGCCGGGGTGATCGGCCTGTGCATGATCCTGCTGGCCATGGCGGTGACGCTGATGGTGCAGAAAGTGCGCTATCTGAATGCCGCCGCGAAGGGCAACACGCTGTTCTTCAGCCGCTTCAACGCGATGCACGAAAACCTCGTGCCGCTGGATCAGGCCGAGGGCATCTCGCCGCAGGAAGCCGCGTTCATCAAGAAGACCTCGCCGATTGCGCGGCTCTACGAGATGGGCATTGCCGAACTGGACGTGCGCCGCAAGGTGTCCGTCACCCGCCCGCTTTCGGGCGAAGCGGTGGAGGCGATGCGCGCGGCGGTCGATGCCGTCTACGTCGAGGAAAACCAGAAGCTCGATGCGATGATGGTCATTCTCACCATCGCGATTTCGGGCGGACCGTTCATCGGGCTGCTCGGCACCGTGATCGGGGTGATGACCGTGTTCGGCGGCGTGGCCATGGCCGGAGACGTGAACGTCAACGCCATCGCACCGGGTATTGCCGCCGCGCTGCTCGCCACCATCGCGGGCCTCGCCTGCGCGATCCCCGCGCTGTTTGGCTACAACTATCTGAACGGGCGGATTTCCGCGCTGGCGGATTCGATGCGCGTGTTCATCGACCGCCTGATCACCCGCCTCGCCGAAATGCAGGCCGATGCGGCCTATGCCCGCGAAGCCGCAGAATAAGGAGCCCGTGCGATGCAGGTAGGTGGCGGCCGCAAGGCCTATGACGATATCAACATCACCCCGATGCTCGATCTGGCCTATGTGCTGCTCGTGATCTTCATCCTGATGGCGACGGCATCGGTGCAGGGCATCAAGGTCGATCTGCCCAAGGCCAGTTCGGCCAAGAGCCTGGTGCAGCCCAAGACCATTGCGCTCACGGTCAACGATCAGGGCCAGATCTTCATGGATGCGTTCCCGGTGACGCTGCCCGATCTGGAAACGCGGCTGCGCAACGCCAAGGCCTCGAACCCCGATGTGCCGATCGTGCTCAAGGGCGATACGACGACGCAATACGGCAAGATCATGGAAGTGCTCGATCTGTGCCGCCGGCTGGACCTTGCCAAGGTCGGGCTGGTGACCGGCAAGCCGACCGGGACCTGATCGCCACTCGCCATGGCCAGTCAGCCCGCCTCTCCCAGCCCGGTTCCGCCTGCGTTCAATCCGAACGAGAAGGTGCCGCTCAAGCTGCGCCTGATCCAGGCGGGCGCGGCGCTGCTCGTGCTGCTCGCGGCTTGGTGGTTCTATGGCCTGATCACCGAAGTGCCGGGTGTGAAGGTGGAAGCAGCCTCGCCGCAGACGGTGGACATGCTGCCCCCGCCGCCCCCGCCTCCACCTCCGCCCCCGCCGCCGCCGGATCAGCCGCCGCCCGATGCGAAGCCCGACCCTGCGCCGATGCCTGAGCCCGCGCCCGCGCCCGCGCCCGATCAGCCCGCGCCGATGAAGATCGACGGACCTGCGCAGGCTGGCACCGATGCGTTCGGCATGAGCGCGGGCAAGGGCGGCGGCATGGGCGGCGGCGGCAGTGCGGGAACGTGCCTTGCTCCGCCGTGCGGCGGCGGCTCGCCCATCGCGAGCGGTTTCTACACGCGCTACCTCAGCTCTGCTCTGCAAGAGCGGGTGCAGAACAACGACAAGATCAACCGCCAGATCTTCAGCGCCGATTTCGCCGTGACGGTGAACCTCGGCGGGCAGATCACCGCGGTGCAGCTGCTGCGTTCCAGCGGCAATGCCAAGCGCGATCAGCTGCTGCTGGCGGCGCTGCAATCCATTCGCGGGCTGGATGCGCCGCCCGCCTCGTTCCGCTTTCCGCAGAAGATCACCGTCCGGGGCAGCCGTGGCCTCTGATCTGCACCCAGTTCGTTCATGGAGTTCCGCAATGTCGCTGCGTAGTTTCGCTCCCCGCCGCGCCGGCCTTTCCGCAGCGCTTGCGGCGCTGCTGGCCAGCACCATGGCCACCAGCACCACGGCCAACGCCCAAACGGCGCCTGATGCGGTTGCCACGCCTGTCGCAGCCGCGCCTTCGCCTGATGCGATGACCAACCTCATCCGCCTGCTGGTGGCCAAGGGCACGCTCACGCAGGCCGATGGCGATGCACTGCTCGCGCAGGCGCAGGGCGAGGCCGCGCAGGCGCGCATGGCCGCCGCGCCGCCTCCGCCTCCGCCCCCGCCGGCCGGCGCGGTGCGCGTGGCGCGCGTGCCTGAAGCCGTGCGTCAGCAGATCCGCGACGAAATTCGCGGCGAGATCATGGCCCAGGCCGCCACCGAAGGTTGGGTGACCAAGGATCAGGCCGCACCGGAATGGACCAAGCGTATCCGTCTGTTCGGCGATGTGCGCGTGCGCTCGCAAAGCTCGCTCTATGCGAAGAACAATTCGGACCAGATTTTCGATTTCACGCGCATGACGGCCGCTGGCCAGCCGATCGACCTTACGCGGCTTGCCTCCTACCAGTTCCTCAACACGCGCAAGGATCGCACCGATGCCCGCTACCGCGCGCGGCTCGGGTTCGAGGCCAATGTGGTCAAGGGCGTGACGGCGACGATCGTGCTCGGCACGGGTGACGACAACAGCCCGATCTCGGAAAACGCCAGCCTCGGCAGCGGCTTCTCGAAGCGGCAGATCTTCGTCGATTCCGCAGAAATCAAGGTGAAGCCCACCGATTGGGCAACGCTGCATTTCGGCCGCTTCGAAAACCCGTTCAACACCACGCCGCTGCTCTACGACGAGGATCTGCGCTTCGACGGCGTTTCGGCGTCGCTCAAGTGGGCGGGGCTGCTGGGCAAGGAATCCGCCATTGCGCTCACCGGCGGGGCGTTCCCGCTCGATTACGGCGATGGCAACTTCCCGAACGTCGCGGTGAACAAGCAATCCTATCCGAACAAGTGGCTCTATGCGGGCGAGCTCAAGCTCTCTGCGCCGATCACGCAGAGCCTGTCGTTCGATGCCAGCGCGGCCTACCACAGCTTCCGCAACGTGCAGGGCCGCCTTTCGGAACCCTGCAACCTCGATCTCGGCAACTTCTGCTCGACCGACGGATTCCAGCCGCAGTTCCTGCGCAAGGGCAACACGCTGTTCACGATCCGCAATCTCGTCACCAACAGCACCGGCGTCTATCCGCAGCTGTTCGGCCTGAAGTTCGATTACGACATTCTCGATCTCAACCTCGCGCTGAAGGTGCCGGTTTCGGAGAACGTCAACGCGCGGCTGGCGGGTGAATACGTCAAGAACCTCGGCTTCAAGCGTGCCGACATCTGCTCGGGCCTGTTTGATACCGCGCAGGCCTTCCTCGTGCAGCCCTACAACAACTATGGCAGCAACGGGAACGCGGCGCGCAACATCTGCACCAAGACCAACCCGACGAGCTTTGTCGGCGGCGATACCGGCTGGCTGGTCAATGCCTCGATCGGCTATCCCAAGGTGACCAAGAAGGGCGCATGGAACGCCTTTGCCGAATATCGCTACCTCGAGAGCGATGCGGTGCTCGATGCCTATACCGATAGCGATTTCCACCTCGGCGGGACCAACGCCAAGGGTTACGTGATCGGGGCCGAATACGGCCTTGCAGACCGCGTTTCCGTGCGCGGGCGCTGGTTCAGCGCGAACGAGATTTCCGGCGAACCGCTGGCGATCGACGTGCTGCAGATCGACTTCATGGCCCGGTTCTGACGCTTCGTCAGCCGCGCCATCCATATTCCCAAACCAAGATCACTCGCCAGAGGACCGGCATGAACCAGCGCAGCGACATCGCAACCGGAAAGCGGCAGCGCCTGCTGGCCAGCGTCAGCGCGCTGGTGCTGGGCCTTGGCTGCACGGTGCAGCCCGCACAGGCGCAGATGGCGCGGTTGCAGGGTGCGGTCGGCGCGGTTCCGGTGATCGTGCCGGGCGGCGGCAGTTCGGCGCCGATCCCGCAGCGTTCGGTGCGCATGCAGGAAGCGCTGGCGCAGCAGCAGGCGGCGCGCGATGCGGTCAAGGCGATGCGCGGGCTCGTGACGCAGGCGCGCGAGGCGGCGCTGGTGGCCACCCGCACCCGGCCCAGCGAAGGGCTTTCGCTCGCGGGGCTCAATCCCGCGGTCACCAAAGTCACCGCCTCTACCGCCGATACGACCGGCCTTGCCACCTGGCAGGGCGCGCTGCTGCCCACGCAGATCGAGGCGGACGGCAAGTTCACCGTCACCATCAAGCAGACCGACAGCCGCGCGCTGCTTTCGTGGAACAATTTCGATATCGGCGCGAAGACGACGCTGGTGTTCGATCAGACCGTGGCCGGCAAGGCGCAGACCGATTGGGTCGTGCTCAACCGCGTGGTCGATCCGAATGCGCGGCCCAGCACGATCCTCGGCGCGATCAAGGCACCGGGCACCGTGCTGGTACTCAACCGGGCGGGCGTGATCTTCGGCAATGGCGCGCAAGTGAATGTCCACTCGCTCCTCGCCAGCAGCCTTGAAATCGGCAACTTCGCCAAGGATGTCGGCCGCAGCGCCGAAGACGCCAATTTCTTCACCGGGCTGACGATCAAGGAGCGCAACACCGCCTATCTTGAAAACGGCCTGCTCGGCCCTTCGGCCAGCCCCAGCAAATATGCCGCGCTGATCACCTCCAGCCTTGCCGGGCAGGGCCGCTATGTCGTGACCAATCCGGACGCGGCGTTCAGCGCGGTGCCCGAAGGCGATGTCGTGGTTGATCGCGGCGCGAGCATTTCGGCCAGCGGCGGCGGGTTCGTCATCCTCACCGCGCCGAAGATCTCGAATGATGGTCATTTGTCCGCGCCCGAAGGCCAGGTCAGTCTGCAGGCCGGACGCGCGATCAGCTACATCGTCTCGACCGGCGATGCCAAGGGTGCCGATCCCGATATTCGCGGGCTGATCCTGCGCACGCTGACCGAAACCGGCGGCACGGTGGTGAACTCCGGCCTGATTGATGTGCCGCGCGGCTATATTTCGTTGGGCGCAGACCTTGCGGGCAGCGTGGAAAACGCAGGCCTGCTCGCCTCGACCACCAGCGTCTCGCGCAACGGCGCGATCTCGCTCACGGCAGGCACCATCCGCATCACCGGCGGCAGCGATGCCGCACATGCTGGCGGCATCGCGATCCTTGATGATGCCAGCACCGAGACGGTGCCGCAGGGCACGGCAAGCGAGCCGCCTGCCTTCAAGACCTCGCGCATCGATATCGGCGGGGCCTATGTGCCGCTGCTCGCGGGCAGTTCGGGGCTGGGCCTGCTCGGGCCCGCTTCGGTCGATTTCGGCGCGAACGCGCTGCTGCTCGCACCTGCCGCCACGGTCTCGATCGGCAGCCGCGCCTCGCAGACGTTCGATGCCTCCGCACTCGCGTCCACCGGCCGCACCGTTTCGGCAGGCAGCATCACCGTGGGCGAGGGCGTGCGGATCGATGTCAGCGGCATCAAGGATGTCACGCTCGAAGCGAGCCGCAACGCCGTCACGATTGCGCCGCTCAAGGGTAACGAACTGCGCGATACGCCCAATTACCGCGATGTGCGCACCGACGGCAGCTTCACGCTCAATGGCCGAACCGTCACCATCGATCCGCGCCGCAGCGGCGTGCGCGCAGACGGGGTCAAGTGGATCGGCTCGCCGCTGATCGAGGCCGGGTCTGCGGCCAGCCAGATCGGCGTGGGCGCGGCGGAACTGATGACTAAGGGCGGCACTGTCACCTTCGGCGTGGCGCTGCTGCAAAACGTCGATACCTTGGCGAACACGCCGCAGGTGAAGATCGCGAAGAGCGCCACGGTCGATTTCTCCGGCGGCTGGGTTCATTACAACGCAGGCTGGACCGGCTCCTCGCGCCTGATCCGCGCCGATGGCAGCCTTGTCGATATTGCCGATGCCGATCCCAACGGGGTCTATATCGGCCTCGCCGACGGGTTTACCGAACTGCAGAGCAAGTTCGGCAAGGCCGATACGTACTCAAACCGCATCCTTGCCGGGCAGCGCTTCGATCCGGCTTACGACGAAGGCCGCGATGCGGGCGGTATAGTCGTGATCGGCTCCACCGCAAGTGTCGAGGGCACGCTGCGCGGCGATGCCTTCGCGGGCGAGTACCAATTGCGCAGTGGCGTGATCGGCACGGCAAAGTCCGGCATCGCGCTCGACACGCGCGCGCTTCAGGCCACCGCGCAGCAGCGCCCCTCGGGCGGTTTCCTGCGGCTGGGGTCGTTCAGCGGCCCCTCGGGCGTCGGGCTGGGCGGCGATATCCTTGTCCATGCCGATGGCGCGGGCGATCTGCCGACCGGGCAGGGCGTGTTCCTGCTGTCTGACCGCCAGCTCAGCCAGGCTGGCCTCTCCGCGATCACGCTCCAGACCAGCGGCGGCGTCACCTTCGGCGCAGGCAGCCAGCTGACCCTTGCCGATGGCGGCAAGCTCACTGTCGATGCCGGGCGCACGATCAATTTTGATGGCACCGTCACCGCGCGCGGCGGGGCTGTCGCGGCGCGGACCTACGAACTTGCGGGCACGATCTACCGCTCCGCGCTCGCCGCCACCGGTTCAGCCTTCACCACCGCCGACGACGTGAAGTTCGCTTATGCCGCCGGGGAGCCGCTGCCCGGCCTGTTCGATATCAACGTGAACGGCACGCTCGATGTCTCGGGCTTGTGGAGCAACGATTTTCTCAGCGTGAACACGCTGCCCACCGGGCAGGCGTTCACCTCGGGCGGTTCGATCAGCCTCATCACCGCGCCCAAGGTGCTCGTTGCCGAGGGCGTTGATGCCGAAAGCGCGCAGTATGCGGCCGATCTTTCGGGCAGCATCCGTCTTGCCAAGGATGCGCTGCTCAATGTCTCGTCCGGCGGTTATGTCGATGCCACTGGCGCGCTTGTCCTCACCGCGCGGGGTGGCAGCGTATCGCTGATCAACGCGACGACCTACGCCTCGCTCTCGCAGACCCCCGGCGTGATCGACGAGCTTTCGACCACCGATCTCGGCATCAGCGGCGAGAACCAGAGCGTCGCGTTTTCGCCGTATGTGGCGGATAACGGCAAAGCCGTGCGCGGCGCGCTGGCCCCGCGCGAACAGCGTTCCACCGTCAGCTTCGATGCGGCGAACTTCAAGGGCTTCAGCTTCGGCGGGGGCGGCACGTTCACGCTGGTCGCGCCGCAGATCGCGCTGGGCGGCACGAAGCCGCAGTCCGGTGCGTGGCTCGGCCTCGATTTCCTGCAGAAGACCGGTTTCGGCGGGCTCGATCTCACCACGTTCCGCAGCCGCGTCTACGATGATCTGTTCAAGGGCGGCGTAACGGGCGGCTCGGCGTTCTTTGAAACCACGCGGTTCGTCGTCGGCAACGGCGAGACGCTGAACCTCAGCCAGGCGCTCCTGCCCAATTTCGTCGATCCGGCTACCACGACAAAGCTCGCCACGCTTGCCACCGGCAGCGATGTCACCAGCGTCGTGTCCGCCGCCGTACCGACCGATGCGTTCGACCAGCGCGCCGCCACGCTCACGCTCGGCGGCCTCACCGAACTGACCGTGGCCAAGGGCGGCACGATCACCGGCGCAGCGGGCGCCACGATCACCGCGCCCAAGCTGCTCAACCAGGGCACGATCCGCATTGTCGGCGGCAAGATTGTCCAGCGCGCGGTCCTGCCCGAAGTGCTGTTCGGCAAGGCCATCGGCGTCAAGGATGCGGCCAATGGCGGCAATGGCCTCGATGATGTGCTCGGCGGGCGCATCGCGGGCACGGGTCCGGTGCAATACAGCGAAAGCGCGGCCTCGAAGGTCGATTTCGAAGGCACCGCGCTCACCAATGGCGAGCTGTTTTCCAAGGCCGGGGCCGACCGCGTAGTCTATTTCCTCGGCGCGCTCGACAAGGATGTCGGCCTGCGGCTCGATGCGGGCAGCGTCACCGATCTTGCGGGCGGGGCGGTCTACGATCCGCGCGCGCCGCTGGGGGCCGATGGCCGCCGCATCGCGCGCGGCACGCTGTATGATGGCGGCTCGATTCGCACGGCGGGCACGTTCGTCAATCCGGCAAACGCGCTGTTCACCCCTCCGGTCTATGGCGATCCGCGCTTTCAGGTGATCGTTGCGGGCAACCCGATCACGTATGCAGGCACCACCGCAGGCGCAAAGATCAGCACCGGCACAGGCGCGCTCATCGATCTGCGCGGCGCTTCGGCCCGGTTCGATCAGCAGGATTCCGCAGGCCGCTTCGCGCTCGCCGATCAGTGGAGCCGGGGCGGCAGCCTCAGCGTGCTGGCGGGCGGCTCGCTGGCGGGCGCGGTCATCCGCGCGGGCGGCGGCGCGGCTACAGCCGAAGGCGGCACGCTGGAATGGTTCGCGCCCACGCTGGTCTCCGCCTATGGCGCGCGCGGCGGGCAGAGCAGCCTTATTGCAGCGGATCAGATCGAGGCTTCGGGCTTCACCACGATGATTGCGCGCGGTTCGCTCACCATCGAGGGCGGCACCGATCTCACGCTGGGCAAGGCCTTCATCCTGTCGTCGGCCGATCGGCCGACCGTGTCGACCGTGGACCGCGATCTGCAGGTCAAGGTCACACTGATCGGCAGTGGCGATGCTGCGATCCATGCGCCTTACGTGCGCCTGTCCAGCCTCGCGCAGGGGGCGCCCGGCGATCTCACTGGCGGCGCGAGCGGCGCGCTCACGTTCTCGGGCCAATCGGTCGATCTCGCTGGCGGACTGGGCTTTGCCGCAGACGCAGTGCGCTTCGAGGCCGAACGCGATGTGCGCCTGATCGGCGTGCGCCAAGCCGTCCCCAGCCTTACCGTGCTGACCGGCGTGACCGGCGCGCTCGTTGCCACGGGCGATATCGCGTTCAAGGCGGGCCAGATCTTTGCCACCACCGGCACCGGCAATCTGCAGGCGCTGATCGAAGACCAGCGCAATGGCACCAGCAACAGCGCGGCGCAGCCCTATCTCATTGCCAGCGTGGCGGAAAACGGGACGGTATCGTTCGCTTCCAACGGCAGCGCGGTGCCCGATGCGCCGCTTTCCGCAGGCAGTTGGCTGCGCGTGCTGGGCGCGCAGATCCGGCAGGACGGCGTGCTGCGCGCGCCGCTCGGCTTGATCGAACTGGGCTCCTCCACCTCGCGGCTGATCCCCGGCTCGCTCAATGCGGCACCGGCCACGCGCAGCATCACGTTCGGCGCGGGCAGCATCACGTCCGTCAGCGGCACCGGTCTCAACGTGCCCTATGGCCAGACGACCGACCTTACCGAATACTATTTCGGTCCCGGCGTCAGCGCTGCGCTCACCACCGCGCCCACCGGGCAGCTCGTGCTTGCGGGCGCGGACATCACCATCGGCGCGGGCGCGAAGATCGACGGGCGCGGCGGCGGCGATGTGTTCGCCTATGAATTCGTCTCGGGCACCGGCGGCTCGCGCGATGTGCTCTCGCGGCTCAACAGCGATGCCTTTTCCAGCAACGACGGGCTGCAGTTCGCCGATGGCCGGCAGGTCTATGCGATCCTCCCAGTGGCGCAGGCGGGGCTCGTCGCGGCCTATGATCCGATCTATTCGGACGATTACGGCGCAGGCACCGGCGACCTCTATGGCGCTTCGGCCGGGCGCACCGTTCATCTCGATGGCGGACCGGGTGTTCCGGCGGGCGATTACCTGCTGCTCCCGGCGCACTATGCGCTGCTGCCCGGCGCGCTGCGGCTGGTTGAAAACACCGATGCGCAGGCGCCCTATGTCGGTGCGTCGACCCAGCTGCTCGATGGCAGCGTGCAGATCGGCGGCACGTTCGGCACGGCGGGCACCACTTTCCAGGAATCGCAGCGCCGCTCGTTCACCGTGCAAAGCGCGGAAACCTTCCGCAAGTATTCGAAGCTTCAGGTCACCTCGGGCACTGAAAACTTCGACAAGCTGGCCGACAAGCAGGGCCGCGCCGCACCGCGCTCGCCGCTTGATGCCGCGCGCTTCGTGATCAATCCGGGTGAGACGTTCACCGCAAACGGCACGTTCGATGTGGCCGCCGCCGCCAAGGGGCGCGGGGCGCAATTCGATATCGCGGCCTCTGCCATCGCCATTCGCTCTGCGGCCGGGGCCGAAACCCCCGGCGTGCTCACGCTCACCACCGATACGCTCGCCAATCTCAATGCGGGCAGCCTGCTGCTGGGCGGCGTGCGGCAAGACAAGGCCGATGGCACCACGCGCATCGACGTGCTGGCCGGCACGATCGACATTGCGGGCGACGCGGCGCTCAGCCTGCCGGAAATGATCTTCGCGGTCGGCGGGCAGGGTTCGCGTATCACCGTGGGCGAGGGCGCCTCGCTCACGGCGACCGGCACGCTTGCCGATCCGCGCACCGGCAATTTCGTCGTCGGCTATCAGGCTGATGGTTCGCGGTTTGACAACACCGGGATCGGCGCATTGCTGCGTCTGTCGAGCGGAACAGACCGTCTGGTCACACGCAATTACGCCCCGGACCTCGATAGTGCCGCGCTGGGCAGCGCATCGCTGCGGATCAGCAGCGGCGCGGCGCTGGCGGGCAATTCCGTTGCGCTCAACGCCAGCGGAGCCGTGCGGTTTGCCAAGGATGCGTCGATCACGGCCAAGGCGATCAGCCTCGGCAGCGCGGCGATCCGGTTTGACAGCCAGGGCATTGATGCCGATTTCGCGGCCAAGCTCGCGGCAGCAGACCGGCTGACCTTGCAATCCGGCCGCGTCATCACGCTGGGCGATACCTTGCCCGCGCAGTTCAACACGCTCGCCATCGATGCGCCCGGTCTTGCCTCGAGCGGCGCCGATGTCACCTTGCGCGCCACGACGGTCGAGCTTGGTAATGCCGGTGCGGACCGGGGCAGCTGCGCGGCGGCGGCGCAGGCCGCCTGCGGCGGGGATCAGACCCTGACGATCAAGGCCAATGAGATCAGCTTCGGCAACGGCACGTTCCGTCTGCTCGGCTTCGATGGCGGGGTCACGCTCGATGCCGCCAAGGGCGTTTTCGTCACCGGCAAGGGCGCGCTTGCGCTCGATGATGCAGGGGCGTCCGGCCCGGTCAACCTGACCATGAAAACGCCGCTGCTGGCGGACCGCTCCAGCACGGCTGCGGCAGACGTCAAGTCGGGCGGCGCGGACTATGCGTTCCTCACCGCTGGCCGCGTCACCATCGATGGCACGGGCCGCACTGCGCCCACTGCGCTGCCTGCTGCTGCGGCAGGCTCGATCATAGCTTTCGGGGCCGAGGATTCGGCGGTTGCGGCGCTCACCATCCGGAACACCACGATCCGCGCGACGGCGGGGATCGTCGAGGCCCATGCGCGCGGCGATATCGCGGTTTCGGGCAATGCCACCATCGCCGCGCCCGGCTTCACCACCCGCATCGGCGCGACCGAGGATGCGCTTGTCGCCACGGCTGGTGGCGGGACGATCACGTTCCAATCGGCCGAGGGCAATGTCACGCTCGCGAGCACGGCCTCGCTGATCGTCGATAATGGCATCGGCAACGCGGGCGCGCTCAATCTCGTCGCCTCGCACGGCACGATCGCTTTGGGTGCCGGTCTCAACACCGGGATCGGTGCGGGCAAGACACGCACCGCATCACTCCTCCTCGATGGCGCCGCAATCACCGACAATGCCGGGGCGGCCTTCGATTTCGGCCAGTTCGTCACCCGCGATGGCGCGAAGTTCCAGGGCAAGCTGCAAATCCGCACCGGCACTGGCAATCTTGCGCTCACCAGCGGGCAGACGGTCAAGGCGCAGAGCGTCGCGCTCGCGGCGGATAGCGGCACGATCACTATCGCCGGCACGATCGACACCTCGGGCGCCGATGTCTCGAAGCTCAAGCTGACCGATCCGGCTTATGCCGCCGCAGACGTCAACGGCGGCGACATTGCGCTTTATGGCGGAAGCGGCGTCACGCTCGCGTCCAGCAGCAAGCTCCTCGCCCGCACTTCGGGCTACGGCGCGGCAGACAGCCGTCAGGCGCGCGGCGGCAATGTCACGCTGGGCGTTGCGGTCGATACCGCCGCTGTCACCGTTGCCTCGGGCGCGGTCATCGATGTTTCGGCCACCCGGCCCGGAGACCGTCTTGTCGCCGCCACGGTCAAGGATCCCGGCACGCTGACGCAGAGCACGGCCTTCCGGCTGGCGGCAGGGGATCTGGGCGGCACGGTCACGTTCCGTGCGCCCGTGATCGAAAATGACAGCAAGGTCGATGTCCGCATCGGCGGCACCATCACCGGTGCGCGCGAAGTGGCGATCCATGCCTTCAAGCGCTTCGATCTCGATGCGATTGCCGCCTCGGGCACCTTCAGCGGCGTGGTGCGCGATGGGCAGGGCCAGATCCACCTCGATGCCGCCGCAACCGGCAAGCCCAACTTCCTCGCCGACCTCACTGCCTCGGGCACGCTGCCTGAGTTCGTCCGCAGCTTCTCGGTCACGCTGAAGAACGGCGGCAGCCTGAGCGGTATCCGCGTGCGCCCCGAAATGGAGCTTTCTGCCTCCGGCAGCGTCGTCCTCGATAGCAACATCAACCTCGGCGCGGGCCAGATCACCGATTATGCCGGGGCGCTCGCCGATGGCTATATCGTGCCCTCGGCGCTTGGCCGCGATACGGCGGGCAATCCGCGCTATGAAGTCGTCGCCGGCAAGGAAGCCGCGCTCTTCGCCAAGTATGTCGACATGACCTACCGCGTCGGCGGCAAGGTCACCGGTGAGGCGGGCGTGTTCACGCTGCGCGCGGGCGGTTCGGTGCACGTGGCGAGCAGCATCAGCGACGGCTTCTTCGCCTTCCACGATCGCACCGATCCGAAGTACATCCAGCAGCAGCTTGGCGGCGGCAACCGCACGTTCAGCCCGGCCATCCAGCTCGATTGCGCCTTTGGCAGCCTCTGCGACGATACCCTGCCCAGCTATAGCGCCAGCATCGGCCGCCGCCCGCCGGAGGATGACGCACTTGTTTTGATCGACCTCACCTTCCCGGTGCAAGGCAGCCAGAGCACGCCGATCTTCGTCCATTCGCCCTATAGCGCCAGCGCCAACAGCGTGGCCGCCAATGGGACCGGCAATGGCATCGGCGTGGGCGAACTGTTTCCGCTGGTGGACGGCAAGGTCGTCACCTCGTCGGATATCCGCCTTGTCGCGGGTGCCGCCGCTGGCGCTGCTGATCCCACCCAGCTTGATCGGTCCGCCAAGGGCGATGTCGTCGTCTCGGGCGAGAAATCCTATTCCATGGTCGCGCTCGAAGGGCGCTACACCATTGGCGGCGGCGTCCAGCTCGGCATCGATTCCGGCGATGGCACCTACCTCTACGGCAATGCCAGTGGCGACTTGTTCACGCAGACGTTCGCCGATTTCGCCGATCCGGAAACTGCACGCGATTTCTATACCAAGCTCACTTGGGGCAGCGACAGCGAACTGTCTGACGCTGCGCTCGCTGCCGCCAAAGGCTTCTTCACCGGCAACCGCTTCATCAAGGAAGACGGCGTCGTCACCGGGGTTTATGCCTCGCTCGGCCAGGTCGCCGATTTCCTTGCCGGGGATTATGGCACGACCTACCGCAAGCTCGTCGCCCCCGACATCGCGATCGAGACCGATGTTCCCGTCAGCTATCCGGGTACGCGCGTCTACTATCGCCCGCTCGTGCGCACCGGCGATGGCAACATCACCCTTGCCGCGGCCCGCGATATCAACCTCGTCGGCACCGGCAAGATCACCTACCGCGACGCCAACAGCCTTGCGCGCGACGAGTTTGGCGATCCGCTCGAAGCCAATTTCGACAACGCGCAGGTTGGCGGTTCGGCCGTCTACACCGCCGGCACGCGCCTCGCGAAGCTGGGCACGGTCGATCTTGCCAGCGCCCGCTTCGATCAGGGCGCTGAAAAGCTGGCCTATATCCCCTCGACACAAGGTGCGCTCGATTTCGGCTCCGCGCTGACCGGGAACGGCGGCTCGGTGTCGCTCATTGCCGGGCGCGATGTGATCAGCCGCCGCGATGTCTGGACGGAAACCTTCCTCGACAATGGCCTCGACATCGAGACCACGCTGCCGGGGTATGAAGACGGCGTCTCCACGCTCGATACCACGCGGGTCGGTGCGGCCAGCCAGCGCTGGCGGGTGGGCAAGACCGGGCTCGATTCGACCATCGGTATTATCCCGCAGCTGTTCACGTCGGGCGTCGGCGCGCTTTCGGGCGGCAATGTCACGATCACCGCGGGCCGCGATGTCAGCGATCTGACCGTCGCGCTCGATAACTCGGTCGTCACGCAGACGGATGGCAACGGCGCGCGCGTGCTCGTCACCAGTGCGGGCGGCGATCTGGCGCTCAGCGCAGGACGCGATCTCCTTGGCGGGCAGATCGATCTGGCGCAGGGCACGGGCCGCATCACCGTGGGGCGCAAGGTGGGCGCTGCGGGCGAAACGCTCACCCAAGGCAGCTTCGAAGACCGGGTCGACGCGCCCGATAGCCGGAATCTCCTGCGCGTGCGCGTCAGCGATGCGGCGGTGAGCCTCACTGCCCGCGGCACGGCCGATATCGGCGGGGTGGGCGCACTGGGTGCGAACGAGGCTTCGGCCACGATCGACCTCCAGCTCAACAGCGCCGGTTTCTTCAGCCCCATCGCCGCGTTCAGCGCGTCCACGATGGGCACGCTCAATCTTGCCGCTAACCGGCGCGAGCAGCGCGTGCTGTTCACCGGGCAGAACACCGATGCCGAAAACGCCTCGTTCCTGCTCGGCAATGTGCTTCCGCCCACGCTGCTGCTGCGTTCGCTCTCGGGCGATCTCAAGCTCGGCAACGGTTCGCCGCTGCTGCTCTATCCCAGCCGCTATGGCCAGCTGAGCCTCGTTGCGGGCGGCAACATGGGCCAGTTCGCGCTGGCGATGAGCGATGCCAACCCCTCCGATCTGCCCGGCGCGTTCACCGTCAGCCAGCTGGCTAGCCAGTCGAGCGCGCTGCTGCGGCTCAAGGGCCTCGGCTTCACCTTCGGCAGCGTGGTTCAGCCCACCGATGATGTCACCTTGCGGCTGCTGCATGATCGCAACATCCTGCATGCAGGCGATACGCGCACCGCAGAGGTCTATGCCGGTGGCTCGATCAGCCAGGTCCAGCTCAATCTCGCCAAGGCGGCGCGGATCAACGCCGGGCTCGATATCGTGGACTTCTACTTCGAAGGCCAGAACCTTGCCGTCTCGGACGTGACCAGCGTGCTGGCCGGGCGCGACATCACCGCCACCACCAATCTTCCTGATCTGAACAATGCCTTCACCGGCCGTCCGTTCACCGGGATCACCAACTTCGTGGTCGGCGGCCCCGGCACGCTCACCGTGCAGGCCGGGCGGGATCTTGGCCCGTTCCTCAATTCGGCCACGGTCGGCGGGGTGAGCTATGCTGGCGGCATCCGCACCATCGGCAACGAGGCGAACCCGTGGCTGCCCTCGCAGGGTGCGGATATCTACGCCCTGTTCGGTGTCGCCAAGGGGGCGGATTACACCAAGTTGCGCTCGACATATCTCGATCCGGCGAACCTTGCGAAGCTCGATGGCGATCTCTTCGTGCAGAACGTCGATGCTGCTGGAAACAAGACGCCTGATCGCAGCAAGCCGATCTATGCGCCCAAGCTCGCGCTGTGGCTTCAGGCCAATGCGCCCGAGGCGTTCGCCAGCGTCTTTGCCGACAATCCCTCGATTTCAGGCGAGGCGCTGACCGCTGCGGCCTATACCCGGCTCGACAAGCTCTACGCCGCCTTCACCGGGCAGGTGAGCGAGCTGCAACAGCGCCAGTTCCTGATCGGGCAAGTCTATTTCGGCGAAATCGCCGCGCCCGCCGATCCGAATGGCGCGTCCTACCAGCAATATGTGCGCGGCTACCGCGCGATCCAGACGCTGTTTCCAGCCACGCTCGGCTATACCGACAACCTCGCGACTTTCGCGACCGATCCCGCGTCCGTGACCACCGATCACCCCCTGGGCGATGCAGTGAAGAAGCTGGTCGATGGTGAGCCGGCGCGCGCCGCCCGCATCATCACCGGCAATGTCGATCTGCGGCTCGCCACGATCGAGACCGGGCGCGGCGGATCGATCGACATCCTCGGCCCGGGCGGTGATTTCATCGCCGGTTCGGTGGTGCGCACGTCCGAACAGGCCGCGCGCAAGACCACGCTCTACAGCCAGACCGGCGTCGATTTCTTCCGCACCGGCTTTGGCCTCAATCGCTCGCCTGTGGGCATCGAGGCCATCCCCATCGGCTTCGAAGGCGTGCTCAGCTTGCGCGGCGGGGCGATTCGTTCGTTTACCGATGGCGATTTCCGCCTCAACCAGAGCCGCCTGTTCTCGCTTTCGGGCGGCGACATCACGATGTGGTCATCGAACGGCGATCTCAATGCGGGGCAGGGGCCGAAGACCGCCTCCAACTTCCCGCCGATCGTGCTGCGCTTCACGCCCAATGCGGTGGGTGAGGTCGATTCGGCCGGCAGCGTATCGGGCGCAGGTATCGCCGCGCTGCGGCCCAGCCTCGATGTCGCGCCCTCGCGCGTCACGCTGATCGCACCGGTCGGCACGGTCGATGCAGGCGATGCGGGCGTGCGCGCTTCGGGCGACGTGTTCGTGGCCGCCGCGCGTGTGGCCAATGCCGATAACTTCAAGGTTGGCGGCGTTTCGGTCGGCGTGCCCTCCAGCGTGGTGGTGGCCGCGCCTGCCGCGCCTGCCAGCGCCGCCGCCGCGACGGCGGCGACAGCGGCGCAGGCCGGGGCGCAGCAGCGCGGCGATAGCGCCGACCGCCGCTCGATCATCCGCGTCGATGTGCTGGGCTTCATCGGCTCGGACAATGGCAATTGCCCCAGCGGCCGCTTCGATTCAGAAGGGCGCTGCACCAATTGATCTGGCCCGGTATCAGGATGAACCCCATGACCATCGCTTTTCGCCTCGCCTTTTCGTTCTCCGGCGCCGCGCTGCTCGCTGGCGCTTCTGCTCCGCTCGCGGCGCAGGCCCCAGCGGCAGCACCTGCCGCGCCCGCTTTGGGCGGTCCGCTGGTTTCCGGCCTGTGCCTGCTCTCGCGTGAGGCGGTGCTCGCCAATGCCAAAGTCGGGATCTACGCCTCTCAGCGCATTCGCCAGCTGACCGAGGAAGCCCAGGCCGAAGTGAACGCCGATCGCAAGCCGATCGAGGCCGACATCGCCGCGTTCCGCGCGCAGGCGGCCAAGCTTGCGCCCGAACAGCGCACTGCGCAGGAAAAGGCGCTGGCCGCCCGCCTTGCCCCGATCCAGTCCAAGGCCGAGCAGCGCACGCGCGAGATCGAGAAAACCCGCGCCAAGGCGATCGATACCATCGGCCAGCAACTCCAGCCGATCATTGCCGCGGTCTATACCCAGAAGGGCTGCGGCCTGCTGATGGATCGCGGCACCGTGCTCGGCGGCAACTTGGGCAATGATCTCACCATGGCCGTGGTCGCGGGCCTCGATGCCCGGCTCACCGCGTTCGCGATCCAGCGCGAAGATCTCTCCGGTGCAGCCACGCCGCCGCCGCGTTAAGCCTTCGGCGTCTTCACCTGTGCCGAATTGAACCAAACCGGACTGTCCTCTGCAGTCTGGATTGCGCCGAATAAATCACGGCATTTCAATCGAAAATCGCGCTTTCCGCGCCGGTATTTGCGCGCCTTCCGCCTCCGGACGACAGCCGTGCGGGCCTGCTGAAATGTTCATCACAGAAGTGTCACCGCTGAAAAATAGAGGGGTCCGCGGGGGACGAATCAAACCGCCCGAAAACGTGATTGCATCCTGCCCTGGAAGGTTTCGTTCCGGGCGTTTTGCGTAACCCCACAAGCCCTTTGGAAAAAAGGGCGGCGAAAGTTCAGCACTATCAGGGCCAGTCCGTTTTCCCGTGCGTGGGATTGCGGGGAGCACCTGAGACGAAAGGGATATGAAATGTCGAACACCCTGAAAACGCAGCTGCTCATGGCGACCGCCATGATCGCCGCGCCGGTCACCCCTGCCTTTGCGCAGGCTCTTCAGTACCCCGCCGCCGAACTCCACGGCATGGGCGCTTCCTCGATCGCCGTGGCCCTGCCGCGCGAAATGAACTGCTTTGGTCCCTCGACCGGCCCGAACAAGGTTGGCGACAGCAACGGTTCGGCCCAGAACCTGAGCTCTGAAGGCAAGTACGATCCGGCTGCTGGTGCTGGCTTCAACTGCGTCACGCAGCACATCCAGCCCGACATCGGCGGCAAGTACATCTCGACCGGTTCGGGCGCAGGCCGCACCGCTTGGCGCAACCTGAGCACGATTGCCGCGCTTCCCGGCACCGGTGCCACCAACAAGTTCCCGACCGACTTCGGCGCTTCTGCCGCTGCCTGGCCGAACCCGCACTTCATCTTCACCGATTCGCCGATGGCGACCACGGACATCAGCACATATGCAACGAACGCTGCCGCCAAGAGCGCGGGCGCGTTGATCCAGGTGCCGTTCTACGTGCTCCCCGTCGCCGTCGCCTACAACCCGGTCTATGGCCGCAAGGCCGGCGTGGACGCGGTGTTCAATGTCGCCAACCCGGTCAAGGGCTACGACGGCACCACCGTCGCCGGTGGTCTGCGCCTGACTAAGCAGGTCTATTGCTCGATCTTCAACGGCTACATCACCAACTGGAACGACGTTCGCATCCAGGCGCTGAACGTTGCCCCGAAGGCCAAGGTCTCCACCTCGCTGCGTGACCCTGTCAACGACACGGCTGCTCGCTGGGCCGCTGATGGTGCGCCGATCCGCCTCGTCGGCCGTCTCGACAACTCGGGCACGACCGACATCTTCACGCGTCACCTTGCGGCTGCATGCGGTGGCGGCATCATGGGCCTCAGCAAGCCCAACCTCTACCTCAACAACGCTCAGGCGCTGCCCTATAACGTGTCGTCGGGCGTGAACCTCTCGACCAGCGGTTCGTACAAGACGTCGCTCACGGCCTCGCCTTCGACGACCTGGGCCGGCACGACCAACATGATCAGCGGCGCGGTGTTCACCATCGGTTCGGGCATCACCGGCACCGAAGCTCCCGGCAAGTATCTGGTTGCCAACCTGAACGACGGCGTTGCGGCTGCCATCGAATCGGCTCCGGATGTGCCTTCGGCTTCTGATGTAGACTTCCTGCTCAACGGCAAGGTTGGCTATGTCGGCGCAGACTATGTCCGTCCGGCGCTGAGCCAGACGCTCCACTCTGCGGCGCTCGAAGTCGGCAACTCGTCGCAGACGAAGAAGCCGGCGTTCGCGATGCCCACCGCCGCCAACGCGACGGCTGCTTTCGGTACGCAGATCGTTCCGCCCGAATCGAACAAGGCCGGCAAGTACATCCCGGGCGGCCTCTTCAGCCGTTCGAACCCGGCTGACTGGTACGAAGCACTCTATTCGGGTGCCTCCACGCTGGCCAACGCGCCGGTGGGCTATCCGATCACGGGCACGACGCAGTTCGTCACCGGCACCTGCTTCGCTTCGCCGGCCGTGCGTAACGCGCTTGTCGCCTTCCTGACCGGCTCGCTCGGCAAGCTGACCGCCGCTGCGACTGCCGCTCCGGACAAGAAGACCCTCGGCCTGATGTTCACCGGCACTTCGGTGAAGGCGCTGGGTATCAAGCCGCAGATGGGCATCGCCCCGCTGCCGAAGGCCTGGTCGACCGCACTCTACGAAACGTTCCTGACGCGTTCGACCCAGAAGGCTCCGGACAAGAGCCTGCTGGTCAGCCGCAACCTCTACATCCAGGCCGGCGTTCCGACCGCCAAGGTTCTGGGTCAGAAGGGCACCAAGACGGTTCTGGTCGAAGCCGACCTGCCGACCACCGTGTCGACCACCGTCAAGGGTAAGGCAGTGTTCAACGAAGCTGGTCCGAACAGCACCTGCACCAACGGTGTCGGTATCTGATCTGATACGGTCTAGAACGAACAAAGGGGCGGCTCCGGGAAACCGGGGCCGCCTTTTTTTCTGCACCGCGCAGCGGCGCAGAAATGCGCCGTGCGGTAGCCCACACAGCTCTGCTGGCAGGCAGGAATAGGCTTTAATTTCAGTTTGATATTGCGCGCCTTGGTGCCGCGATGCGGTTCGCGAGGCATTCCAGGTTGCGGTTGGAGACAGCGTGATCTGGAGAAATTTCGAGGTATTCCCAAGAATTCATTCCAAATTCAGGATTTTGTTCCTAAAGTGCCAACTTCACTTTCCCTCCGGGCGGGTGGACGTTTATATCCCTAATCCTGGCGGCGGCAGCTTCGGCTTCCGCCGCCGTTTTTCAATCTGGACCCGCTGTCAGTGCGGGCCCGCTTTTAATCCGCGCCTTGCGCGCCCAGCGCCCGGATCACGCGCGCGATATCGTCTGCGCTGACAGCACCCTCGGTCATCGCCAGTTTGCCGGTGCGGTTGTCACGCACCACGATGGCGGGTGTGCCGGTCACGCCAGCGGTATTGGCGGCATCGAACTGGTTGCCCAGCAACTGGATCGTCTCGGGCGCATGGACGCAGGCATCCAGCTGCGCCGTGTCGGTGGCACCCGCTTCGCGGGCCAGTGCCTCCACGTTCCTGCCCGGGGTATCGGGCAGCCCGGCACCATTGGTCCGGGTCAGTTGCATATAGCGATCGAGGAAGCGGTAATAGCCTGCTGCCGCGCCTTGGCGGCTGACGCACAGCGCAGTTGCCGCGGCGATGAACGCGGGCCTTCCGTGCATGGGCAGTGGCAGCAGCCGCACCGCGAGGTTCACCCGGCCGCCACTGCCATCAACCACCGTTTCGGGCGTCCGTCCCAGCAGCTTGCAATAAGGGCATTCGGGATCGATCCACACGATCACGCTGAAATCGCTGGCGGGCTGACCATAGACCGGCTCCACCGCCGCATCGACCGGCACTACCGTTCCCGCCCCATGCCAGATCGCGCTGGCATCGGCCTGAGCGGCGGCGGGCAATGTTGCAAAGGGCAGCCCGGCGCAGGCAGCAAGGGCGGTTGCCGCCAGCAAGGGGCGGACCAGAACATGGCGGAAATCGAACATCGGACGGCCTTCGGCTGAAACTGTGGCATGGGCATGACAGCGGGAGGGCCCCGGCACTGCGCAGCATAGGCGGCGAATTCGCGCTAGGCAATTTGCCGGGTTATTGTATATCGCGGGATATAGCTTGCAGGAGCGTGCCGTGCCTTCCCTATTCCGCCATCTCGCCCTGCCTTGCGCCATGCTGCTTGCGGTGTTGGCGGTACTTGCGCCAGCATCAACACGGGCCGCGCAGCGGCGCGGCCCGCTCGTGCTCGCTGCTGCCAGTCTTCAGGAAGCGCTCACCGTCGCCGCCGCCAGCTGGACCGCCAGGGGCCATCCCCGGCCGGTGATCTCGTTCGCCGCGTCCTCCGCGCTCGCCCGCCAGATCGAAGTCAGAGCGCCCGCCGACCTGTTCATTTCGGCGGATGAGGAATGGATGGACTATCTCGCCGCGCGCAAGCTGATCGTGCCCGCCAGCCGTGCGGTGTTCCTCACCAACCGGCTGGTGATCGTCGCCCCGGCGGCATCGCGCATCAGCTTCGTCGTGCGCCCCGGCTTTGCGCTGGCAGCGGCGCTGGGCAGCGGACGGCTCGCGCTCGCCGATCCTGATGCCGTGCCCGCCGGGCGCTATGCCAAGCAAGCGCTCACCATGCTCAAGGTCTGGCCCACGGTGCAGGGCAATCTTGCGCGGGCCGAAAACGTCCGCGCCGCACTGGCCCTGGTGGCGCGCGGTGCCGCGCCGCTGGGGATTGTCTATGCCACCGATGCCCGCGCGCAAAGCGCGGTCCGCATTGCCGGGTGGATACCGGCTGGCGCGCATGCACCGATCCTCTACCCGCTGGCCCTCCTTGCCGGATCGACCAACCCCGAGGGCGAGGACTTTCGCCGCTATCTCCTATCGGACGAAGGCAAGGCGATCTTCCGCCGCTATGGCTTCGGCACACGGTAGGCCCCAGCGCGCATGACCGCCGAGGAATGGAGCATCGTCCTGCTGTCGCTGCAGGTTAGCTTTGCAGCGGTCGGCGGCGCGCTGCCGCTGGCATTCGTGCTGGCGTGGGTGCTGGCGCGGCTGCACTTTCCCGGCAAGATCCTGCTCGACGGGCTTGTTCACCTGCCGCTGGTGCTGCCGCCGGTGGTGATCGGCTGGTTGCTGCTCATCGCCTTTGCGCCCGAAGGGCCGGGCGGGCGCTTCCTCGCGCTGTACGGCGTCAGCGTGCTGTTTCGCTGGACGGGCGCGGCCATTGCTGCGGCTGTGATGGCGCTGCCGCTGATGGTCCGCGCCATCCGGCTCAGCCTCGAAGCGGTCGATCCCCGGCTCGAAGCGGCTGCGCGCACGCTGGGGGCGGGGCCGTGGCGCACGTTCGCCACGATCACCGTGCCGCTGGCCGCGCCCGGCGTTCTGGCCGGCGCGGTGCTGGGCTTCGCGCGCTCGCTGGGGGAATTTGGCGCAACGATCACGTTCGTCTCCAACATCCCGGAGGAAACCCGCACCCTTCCGCTCGCGATTTATGCCGCGCTGCAGCTTCCCGGCGGCGATGCGGCCGTCTGGCGGTTGGCGGGGCTGGCCGTGGCTCTATCACTGGCGGCGCTGGTGGCGTCCGAAGCCCTGACCCGCGCGGCGGGGCAGGGCCAGTTGCCCGGGGGCAGGGGCCGCCATGTCCTTTGATATCGACCTGACCTTGCGGCGCGGCGAGCGCACCATAACCTGCCGCTTTGCCGCGCCTGCCGGGATTACCGCGTTGGTCGGCCCATCGGGCGCAGGCAAATCGAGCGTGCTGGAGGCCATCGCCGGGCTCCTGCGGCCGCAATCGGGCCGCATCGCCATCAGCGGCGCGGTGCTCTACGACAGTGCAGCGGTCATCTATCTTGCGCCCGAGCATCGCGCCTGCGGCATGGTGTTCCAAGACTTGCGTCTGTTTCCTCACCTGCGGGTGCGTGACAATCTGACGTATGGCGAGAAGCTCGCCCCGCCCGAACGCCGCTTCCTCTCGCTTGAGGAAACCGCGCGGTTCCTCGATATCGCCCCGCTGCTGGACCGCCGCCCGCGTACGCTTTCAGGCGGGGAGGCGCAGCGTGTTGCCATCGGGCGCGCGCTGCTTTCGGGTCCGCGCTTCCTGCTGATGGACGAACCGCTCACCGCGCTCGACGCTGCGCGGCGCGAGGCGGTGATCGCGGTCATCCAGCGCATCCGCGACGAACTTGCGCTGCCCATCCTGCTCGTCAGCCACGACCGCGCGGATGTGGCGCGACTGGCCGATCAGGTGGTGGAGCTGAGGCTCTAGGGTCCTGACCCTAGATTTCGAGCTGGCTGCCGAGTTCGATCACGCGGTTGGTCGGCAGGCGGAAGAACACCATCGCGCTTTCCGCATTGCGCACCATCCACGCAAACAGCTTCTCGCGCCAGATCGCCATGCCCGGACGCTTCGAGGCGATCAGGGTCTGGCGGGCGAGGAAGTAGCTTGTCTCCATCGGCTTGAACGGCCCGCCCGCGCGCGTTTCGGCGGCGAGTTCGGCGGGCACGTCGGCCTCGTCCATGAAGCCGATGCGGATGATCATGCGGTAGAAGCCGTGGCCCAGATCCTCCACCTCGCGGCGCTTTTCGGGCGGCACGTGCGGCACGTTCTGCGTCTCCACCGTCAGCACCACCACCCGGTCATGCAGGATGTGGTTGTGCTTGAGGTTGTGGAGCAGCGCCGGGGGAATGCCTTCGACGTTCGAGGCCAGGAAGATCGATGTCCCCGCCACGCGCCGCACTTTCTGGCAGACCGAACCGAGGAACACGTCAAACGGCATCGAATCCTCGGCCAGCCGGTCACGCATGATCCGCCGCCCGGTGGACCACGTGCTCAGCATGGTGAAGATGATGCAGGCGCCCACCAGCGGAAACCAGCCGCCATCGGGGATCTTGGTCATGTTGGAGGTGAAATAGGCCCCGTCGATCAGCAGGAACAGGCATGTCAAGAAGCCTGCCACCACCGGCGGCCAGTTCCACACCTTGAACACCAGCACACCGAACATGCACGAGGTGATGAACATCGTACCGGTGTTGGCGATCCCATAAGCCGAGGCAAGGTTGCCCGATGTCTTGAAGCCCAGCACCAGCATCACCACCAGCGCCAGCAGGGTCCAGTTGATCAGGGGCACATAGATCTGCCCCGCCGCGCTCGCGCTGGTGTGGCGGATGCGGATGCGCGGCAAATAGCCCAGCTGCACCGCTTGCTGCGAGACCGAGAATGCGCCCGAAATCACCGCCTGGCTGGCAATGACAGTGGCTGCCGTGGCGAGCAGCACCAGCGGCAGGCGCAGGCTTTCGGGGGCGAGGAGGAAGAACGGGTTCACCACCGTTTCGGGGCGGTGCATGATCATCGCCGCCTGCCCCAGATAATTGAGCAGCAGGCACGGAAACGCGAGGCACAGCCACGCCGCCGTGATCGCGCGGCGACCAAAATGGCCCATGTCGGCATAGAGCGCCTCGGCCCCCGTTACCGCCAGCACGATCGAGCCGAGCGCAAGGTAGGCCATGAGCGGATCATGCGCGAAGAAGCGGTAGGCATGAACCGGATTGAGCGCCCAGAGAATTTCCGGCGCTTCCATGATCCCGATCACGCCGAGCACGGCAATGGTCAGGAAATAGACCACCATGACCGGTCCGAACAGCTTGCCCATCGCCGCCGTCCCGCGCGACTGGATCGCGAACAGACCGATCAGGATGGCAATCGAGATCGGCAGCACGAGATGCTCGAAAACGGGGTTGACCACCGTCAGTCCCTCGACCGCCGAAAGTACCGAAACCGCCGGGGTGATCATCGCGTCGCCAAAGAACAGCGCGGTGGCGGTGAGCCCGAACAAGGCCATCAGATAGGTCCAGCGGCGGTCCGAAAGGCAGCGGCTGACCAGCGCAAGGAGGGCAAGGCTGCCGCCTTCGCCCTTGTTGTCGGCGCGCAGCACGATGAACAAGTACTTCACCGTCACGATCAGGATCATCGTCCAGAACACGATGCTGAGCACGCCAAACACATGCGTCTGGTCCACCTTCAGCAAGTGGTGGCCGACAAAGGTTTCCTTGAACGAATAGAGCGGGGAGGTGCCGATGTCGCCGAACACAACGCCGATTGCACCGACCGCGAGGGTGGTCAGCCCTTCGCTGTGCCCCCCATGCCCGTCGCCATGTCCCCCATGCTCGTCACCGTGGCTGGAAGCACTGGCGTCCAGCGCCGGGGTTACTGCTGCGGTTGAGTCCGAGGCCTCGCCCGCAGGCGTGCTCTCCTGATTTGCGTTGGTCTCCATCGCCGCGCCGCTACTCCTGCCGTGAGGGACTTGCGAGAACTATTTCGGGGCCACCGCCGGAGTTTGACCATCGGGAGAGGCGGCAGGAGTGGCCAGCTTGTCTGCTGGAAGGATCTGGATCGGCGCGGCCGTGCGGGTGGCGGCAGGATCGCGCACCGGGCGTGTGGCCGTGTTGCCGACAGCCGCCACGCCGTCCAGCCCGCGCAGGATCGGCGTCACCAGCGGCACATCGCCGTTGTGGCGCACCTTGCGCGCGTGGCGCTCGGCATCGTGGCGCGGCGCATCGGGCATCAGCCAAGCCTGTTCCAGCGCGCCGGCCGCAGCCAGCACGCGCGCCTTGGCGATATAGGCATTGGCGATGGCGGTGTTCGAATTGCTGCGCGCCACCAGCAGTTCGCGGGCCAGATCGAGCACGTCGAGCGTAGTGATCAGCCCTGCGCGCTGCTGCAGGATCGCGCCTTCATAGGCCTTGCGGGCCGAGGCTTCGGCATCGCGGTAACTGCCGATGGCGGCCTGCTGCGCCTGCCAGTCGTTCCATGAAGCCGCGAGGCTCGCGCGGCTTTCGCGCAACGATCCATCGAGCAGGCGCCAATCCGCATCGTTGGCCGCCATCGCCTCGTTTACGCGCGCCCGGCGCAGGCCGCTTTCGAAGATCGGCCCGGAAATGACCACTTGTCCGCGCAAACCGCGCTGCCGCAGGTCATCGTTGTAGGCGCTTTGCGAACCGTATGTCGCGCTGCCCTGAAAATCGATGCGCGGCATGAGGTCTGCCTTGGCCGCCGCCACGCTGGCCCGCGAAACTTTCTCGCGCGCCTCGGCTGCAAGGATAATCGGGCTATGCGTTTCGGCATAGGCAAAGGCTTCTTCCAGCTGGCGCATGGGCAGCTGGAGCGGGTTGGGCGGCACCAGTTCGCCTGCGGGCACGCCGACCATGCGCAGGAATGTCGCCTCGCTCGACGCGGCATCGCGCTGCGCCGAATAGACTTGCGCTTGCCCGAGCGACACGCGCGTGGCGATCTGCTGCACATCGGTCGCGGTCACTTCGCGCACCGCGAGCCGCGCCTTGTTGTCGCTCAATTGGCGTTCGAGCGCGGCGAGGTTGTCCTTGGCAATGATGACCGAGGCCCGGTCGCGCAGCACGCCGATATAGGCGGAGATCGCATCGAGCAGTGCCTGCTGCTCGGTCGAACGCAGCACTTGCCGCTGGAAATCGAGCTGGGCCAGCGCACCGCGTTCCTGCGAGGCATTGCGCCCGAAGGTGAACAGCGGCTGGTTGAGAATGGCGGACGCCGTCGTCGTCATGCCCGAAAGCACCAGCGTCGGGCGGCCGCGCCGCTGCTCGAAGCTGTCGTGCTGCCAGTTCGAGGCCATGCTGTAGCTGAGCCGGGGGCCATAACCGGCGCGGGCCTGGGTCACGCGGTAATCGACACTGCGCACCGTGGAGCGCTGGGCCAGCAGCGAAGGCGTGGTCCAGTAGGCGAGCCGCAGCGCATCGGTCAGCGTGGACACCGGCGCGCCGATGGAGGCCATTTCGGCGACGTCAGCCGGGGTTTCCTCGGGCAGTTCGGGCCGCATGGCGATGCGTTCGGCAGTGGACATCGCGTCATCGTCGCTGCCGTCCGCCTGCGCATCGCCCTGATCGCGTGCGCTGTCCGGATCGTCGCTGCCATATCCGGTGCCCTGCAGGCCGCCAGTCTGCACGCCGGTATCAGGCGGTCCCTGCATGGGCACCGATGCGGGGGCCTGGGAGGGGGCCTCCTGCGCCGCTGCGGGGGCCAGCGCCATGCAAGCGGCACCGGCGGCCAGCAGTGCGGCGCGCAGGGAGATGGGGGCAGGGGACATCACCGAGCAGCCGTTCAGTTGTCGCGGAAGGCGCGCATGAACTGGTCCATGAACGGCTTCGTGAGATAGGAGATCATCGAACGGTGGCCCGTCTCGATGAAGACTTCGGCGGGCATCCCGCTGCGCAGCGCCAGCCCTTCCTTCTTCACCGCGGCGAGGTCCACCTCGATCCGCACCATGTAGTAGGCCTGGTGCGCTTCGGGGTTTTCGGTGCGGTCGGTCGCGACATATGTCACCCGGCCGAGGATTTC
Organism: Novosphingobium sp. PASSN1; assembly: GCF_002278815.1. Lineage (NCBI taxonomy): Bacteria > Pseudomonadati > Pseudomonadota > Alphaproteobacteria > Sphingomonadales > Sphingomonadaceae > Novosphingobium > Novosphingobium sp. PASSN1. The sequence goes on along the minus strand of NZ_NKIS01000003.1, from coordinate 320,822 downwards.
GGGCGTGGTCGGCCGGTTGAACGAGCTGAACTGCACCCGTGCAGGCTGCCCCTTCATCACCTGATCGATGTCGGTCGGGCTGATCATCGCCTCCACCACGAACGTATCGCGATCGGGCACGATCTCCATGATCGGTTCGGCCGGGCGCACCACATCGCCCATCGCGGCAAAGGCGATCTTCTCGATCACGCCGGTATAGGGCGCGCGGATTTCGCTGCGGTCCTGCTGGTCGGATGCGGCCACGCTGCGCAGCTGCTGCTGGTTGAGCGCAGTGTTGACTTGCGCCAGTTCGGTGCCTGCCTGTACGCGCCGCGTCTGACCCAGCTGGATCGATTGCTGCTGCGCTTCGGTGATGCGCGCACGCGCCTGCGCGATCTGCGCCTGCAGCGAGCCGACATTGCCATCCAGATCGACCGCCGTGCGTTCAAGCTGGTTCAAGCGGTTGATCGTGACGAGCTGCTTGTCCCACAAGTCCTTCACGCCCTGCCGCTCCGGCTCGATTAGCTTGCGCTGCTGCTTGAGCGCGGCCATCTGCGATTCCAGCCCGCGGATTTCCTCGTTGTATTGCAGAACCCGCGCCGCAAGCTGGGCGCGCAGGCCGGCTTCCTCGGTCTGGCGGATCGAGAACAGCCGCGCTTCGTCGGCCATCGCCTTGGCCGCGCTGGGATTGGCGGAATTGGTCAGCTCGGGCGGGAACACGAGCTTGCCCGATCCGAGCCGCTCGGCCTCCAGCCGCCCCTTCTGCGCGAGCAATTGTTCGACCGTGAGGTTGGAATACGTCGCGTCCGCGCCGGTCACGGTGTCGTCGAGCCGCATCAGGAGCTGGCCCTGCTTCACATGCTCGCCGTTGCGCACGTAGATCGCCTTGATCACGCCGCCGGTGGGGTGGGCAATGCGTTTGACCCGCGATTCCACGCCGACCGCGCCGCCGCCGATCACCGCGCCGCCCATCGGGATCACCGCCGCGAGCACGAACAGCACGATCAGCAGTCCGCCAACCGTGAAGAGCAGTCGCTTGAGCAGGACCGGGGCCTTGGCCTTGTCCGCGCCATCCTCACCGAACGCGGGCAGGAGCTGGCGCGCGGGATCGGAAATGGTGGTGGGCATGTTCATGCGGTCGGTTCCTTCGCCGGGTTTCCACCGGCCCCGGCATTACCGGCACCCTGCTGCGCGTTCGGCACTTGCTGAGGATTTTGGGCCTGCATGCGCTGCATCACTTCATCGCGCGGGCCGAAATCGGCAAGCCGCCCGGCATTGATCACTGCAAGGTGGGTCGATGGTCCCAGCGTGGCCGGGCGGTGTGTGATCATGATGACGATCCCGCCGCGTGCGCGCATTCCGGCAACGGCATTGGCCAGCGCCGCATCACCCGCCGCGTCGAGATTGGAATTGGCCTCGTCCAGCACCAGCAGGAACGGATCGCCATAAAGCGCGCGCGCCAGACCAACACGCTGGCGCTGACCCGCGGAAAGCTCCACCGCCCCGGCTGAAACCGGCGTTTCATACCCATCGGGGAGGGCAAGGATCACTTCGTGCATGCCGGCCGCCTTGGCCGCCGCCATGATCCCTTCGGAAGTCGCCTCGGGATCGAAACGGGCGATGTTCTGGCCGATCGTGCCGTCCACCAGATCGACCGTCTGCGGCACATAGCCGAAATAGCTGCCCAGCGTTTCCGGATCCCACTGGTCGAGCGTTGCGCCGTCGAGCCGCACTTCGCCGCGATTGGGCTTCCAGATGCCAAGGATCGCGCGCACGAGCGTGGTCTTGCCCGCCGCGCTCGGCCCGATCACCGCCAGCACTTGTCCGGGCGTAAGCGTGAAGGAAACGCCCGACAGCGTGAAACGCTGCGTCCCCGGGGGTGCCACCCAGATGTCGCGCACCGAAAGCTCGCTAGACGGGCGTTCCAGCGTGACGCCGCGCGCAGACGGCTTGCGGAACGTGGCCACGGCCTGCGCGATGCGGCCCCAGCCGGTGCGCGCGGCCACGAGGCCCTTCCAGTTGGCAATCGCCTGATCGACCGGCGCCAGCGCGCGGCCCGAAAGCACCGAGGAGGCGAGGATCACGCCGCCGCTCGCCTTGCCATCGATAACCAGCAGCGCGCCGACCGAAAGGATCAGCGATTGCAGCAGCATGCGGAACGCTTTGCTGGCCCCGCCGAGGCGCGAAACCGTGCGCGAGAGGTACGACTGCGCTTCGATGAAGTTGTTTTCCCAGCCCGCCGTGCGTGCCACCAGCCGTTCTTGCATGCCCATCGCGAGCGCGCTTTCGGCGAAGCGGATTTCGGAGAGCGCAGCGGCAGAGCGGCGCCCGGTGATGTTCGCCAGTTCGCGCGATCCGGCCTGGGTGCGGCGGTTCGAAACGATGGCGATGCCCGCCATGATGAACACACCCGCCAATGCGGTGAGGCCCAGCCACCAGTGAAGGGCAAACAGCACGATCATGAACATGATCACCCAGGGCAAGTCGATCAGTGCGATCGGCCCCTGGCCTGCAAGGAAGGTATGGATGGAATCGAGATCGCGTGTGAACTGCAGTCCGTCGCCCTTGTCTGCTCCGGCGCGCAAGGGGCGTGTCACCGTGGCATAGTGGACCGCCTCGAACAGATCATCGTGCACGCCGTTGGCAATGCCGAGCAGCGCTTCGCTGCGGATCGCCTCAAAGATCGACTGGAACGCGTAGACCAGCAGCAGCATGCCGAACAGGCCGATCAGCGTCGGCACGCTGCGGCTCGGCAGCACGGAATCGTAAACGAGCAGCATGTAAGCCGAGCCGGCGAAAACCAGCACATTGAGCATCACGCTGGCGATGCCGACCAGAATGAGTCCACTGCGGTAGCGCCCGGCAAAAAGCCGCATAAATTGACGATCTATGCTCATAATACTCCTGACGAATGGCGGCTAACCGATCGGGCCGAACCCATCAAGGGCGTTTGTATCCGCGATAGCACGGCGAGGACTGCGTGGGTCTTGGTGCTGAGCCGTTGGCGATCTGCCGTGGTAGGCATTTTCCGTCATCCCCGACAATGCGCAGGCCTTGTCGCGTGCCGAGGGGAAAACTGCCGGACAAATGTTACATTTCTGCCGAGCTGCGGAATGAAGATTGGCGTTGCGCCTTTCTCGCTCACATCCGCAGTGAGGCGATGAGTGCCTAATCCAGCGCGGGCAGGCTGAACTGGCGCGGCGGAGCCATGCGCAGCGCGTCCGAGAGTTCGATCACCAGCGCAACTGCGCGCGCTTCGGCAGCCGTCAGTCCGGAGAAGTCGGGCAGAAACGCCCGCACGGCCTGGCTTAGGTTGCCGGGGCTTCGCTCCAATTCGGAGCGGTATTGTTCGAGCGTGGTACAGCCATCGATCAGCGCCCAATCGATCCCGCCGGGGCCGGGGCGCTGATGAAAGGCCCACAGCGCCTGCACCGCCCGCTCCATCGCGATGCGCGCAAGTTCGCCAACGCCATCGGGCGATGCGCGAGCCTTGAGTTTCTGGCGGTAGCGGCGCTGCCGCTCGGCGTTGGTGAGAGCCATGACGGCGATAGTGATAACAGTTCCTGCGCTGCACAATCCGCAATGGCGGTTACGTAACAGTGCCTAGCTGCGCACTGTTCCCGGACTGGTTGACCTTGGTCAATTCCTGCGCCGTCTCGCCTTGCTAGGACGCAAACCACCGGGAAGACCCGGCGTTTCAGCGAAAGACGCGCCCATGCTGCCAGCCCCGCACAGCCCTGATTCGCGAGCCTTGCGCCGCTCGATACCTGGCACCGCCTTGTTCGATGGCGAACTGGCGGAACGCGGCTTCGCGCTCAACGCGATGTGCTTTTCCTTCAACGATGCGGCCAACCGCGCGGCCTTCCTCGCTGATGAGGACGGCTATTGCGGCGCCTATGGCCTGACCCCAGCGCAGCGCGCCGCCGTGGCTGCGCGCGATGTGCCTGCGATGCTCGCGGCGGGCGGCAACGTCTATTACCTCGCCAAGCTGGCGGGGATCTTCGGGCTGAACGTGCAGGATCTCGGCGCATTGCAGACTGGGCAGAGCGTCACACAATTCAAGGCCATGCTGCTGGAAGCCCGCAATGCGGTCGATCCGGCAATGGCAGGGCTGCATGTCGCGCCGCGCGCCCGCTGCCTTGAAGATAGCAGCCGGGAGAACGCATGATGGCACAGGTTGTCGGCGGCTATTTCACCAGCCATGTCCCTGCCATCGGCGGGGCGATCCAGCGCGGCGATCAGCACGAGGCCTACTGGAAGCCGTTCTTCGATGGCTTTCCGCCGGTGCGCCAGTGGCTTGCCGATGCCGCACCCGATGTTGCAGTGGTGTTCTACAACGATCACGGGCTTAACTTCTTCCTCGATGCCATGCCCACGTTCGCCATTGGCGCGGCGGCATCGTATCACAACGCGGACGAGGGCTGGGGCCTGCCGGTCTACAAGAGCTTCACTGGCCATCCGAACCTTTCGTGGCACCTGATCGAGGCGCTGGTCGAGGCCGAATTCGACATGACCACCTGCCAGAAGATGATGGTCGATCACGCGCTGTCGATCCCCTTCGAGCTGGCTTGGCCCGATGCCGAGGCGTGGCCGGTGAAGCTGGTGCCGATTGCGATCAACACCGTGCAGTTTCCTCTGCCGTCGCCTCGCCGCTGCCTCGCGCTGGGCCGGGCGGTGGGCGCTGCGCTGCGCGCGTGGCCGGGCAGCGAAAGGATCGTGGTGATGGGCACGGGCGGCCTTTCGCACCAGCTCGAAGGCGGGCGCGCCGGGTTCATGAATCCGGATTACGACCGCTTCTGCCTCGATAACCTTGCGTCCGATCCCGATGCGCTCACCGGGCACACCGCCGAGCAGGTGGCCGAGCTGGCCGGCACGCAAGGGGTGGAGATCCTCAATTGGATCGCGGCGCGCGGGGCGCTGGGCGATGCCCCGCAGACCATGGTCATGCGCAACTATCATGTGCCGATCAGCAACACCGCTGCGGCCACCGTCGTGCTTGAGCCGGCGTAGTCGGGAGTCGTATTAGTGGGGCCAGTGTAGTCTGGCAGGCCGCGGGCCTTATTCGCCGGGATCGCCCACCGCGAGCAGCGCCAGTTCGGTGCGGTTGTCGATGCTCAGCTTCTGGTACATCGCGTGAAGGTAGACCTTCACCGTACCTTCGCCGATGCCAAGCTCGCTGCCGATGTCGCGGTTGCGCATCCCGCGCGCCACGAGACGGGCAATCCGCCGCTCGCGCTGGTTGAGCCGTTCGAGCGGTCCGCCGCTGTCCGCGCTTAGCGAAAGGTCGAGCGCGCGCTGCAGCAATGCGGGGTCGATGGCCTTGCCGCCCGCCTCGACCTTTTCGAGTACCTCGACAAGCCCGCCTTCCGCCCCGTCCTTGTGCACGATCCCTTCAACCCCGGCGCGCATCACCGCCAGCAGCTGGCGGTCGTTGATCCCTGCAGTCAGCAGCACGACCGCGCGCTTGTCGCCCTTGGATCGCAGCGCTTCGAGGGCCTGGACCCCGTTCATGCCGGGCATGTTGATATCGAGCAGCACGATCGCGGGATCATGCGTCGCGATCGCGGCAAGGGTTTCCTCGCCGCTCGCGGTGCCCGCCACGACCTGGAACCGACTGCCCCGCAGCACGGCTTCGACACCGGCACGAATGAAGCCATGGTCATCGGCAACAAGAACGGGGATCATCAGGCAATCCTGTTTGGCAAGGCGATTTCAAGCAAAACGCCCGGATGGTTATGGCAGATCGAAAGCGTTCCGCCCAGAGCCTCGACCCGTTCGCTGATCGAGCGGGGGCGGGGCGGGGCGCTGTCGGCCGGAAAGCCTTCGCCGTCGTCGGCGATCCGCAAGGTCAGGCCGGGGCCGCCAAGCCCCACCGCAACCACCACTTTGCCGCAGTGGCCGTGACGGGCGGCGTTGGCCACCGCTTCGCGCAGGACCTGCCGCAGTTCGTGGGCAAGCCCGATGGAGACAGGCATTGGCCGGATCTGCGGCTCGAGCTGCACTGCGATGCGCCAGTGCTGGCTCATCTCGCCGAACAGGGTTTCCAGTTCCTCCACCAGATCGGTGCGGCGGTCGCCTTCCTCGCCGCGGCGCAGGCGCTGGATCATGGCGCGCAATTCCCCCTGCTCGCGCCGCAGCGCGGCCTTGAGGTCATGGATTTCGCGGGTTGGATCATGGCCCTCGCGGATCCAGCGCGAAAGCGCTTCCAGCCGAAACAGCGTGCCGGCGAGGAACTGGGCGACGCTGTCGTGCAGATCACGCGCCAGCGAATCCCGCAGCGCAGCCGCGGAAGCAGCCTGCGCCAGTTCGGCCAGATCCTCGCGGTCAAGCTCTGTGCTGAGATGGTGCCCGATCGCCTCGACCAGCGGCAGATCATCGATGCACATGTCGGGCACGCCCCAGATCAGTAGCTGGCCGGGGCCTGCCGCCGTCTCGAACGAGACGATCATGGCTTCCACGATGCCGCAATGCGCAGCGAGCGGCGCGTTGACCGGGCCGGAGATCGCGAGCGGATAGGATCCTGCCCGGCTGGTGATGCGCCGCCCGCGCGCCCGGTCGATCAGCGCCGCGCGGTCGGGTTCGCCAAAGCTGCCTTCGAGCGCTTCGGGGCCGAGCCGGTCGACGATGACGGCATAGCCGGTGTCGCGCAGCACCTCGGTCCATGGTTCCTCACCGTGCGGCACCGCGATGGCGGCGCCGCTCGCCTGGAGCGCGCCGCGCACGAAAGACAGCGCATCGACGAGAATGGCATTGCGCCGCTCGCCCGGCGTGCCCGGCGTGCGCGGCATGGAGGCTATGCGCGGGCCGCGCTGCTCGCCGCCCAGCCACACCATCATGATCGAAAGCACGCACAAGTACATCAGTCGCCGGCCATACCGGTAGGGCTCTATCGGCAGATCGAGCGCGAACAGGCCCGCACCGATCACCACGTTGAGCAGCACGAGCGCAACCGAGGTCAAGGCCACCGCGAACCAGCCCCAGCGCAAGGTTGCGCTGATCAGCAGGAATGCGGTCAGCGCCATGAACGGGCTGTTGAAATCGGCGCGGGTGGCTTCGGAGAAATAGACCGCGATCACGAAGGCCAGCGTATCGACTGCGTGGACCCACGGAGCGAGGCGGAATTCCCACCACCAGCTGCGCCAGGCAATCACGATCAGGGCGGTGGCACCCGCAAGATAGCCAGCGAGCAGCCCGAACATGACATGGCCGCCAGTGCTGCTGCTCCCGCTCTCCGACGGATCGATGGAAAGCGCGATGAGAAACACGAGCGCCATCGCCGCGCGGCTGGCCGCAAGGACCTTGCCCGTTCGCCGTGCGAACATCCGCGAACGCGTCACGTGCTTACTCTCCGGTTAGGGACCAATTTAACCTATGTTAGGGGAGATATGATTTTCTGAGTCGCGCCGCAATGCCGCAGGTTTGGCTGCCGGGGGCTCAATCGCTACGCATTAGACGAGTTGGTCTTGCGGTCGAGACGTTATTAATCCATTTTTACTGCCGCAATGGCGCAATCGGGGTGGTGGTCAACCAACATGAGCAAGTCGGACCAGACTGTTGCCGCGCCGCCGCCGCCGGTTGAGGCTGGTCCATCAGGGCAAGTGCTGGGGCCGGTTCCTGGCGCAGGGGCGTCACCATTGCCCGACACACTCTCCGCTTTGACAGATAAGCAGCGTGCCGTGCTCGATTTGCTGATCGAGCACAAGACCTCGAAAGAGATCTCGCGCATCCTCGGCATTTCCCACCACACGGTCGACCAGCGGATCATGCTGGCCCGTGCGAAACTGGGCGTCACCACGCGCGGTGAAGTGGCCCAGGCCTATCGCCGCCTCGTGGCGGATCCGGCTGCTCCCGTGGCCGTGAGCGATGCATCCATGGCAGATGCATCCATATACGAACGATCCGTATACGATTTTTCCGACGTCGCGCTTCCGATCGATGCGCCGCAGCATCTGGAACGGGAAGACATGGCGGACTGGGTCAGGCCGCAGCAGACCCGCCGGGATGCGCTGGCCAGTGAAACTCTGGCAAGATCTACGCACCATGGCGGCGATGCTCTGGCCGAACCATACCACCACGTCCTGCCGGAGATGTTCGACGGACCTTACGGGACATATATCAGGCTTGGGACCATAGCGGTCTTTGCCATGTTCCTGATCCTGATCGTCATGGGTGGGTTGGCGATGTTTGCGCAGCTTTCGCAGATCATCGCGCACTGATCCATGGGCCGCCCTGGCCCGGATGAACTTCTCCTCGCACTTGGATCAAGGCGGGCCTCGTCAGGGCCCTGGCATGGAGAGACTGGGATGACTGCTTTCACACACGACACGACGCCGGAAATGCCGTTTTCGGTCGCGCAGCTGCGCATCGCCCGCGATCTGCACCAGGCAGAAGCCGCGCTCGACGAAGCCCTGCTGCGCCAGGCGCAACTGCTGCAGACCATGGTCGGCGCGCGGCGCGGCACCGGGGTCGGGCCGTTTGTCGGGCAGGAAGCCCTGATGCGGCTGGTCAAGAGCCAGCAGGCGATGCTTGATGCCGGTGGCGAACTTGCCCGCGTCCATGGCCGGCTCAGCGCCATCGCGGTGGAAACCTGCGGCGGCAATGATGCCTGCCCGCCCGCCGCACTGCTCGAAGGCGAAGATCTCGCCGATACGGGCATGACTGCAGCGGTTCAGGCGGCCTGATGCCGCATTGGTCCGCCGCTTTTCGGGGATCCTGATGCGCCATGGCCTGGCTGTGGATCCTTCGCATAGCACTGATCGCCACCGTGCTGTTCGCTGCCCGCAAGGGCGACGAACCCGAACGGCTGGTGGCGACAGTGCTGCTTTCCACATTCGCGCTGGATGTGGGCAATCACATGCTGTTCGGCGATCCGGCCTGGTACACGGTCAACCCGGGACACCTGGTGATCGATACCTGGGCTTTCTTCACCCTGCTCTGGGTGGCGCTCTACGCCAATCGCGGCTGGCCGCTGTGGGTTTCGGCCTCGCAAGTGCTCGTCGTGCTCGGTCATGCCGCCAAGCTGTGGGACGTGGACATGGTGCGCCGAGCCTACTGGACGATGACGCAGATGCCTTTCCTGTTCCAGCTTGTGGTGCTGGCAATCGGCACCGCGGCGCATGTCGAGCGCCGTCGGCGGATTGGTCGCTATCACTCCTGGCGGCTCGCATGAGCGCGCCTGCCCGAAACCACCGCCAGACGGCATCCATCGCCCGCGGGAGCCTCGCATGACTGCACGCATCACGCGCCGCCTTGATCGCACCGGTCGCCGCCGCGCCGGCTTGCGCCGCATCGCTCTGGCAGCGCCGCTGCCCGAACCGGTCGCCGCCGCCGAAACTGCCATGCCTGCACAGCGGGAACCTGTCGGTGCCGATATCACGCCCTCGGCCGCCGCTGGCCTGCAGCTTGCCTCTTCGCGGATCACGTCCGATGCGCTGCTGGCATTTGCGCGGGAATGCTATGCCATCCGCCGCCGCCGTGATCGCCATCTGCCCTCAGACCTGTTCGGCGAACCGACGTGGGATATCCTGCTCGATCTCTATGTCGCCACGCGGGAGGACCGGCCTGTGCCCACCACCAGCGCCTGTATCGGGGCGGATGTTCCGCCCACCACGGCGCTGCGCTGGCTGCGCATCCTCGAAGCGCGCGGGCTGGTCGAGCGCGAGGACGATGGCCGCGATGGCCGCCGCACGTTCGTGCGCCTTTCCGACCGGGGCCTTGCCGCGATGGACGATTGGCTCCACGTGGCGCTGGCCACGCTCGATCACACGGTCGGATCGATCCTGCGCCGTTCAGTGCCGCTGGCCGAGGCGGCGGAGTAGGGCGCGAGGCGGTTTGGAAGTGCCCCGCAAGCCCGGCCCGCCGCCTGCACCATGCTTGACCGGCGGGCCGATCCGGCTTAAGGGCGGCTCGTCCCGAACGGCCTCAGGCCAATCGGTTCAACAGAGCTGAACATTGCCGGTGCGCGGCAGGTGGGGCCTCGAGGGCGGATTTCCGTCATTCGTGGGTCCCTCTTGTGTTTGGTCCACATGCTTGCCGAATCGGAGCAATCCGAAACGGGGGCAGGGCCGGGCAACCCCGTAATCCGTCAAAGTAACCCGGTGGCGATTGCCCCGGGTGGAGCGTTTTCGGCTCATGCAGCGCCCGGGCGCGAGGCCAGAATTGGTCTTGCCCGCCGCTGGATGAGAGCATCCGCAAGCCTTCACCCCGGTCTGCCGCGCCCGCAAACCAAGGTGAAGAGTCCTTCATGCCTACGATCAACCAGCTGGTCCGCAAGGGCCGCGAACCGCAGAAGACCAAGTCGAAGGTCCCTGCGATGGAGCAGAACCCGCAGAAGCGCGGCGTCTGCACCCGCGTCTACACGACGACCCCGAAGAAGCCGAACTCGGCGCTGCGCAAGGTGGCCAAGATCCGCCTGACCAACAGCCGCGAAGTGATTTCGTACATTCCGGGCGAAGGCCACAACCTGCAGGAGCACTCGGTGGTGCTCATCCGCGGCGGCCGTGTGCGCGACCTTCCGGGCGTGCGCTACCACGTGCTGCGCGGCGTTCTCGATACCCAGGGTGTCAAGGACCGCAAGCAGTCGCGTTCGAAGTACGGCGCCAAGCGTCCGAAGTAAGTTTCATCTGGGATCGGAATCGCAAGGCAGGCCCGGCTGGGCCAGCCGCGTTCCGAAGGAGTACGCAATATGTCTCGTCGTCGTCGTCCCGAAAAGCGGGAGATCCTGCCGGATCCGAAGTTCAACGATCAGATCCTGTCGAAGTTCATGAACAACCTCATGCTCGATGGTAAGAAGTCGGTCGCTGAAAGCATCGTTTACGGTGCCATGGAAACCATGCAGACCCGCGCCAAGGCGGATCCGCTGCAGCTGTTCCACGATGCGCTCAACAACGTGAAGCCGCAGATCGAAGTCCGCAGCCGCCGCGTCGGTGGTGCGACCTACCAGGTCCCCGTCGAAGTGCGCGTCGAGCGTGCGCAGGCGCTGGCCATCCGCTGGCTGATCACTGCCGCGCGCAACCGCAGCGAAACCACGATGGCTGCGCGCCTTTCGGCTGAGCTGCTCGATGCTGCCAACAATCGCGGCAACGCGGTCAAGAAGCGCGAAGACACCCACCGCATGGCCGATGCCAACCGCGCCTTCAGCCATTATCGCTGGTAAGGATCGGTGCCCAAGGGGGCCACTGGTTTGTCACAAGATGAACAGGCGGCCGTCTTGAAAAGGTCACGCTAAGCACACTATGGGGCGGGCCGGCATTATCCGGCCCCTCCCGAACCCAAGGAAACTCCCATGGCCCGCAGCCATCCGCTCGAGCGCTATCGCAACATCGGCATCATGGCGCACATCGACGCCGGCAAGACCACGACGACCGAGCGCATCCTCTACTACACCGGCAAGTCCTACAAGATCGGCGAAGTCCACGACGGCGCCGCCACGATGGACTGGATGGAGCAGGAACAGGAGCGCGGCATCACGATCACGTCGGCCGCCACGACCTGCTTCTGGAAGTCTGACAGCGGTGCGGGTGAAGACTACCGCATCAACATCATCGACACCCCCGGGCACGTCGACTTCACGATTGAAGTCGAACGTTCGCTGCGCGTGCTCGATGGCGCGGTGGCTTGCTTCGATGGCGTTGCGGGCGTGGAGCCGCAGTCCGAAACCGTGTGGCGCCAGGCTGACAAGTACGGCGTGCCGCGCATGTGCTTCATCAACAAGCTCGACCGCACCGGCGCGAACTTCAAGTACTGCGTGCAGTCGATCATCGACCGCCTCGGTGCGAAGCCGGCCGTGCTGTACATCCCCATCGGGATGGAATCCGAGCTGCGCGGGCTGGTCGATCTCGTTTACAACCGCGCGATCATCTGGAAGGACGAATCGCTTGGCGCTGACTTCTTCTATGAAGAGATTCCTGCCGATCTGGCTGACGAAGCTGCGATCTACCGCCAGGAGCTGATCGAACTTGTCATCGAGCAGGACGATGCGGCGATGGAAGCCTATCTCGAAGGCAACGAGCCCGATGTGGCGACGCTGAAGGCCTGCATCCGCAAGGGCACGCTGAACCAGTCGTTCGTGCCTGTGGTCTGCGGTTCGGCTTTCAAGAACAAGGGTGTGCAGCCCTTGCTTGATGCGGTCGTCGATTATCTGCCTTCGCCGCTCGACATCGAAGACGTCCAGGGCGTCAAGATGGACAGCGACGAGAAGGACAGCCGTCCCGCCAAGGATGACGCACCGTTCTCGGCGCTGGCGTTCAAGGTGATGAACGATCCGTTCGTCGGCAGCCTCACCTTCATCCGCATCTATTCGGGTTCGCTCGCCAAGGGCACCTACCTGAACTCGGTGAAGGACAAGAAGGAGAAGGTCGGCCGCATTCTCGAAATGCACGCCAACGACCGCAAGGACATCGACGAGGCATTCGCGGGCGACATCGTCGCGCTGGCGGGCATGAAGGAAACCACCACCGGCGATACGCTGTGCGCCGAACGGTTCCCGATCGTGCTTGAACGCATGGAATTCCCTGAGCCGGTGATCGAGCTCTCGGTGGAACCCAAGACCAAGGCTGACCAGGAGAAGATGGGCATCGCGCTCAATCGTCTTTCGGCCGAGGATCCCTCGTTCCGCGTGTCGACTGACCACGAAAGCGGCCAGACGATCATCAAGGGCATGGGTGAATTGCACCTCGACATCATCGTCGACCGTATGCGCCGCGAATTCAAGGTCGAGGCCAACGTGGGCGCACCGCAGGTGGCCTACCGCGAATACCTCGGCAAGCCGGTGGATATCGACTACACCCACAAGAAGCAGTCGGGTGGTACCGGCCAGTTCGGCCGCGTGAAGGTCAAGGTCACGCCGGGCGAGCGCGGTTCGGGCTTCGTCTTCAAGGACGAGATCAAGGGCGGTAACATTCCGAAGGAATATATCCCTGCCATTGAAAAGGGCTTCCGTGAAACCGCACTGACCGGTTCGTTGATCGGCTTCCCGATCATCGACTTCGAAGTGCTCCTTTATGACGGCGCATACCACGACGTCGACTCGTCGGCACTGGCCTTCGAAATCTGTGCCCGTGCAGCGATGCGCGAAGTGGCGAGCAAGGCCGGTATCAAGCTGCTTGAGCCGATCATGAAGGTCGAAGTGATCACGCCGGAGGACTACCTCGGCGACGTGATCGGCGACATCAACTCGCGGCGCGGCCAGATCCAGGGCACTGACAGCCGGGGCAATGCCCAGGCGGTTGTGGCCATGGTCCCGCTGGCGAACATGTTCGGCTACGTGAACCAGCTCCGCTCGTTCACGCAGGGACGCGCGAACTACTCGATGTTCTTCGATCACTACGACGAGGTCCCGGCAAACGTCGCGACCGAGATCAAGGCGAAGATGGCGTAAGCTTCAGCTTGCATAAGCAAGCGGATCAATCTAGGGGCGGCGCCTGATTCAGCGGGCGTCGTCCTATCCCCGCAGTATCTGCAATTTCAAAGAAGAAGGTTTGAGCAATGGCCAAGGCTAAGTTTGAGCGGACCAAGCCGCACTGCAACATCGGCACCATCGGTCACGTCGACCATGGCAAGACCACCCTGACGGCAGCGATCACCAAGGTGCTCGCGGAAACCGGCGGCGCGACGTTCACCGACTACGCGAACATCGACAAGGCTCCCGAAGAGCGCGAACGCGGCATCACCATCTCGACTGCACACGTCGAGTACGAAACCGCCAACCGCCACTATGCGCACGTCGACTGCCCGGGTCACGCTGACTACGTGAAGAACATGATCACCGGTGCTGCCCAGATGGACGGCGCGATCCTGGTCGTGAACTCGGCTGACGGCCCGATGCCGCAGACCCGCGAGCACATCCTGCTGGCGCGTCAGGTCGGCGTTCCCGCGCTGGTCGTGTACATGAACAAGGTCGATCAGGTTGACGACGAGGAAATTCTCGAGCTCGTCGAACTGGAAATGCGCGAGCTGCTGAGCTCGTACGGCTTCGAAGGCGATGACATCCCGTTCGTCAAGGGTTCGGCTCTCGCCGCGCTCGAAGGCCGCGACGATGCCATCGGCCGCGATTCGATCAACGCCCTGATGGCCGCTGTCGACTCGTGGATCCCGCAGCCCCCGCGTCCGACCGACAAGCCGTTCCTGATGCCGGTGGAAGACGTGTTCTCGATCTCGGGTCGCGGCACCGTCGTTACCGGCCGTGTCGAGACCGGTATCGTCAAGGTTGGTGAGGAAGTCGAAATCGTCGGCCTCAAGGACACCCAGAAGACCGTCGTGACCGGCGTCGAAATGTTCCGCAAGCTGCTCGATCAGGGTGAAGCCGGCGACAACATCGGCGCGCTGGTTCGCGGCGTGAAGCGTGAAGACGTTGAGCGCGGCCAGGTGCTGTGCAAGCCCGGTTCGGTCACGCCGCACACCGAGTTCACGGCTGAGGTCTACGTGCTGTCGAAGGACGAAGGTGGCCGTCACACGCCGTTCTTCGCCAACTACCGCCCGCAGTTCTACTTCCGCACCACCGACGTGACCGGCGAAGTGATCCTCCCCGAGGGCACCGAGATGGTCATGCCCGGCGACAACCTGTCGCTGTCGGTCAAGCTGATCGCTCCGATCGCGATGGATCCGGGTCTGCGCTTCGCAATTCGCGAAGGTGGCCGTACCGTCGGTTCGGGGGTTGTCAGCACGATCACGAAGTAATATAGGCCGCGCACCGGCAGGAGATTCGCTCTCCTGCCGGTCCGGTTTTTATGGATCAGCGGCCCGCTTTCTCCTCGCTTCATCAGCTGGGGCAGGGTGAGAGGGCGGAGCGGCTGGTCTTTTTGTTTTAGCTCTTTCGCATCGGTTAACGGACATGGACGCCCAGAATATCCGCATTCGCCTCAAAGCCTTTGATCACCGCGTGCTCGATCAGGCCACCGGCGAAATCGCTGACACCGCACGCCGCACCGGCGCGCTGATCCGGGGCCCCATTCCGCTTCCGACGCGCATCGAAAAGTTCTGCGTCAACCGCGGCCCGCACGTGGACAAGAAGTCGCGCGAGCAGTTCGAGGTCCGCACCTACAAGCGTCTGCTCGACATCGTGCAGCCGAATGCCGCCACGGTCGATGCGCTGATGAAGCTCGACCTTGCTGCTGGCGTGAACGTCGAGATCAAGCTCGCGTAATAGTTTTCGCTTCTGCAATTTGCAGAAGTACCAGAGTTTTGGAGGCCACTGAGCCTCCCAGACAATGGGATACCTCCGGCGCCGCTCCTCAGGGGGCAATAGCCGGGCAAGCGTCCCCCGTTCGCTCCTGTTCACGCAGGGGCACTCAGCCCGGACGGGGCGCGTTTCACATACGGGCTGAACACGCCTCGTGGGGATGGTCCCCGCAAGGCCTCTGTAAGGAGTATGGTCATGCGCACCGGCGTGATCGTTAAGAAGCTCGGGATGACCCGAGTTTTCCAGGACGACGGACGGCACGTGCCGGTTACCGTCCTGGCGCTTGAAAACTGCCAGGTGGTCTCGGTTCGTACCGAAGAACGTGACGGTTACGTCGCGGTTCAGCTCGGCGCGGGTCAGGCCAAGCAGAAGAATGTCGCCAAGCCGCAGCGCGAGCACTTCGCCAAGGCTGAAGTCGAACTGAAGATGGAAGTCGCCGAGTTCCGCGTCGCTGATGATGCGCTGCTCGAAGTCG
Organism: Novosphingobium sp. PASSN1; assembly: GCF_002278815.1. Taxonomy (NCBI): domain Bacteria; kingdom Pseudomonadati; phylum Pseudomonadota; class Alphaproteobacteria; order Sphingomonadales; family Sphingomonadaceae; genus Novosphingobium; species Novosphingobium sp. PASSN1. Next base: position 305,190 of record NZ_NKIS01000003.1, on the reverse strand, counting down.
GTTCCACCATCGCTGCCTCGCACTTCGTGCCCGGCCAGTATGTCGACATCACCGGTCACACGCAGGGCAAGGGCTTCGCCGGCGCCATGAAGCGTTGGGGTTTCGGCGGTATGCGCGCCACCCACGGCGTGTCGATCTCGCACCGTGCGCACGGTTCGACGGGTAACCGCCAGGATCCGGGCCGCGTGTTCAAGAACAAGAAGATGGCCGGCCACATGGGCGACCGTCAGCGCACCCAGCAGAACCTCGAAATCGTCCGTACCGACGATGAGCGCGGCCTGATCTTCGTCAAGGGCTCGGTCCCTGGTTCGAAGAACGGCTGGCTGCTCGTGCGCGATGCGGTGAAGCTCGACCGTCACGCCGAGGCGCCGTACCCCGCCGGTCTCAAGCAGGCCGCCAACATGAATGACACGGCTGCGGCCGACACGCCGGCGGAAGACACCGCTGCGGTCGAGACCACTGTCGATGGTCAGGAGGGTTAAGCCCGTGAAGGTTCAGGTCCTCAATCTCGATGGCACTGCAGCTGGCGAAGCCGAGCTGTCTGATGCCGTGTTCGGTCTCGCTCCGCGTGCCGACATCCTCCACCGCATCGTTACCTGGCAGCTCGAAAAGCGCCGTGGCACGGCCCGCGGAGCGCGTGAGCGTTCGGACGTGGCACGCACCGGCAAGAAGCTGGGTAACCAGAAGGGCGGCGGCGGCGCTCGTCACGGTGACCGCGCAGCTCCGATCTTCATCGGCGGCGGCAAGGCTCACGGTCCTCGCGTCCGTGACTTTAACCCCTCGCTCAACAAGAAGATCCGCGCGCTGGGTCTGAAGATGGCGCTCTCGACTAAGGCGCAGTCCGAAGGTCGCGGCCTCGTGGTGATCGACTCGCTCGATACCGACGGAAAGACTGCCACGCTCGCGGCAACGCTGGCCAAGGCGGGCTTCGGCAAGAAGGTGCTGGTCATCGACGGCGACGCGGTGAACGACAACTTCGCCCGCGCTGCGCGCAACATCGTCGGGGTCAACGTGCTCCCGGCGGTTGGCGCCAACGTCTACGACATCCTGAAGCATGACACGCTGGTGCTGACGCGCGCTGCGGTCGAAAAGCTGGAGGGCCGCTTCAATGGCTAAGGAAGGCATCGACACGCGTCACTATGATGTGATCGTGGCACCCCACATCACGGAAAAGACGACGCTGCTCAGCGAGCACAACGCCGTGGTCTTCAAGGTCGCCGACAAGGCAACCAAGCCGCAGATCAAGGCTGCGGTTGAAGCCCTGTTCGACGTGAAGGTCACCAAGGTGAACACGTTGAACCAGGACGGCAAGACCAAGCGCTGGAAGGGCAAGCCCTACAAGCGTTCGGACTTCAAGAAGGCGATCGTGACGCTGGCTGAAGGCCAGTCTATCGACGTCACCAGCGGTATCTGAGGCGCATAGACCATGGCACTCAAGAACTATAACCCGACCAGCCCCGCACGGCGCGGCCTGATCCTCGTCGACAAGTCGTCGCTGTGGAAGGGCAAGCCGCTCAAGGCGCTGACCGAGGGCAAGAGCAAGACCGGCGGCCGCAACAACAAGGGCCACGTGACCAGTCGCGGTATCGCGGGCGGCCACAAGCAGAGCTACCGGTTCATCGATTTCAAGCGCCGCAAGTGGGACATGCCCGCGACGGTCGAGCGTCTGGAATATGATCCCAACCGCACTGCGTTCATCGCTCTCGTCAAGTACGAGGACGGTGAGCAGACCTACATCATCGCGCCGCAGCGTCTTGCGGTCGGCGATCAGGTCGTCGCTGGCGAAAAGACCGACGTGAAGCCGGGCAACGCCATGCTGCTCAGCCAGATGCCGGTCGGCACGATCATCCACAACGTGGAGATGAAGCCGGGCAAGGGTGGCCAGATCGCCCGTTCGGCAGGTACCTATGTCCAGCTCGTCGGTCGTGACCGCGGCATGGTCATCGTCCGCCTGAACTCGGGCGAGCAGCGCTACCTGCGCGGCGATTGCATGGGCACGGTTGGCGCGGTCTCGAACCCCGACAACTCGAACCAGAACCTTGCCAAGGCCGGTCGCGGCCGCTGGCTCGGTCGTCGCCCGCTGACGCGTGGTGTCGCAAAGAACCCGGTCGATCACCCGCACGGCGGCGGCGAAGGCCGCACCTCGGGTGGCCGTCATCCGGTCACGCCGTGGGGCAAGCCGACCAAGGGCGCCCGTACTCGTAACAACAAGCAGACGGACAAGATGATCATCCGTTCGCGTCACGCGAAGAAGAAGAGGTAACACCCCATGGCACGTTCCGTCTGGAAGGGACCCTTCGTCGATCTGCATCTCCTGAAGAAGGCCGAAGGCGCTCAGGATGCTGGTTCGCGTGCAGGTCCGATCAAGACCTGGTCGCGTCGATCGACCATTCTGCCGCAGTTCGTTGGTCTGACGTTCAGCGTCTACAACGGGCACAAGTTCATCCCCGTCTCTGTCAACGAAGAGATGGTCGGCCACAAGCTTGGTGAATTCGCGCCGACGCGCACGTTCCCCGGCCACGCCGCTGACAAGAAGGGCAAGCGCTAATGGGCAAGCCTAAGTCCCCGCGCCGCGTTGCGGACAACGAAGCGCTCTCGGTCGGTACGCAGATCCGCGGCTCGGCCCAGAAGCTGAACCTCGTTGCTGCGCTCATTCGCGGCCGCCGCGCCGAAGACGCCATGAACATCCTCGCCTTCTCGAAGAAGGCCATGGCGGTTGATGCGCGCAAGGTGCTCGCCTCTGCGATTGCCAACGCTGAGAACAACCACAACCTAGATGTCGATGCGCTCGTCGTCGCCGAGGCTTCGGTCGGCAAGTCGATCACGATGAAGCGCTTCCACACCCGTGGTCGCGGCAAGTCCACCCGCATCCTGAAGCCGATCTCGCGCCTGCGGATCGTGGTTCGCGAAGCGGCTACTGGTGAGGAGGCCTGATCATGGGTCACAAGTCGAACCCCATCGGTCTGCGCCTGCAGATCAACCGCACCTGGGATAGCCGCTGGTACGCGGAAGGCCGCAACTACCAGAACCTGCTGCGTGAAGACCTTGCCATGCGCAAGTTCATCATGGAGCATCTGCCCCAGGCTGCGATTTCGAAGGTCGTCATCGAACGCCCGGCCAAGACCTGCCGCGTTTCGATCTACGCTGCTCGTCCCGGTGTGATCATCGGCAAGAAGGGCGCGGACATCGAAAAGCTGCGTAGCCAGCTCGCCAAGATGACCTCCAGCGACGTCAAGCTGAACATCGTCGAAATCCGCAAGCCGGAAATCGATTCCAAGCTTGTTGCGCAGGGTATTGCCGATCAGCTCGTCCGCCGCGTGGCTTTCCGCCGTGCGATGAAGCGCGCTGTGCAGTCGGCGCTCCGTCTGGGTGCCGAAGGCATCAAGATCACGTGCGGCGGCCGTCTCGGTGGTGCTGAAATCGCCCGCGTCGAGTGGTACCGCGAAGGTCGCGTGCCGCTTCATACGCTGCGCGCGCACATCGATTATGCCGAGGCCGTGGCCCACACCGCCTATGGCGTGATCGGCATCAAGACGTGGATCTTCAAGGGCGAGATCCTCGGCCATGATCCGATGGCGCAGGACCGGTTGATGCTCGAGGCTCAGACCTCCGGTGTCCGCCCGGCCTCCGACCGGCGCTAAGGTAGAGTAAGCACCATGCTGCAACCGAAAAAGACCAAGTTCCGCAAGGCCTTCAAGGGCCGGATCAAGGGCGATGCCAAGGGTGGCACCGATCTGAACTTCGGCACCTACGGCCTCAAGGCGCTCGAGCCGGAGCGTATCACTGCGCGCCAGATCGAAGCGGCTCGCCGTGCGATCACGCGCCACATCAAGCGTCAGGGCCGTCTCTGGATCCGCATCTTCCCCGATGTGCCGGTGACCAAGAAGCCTGCCGAAGTCCGCCAGGGCAAGGGCAAGGGTTCGATCGAGTTCTGGGCGGCCCGCGTGAAGCCGGGTCGTATCCTGTTCGAGCTTGACGGCGTTGCCGGCCCGCTCGCTGCTGAAGCGTTCAGCCGCGCTGCGATGAAGCTCCCGATCAAGACCAAGGTTGTTGCCCGCCTGGGCGATACCTCGCACCTCGGAGGCGAATGATGGCCAAGTTTGAAGATATGCGCGTCAAGTCTGACGATCAGCTTCAGGCTGATCTCTCCGAGCTGAAGCGCGAGCAGTTCAACCTGCGTTTCCAGTCGGCGACCAACCAGCTTGAGCGTCCGGCCCGCATCCGCGAAGTCCGCCGCGACATCGCCCGCATCAAGACGCTGCAGACCGAGCGCTCCTCGGCAGCCAAGGCGTAAGGAACCAACTATGCCCAAGCGTATCCTGATCGGGACGATCGTCTCCGACAAGACCGACAAGACCGTGGTGGTCAAGGTCGAACGCAAGGTGAAGCACCCGCTCTACGGGAAGATCATCCGCCGTTCGAAGAAGTACCACGCTCACGACGAGACCAACTCGTTCAAGGCCGGTGAGACCGTGCGCATCGAAGAGACTGCGCCGATCTCCAAGCTGAAGACGTGGAAGGTCATCGACCGCGTGCTGGCCGGCAAGGCCGCCGCAATCGAAGCCGACGTCTAAGTCGCAATCATTTTTGGAACTGCCGGACTTGTTCCGGCAAGCCAGTGAGAAGGAACCGGATCAATGATCCAGATGCAGTCCAATCTCGAAGTCGCTGACAACAGCGGCGCGAAGCGCGTCCAGTGCATCAAGGTGCTGGGCGGGTCGAAGCGTCGTTTTGCCAGCGTCGGCGATGTGATCGTCGTGTCGATCAAGGAAGCGCAGCCGCGTGCCCGCGTCAAGAAGGGCGACGTGCACCGTGCGGTGATCGTGCGTACCCGCAAGGATGTACGCCGCGCCGATGGCAGCGTGATTCGCTTTGACACCAATGCCGCTGTGCTCGTCGGCAAGAACGAAGAGCCCATCGGCACGCGTATCTTCGGACCGGTGGTGCGCGAACTGCGCGCACGCGGCTTCATGAAGATCATCAGCCTTGCGCCGGAGGTGCTGTGATGGGTGCCGCTAAGATCAAGAAGGGCGATGCTGTCGTCGTCCGTTCGGGCAAGGACAAGGGCCGCACCGGCACTGTCCTTCAGGTCCTTCCCAAGGAAGACAAGGTTGTCGTGGCCGGCGTGAACATCGCTGCCCGTCACCGCAAGCCCACTCAGGAGAACCCGCAGGGCGGCATCGACCGCCGCGAGGCTCCGCTGCATATTTCGAAGGTCGGCCTGGCTGGCGCGGATGGCAAGCCCACTCGCGTGCGCTTCGAGACCAAGGACGGCAAGAAGGTCCGCGTGGCCGTCAAGTCCGGGGAGACGATCGATGGCTGATAATTATGTGCCCCGGATGAAGGCGAAGTACCACGCCGAGATCGTCGCTGCGATGCAGGCGAAGTTCGGCTATGGTAACCCGATGGAAATCCCCTCGATCACCAAGATCACGCTCAACATGGGCGTGGGCGAGGCGAGCCAGGACAAGAAGAAGGTCACCACCGCCGCTGCCGAGATGGAACTCATCGCGGGCCAGAAGCCGGTGATCACCAAGGCGAAGAAGTCGATCGCGCAGTTCAAGCTGCGTGAGGGCATGCCGATCGGTTGCAAGGTTACCCTGCGCCGCGAACGCATGTACGAATTCCTCGACCGTCTCATCACCATCGCAATGCCCCGCATCCGCGACTTCCGGGGGCTCAACCCCAAGTCGTTCGACGGTCGCGGCAACTATGCGATGGGTCTGAAGGAGCAGATCATCTTCCCAGAGATCAGCTACGACCAGATCGAGAAGGTGCGCGGGATGGACATCATCGTGACCACCAACGCCAAGACCGACGACGAAGCGCGCGAGCTGCTCCGTCTGTTCGGTTTCCCGTTCCCGCGCGAAGCTGCTGAAGAGCAGCAGGCCGCCTGAGGTTCATCCGGCTAGAGCCGTCTGCCCGTTGGCGGCGGCTCGCCAAAGATTGCAAGAAGAGAGCTTAAGTCCATGGCGAAACTGAGTTCCATCAACAAGAATGAGCGCCGCAAGAAGCTCGTTCAGAAGTTCGCGGCCAAGTACGCCGCGCTCAAGGCTGTTGCGGCCGATGAGAAGCTCGACGAAACCGAGCGCCTCATCGCCCGTCTCAAGATGGCCGAGCTGCCGCGCAACGCGAACCCGACCCGCGTGCGTAACCGCTGCAACACCACGGGCCGTCCGCGCGGTTATTACCGCAAGTTTGGCCTCTGCCGCATCGAGCTGCGTGATCTCGCCAACAAGGGGATGATCCCCGGCGTGACGAAGTCGAGCTGGTAAGGATCACGAAATGGCATTGACCGATCCCCTGGGTGATATGCTCACCCGCATCCGCAACGGCCAGCAGGCGAAGAAGGACTCGGTCCTTTCGCCCGCTTCCAAGCTGCGTCTCCACGTGCTCGAAGTGCTTCAGCGCGAAGGCTACATCCGTGGCTTCAGCGAAGACGTGACCGGCCAGCACCCGCAGCTGCGTATCGAACTGAAGTATTTCGAGGGCCAGCCTGCGATCAAGCATGTTGCCCGCGTCTCCAAGCCGGGCCGCCGCGTCTACTCGGGTTCCAAGGAACTCCCCGTTGTTCGCAACGGTCTTGGCATCACCATCGTCTCGACGCCGAAGGGCGTGCTCTCGGATGCCGAAGCACGTGCGGCCAATGTCGGCGGCGAAGTGCTCGCGGAGGTGTTCTGATGAGCCGCATCGGCAAGAAGCCGGTGACGATCCCCAGTGGCGTCACCGCGGATATCGCGAACGGCGTGATCACCGTGAAGGGCCCCAAGGGCACTCTCACCCTGAACATGCGCGAAGAAATCAGCTACACGGTTGATGGCAACGCCATCATCGTGAAGCCGGCAAACGACACCAAGGCCGCCCGGGCGTTCTGGGGCATGCAGCGCACGCTGGTCGACAACCTGGTTGTCGGCGTGACCGAAGGGTATACCAAGACCCTCAACATCACCGGCGTTGGCTATCGTGCCAACTCGCAGGGCAGCAACCTCAAGCTGCAGCTCGGCTACAGCCACGATGTCGATTTCACGATCCCCGAAGGTATCGAGATCAAGACCCCGGACAACACCACGGTGCTGATCTCGGGTATCGACAAGCAGAAGGTCGGCCAGGTTGCCGCCGAAATCCGTCGCTGGCGCAAGCCCGAACCCTACAAGGGCAAGGGTATCAAGTACGCCGGCGAGTTCATCTTCCGCAAGGAAGGGAAGAAGAAGTAATGGCCAAGCTCTCGCTCTTCGATCGCCGCCGCCAGCGCGTCCGTACCGCGCTCAAGGCTCGTTCCGGTGGCCGTCCCCGGCTGTCGGTCCACCGTTCCGGCCGTCATATCTACGCGCAGATCATCGACGATGCTGCGGGCAAGACGCTCGCTGCCGCTTCGACGCTCGTGAAGGGCCAGAAGGCCATCGGCGCAACGGTTGATGCTGCCGCGCAAGTGGGCAAGGACATTGCCGAACGCGCCAAGGCTGCCGGCATCACCACCGTCGTGTTCGATCGCGGCGGCTTCCTGTTCCACGGCCGCGTCAAGGCGCTGGCCGATGCTGCTCGCGAAAACGGGCTGGAGTTCTAAGATGGCTGACGAAACCAACCTGGATGGCGTTGCCCCCGAAGCAGCCGTTGCTGAGGCTCCCCGTGAGGGTCGTGGTCCCCGCAACGATCGTGGTCCCGGTCGTGGCCGCGGTGGCAACGATCGTGGCGGTGAGCGTGGTGGCCGTGGCCGCCGCGATGACCGCAATGGCCGTGGTGGCCGTGACGAGGACGGCGGCGAAGAGCTGATCGAGAAGCTCGTGCACATCAACCGCGTCTCCAAGACCGTGAAGGGCGGCAAGCGCTTCGGTTTCGCCGCGCTCGTCGTGGTCGGCGATGGCAAGGGCCGCGTTGGCTTCGGCCATGGCAAGGCGCGCGAAGTGCCGGAAGCCATCACCAAGGCGACCGCTTCGGCCAAGAAGACGATGGTCCGCATTCCGCTCAAGGAAGGCCGCACCCTTCACCACGACGGCAAGGGCCGTTTCGGTGCAGGCAAGGTGAACCTGCGTTCGGCTCCGGCCGGTACGGGCATCATCGCCGGTGGTCCGATGCGCGCCGTGTTCGAAAGCCTGGGCGTTCATGACGTGGTGACCAAGTCGGTCGGCACTTCGAACCCCTACAACATGATCCGCGCGACGTTCGACGCGCTCACTGATCAGACCAGCCCCAAGTCGGTTGCGCAGCGTCGCGGCAAGAAGATTGCCGATCTGCTGGGCCGTGGCGGCGCTGCTCCGGTTGAAGCCGAGGCGGAAGCCGCGGCCATCGTGGAGTAATCGATATGGCAAAGATCAAGCTCAAGCAGATCGGTTCACCGATCCGTCGCCCCGAAAGCCAGAAGAAGATCCTCGTCGGTCTGGGCCTCGGCAAGATGCACCGCGTGGTGGAACTCGAAGATACCGCCGAAGTTCGCGGCGCGATCGCCAAGCTTCCGCACATGGTGGCCGTGATCGACTGATCACGCGCTATAAGGCGAAACAGAACAAGGGCCTCGGCAGCAATGCCGGGGCCTTTTCTGTTTTGTAGCCGTGTTAGGCCTTGGCCTATTCCGGGCGCTTTAGCCGGTAAGTGATTGCCGCCTCACCGTTTGCCGGGACGGTTGCCGTCCATGTGGGGCGGCCAAACTTCTGCGGTAGGCGCGTGGAGGGGTTTGCGATGCTTTCGCCGTCACTCAGATAAAGCGATCCCTCGAAAGTGATCGGCCACGGATTGGCGTTCGTCACGGTAGCCCGGTAATCGCGGCGTGTGCCAGCTTCCCTGATCGGCTCAACGCGCACATGGACACCGGGTGATGTGCCGAGTGTGACTTCGACGTCTTCATTCACCGCATAATCGCGCATGCCGCCCTGACCGACGAGCAGCGTTGCCCCGTCATGCGGTTCGAACACCGCGACGGGGCCGCCCGGCAGTGCCACGCCGAGCCCGTCTTCCTTGCGGTTGCGCGTGCGCAGCTTGATGATCGCATTCCGGTCGTTGCCGGGGATCAGGTCGGCGGTGTGCCAGGTCTTGAACTTCACTCCGCTCAGATCATGCATCATGACCTGCTTCTGGGCGTTGGCGGCGACTGTCGTTGGCATCGGCACCCGGTAGAGTTTCAGATCGCCGAGCGCTTCTTCGGTTACCTTGACCGGTGCGGCCATCATAGCCGGGCTGCGCCGCTGCGCGGTCACGACGATGTCTGCCATGGCCATTTCCATCATTATTGGCACCGGCGGGGGAGGAGGCGGCACCACGGCAAGTGACGGCACTTGCGGGTGCAGATAGCAATGCAGCACAAGGTCGCCGTCCTGCGCCTCGCGCTCCTGCCTTGCATCCTCGCGGTCGAGCTTGCCGCCCACAACTGCGGCACCCGCATAAACGAAGCTCGTCGGATCGCTGCTCGCCAATGTCACCCACGCGGTCATCGCCGCCTTGCCGGTTTCCGGATCGAGCCGCACGACATAGTTCGTCTGCCAGTCAAAGCCCCATGAAAGGTAGGATAGCGTGATCGTTGCCCGTGCTGTCGCCGCGCTTTCCGTGCGCACCGACAGCGTCGGCTTGGCGCTCAGTCCTTCCGGCAATTCGGTATAAGCCAGCGCATCGGAAATCCCGCGCCCGCAATCGGCGACTTCGAAGCCGTCTTTCGTTTGGACGATCGCCGCGCCATCGGGGGCTGAGCGGATCACCGCGCGCTCCTCGGTCACCGTGCCCTTGCCGTCCTTGCCCCGGTGGCGGCGCAGGATCGCCGGACGCCCGAAGGCGCGGGCATAGAGATTGCGGGCGGAAAGCAGATCGGCATCGAGGTTCTTCTCGCGCACGCCGGAGGGCAATCCCGCGACCAGAGCGGATTCGGGCAGCATCCCGCCCGCCACGCCCTCGAAGCGGATCGTCGCCGCGCCTGCCGGTATCTCCACCGTCCGCGTCTCGGTCACCAGCGCATAGCCTTCGAGCCAGCCGAGATTCATCGCCGTATCCGCCGCGCGGTCTGGCGCGCGGTAGATCGTCACTGCAACGGCATCGGGCGCGCCCGAGACGATCACAGGTTCGCCCGCCAGGGCCGCGCCCGGCGCAAGGGCCAACAGCAAGAGCGCGCGCCGCATCGCCGCCGCGCTCAGTAGCGCGTGTCGAACTGGACGGTGAGGGTGGTCTCGCCGTTGGCGGGTACGTCGAGCGTCCAGGCCCGCTCGTCCAGCGTGCGCTGCGTGCCCTTCACGCTTTCCGCAGGCACCCGCGTATCGCTCCACCCGTTGTCGAGCCCGGCCTGCACCAGATCGACCTTCAACTGCGCGGGCCGGGCATTGGTCACCTTGTAGGCCATTGTCGTGCGCCAGAACTCCTTCTGCCGCTCCACGGTCACGTCATCGGTCTTGCCGTTCACGGTTACGCGCCAGCGCCCCGATCTCTCCCACTCGTCCGAGGTGATCCGCTCGCGTTTCAGCACCGTCGGCTGCACTTTCACATCGAACGCTTCGCCGGTGCGCAGCGACAGCGTTGAGCCCATCGGCGTATGGTCGATGCTCTTCTCGCCGATGAACTGCGGAGCGCCGCGCACATCGCGCATATAGACGCGCACCGTGCCCGCAGGCAGGGCATCGCCCACGCCGCTGCCCTTCGCGGTCGAAAGGTTGAGCACCGTGGCAAAGCTCTGCGCCTCGTCCGATGTGCCGAGCCAGTCGTTGCGGAAATAATAGCCCTTGCTTGCGGGCGCGCCCGCCACGTCGAGGAAGCTCACCTGCTTCTGCTGTGCATTGGCCACCGTGGTCCGCGCGGCGATGGGATAGACGTAGAAATCGCCCAGCCGCTCCCGGTTGGCGCTTTGCGTGCCGGGAACCATATCGACCTGGCGAGCCCGCGCGTTGTTCATCGCGCCACCTTCCGGCTGCCCCGCCACCAGCAGCACGCGTGCGTTGCCGAAGGTAGTGCCGGTGTTGTTCGTCAGCGTGATCCAGCCCTGCAGGTCCATCTTGCCCGCCGCTTCATCGAACAGCGCGACATAGTCCGCCTTCCAGCCGAGCCCTGAGGACAAGTAGCTCAGCGTTACCGGGCGCGGGCCTGCATTGGCCACATCGAGCGCCACCGACAGTGTCGGCCGCGCGCGCAGGCTGGGCGGCAGGCCGGAGAACAGGATGCGCGCGCCGTATTGTTCCAGCACTTCGATCCGGTCCCCGATCCGCACGATGGTTCCGCCGTTGTTGGCCAGCACCAGCGCCTGCTCGCGCGTTTCGGTGCCGGTTGCGGGATTGGTGCGCACCACGGTCACCGTCTGCCCCACGGCCTTGTCGAGCAGCTTTTCGGGCGAGAGCAGGTCATAATCGAAGTTCTGCTCGATGATCCCTGCGCCTTCGCCCGAAAGCGTCACCGTCTCGGGCCGGATCATCGCGGAAACATCCGGGAATTCCTGCTTCACGCGCCCTTTGGCCAGCGTCAGTTCGCGCCGGTCCTGCACTAGCGCGAGATCGTTGTTGTAGATCGTCAGGGCAACATCGCCCTGTGATGAACCTGGCGAAGAACCGGGCGCGCCCTGCGCCGCCAGCGGAACGGGAAGGGCTGCCAGCATGACCCCGGCAAGGGCAATCCGACCATCGATGTTCATGCGCAATCCTCGCCTGTCCGCTTGAGCGCGCAGCCTATCGGTCCCGTCCGATCTTGGAAAGCGGCTCTGCCGCCGATCCGGTCCGGACTAGGACAAGTGCGGGGATGTATCGCAGTCCGTCCCGGCGTACTCATTGGTCAAATCACGGGAGAGACAAGCAGTGCACCAGACGGAAAAGTGGGACCGGGAAGCGGATGTCGTCGTGCTTGGCTCGGGCGGTGCGGCGCTGGCCGCTGCGCTTTCGGCGCACGATCACGGTGCGCGCGATGTGCTGATCATCGAGCGCAGCGGCATGGTCGGTGGCACCACCGCGATGTCGGGCGGGATGCTGTGGATTCCCGGAAACCATCACCAGCTCGCCGCCGGGATCAGCGAATCCGAAGAGGATGTCGTCGCCTATATCGATGCCCTCGCGCCCGGGCAGCTTGATCCGGAAACGCTGTGGGCCTTCATGCAGGGCGGCCCTGAAATGGTTCGCTACCTTGAGGAGAAGACCCCGGTCCGGCTCCACGCCTTCACTGATTTTCCCGATTATCAGCCTTATGCCCCCGGCGCGAAGCCCGATGGCGGGCGCAGCCTTGATAACGCGGCGTTCTCGTTCGAGCGGCTCGGCAAGTGGGCCGCGCGGGTCAATCCCAGCAAGATGTCCTATCCGATCCGCGCCAGCCTCGAAGAAGCGGTGCAGGGGACGCTGGATGAAGCCGCTCTCGCCGAGCGCGAACGCGGCGATTACCGCGCGCTCGGCCAGGCGCTGATCGGCGCGCTGTTCCTCGGCGTGGTCGAGCGCGGCATTCCCGTCGCCTTCGAAACCCGCGCGCGGGGGCTCGTCAAGGACGGCGACCGCGTGACCGGCGTCGTGGCGGAGGGCGCGGATGGCCGCGAAGTGCGCGTGCGCGCGCGGCGCGGTGTGGTGATCGCCACCGGCGGGTTCGAATGGAACCCCGCGCTGGTCAAAGCCTTCCTGCGCGGCCCGATGACCGGGCCGGTCAGCGTGCCCGAGAATGAAGGCGACGGCCTGCTCATGGCCATCGCGGCGGGCGCGCAGCTCGGCAACATGCAGAATGCCTTCTGGATGCAGAGCGCGCTCGAAATGAAGCCGCAGCGCGGTGCGCGACCCAACTACATGCTGGGATCGGACGAACGCGCGCGCCCCGGCGCGATTCTCGTCAACCGGGCGGGCAAGCGTTTCGTCAACGAGGCGGTGAACTACAACGCGGTGGGCAAAGCCATCGTCGCCTTCGATGCGGGCACCCACAGCTATCCCAACGTGCCTTACTGGCTGATCATCGACCAGCGGTATCGCGACAAGTATCCGGTGTTCCATGCGCAGCCCGGTTCGCCCACGCCGTCCTACATGTTGCAGGCCGATACGCTCGAAGGCCTTGCTGCGGCGGCGGGGATTGATCCCGCAGGGCTCGTCGCCACGGTCGAACGCTTCAACACGATGGTCCGCGCCGGGCACGACGATGATTTCCAGCGCGGCGACAACACGTACGACAACTTCTACATGTGGGGCGATCCCTCTTTCGATCCGCCCTACCGCACGCTTGGCCTGATCGATCAGGGGCCGTTTTATGCGGTGCAGATGGAATCGGGCGTGCTCGGCACGTGCGGCGGCCCGAAGACCAATGCTGACGCGCAAGTGGTCGATTGGGACGGCAATCCGATCCCGGGGCTCTATGCGGCGGGCAATGTCATGGCGGCGGTGCTGGGCGAGGCTTATGGCGGCGCGGGCGGCACCTTGGGGCCGGGGCTGACGTTCGGTTACCTCGCGGGCAAGCACCTGGGTATGCACTTGCCCAACGCGTGAGGCGCGCTCGGCAGGGCAGGGCTGAGGGCAGGGCTGAGGGCAGGGGGGTGACATTGCCCCCCGCTTCGCCTAAGGGCGCACCTCCTATCAGCGCGACTCAAAGCGAAAGCGAGTGCTTCACATGACCAAACTCAACGAACTCTCCGACAATTATGGTGCCCGCAAGGGCCGCATGCGCGTGGGCCGCGGTATCGGCTCGGGCAAGGGCAAGACTGCCGGTCGCGGCCAGAAGGGCGCCAAGGCACGCTCGGGCGTCGCGGTCAACGGGTTCGAAGGCGGCCAGATGCCGCTCCACATGCGCATCCCGAAGCGCGGCTTCAACAACATCTTCGCCAAGGACTTCGCTGAAGTGAACCTCGGCATGGTCCAGAAGGCGATCGATGCCGGCAAGCTGGCAACCGACGGCGTGATCGATCACGCGGCGCTCAAGGCTGCTGGCCTTGCACGCGGCGGCAAGGATGGCGTGCGCCTCCTCGCCAAGGGTGAACTGACCGCCAAGGTCAGCTTCCTCGTCGCAGGCGTCAGCGCCGGTGCGCGCGCTGCGGTCGAGGCGCTCGGCGGCTCGGTCGCGCTGCCCGAAGCGCAGCCCAGCGAGCACGAGAAGAAGACGGCGCGCCGCGAAGTCAACAAGGCGGCCAAGTCCGCCAAGTAAGGCATTTGCCGCATGCGGGGACCGGGGCAACCTGGTCCCCGTTTGCGTTTTGGTGGCCCCCTGCGCCGATAAATCGCTGAACGGGGGTTCGACATTGCCGAACCCTCCCTATATGGGCTAGCCACATAGGTGCTGCGATCCTTTCGCAGCGTGCCCAGCAGCAAGGCTTGAAACCCCACAATGGCATCCCGCGCCGACAATATCGCCAGCACGCTCAATCTGGCCAACTTCTCGAAGGCGACCGAACTCAAGTCGCGCATCTGGTTCACCGTGGGCGCGCTGATCGTGTTCCGGTTCATGAGCTTTGTGCCGCTGCCCGGCGTCAACCCGATGATCCTGGAAGAGCTCTACAAGAAGACCCAGGGCGGCATTCTTGACGTGTTCAACGCCTTCTCGGGCGGTTCGCTCCAGCGCATGAGCCTGATCGCGCTTGGCGTGATGCCTTATATCACCGCCTCGATCGTGGTGCAGCTGGCGGCTTCGCTGCATCCCGCGCTCGCCTCGCTCAAGAAGGAAGGCGAAAGCGGCCGCAAAAAGCTCAACCAGTACACGCGCTATGGCGCGGTGTTCCTTACCGCAATCCAGGGCTGGTTCCTCGCCGTCGGGCTTGAGGCATTCAGCGCATCGAGCGGCCTGCAGGCCGTGGTCGATCCCGGCTACATCTTCCGCATCGGCGCGGTCATCAGCCTGATCGGCGGCACCATGTTCCTGCTCTGGCTGGGTGAACAGATCACCAGCCGCGGCATCGGCAATGGCGTTTCGCTGATCATCATGGCCGGTATCGTGGCGCAGATGCCCACGTTCTTCGGCAACCTGTTCGAACAGGGCCGCAGCGGCGCCTTGAGCCCCTTCCTCATCGCGGGCGTTATGGCGATGCTGGTCGCGGTCGTGATCTTCATCTGCTTCTTTGAGCGTGCCTCGCGCCGCCTGCTGATCCAGTATCCCAAGCGCGTCACCCAGCGCGGGATGATGGCCGCAGATCGCAGCCACCTGCCGCTCAAGCTCAACACCGCAGGTGTGATCCCGCCGATCTTCGCAAGCTCGCTGCTGCTGCTGCCGCTCACGATCACGCAGTTCGCGGGCCGCTCGGTCTCGCCTGACAGCACGTGGGGCCAGTTCATCGTCGGGCTGAATCAGTACCTCGGCCACGGAAAGCCGGTGTACATGGTGCTCTACGCGCTCGGGATCATGTTCTTCAGCTTCTTCTACACCGCGATTGTGTTCAATCCGGAAGAGACGGCTGACAACCTCAAGAAGAACGGCGGGTTCATTCCCGGCATTCGCCCGGGCAAGAACACCGAGAAGTATCTCGATTACGTGCTGACGCGCATCACCGTGCTGGGCGCGATCTACATCACCGTGGTCTGCGTGGTGCCCGAGGCGATCATGGCCGAAACCGGCATGGGCTCGCTGTTCTTCGGTGGCACCAGCCTGCTCATCGTGGTCAACGTGACGGTGGATACCATCACTCAGATCCAGTCGCACTTGCTGGCGCACCAGTATGGCGACTTGATCAAGAAAGCGAAGCTGAAAGGCCGGATGCGCTGATCGCGGGCCGCCCGGGGGTCGGGTGGCCAGCAGGAAATCAGCAAACGGCAAATGAGGGGATTGCAGGCGTGAACATCATCCTGTTGGGACCGCCCGGAGCGGGCAAGGGTACCCAGGCGCAGCGGCTTGTCGAGCGGCATGGCATGAAGCAGCTCTCCACCGGCGACATGCTGCGCGCTGCGGTGAAGGCGGGCACGCCGGTCGGTCTCAAGGCCAAGGCCGTCATGGAAGCGGGCGAACTCGTGTCCGATGAGATCGTCTCGGCGCTGATCGGCGATGAGCTTGACGCCATGCCCGCCGGCATGGGCGCGATCTTCGATGGCTATCCGCGCACCGCTCCGCAGGCGGAATCGCTGGATGCCATTCTCGCCTCGCGCGGCCGCGCGCTCGATCACGTGATCGAACTCGGCGTGGACGAAGACGCGCTCGTCGAGCGCATCACTGGCCGCTACACCTGCGCCTCCTGCGGCAAGGGCTATCACGACACGTTCGAGAAGCCTGCGGTCGAAGGCACCTGCGACAAGTGCGGGGGCCATGAATTCAAGCGCCGTCCGGACGACAACGAGGAAACCGTCCGCACCCGCATGGCCGAATACCGCGCCAAGACCGCACCGATCCTGCCGATCTACGATGCGCGCGGAATTGTCAGCCGGGTTGACGGAATGGCGGATATGGATGCCGTGACAGGTGCCATCGAGGCTATTCTGGTATAAAGGCTTACGTCAGAGCACCTAACCGGGGGCCAGGACGAGGGCAGGAAATCATGCGGGATATCAGGCGTGGATGGGGCGCTGGCTTCCAGGCCAGTGGCGTTGTCGCGGCAGCACTGGCCCTCGCGGTTCCCGCCGCCCGCGCCGAAGTCGTCGCGCGGGAGGAAAACGGCTTCGTCGTCCGCGTCGCCAGCGAAGTCACGGCCCCTCCGGCAGAGGCGTGGAAGCGCCTGCTCACCCCCGCGCAGTGGTGGCAGAGCCAGCACACGTTCTCCGGCGATTCCGCCAATCTCACGCTCGATCCCACAGTCGGCGGCTGCTTTTGCGAGGCACTGCCGCGCCCGGAAACCATGCCGCCGCTGCAAAAGGGCGAACGCTGGAATGGCGGCGTGCAGCACATGCGCGTGGTCTATCTCGAACCGCCGCGCGCCATGCGCCTCGTCGGTTCGCTCGGCCCGCTGCAAAGCGAGGCGCTGGCCGCCACGATGACGATCACGGTCAAGCCCACTGAAAAGGGTTCGCGCATCCTGTTCGAATATGTCGTCGGCGGCTTCATGCGCTACAAGAGCGAGGATATTGCGCCTGCGGTGGACCGCATGCTGACAGCGCAACTCACCAGCCTCGCCAGCAAGCTTGGCCCGGTGGCGGAACCGGCAGCACCATCAGCAGCCCCTGCGCCTTCTTCTGCCGTCGTCGGCCCGCCTGCGCCCGATGGCGAACTGCCCGCTGTCGAGCCCGCAGCCAAGCCTGTCGTGTCGCTGCCAGGAGCCGAAAGCTACAGCCTGCCTCCGGCTGGCGGGAAACCGGCGGCCCGGCCTGCGCCTGTGTCCGCGCCCAAGCTCGCCCCCAAACCCGAGGCGAAGCCAGAGCCCAAGCTCGCGCCCAAGCCGGATACTGCCCCGGCTCCCGCGTCCGCCCCTGCCAAGGCCGCCGCGCCTTCCGCGCCCAAGCCTGCGCCCAAACCGGGCTACTTGCCGCCAGCCAAGCCAACGCCAGCCAAGCCCGCTGCGAAAGCGCCAACGAAGCCTTCCGCCAAGCCCGGCAGCAAGCCCGCCGCCAAGGCCCCCGATCCCGAAGCCGATGCTCACCGCGATGCCAATGCAGCGTTCGATGCGCTGCTCAGCGGGCCAACCGCCCCCTGATTGCGCCGCTATGCGCTGGCGCACTGACGAACGGGCCAAAACGAGTTAAAACATGCAGCAGGACAAGCGCGACTCGCCGGGCACGACCGGGCGAGCGAGCCAATCTGTTGCGGGTCGCACGCAAACCCGAAGCCGATAAGCGGCTTCGCCAAGGGGGAGAATGCTGTGGCCGTTTCCGATCACGTCGACCTGCCGACCTTCATGGAAGGTGTCAAAAAGCGCAATCCGTATCAGCCTGAATTTGTTCAGGCGGTGCAGGAAGTTGCCGAAGACATCTTCGAGTTCATGGCAGACAAGGAGCAATATCACTCGCAGCAGATCCTGCGCCGCATTGCCGAGCCGGACCGCGTCGTCTCGTTCCGCGTGTGCTGGGAAGATGATGCTGGCAACATCCGCGTCCAGCGCGGCTGGCGCGTGCAGAACAACAACGCGATCGGCCCCTACAAGGGCGGCATCCGCTTCCACCCCAGCGTCACCGAAAGCGTGCTCAAGTTCCTCGCCTTCGAACAGACCTTCAAGAACGCGCTGACCGGCCTGCCGATGGGCGGCGGCAAGGGCGGCTCCAACTTCAACCCCAAGGGCAAGAGCGTGCGCGAGATCATGCGCTTCTGCCAGTCGTTCATGACCGAACTCTACCGCCACATCGGCGCAGACGTCGACGTGCCTGCGGGCGACATCGGCGTGGGCGGGCGCGAGATCGGCTTCATGTTCGGCCAGTACAAGCGCATCACCAACAACTTCACCGGCGTGCTGACGGGCAAGGGCCTCGAATGGGGCGGCTCGCTGATCCGCACCGAGGCGACCGGCTACGGCGCGGTCTATTTCCTCGCCAACATGCTGGCGACAAAGGGCGAAGACCTCACCGGCAAGACGGCGGTGATTTCCGGCTCGGGCAACGTTGCCACCCACGCGGCGGAAAAGATCGTCCAGCTTGGCGGCAAAGTGCTGACGCTCTCCGATTCCGGCGGTTACATCCATGATCCGGACGGCATCGATCAGGAAAAGATCGACTGGGTCAAAACCCACAAGACCCACCGCCGCGGCCGCATCGAGGAATACGTGGCGGCTTTCCCCAAGGCCACTTTCGTAGCAGGCAAGACCCCGTGGGGCGTCCCCTGCGATGTCGCGCTGCCCTGCGCCACGCAGAACGAACTGCTCGGCGTGGACGCGAAGATGCTCGTGGCCAATGGCTGCAAGGCCGTTGCCGAAGGGGCGAACATGCCGACTGATCTTGACGGCGTGCACATCTTCAAGGCCGCGAAGATCCTCTACGCGCCGGGCAAGGCCAGCAACGCTGGCGGCGTCGCGGTTTCGGGCCTCGAAATGAGCCAGAACTCCGAACGCCGTTCGTGGAAGGAGGAGGAACTCCAGCAGATGCTCAAGGACATCATGCTCGGCATCCACCAGTCCTGCCTCGCCTATGGCGATCAGGGCGGCGGCTATATCGACTATGTGAAGGGCGCGAATATCGCGGGCTTCAAGAAAGTGGCTGACGCGATGCTGGCGTTCGGCGTCGTCTGAACCATCGGAGAAGGGGAGTGCGGCCGCGCTCCCCTCAACCGGCCCGCAAACTCCGCGCCCGCACGGCGAGCGCCACCGCTGCCGCTGTCAGCGAAACCGGGATCAGCAGCGCCACGCCCAGCTGATAGCTTCCCGTCGCGTCCGCCAGCACGCCCCATGTGATCGGACCGAGGAAGCCGCCCCCTTGCGAGATCGTGTTGGCCATGGCGAGCCCGGCTGGCCGGTCGCCCGCAGGGATCAACCGGCTTACCACCGCCAGCGGCAGCATTCCCGCCGTCTGCGCGGCGGCAATGTACAGGACATAGCCAGCGATGGTGCTGGCTCCTGTGCCGCCGAGCCACAGCAGCGCCAGCCCCGCCGCGGCCAGCCCCATCAATCCCGCGTAGGTCACCAGCGTGCGCGCCGTGGTGCGCCCCGCCAGCATGCTCACCACCAGCACCCCCAGCGCAATCGCCACGCCGCCCGCCGAAACCACGCGGCCAACGCCGGCTACGTCCAGCCCGGTGCCCTGCGCCAGCAGCTTGGGCGCGGAAAACACCACGGCATTGATGGCGATGTAATTGAGCGCATTGGCGCAGCCCAGCATCAGCACGAAGCGGTTGGTCAGCGCATGCAGCACGCTGTGCGATGGCGGGCCAGCGGCTGCCGCCTCGCGCGCCAGCACGTCGGCCAGCCAGCCGCGCTCGCGCTTGTCCAGCCACGGTGCCGTCTCGGGCCGATCGGGCAGGGCGGCGATCAGCACCAGCGCCAGCAGCACCGATGGCAGGCCCTCCACAATCAGCAGCCATTGCCAGCCATGCAGCCCCAGCCAGCCGTGCATCGCCAGCAGCGGCGCGGCGATGCTGCCCATCACCACATAGGAAAGCGGCAGCGCGACATAGAACCGGCTGATCGCCCAAGCGCGGTGCTCGCCGGGAAACCAGCTCGAAAGGTAGAGGATCACGCCGGGATAGAACCCGGCTTCGGCCACGCCGAGCGCAAAGCGCATCGCATAGAAATGCCACGGCATGTGGACGAAGGCGGTGAGGATCGAGATCACGCCCCATGTCAGCATGATCCGCGCCAGCCAGACCCGCGCCCCGAACTTTGCCAAGAGCAGGTTGGACGGCACTTCCAGCAGTGCATAGCCGAGGAAAAATACCGATGCGCCGATGCCGTAGACCGTCTCGCTGAAACCAAGGTCGGCGTTCATCGTCGCGGCGGCAAAGCTGATGTTCGCGCGGTCGACCAGCGCCACGAAAAAGCTCAGCAGGATCAGCGGCAATGTGCGCCAGGCAATCTTGCGGATCAGTGCGCGTTCGTTCACCTCAGCCATGATCTGCGCATCAGTCCCGTGTCTCACTTGGGTTCACGCTAGCAGGGCGGGGCAAAACGACAAGCGGTGCACTTGTCTGGATCACCCCGAAATGACGCCTGCCTTTGACCTCGCCGCGCCGATACGGTATGGACCATCCATCACGGCACGCGGCCGCGCCTCGGGGGCGCGAAGGCCACGTATTCGCGCGTCTTAGCGGTTGACGCTGTGCTCGAATCGTCCTAAGCGCGCCATTCACTCGATACGTCAAGGCTTACTGCGTCGGCGCGAAACCCGTGGGTTTCCTTCTGGCGTTGCCTGATCCGTACCGGTGAATCGCGATGAGATGGGGTTTGGTCCGGCGCTGCAAACGGCGCTGCCGCCTTGGCCCTGTGGAGCATGGAGAAACAAGTGGCTCGTATTGCCGGGGTCAATATCCCCACCAACAAGCGCGTTATCATTGCGCTGACCTACATTCACGGAATCGGTGCGCACAAGGCGAAGCAGATCGCCGACAAGCTCGGGATCGATCATACCCGCCGCGTGCAGGATCTGTCGGACGCCGAAGTGCTCCAGATCCGTGAGACGATCGACGCCGATCACACCGTGGAAGGCGATCTTCGCCGCGAAACCGCGATGAACATCAAGCGCCTGATGGACCTGGCCTGCTACCGCGGCCTGCGTCACCGCAAGGGCCTTCCGGTCCGCGGTCAGCGCACGCACACCAACGCCCGTACCCGCAAGGGCAAGGCTAAGGCGATCGCCGGCAAGAAGAAGTAAGGCGGCTTTTCAGCCCCGACTTCCAGGCACTTTTTTCGACAGGAATCCAAGACAATGGCCCGCGAACCTCAACGCATCAAGCGGCGCGAGCGCAAGAACATCACCAGTGGTGTCGCGCACGTCAATGCCAGCTTCAACAACACCATGATCACCATCACCGACGCGCAGGGCAACGCCATCTCGTGGTCGTCCGCCGGCATGATGGGCTTCAAGGGCAGCCGCAAGTCGACGCCTTATGCTGCGCAGGTCGCGGCTGACGACGCGGGCAAGAAGGCCGCCGAACACGGCGTCCGCACGCTCGAAGTTGAAGTGAAGGGCCCTGGTTCGGGCCGCGAAAGCGCGCTCCGTGCGCTGCAGGCGGTTGGTTTCACGATTACCGCGATCCGCGACGTGACGCCGATCCCGCACAACGGTGTTCGCCCTTCGAAGCGCCGCCGCGTCTGATCCTGCCTTTGGCGGGCGGTTTCGCGGGGCGCGTCCCGCGGTTCACGCCCGCCCAATATTCTGATCGGCGACAGCCCCAAGGCTGATCGCCGACATCCTCCGATAACCCTAGGGGAATTCCATGTCCGTCAACATCAAGAATTGGCAGGAACTGAAGAAGCCCAACTCCCTCGAGATCAAGTCCGGCAACGATGCCAAGCGCCGTGCGACGTTCGTCGCCGAGCCGCTGGAACGTGGCTTCGGTCTCACCCTCGGCAACGCGCTGCGCCGCGTGCTGCTGTCCTCGCTGCAGGGCGCGGCCGTCACCTCGATCAAGATCGAGAACGTGCTGCACGAATTCTCCTCGCTCTCCGGCGTGCGTGAAGACGTGACCGATATCGTGCTCAACGTGAAGCAGATCGCGCTGCGCATGCAGGGCGAAGGTCCCAAGCGCCTCCAGCTCTCGGCCACCGGCCCGGGCGAAGTGAAGGCAGGCGATATCGCTGTCACTGGCGATATCGAGGTCATGAACAAGGACCTCGTGATCTGCAATCTTGATGAAGGTGCGACCTTCAACATGGAACTGACCTGCGACACCGGCAAGGGCTATGTCCCCGCCGTGTCCAACCGTCCGATTGATGCGCCGATTGGGCTGATCCCGATCGATTCGCTGTACTCGCCGGTCCGTCAGGTCTCCTACAAGATCGACAACGCCCGCATCGGTCAGGAGCTTGACTACGACAAGCTCAACCTGACGGTCGAAACCGACGGCACGGTCACCCCGGAAGATGCCGTGGCTTATGCCGCGCGCATCCTGCAGGACCAGCTCTCGCTCTTCGTGCACTTTGACGACCAGCTGCCCACCGGCCACGTGCCGGCGATGGGCGGCGGCATGGCCGTCCACACGCCCGAGGAAAGCGACGCCAACCAGCTCAACCGCTACCTGCTCAAGAAGGTGGACGAACTGGAGCTGTCGGTCCGCTCGGCCAACTGCCTCAAGAACGACAACATCATCTACATCGGCGATCTCGTGCAGAAGACCGAAGCGGAGATGCTGCGCACGCCGAACTTCGGCCGCAAGTCGCTCAACGAAATCAAGGAAGTGCTCTCCTCGATGGGGCTGCGCCTCGGCATGGACATCCCCGGCTGGCCGCCGGAAAACATCGAAGAGATGGCCAAGAAGCTCGAACAAGAGCTGCTGGGCTGAACCGAATACGGGGCGCTTCCACAAGGGAGCGCCCCGACGGGTTTTTGGGCGGCACCCATGAAAACCGCCTGGTACGGGCTACCTGATACGGGCCCCTAACGAACGGAGAAGACCGATGCGTCACAAGCTGGGCCAGCGCAAGCTGGGTCGTACATCCTCGCACCGCCGCGCGCTGATGCGCAACATGGCCGCTGCGCTGATCAAGCACGAGCAGATCACCACCACGCTGCCCAAGGCCCGTGAGCTGCGCCCTTACATCGAAAAGCTGATCACGCTGGGCAAGCATGGCGGCCTTTCGAACCGCCGCCTCGCGCATGCGCGCCTGCTCGACGATGCGCAGCTCGTGAAGCTCTTCACCACGCTGGCCGAACGCTATGCCGGCCGCGCCGGTGGCTACACCCGCATCATCAAGGCCGGTTTTCGCGGTTCGGACGCTGCTCCGATGGCCGTGATCGAACTGGTCGACCGTGACACCAGCGCCAAGGGTCTGGACTCGGGCCCGGTGATGACCGCGGACGAAGACGAATACGAAGCAGCCTGAGGCTGCCGGAACCCGAAAGGCCTTGTGCCTGAAGGGATTGACTGGGGCGGTGCCGCGAGGCGCCGCCCTTTTCATTTGTCCGCTATTCTGGCCTGATATTACGGTGCTGAACTTGGTTGGGGCCGCACCGCACAACGCGGGCCGAGCCAGCGAAACCGCCCCGAAACCCTGCCAATTCCCTACCCGCCACCCCGCGCAATTTCGCTCTCGCCCACTCTCCCGGGCAGTGCTAACCTCTTCCCATAAAAGCATGAATAACGCGGGAAGGATCGGAAGGGCGGCTGTGGTGGCTGCAGCATTGCTGCAGGTGCCAGCGGTCATGGCCCGCGAGGAGGCCGAGGCGCTGACAGCGCCGGTTCACGGCCCCGTTGGCTATGTCGCCACGCCCTCTGTCCAGCCTTCCGCCACTCAACCTAGCCCGGATCGCGCAGCAGACCGCTGGGGCATCACGGCGCTGTCTGCGCCGCATTATCCGCCCACGCGCCGCGAAGCCCTGATCGAACGCCATTTCGGCGAGGATCTTGCCGATCCCTACCGCTGGCTCGAGGCGGATGTGCGCGTCAGCCCCGAAGTCGCCGGATGGGTGGCGCAGCAGAATGCCGCAAGCTCGGCCTATCTTGCGCAGCTTCCCGGGCGCGATGCGCTGCGCGAGAAGATCCGCAGCCTGTTCGCGTTCGAACGCTTCAGCCTGCCGCGCAAAGCCGGGGGGCGCTACTTCTACACGCGCAACAGCGGCCTCCAGAACCAGGCCGTACTCTATGTCCGCGATGGCCTGAACGGCGAAGGCCGCGCGCTCCTCGATCCCAATGCGTGGACGCAGGAAGCAGGCGAGGGCCTGCGCACGCTCGATGCCTGGGTGCCTTCGCCCGGCGGCCACCTTCTTGCGCTCACCCAGCAGCGCGATGGCAGCGATTGGCGCACGATCCGCCTCGTCGATGTCGCCACCGGGCGGATGCTGGCAGACCGGCTAGACTGGGCCAACGATACCGCCATCGGCTGGATCGGCGATGCCGGGTTCCTCTATGCCCGCTATCCCGAGCCGCCTGCGGGTGAGGCCTATAGCGCGCCCGTGTTCGACAAGACGATCTGGTTCCACCGTGTCGGCACGCCGCATAGCGCTGATATCAAGGTCTTCGCCACCCCCGATCACCGCGATTGGAACCACCGCGTCTCGGTCTCGTCCGATGGGCGCTGGGCCGTCATCATCTCCTCGGCCAGCACGCTCCCGCGCCGCACCGTCCGCATCATCCCGCTCGCGCGCAGCAAGCTCGGCAGCGGGCCGCAGGATTGGACCCCGCTGCCCATCGCGCCCGAGATGACGGACGACTGGAAGTTCGTTGAAGGCGACGGCGATCGCTTGTGGTTCATCACCAATGCGGGCGCGCCGCACTACCGTCTGGTGCGCGTCGATCTTGCGCGCAGCGGCCGATTCACCGTGACGGATGTGGTCGGCGAAAAGCCCGATACGCTCGATGGCGGGCGCATTGTCGGCAACCGGCTGATCCTGTCCTATCTCCAGCGTGGCGCGAGCTATGCAGTCGTCACCGATCTCAAGGGCCGGGCGAAGCGCGCGATCACGGTCGATGCCATTGGCGCCGCCAGCGGCTTCGGCGGACGTCCCGGCGATCCGGAAACGTTCTACCAGTTCTCCAGCTTCAACCAGCCGCCCTCGATCTTCCGGCTCGACATGCGCACCGGCGCGGCCACGCCGTTTGCGGTGCCGCAACTGCCGTTCCGCCCGGATGACTATGTCGTGGAGCAGCGCAGCTTTCCCTCGAGAGATGGCACCCGCGTGCCGATGTACCTCGTGCGCAAGCGCAGCCTCGCCGCCTCGGCCACGCCTGCGCCCACGCTGCTCTATGGCTATGGCGGCTTCGATGTCGCGCTCACCCCGGGCTATTCGGCGGTGCGCATGGCCTGGCTTGAGGCGGGCGGCGTGTTCGCGCTCGCCAATATCCGCGGCGGCGGCGAATTTGGCCGCGCGTGGTATGATGCGGGGCGTCTGGCCAACAAGCAGAACAGCTTCGACGATTTCATCGCGGCGGGCGAATACCTCGTCAACGAAGGTATCGCGGCCAAGGGCGGGCTTGCCATTCAGGGCGGCTCCAATGGCGGCATGCTCGTCGCCACGGTCATCAACCAGCGCCCTGATCTGTTCGCCGCCGCCAATCCCGACGTTGGCGTGATGGACATGCTGCGCTTCGACCGGTTCACCTCGGGCCGCTTCTGGGTCGATGATTATGGCAGCCCCGCGCGGGAGGCGGATTGGCGCGTGCTGCGCGCCTATTCGCCCTATCACAACATCCGTCCGCGCGCGCAGTATCCCGCGATTCTCGTCACCACCGCCGATACCGACGACCGCGTCGTGCCCGCGCACAGCTTCAAGTATGTCGCGGCCCTGCAAGCTGCCGATCTGGGGCCGCGCCCGCATCTGCTGCGCGTGGAGGCGCAGGCCGGGCACGGTTCGGGCAAGCCGGTCGACAAGGTAATCGCCAGCGGGGCCGACGTGCTGGCCTTCCTCGCCAAGTGGACCGGCCTCTCGCTTGAATAGACCGCTGATTTTGCACCGCGCGCCCTTGCAGCCCTGCGCGCTGGCCACTATCCCCAAGCGTGAAGCAGCCCGCCGCACACGCGGGCACCACCCGTAGGAAAGACCCGACATGACCTCGTTCCAGGACCGCGAGCGCGCCGAAGAAGCCAAGTTCGCGCACGATGAAGACACCCTGTTCCGCATCCAGGCCCGCCGCAACAAGCTGCTCGGCCATTGGGCTGCGGCGCGCATGGGCCTCGATGCGGCTGAAACCGAAGCCTATGCCCGCTCGGTGGTGCAGGCCGAGTTCGAGGAAGCAGGCGACGAGGATGTCGTGCGCAAGCTGCTGGGCGATCTGACTTCGGCCAAGGTCGAGATCGACGAAGCGGAAATCCGCGCCGCGCTGGCCGAACACGCCGTCGAAGCGCGCCGCCAGATCGTGGGCGACGCCTGATGGCGATGCCTGCGGCGGAGATCGAGGCCCTGATCCGCGCCGCGATCCCCGATGCCGAAGTCACCATCACCGATCTTGCCGGAGACGGCGATCACTATGCCGCGCATGTCGTTGCCGCCTCGTTCGCAGGCCTCAGCCGCGTCGCGCGGCACAAGGCGGTCTATGGCGCTTTGGGTGAGCGCATGGGCGGCGTGCTGCATGCCTTGCAAGTGACCACCGGCGTACCCACCTGAACTCCACGCAACAGCCACGAAAGAACCGGAAGAGCTCCATGTCCAGCAACGAACGCATCGCTGAAATCGTCGGCACCAACGACGTCGTCCTGTTCATGAAGGGCACGCCGCTGTTCCCGCAATGCGGGTTTTCGAGTAAGGCCATCGCCATCCTCGATCACCTCGGGGTCGCTTATGCCTCGGTCGATGTGCTGCAGGACATGGAAATCCGCCAAGGCATCAAGGCTTTCTCGGATTGGCCGACGATCCCGCAGCTCTATGTGAAGGGCGAATTCGTCGGCGGTTCGGACATCATGATGGAAATGTACGAAGCGGGCGAACTGCAGCAGCTCATGGTTGACGCGCAAGTCGCTACCGCCTGATCCAGCCTCATCGCTGAACGCATTAACGCGGCGCTGCTTCCGGCAGGGCCGCGTTTTGCTGTGTGCATCACCTGTGGGGGGAGGGGAGGCCTGGCCCCGCGCGCGGGGGGGGGGGGGAGCCGCGCGCGGGGGAAATCAGACGGTGGGGCCTGTGAGAGGCGGAACCGGGAGACCGGGGGGATCGGTTCCGCCTCTGGGAAGATACTCTCAGGATAAATCAGACTATGCATGGGCCGTGCCAAATCTCTGAACGGCCCAAAAGATCGGCAGCCGGGGCTGGTTTTCAGCATGGTCCCCTCGGCCGTGTGTAAAGTTTGCCGACACGGTCCCTCCTACTTTCGATAGATGTCCGGCAAAGCTGTGTCGCAAAGCTTGGCAAGTCCCTGCCGCCTGTAGCATGATCGCCGGCATGGAAGATCTTGATGACATGGGCGAACACGCAGACGCTGCCCCCGCCACTCCCGCTGCCACGCTGGTGGTGTTCCGCCACGATGCCGCTGGCGGGCCTGCCCAGATCCTCATGGTGGAGCGGTCCGGCACGATGAGCTTCGCGGGCGGGGCCACCGTGTTTCCCGGCGGCAAGGTCGATCCCGCCGATCTCGAACTGGCCGAAGCCTGGATGGCCCGCACTGGCCGCCAGCACGATCTGGCCGATGCCGCCGGGCGGATCACCGCCGTGCGCGAGACGCTGGAGGAAACCGGCCTTGCTGTCGGCCTTACCGGCACGATCGATGCAGCCCGCGCCGCCGATGCGCGCCGTCTCGTGCTCGAAACCGGCCGCCTCGCCGATGTGCTCGATGCTTTTTCGTGGGAACTCGATTTCGATGCACTGGTGCCGTTTGCACGGTGGTGGCCGCGCCACCGCAACATGCGCGTGTTCGATACCCGGTTCTATCTTGCAAACCTTGGCACCGGCGCGGTCGAAGTCACGGCCGATGCCACCGAGAATCGCCACTTGTTCTGGGCCAGCGCTGCCGAAGCCTTGCGCCTTGCCGATGAACAGGCGATCCGCATCATCTTCCCCACCCGGCGAAACCTTGAACGACTGGCACAATTTGGCGATTTTGCCGGCGCGCGCGATCATGCGCTGGCCACGCCGATCGTCACCGTCACCCCGCGGATCGAACTGCGCGATGGGGAGCGCTGGCTGGTGATCGCCTCCGATGCGGGCTACCCGGTTCACGGCGAACTCGTGAGCCAGGCCGACCGCGCCTGAGGCCGAACAAAGACTGCTCCGAGATGGAGGAGATTGTGCAGTGCGGCAAATTTTTCGCTAAGTTGCCTTTTTATAAGTAAAATCCCGTAGATTCGCGCAAATGTCGCTTCACCGCGCTGGCCTAATCTGGTGCGCGGAGGTTCCCGATGTCCGCTGCCCAGCCGCACCCCGAAAGCGCCGTTTCCGCCGTTTCCGCAACGTCGCCGCAGGCTGCGCCCGCGCCGGCCGCCCGCCTCCCGCAGGCCCGACTTGCCGATGAACTGGCGATTCCAGCGCCTTCGCCTGTCCACCAGCTGCAGGCGGAACTCGCGCAGCTGACCCTGCCACCAGACCTTGCACCCGAACCGGGCTACCCCGGCTGGTTCCGCCTCGCCTTCCCGCTCGCCAGCTCGGTCCTGCTGTGGGCGGCGATTCTGTGGGGCGCCAGCCGCCTCGCCTGAAGCGCGGCGCGTCAAGCGCTGCCCGGTCCTCTAATCCAACCGTCCCGGGGGCATCATCGCCTGACCGGCACCGCGCTGCACTGCATCATGACGTCACTGCCGCCTCTTCCGGCGTGCGGGCCTCGTATGGAGACCTGAGCAGTGAACAGCCTCATGCCGGTTCAGACCGAACCCTGGACGCCCGAACTTGTCGCTTCCGATCACGCGCTGGCCGCGCGGGCCATTCCCCTTTCGGCACCCAGCGCGGCACCGAATATCGGTCAGTCGACGCGTGTGCTCACCGCCGTCCCGCTGGAGCAGAAACTGCGGTTGCCGCCGCGCCGCCCGGTTCCCGCCACGCATCAGGCACAGGCGATCCGCGCGCTCGATGTGATCGGTGCCAGCGCCGCTCTCCTGCTGCTTTTACCGATCCTGCTGATGGTCGCGCTGGCGATCAAGCTGTTCGATCCCGGCCCGCTGCTGTTTGCGCATGTGCGGGTGGGGCAGGGAGGGCGCACGTTCCGCTGCCTCAAGTTCCGCTCGATGACCGTGGACGCCGATGTACGACTGGCGCGGCTGCTCGAAGCCGATTCCGCTGCCCGCGCCGAATGGGCCGAAACGCACAAGCTGCGCGCTGATCCGCGCATTACGCCGTTCGGCCGCTTCCTGCGCCGCAGCTGCCTTGATGAACTGCCGCAGCTCGTCAACGTGCTGCGCGGGGAGATGAGCCTTGTCGGACCGCGCCCGATCGTCGCGGCAGAGGCGGTGCGCTATGGCCGCTTCTTCCCGGTCTATTGCAGCCTCAAGCCCGGCATCACCGGCCTGTGGCAGATCAAGCGTGAGGACCAGACGAGCTACCGCCGCCGCGTGGCCTTCGATCTGACCTATGCGCGCTCCCGCTCGCTGCCGCTCAATCTCGCGATCCTGCTGCTCACTGTGCCGTCAGTGATGCGCGGGCATGGTGCCTGCTAAGCGGCTCCTGCCCCGCGGGCGCTTGCACCAGCAGCCCTGAATCCTCGCCTGCCGGAGCCTGCGCGCTCCGGCAGGCTTGATCCAATCCGCCCGGTACCAGCCCGCCGCCAAGGATCGTGTCCAGCACGCACACCGCGGAATCGCGCCATGTCCAGTGCGCGGCGTGGAGCCGGCCCCGCGCGGCAAACAGCTCCGGATCCGCCAGTACGCGCCGCACGGCGGCGACCATGTCGTCCACGTCGTGGGGATTGCAGTAGACTGCCGCCGTCCCGCAGCGCTCGGTCATCGCCGGAATGGCAGAGACCACGACCGGACATCCGAAATGCATCGCCTCGATCGGCGGCAACGGGCTCGCCTCGTAAAAGGATGGAAACAGCAGGCATCCCGCATCGCGGTAAAGCTGCCCCAGGGCATCAAGCTCGGTCACCGGGCCGATAAAGCGCACCAGATGCGCCACATCGGCGGGCACTTCGGCGGCTATCGGCGAAAGGATGTCGCTACCGCCGCCCACGATCAGCGTCGCGCACCCATCCTCGCGCGCCAGCCGCACCGCCACCGCCACCACGCCGTGGATGTTCTTGCGCTGCGAAAGCGAGCCGACATAGAGCATGTAGCCAGGCGCCATTCCAGCAGGCAGGACAGTGGCCGCCGCGCTGCATTCTGCCGTTTCGCTGTCATGCGGGAGGCCGCCCCAGCCGCCGTTCTGCGCCACGCGGATGCGCGCGCGCGCGCCGGGTCGCAGCGCCGCCAGCATGGCCTTTTCCCGCTCCGAAACGGTCAGTATCGTCTGCGCGCGCTGCAGTAGCGAAGGCAGCATGAAGCGGTGCCCCAGCCGGTAGTGCAGCCGGTAAGCGCCCGGATACTGGCGGTACGACAAGTCGTGGATCATCACCGTCACGCCGCCCTGCTTGGCCGCGTGTGCCCCCCCGCGCCGATGCAGCGCGGCCAGCGGCGCGGTGTTGCCAAGGCACAGCAGATGGCCGCCGCGCACGCGCCCCGGCAGCACCAGCTGCTCCCACGCATGGCCGCCGATCCGCCAGCCCAGCTTTGCGCTCAGCGCGCTCCCGGCACGCTCTACGTGCGCCGCGCGCAGCACCAGATCGTCAAGCTCTGCGTCCGGTTCGCACACCAGCCGCAGCCGCACCGGCAGGCCTTCATCGGCCACCAGCCGGTCGATCGCCCGGGTCAGTTCGCGCGCAACCCGCTGCACGCCGGTAACGGGTTGCATCAGGAAACGGCCATTGATGACGACTTCCGGATGGTCGGTGCTTGGGCGATCGGCTCTGGGCCCGTGCGGGTCCGCCAGCTGGGAGTGGGGCACATGGGCGAAGGGCGGGCGGGAAAGAGGCTGGATCATGCGCGCACCCGGCTGTGTCTTGTTGGCATGGCCAATCCCTACCACCGAGCGCCGCTTCCCGGCGCGCGCTAACGGCTCGGGTTCGGAGCCAACCTTGGTGGGCGCAGCCGCGCCGCACGGTTAAACCGGCTGCGCTACTTCCTGAAAGTAGCCGGGTTCAGGAGCAGCCGGTCCATGTTGCGCATCCATATCGCTATCGCCACTGTCGGCCGGCCCGCGCTCCTGCGCGAAACAGTGGATCTTATCGCCCGGCAAACGCGGCGGCCCGATGGCGTGCTCATCGTCGCTCCCTCGCAGGAAGATTTCGGCAGTGTCACGCAAAGCAGCCTCGCCCCCGAACTTGCGCTCTCGGCAAAGGGCTCGTGCCGCCAGCGCAATCACGCGCTCGATCTGCTCGAAGGCCGCGCCGATGTGGTGCTGTTCCTCGATGATGATTTCGTCATGGCCCCCGATTATCTGGCCGCGATAGAAGCGCTGTTCATGGCCGATCCGGGGATCGCCGGGATCACCGGCAATCTCGTTGCCGATGGCGTCCGCCTTGGCGGCTTCACGGCGGCGCAGGCGCTCGATCTCATTGCTCAGCAGGCCGCTTCGCTCGATCCGGCCGTCATCCCGCGCGAGGCGCTCTATGGCTGCAACATGGCGCTGCGCATGGCGCACATGGAAGGACTGCGCTTTGATGAAGCGTTGCCGCTTTATGGCTGGCAAGAGGATATCGATCTCACCATGCGCCTCGCCCGGCGCGGGCGGCTGATCTCCAGCGGCCGGGTCACCGGCGTCCACCTCGGCGTGCGCGGCGGGCGCACATCGGGGCGGCGGCTGGGGTATTCGCAGGTTGCCAACCTCGTCTATCTGCTGCGCAAGGGCACGATCCCGAAGTGGCTCGCCCAGCGTCTGTTCTGGCAGAATCTCGCGGCCAACCTGCTGCGCGCCCCGTTTCCCGAACCGCATATCGATCGCGCGGGTCGCCTCGCTGGAAACGTGCTGGCGCTCACCGATCTCGCGCTCGGGCGGATCGATCCGCGCAAGATCGAACGCATGTAAGGCCCATGCGCCGCGTCATCTTCAATGGAAAATTCCGCGCCGGGGGGCTGAACGGTGTCCACCGCGTCGCCGCGCGGCTCATTGCCGAAGTGGATGCATTGCTCGCCGCCGCGCCCGCGCCCGATGATCCCGCCCAGGGCCATCTATCATGCGCGCTGATCGTGCCCAAAGGCTGCGCGGGTGGCCTGCCGCTGTCCGCCATCCAGCTGATCGAGGATGATCGCCCCGCCAGCCAGTCATGGGAACAACTGCGCTTGCCCCGGCTCGCCGCGGGCGGTCTGCTCGTCAATCTCGCCAATCTCGCGCCGCTCGCGCACCGGCCCAAGCTCACCCTGCTGCACGATGCGCAGTTTCTCCGCGCCGATAGCTCCTATCCCTGGCGTCAGCGCATGGGCTATCGGCTGCTCACGCCGCTGATGGCCCGCTCCAGCGCGCGGGTGCTCACCGTCTCCGCCTTCTCGGCGGGTGAGCTTGAGTCTGGCGGCGTCACGGGCAGGGCGCGGGCCGAAGTGCTTCACAACGGCGCCGATCATATCCTCGAAGTGGCCCCGGACCCCGGCGCGCTCGCCCGCCTCGGTCTCACTCCGCGCAGCTATGCGCTGATGTTCGGCAGCCCCAAGGCCTACAAGAACAACGCCGTCGTCTTCGCCGCCTTCGCGCAGGGCGCGCTGGGCCCCCTGCGCCTCGTGATCGTTGGTCCCCCGCGCGCAGCCCTCGAAGCTGCAGGCCTCGCGCCGCCAGCAGATGCGGTGTTTGCTGGCCCCTGCGATGATGCGGCCCTGCGCGCGCTCTATGAAGGGGCGGAGGCGTTGCTGTTTCCCTCGCGCACCGAAGGCTTCGGCCTCCCCCCGGTCGAAGCGATGCTCTGCGGCTGCCCGGTCGTCGCCGCCCCTTGCGGCGCGGTGCCCGAAGTCTGCGGCGATGCCGCGCTTTATGCCGATCCCGATGATCCCGCTGCGTGGCAGGCCGCGCTCGCCAGTCTCCCGCGTGAAGCCCTCATCGCTGCGGGACGCAGCCACGCCGCGCGCTACACGTGGGCCAGCGCGGGCCGCAATCTGCTCGCCGCCCTGCGCCAACTGGCCCAGCAGGCATGAGGCGCAGGGCATGAAGGCCCGCCTGCTGCGCTTCGCGCGCGCCGGTAGCGGCACTGCGCTCATCGCCATGGCGGCGCGCGTCAGCGGCCAGTTCGCGATGGTTGCGGTCACGCTGGTGGCCACGCGCCATCTTGGCCCGGCCGATTTCGGCGTCTTTGCGATTGCCGGCGCGTTGATCATGCTGGCGCGCACCATGCTTTATACTGGCCCCTTCGAATATCTGCTCAAGGCACCAGAGGCACAGGGACCGCAAGTCGTCACCGCCTGCCTCCTCGCCACCATCGCCGTCGCTGCCGGGTGGACGCTCCTGCTCGCCGCGCTCGGCCTCGCCGCGCCGCTGCTGTTTCAAGGCAGCGGGGTGGCCAGCGTGATCCTCATGCTCGCGCCGTCGGTGCTGCTCGCCGCGCTCTCCGCCTTCGCCGAATCCGCCATGCTGCGCAGCGGCGCGGTGCGGCGCTATTATGCGATCACCGTCGTTGCAGAGCTCGGCGCGGCGCTGGGTGCCATCGCGCTGTTGCTGGCGGGCTGGGGCCTCTGGGCGCTGGTCGCGCAGATCTACGTCCGCGCCGTGCTGCTCATCCTCGCGCTCGGCGGGCTCGGGCCGCGCCATGCCTTCGCCCGTCCGGCGCGCGGTGAAGTGCGCGCGGTGCTGCACTGGTCGCTCAGCCGTTATGGCTCGGTCTTCGTTGGCTTCCTCGCGAACTACAGCGGCGATCTCGTGCTCGGTGTGGTGCTCTCCCCCGCCGCCGCCGGGCTCTACCGCGCCAGCAACCGCATGGTCACGGCGCTGGCAGACATGTTTGTCCAGCCCGCCGGTATGCTCGCGCTCACCACGCTCGCCGCACATCGCGCGCGCGGGGCAAGGCAGGATCAAGACGCGCAAGCACAGGGCGCATGGCTGCGCCTCACTGGCCTGTTCGCGGTCCTCGGCTGGCCCGCGCTCGCGGTGCTGGCGCTGTTTGCGGATCGGCTCGTACCGCTTGTGCTCGGCCCCGCGTGGGCTGCCGCCGGGCCGGTGGTGGCGGTGTTCTGCCTGGCGCGCATGGCCGCGCTGGTTTCCGCGGTCGCCTCCGCCGCGCTCATCGTGGCAGCCCGGCAGGGCCGCGTCCTCGCGGTGCAGACGGTGGCCGCGCTGGCCACGGCAGGCCTCACGCTCTGCGCCGCCCCGTTCGGCGCGATGGGGGCGGCGCTTGCCGCCACGCTGGTCGCCGTGCTGGCCGCCGCCGCACTGGCGCGCATCGCGCTCCACCGGGATGAACACGGCGCGCTGGCCGAAGCCGCGCGCCTTGTCCTCCTGCCCTTGGCCGCCACGTTCGGCGCAGCGCTGGGCGCAGACCGGCTTGCCGCCAGCGCTCCGGCGCTGCTCGCGCTGGCGGTGCCGCTGGCCTGCGCGGCGGGCGGCTGGCTCCTTGCCGCATGGCTCGTCGCCCCGGCGCTGCGCCGCGCCGCCGCGCTGCTCGGCGAAGCGCCAAGCCCCGTGTGAACCCGCAGCCCCAATTGCCGCTTGCCCCCGGCGCGCAGGCATGGAACCTTCGCAGGTGCAACATGAAGGGGCCTTACCGATGCAGCGCATCACGCT
Source organism: Novosphingobium sp. PASSN1 (assembly GCF_002278815.1). NCBI lineage: Bacteria > Pseudomonadati > Pseudomonadota > Alphaproteobacteria > Sphingomonadales > Sphingomonadaceae > Novosphingobium > Novosphingobium sp. PASSN1. Next base: position 270,712 of record NZ_NKIS01000003.1, on the reverse strand, counting down.
TGCCGCAGCCTTGTTCCTCGCCGCCGTGCCTAACGCAGTCTTGGCCCAGCCGCCCGCCCCGGCGCTCGTCGCGCCCGGCTTCGAAGTCCCCACCAGCGCCGAAGGCCCCGGCTTCCGGCTGAAGCCGCTCGGCCCCGATCTCGTGAAGATCGATTTCGATGCCTACATGTCCTCGGTCGAACACCTCCAGCAAACCTTCACCCGCAGCCCGGACTGGCCGCGCGCCGGGATTACGGACGCGGACGCCATGCTCGATATGCAGACCGAAGCCGCACGCTTCGCCGCGCGGAAAAGCTTCGCTTATTCGGTCCTCACGCCCGATGGCCTGCGCGAACGCGGCTGCCTCTATGTCTCGCCCAGCCCGGTGCCGGGCTACGATGCCGTCGTGCGCATCTGGGTCACCAAGGCCGAATACGATGCCGGTTTCGATGCCGCGCTGGAAATCTGGGCGCGCCAGTGGATCGCCGCCAAATGGCCGTTCAGGAAGGTGGCATGGCCCGGCCGCAGCATTGATTGGGCGACTTGGGACGCCCTGACAAAAACCGGATAAATATCATATAAACGGCAGTCATGACTTGACTCCCGCAGCGCAATGCGGCTTTTTTCCGATAAATATCCCGATATTGCGCGGATAGGCAGGGGGAGAGCACACATGGCACCGCCGGAATTCTTTGAAACCAGCCCCTGGATCGCAGGGGGCGTGCAGCGCCAGCCTGCGCTCGCCGGGGCGGTCAAGGCCGATGTGGTCATCATCGGCGGCGGCTTCACCGGGCTCAGCACCGCGCTGCGCCTGCGTGAGGAAGGCGTCGATGTCGCGCTGATCGAACGCGATCATTGCGGATCCGGCGCCAGCGGGCGCAACGCCGGGCATCTCACGCCCACCATCGGCAAGGATTTCCCCTATCTCGTCAAAACCGCCGGCAAGAGCCGCGCGGTGGAATACGCCCGCTTTGCAGACAGGGCCGTGCATTACACCGAGGCGATGATCGCCAAGCTCGGCGTGGACTGCGAATATGTGCCGACCGGCAATGTGATCACTGGTCTCCACCCCCGCCACCGCAAACCGCTGGCCGATGGCGCTGATCTTGCCGCGAAGCTCGGTGTCGGCGTCGCCTTCCTCGATGAAGCCGAAGTGCGTCGCCGCAATCTCCCCTCCCACGTCCGTTTCGGCGTGATCGAGCAATCGGGCGGCCACCTCCATCCCGGCAAATATGTCCTCGCCCTGCGCCAGGCCGTGCTCGATGCCGGGGTGCGCATCTTTGAAGATAGCGCCGTCACCCGGATCGAAGACGCCGCCTCGCCCATCGTCGTGCGCACCGCCGGGGGCAGCGTCACCGCCGAAAAGCTCGTCATCGCCACCAATGCCTACACGCCTGCCACGCTGGGCCGGATGAAAAGCAAGGTCTTCCCCGTGCGCGTCACCCTGTTCCGCACCGCCCCGCTCACCGCGCAGCAGTGGCATCGCATCGGCTGGGAAGGGCGCGAGGCGCTCTACACCGCGCACGAAGCCATGGAGAACTACCGCCCGCAGGCCGATGGCCGCATCTCGGGCGGCTCCAAATGGGTGCAATATGGCTATGGCAGCACACTCACCACCGGCCATCTGCCCGAAGTCTTTGCCCAGTGGCGCGCGCTGTTTGCGCGCCGCTTTCCCGAATTGCCCGATGTTTCCATCGAATCGTTCTGGGGCGGCTGGATCGGCCTCACGCTCGATTTCCTGCCGATCCATCAGGCCAATGCCCGCGGCACCGTGTTCCACGGCATCGGATATAATGGCCACGGCATCGCGCAAGGCACTTATGCCGGGCCAATGCTTGCCGATCAGGTGCTGGGCCGCCCCAATGCCGAAGTCGATCTGTTCCGCCGCCGCCTGTTCCCGCTCCCGCCCGAACCGCTGCGCTGGCTGGTGATCAAGGGCATCACCTCTGCGCTCGACCGGATCGACAACCGCGTGGACACCGATCTCGAACGCGGGGGGTAGGCTGGCTGGGCCTCGCAGGAGCGGTCATGCCTATGATTGCCACAATCATGCGGCACTCTGGGTGAGGTGTCCGAAAGCGCCCAAAAGGCGACGAATGATAGGGTATCCGACTGTTCCGGAAGCGGACGTTAGAAAACCGCGTATGGTTTGCGCTGATGCTCCAGCTTCAAATTTCCGATCTCCACCGGAGCGCTCCCATCACGAATGAAGGCTGCGACGGACATGATCCACTCTGGCTGATCGCTGCTCGCGTAAGGGAATGTGAGGCGGAAGCAGCGTTGATACCATTTTTTCTTTCCACCTCTCGGACAGTCTATCTCCTTCACCTCCGTCGCTAGTTTGAGCGCAAGTTTGGCCAGCGCTTTCGCGGCCTGTTTGCAGGTCCTGTCTGCATAATCATCGCACTCGAAAGGAAGCGGCTTTTGTCTCGGCGCTTTCAAATACTCTTCTTCAATCTCCGTAAGCCACTGCGCATCGCCCGCGTTTGGCGCTCGAAACGCGTCAATAGCTGTAGCGAAATTGGCACAAGCAGCCATTTGTGCGCGCTTGTTCTCCGGCGATCCCGGCTCGCCATTCGGCATTTCGAACGCCTTGAAACGGCTGGCGGCCTCAATGTGACTTATTTCCAAAGGCGTTGATGCGTTCACTTGTTCATGATCGAACCAGTTAAACTCGATGGTTATAACATCGATCTGGCAGATACGATTGATGCGCGGATAGGCAAGTTCGGGACGGGTGTAGAATACAACCTTTTTCGGAAGACCGCTTTGCGAGTCGTATTCCTCTTTGGTTGCTTCTATTACTCGGGCTGCAAGTCGCTTACCAACAAGCTGCTCAGCGAGTTTTTGAGCTTCGAGCGATCGAATTTCACCGACCGTGATCGAGGAAGGGGATGTGGGCGGCGCCGTTGAGCCACTTGCACTTGAGAGACCGAGGCCAATCACTGCCGCGGTGACGAAAGCATGCTTCATGGTGGGATAGTTCACCCTCGGCGTTTTTCGGTCAACGACTTCTTTCGCAACCGGTCAACGAAAATGCCGCCGTTCCGCAATCCACCAATCTCAGCCATTCCCAAAAGCCGCTGATGTATCCGGCCATTTGCGCACCGCCCCCTAAAGCCCCCCCGTCCGCAGCCGATAGCCCACCGCCGGTTCATTGGCGATCAGGTCCGCCGCGCCCGCGCCGTCATCCAGCTTGCGCCGCAGCGCGCTGATCGCCACGCGCAAGTAATCGACATTTTCCTCATGCGCCGGGCCCCACACCGCGCGCAGCAAGTATCGGTGGGTCAGCACGCGTCCGGCATTGCGGGCAAGCTCGGCCAGAACGGCAAATTCCTTGGGCGTCAGATGCACCGCCGCGCCGCGCCGCGTCACTGTCCGCCGGTAGAGATCGATGGCCACATCGCCGAACACCAGCGGCTCCTGCTCCTGCGCCAGATCGAGATCGGCCAGATTGTCGATGAAGCCGGTCAGCCGCGCGGTTTCCCCGGCCATCGTTTGCAGCACCGCCGGATCGCCGCCCCCGCCGCGCTGCAAAGTGCGCACGCCTGCGCCAATGGCGTGGAGCCGGGGCCGGATATCGTTCCCGATCGAGCCGAGCAGGGCGGCGCGCAAGGCATCCCGTTCGCGCAGCACGATATTCTCGCGCCCCGCGCTTTCCAGCCGCGCCCGTTCCAGCGCTAGCGCCACTTGATCGAGCAGATTGCCCAGCAGCGAAAGGCCGTCCCCGTCCACCGGCGGCGCTCCGTCCGCGCGCGCCAGCCCCGCCGCCGCCAGCGCGCCCGCCGCCGCGCAGACCGGGTGAAACTGCCAGTCGGTCAGGCTCCCGCCCGAAATGTGCCGCCCCGCCGGCGCTGCGGCGGCCAGCGCCTGCCCCGCCACGCCAAGGTCTGCGGGTGTCAGCCGGTCCACCCCCGCCGTGCCCGCAATCAGGCGCGGCTCTGCCCCTGCGCCCACCACGCAGACATGGCACGCAAAGATCCGCGCCAGCTCGCCCGCCGCCACCTCGGCAATTGCCGCTTCGTCGGTGCAGGAAAGCAGCCGCCGCGCAAACCCGGCAATCGTGGCATTGCGGCTGGCATGAAACGCGGCCAGCTCACCCTGCGCGCGCAGCGATGTCACCAGATGGCTCGTCACCAGCCCCACCAGCAGCAGCATCGCCACTGTCACCGCATCGCCGGGGTTGTGGATCAGCAGCGTGTAGGTCGGCTCGGTGAAGAAGAAATTGTACGCCAGCGTCGCCGCCACCGCCGCGAGCAAGGCCTGCCAGCGCCCGGCAAACGCCGCTGCGGCCAGCACCGGCGGCAGATAGAGCAGCACCACCGGAAACCCGTCCCAGCGCGCGGCCATCGCCAGCCCCGCCGCCGTCGCCAGCGCAAACATTGCCAGCACCGCCCCAAGGCCCTGCCAAGTGCTGCGCGGCGGCGCGAAAAGGGTCGGGGGCACGCTCAGGCTCATCGCACCATTCTAACCCCCGCCGCCCGCAATGTCCCGCGCTCCCTTAAGCCGCGCGGCGCAATCCACATGGAAACTTAATGCCCCTCAGGCGCACCTCGCGCGGCATGACACAGCCCGCACCGGCCGTTCCCTCGGCTTCATCCGTCCCGTCTCACAGCTCCAGCCGCGCCGCGCTCACCCTCGGCGCGCTCGGCGTGGTCTTCGGCGATATCGGCACCAGCCCGCTCTATGCGCTGCAAGCCACGCTCGATCCGCGCTACCGCCTCGCCGCCACGGTCACCGATCTCTATGGCATCGTCAGCCTGATCTTCTGGCTCTTCGTGTTCGTCGTCACGATCAAGTACGTCTTCATCGTCATGCGCTGCGACAATCGGGGGGAAGGGGGCAGCCTCGCGCTCTATGCGCTGATCCACCGCGAACTCGGCGAAAGGGCACCGAAGCGCTGGCTGCTGGTCTGCGCGCTCTTCGCCACGGCGCTGTTCTTCGCCGATGCCATGCTCACCCCCGCCATCTCGGTCATCTCGGCGGTTGAAGGGCTGGGCGTGGTCAGCTCCGCGTTCAAGCCGTGGATCGTCTGGATCGCGCTCGCCATCCTCACCGGCCTGTTCGCCATCCAGAGCCGCGGCACTGACAAAGTCGGCCGCCTGTTCGGCCCCGTCATGCTCGTCTATTTTGCCGTGATCGCCGCGATGGGCCTCTATCACATCGCGCAAAACCCCGCCGTCCTCGCCGCGCTCAATCCGCTGTACATGTGGACCTACTTTGCCGCCCATCCGCTGTTCTCGTTCCTCTCGCTCGGCGCCATCGTCTATGCGATCACCGGTACCGAGGCCCTCTACGCCGATATGGGCCATTTCGGGCGCGGGCCGATCACCACCGCCTGGCTCACGATCTGCGTCCCGGCGCTGATGCTCAACTATATGGGGCAGGCCGCCATGCTGCTGGCGCACCCCGAATATATCGACAACCCGTTCTTTCACATGGTCCCGGCCAACCTCGTCATCCCGCTGCTGATCATCGCCACGCTCGCCACGATCATTGCCAGCCAGGCGGTCATCTCCGGTGCGTTTTCGGTCACCCAGCAGGCGATCCAGCTCGGCTTTCTGCCGCGTCTGCGCATCCTCCACACTTCCTCGCACGCGCGCGGGCAGATCTATATTCCCGCGATCAACTGGGCGCTGGCGGTCATGGTCGCGGTGCTCGTCATCGGCTTCCGGGCGTCTGCCGCGATGCTCCCGGCCTATGGCCTCGCCGTCGTCGGCACCATGCTGATCACCACCTTCATGCAATATGTCGTCGTCTTCCGCATCTGGCGCGGGCCGAAGTGGCGCGGCGTGCTTGGCTTCGTCACCTTTGTCACCATTGATGCAGCCCTGCTCGCCTCTGGCCTTGCCAAGCTGTTTGAAGGCGCGTGGTTCCCGCTCCTCGTCGGGCTCGTGATCTTCACCCTGCTCACCACCTGGTCGACCGGCCGCCGCCTGATGCGCGAGGGACTGCTGGCAGACAGCCTCCCGCTCGCGGTGTTCATCAAATCGACCGCCGCCACCGTCCACCGCGTGCGCGGCACCGCGGTGTTCCTCTCCGCCTCGCCGGAGGTCTTGCCCGCCGCGCTGCTCCACAATCTCAAGCACAATCAGGTGCTCCACGAACGCATCGTGCTGCTCACCGTGCAAGTGGAGGATGTGCCGCAGGTCGATCCCGCCGCGCGCGCCACGATCCACGCCGAAGGGCACGGCTTCTACCGCGCGATCCTGCACTATGGCTTCATGGAAGATCCCGATATCCCGCGCGATCTCGCAGCCGCTGAAACCGGCACCTCGTTCGAGCCGCTCCACACCAGCTATTTCCTCAGCCGGCAAAAACTCATCGCTTCCTGCGCCGTCCCCGGCATGGCGCTGTGGCGCGAACGGCTTTTCGCGTGGATGCTGAAGGTTTCCGAAAGCGCGATGGACTTCTTCAAGCTGCCAACGGGCCGCGTGGTCGAACTCGGCAGCCAGTTGCGCATCTAGCGCCGCCCCCGCATAATGATGCAGCCCCGCTGGTCACGAAAACGAGGAAAGCGCCATTACCGACGATCCCGATCAGGCGCTGGGCCGGGCGCATCGGCGCTTGCTGCGCAGGATCTGCAATGGCCGCACAGTGCCGCTCCTGCTCGATGAGCAGGCGTTCCTCACCTACCGGGAGGCCAGCCGCTACGTGCTGTCCCTCCCGCCCGAAGCGCGCGATGCGGCGGTTCTCGCGCTCAAGCGCAGCGCTGGTGAAGGCTCCAGAACCTGAAGCCGCCGATCATGGCTTTGGCGTTACGGGTGGGGCGTGATCGCTGCATCGATCAGCCCGGCCGCCGCAATCGCTTCCGCGCTAATCTCGCGCAAGGCCTTGGCCGTATCGCGCATCAATCCGTCGCTGATCGGCTTCTCGCCATTGATGAAGCGGCGGATCGCGCGCTCGTCGATCCTGAGCCGCCGCGCAAAGGCCGTCGTGCCGCCCAGCAGCTGCACGCAATAAGCGAAGTTATCCTGTCGTTCCTGCATCCGCGCCGTCATAAAGTCTGCCGCCGCAAACGCAACGCTACCGCAAACGCCGTCAGGCAATCTCCAGCGAACTGTCCAGCACGAACGGTTCCGGCATCACGAACCCGCGCGGCTTGCCCGATCCGCCCAGCATGAACGGCCCGGAAACCGCCTGCTCCCGGATCGGCGGAGCCGTCAGCGGGCCGGGCACCGGGGCCATGCGCACCGCCGCCGCCTGTTGGAACTGCCGCCGCAGCCCCAGCGCCGCGCCACTCATCATCGCGATATCCGTGCCCGGATCGCACGTGGGGGAAGAGATCGAGGTCATCGCCACGCCCATCATCATCGCCCAGCCGCACGCCGCTGCGGTCGAAAGCGCCTGATCCGCCACGGGCGCCCACGTCGATTGCCGCAGCGGGCCAAACGCGCCGAGCAAGTGCGCCGAAAGCGTCACCGCGCCGATCACCCCGGTGCAGCCGAGCACCGCCGTGGCCAGGCTGGACGAGCGGAAACTGCCCGGCCCGATCCCGATGCCGCCGCTTTTCAGGAACGCATCGATCCCCTGCCACGCCCAGAACTTGCGCTGTATCGCGGAAAAGGACTCGCCCTTGTCGATTGTCATGTGGCGGATCATGTCGCCGAACGCGTCGGCGAAGTGGGGTTGCAGGATCATCACCGCGCTGCCCATCACCACCATCAGCAGCAGCGCCGCGCTGATCCAAAGCGCGCGGTCTGCCGGCAGCGCGCCGGGAAACAGCAGCGCACGCAGCAGGATTACCGCCCCATAGGCCGGCAGCCCGGCATAAGCCGTGCTCGATGTGCTCAGCGCCAGCGCGGTGCCCAGCAGCGCGGCGGCCGGCCCCGTCCAGCGCGGATCGATCCGCCGGAGCCAGCATTCGAAGGTGAACACGAACAGGACCAGCCCATAGTTGGCAAACGTCGATGCCTCAGGAAACACCCCCGTCATCCGCACGAAGCCGAGGTACGAATGATCGAGCTGCGCATAAGCGCCATTGCGGAACACCAGCAGCACCACTTCGGCCGGCGTCCCCTTCAGCGCGACCGAGGCAAAGCCCGTAATCGCATGCGCCATGCCCACGATCGCCAGTGTCCGCACCATGATCGCGCGCCCGCGCTCTCGCCCGCAGGCGACATAGCTGGCGAGCCCCGCCAGCAGCGTGCCGATCAGGTAGACTGCGGTTGTGAGGTTCTGGTTGGTGAACACCAGCGGCCGCACCCAGTAGATATAGGCCAAAGTAGAAACATAGCGCGCCTCCACCCGCCCGCGCAGCGGCGTCACGTCGATCTGCCCGGCAAACAGGCGCGGCCCGATGAACGCGATCATCACCCCGTAGACGACAAAACACACCAGCCAGCCATTCGCGCGCAGCGCCCGGCCAACCGCCGCCATCTGCCCCGAACCCGGTACCAGCAGCCGCATCGCGGCAAACATCAGCGCAAATTGCACCGGCGGGATGGAAGAGCCGCCCAGCAGCGGCAAGAGGATCGCCGCCGAACCGCCAAACATCGCCGAGCAGAGCACGAACGCGAACATCGCCTCGACCGAGCCTGCCACGAACAGCGCCAGACCGATCAGCACTTGCGCCGCGCCGATGAAGGTCAGTTCCATGGCAGCACCCTTCCTGCCGCCTGCCTGGCACAACGCGCGCTCATGGCCGCACAAATCCTTCGCTCGCGCGCACGGCCTTCACGAAGGCGGCGGGATTGCCGCGCCACACCTCACGCGCCGGCACATCGCCGAATACCACCGATCCCGCCGCGATCACGGCATGATCGCCAATCGTCACGCCCGGCAGCACGATCACGCCGCGCCCCAGCCACACGTTGCGGCCCAGCTTGATCGGCGCAGTGCGCACGCCCTGTCCCTCGTGTACCGGGTGATGGTTGGTATCAGCCAGCACGCAGCGCGGGCCGATGCGGCAATGCGCGCCAATCTGCACCCCGGTGTGGCAGATGATTTCCACCCCGGCATTGAGAAACGCCCGCGCGCCGATTTCAAATCGCGCGCCCTGCGCCACCTCGATCGCCACGCGCGCGCCGTGGCAGCTCCAATTGACGCGCTCGCCGATCGTGATGCGCCCGCGCCCTTCGATGCGCGGCAGCCCGCTGTGGACGAAGAAGCGCGCCCCCGGCCGATCCCCGCGCAGCCGCAGCCGCAGCACCGTGATGGCCGTGCGCAGGCGGTTGAGCGGTTGCAGCTTCATGCCAGCGCCGCCAGCACGCCCGCATCGAAGCGTTCGGGCGCAAAATCCCGCGCGCGCGCCATGGCGGCGGCAGGATCGAAGTGCGGCAGCCAGTGTTCCAGCTGCTGCACCGCGTCGATCAGTGCTTCGGTGGTCTGCTCGGCGAAGAACAACCCGGTGCGCCCCGCCACCACACTATCGAGCGCGCCGCCCCGGCCATAGGCAATGACCGGACGGCCCGAGGCCATGACTTCGACCGGCACGATCCCGAAATCCTCCTCGGCGGTGAACACCAGCGCGCGGCAGCGGGCATAGGCTTGGCGCAGCGCGGCAAAATCGAGCCGCGGGATCATGCGAATGTTCGGCCCCGCGCGCTTCTTCAGCATCGCTGCCTGCGGCCCGTCGCCCACCACCGTCAGCGGCAGGCCCAGCGCGTTGAACGCATCGATTGCCAGATCCGCCCGCTTGTAGGGCACCAGCTGGCCAACCCAGAGATAGCCCGGCTCGATCTCGTCCGCAGGCGCGAACAGCGTGGGATCGACCGGCGGATGCACCACCTCCGCCTCGCGCCGCCAGGCCTTGGCCACGCGTTCGCGGATGAAGCGCGAATTGGCGAGCACCCGGTCCACCCGTGCCGCCGAACTCGTATCCCACTGGCGCAGGCCGTGGCACAGCAGCGGCATCACCGCGCGCTTCAGCCAGCCCGCCTCATCGCGGTAGTCGTGGTAGTGGTCCCACAAATACCGCATCGGCGAATGGACATAGCACACGTGCAAGGCATCGGGCGCCGGGATCACCCCCTTGGCCGGCCCGCTTTCGCTGCTGATCACCAGATCATATCCGCGCAGATCGAGCTGTTCGAGCGCCATCGGCATCAGCGGCAGATAGGATTGATAGTGCCGCCGCGCGCCCGGCAGCTTCTGGATGAAGCTGGTGCGCACCGTGCGCGCCCGGATCGCGGCAGACATGGCCGCAGGATCATAGACATGGGTGAAGATGTCGGCCTGCGGGAACAGCTCCAGCAACCGCTCCAGCACCCGCTCGCCGCCGCGCATCGTCACCAGCCAGTAGTGAATGATCGCCACCCGCCGAAACCGCGCGCGCGGATCAGCCGGCAGCACCGCCCCGGGATGAAACACCCCCCGCTGAAGCGCGCTCGGCCAGATGATGGCGGGCTGAGCGACACCGGACAGATCGACGTCGGACCGAGTAACTCCCGATAGAGTAACGCATGACTGAACAACAGGCTTCTCTGGATTCACCAGATGCGCTGCGCCGCAATGCTCGGTTGTGGCTCCTTCCTGCAGAAGGAAGGGAGCCTCGCTCGCGGTGCCCCTGCCAACAACCCGTTTCCCATCGGCCGCGCTTGCGCCCTCTGCATCATCCCGAGCAGCGCGAGTCGAGCTTTGAGCCGGGCTCTTGGGCGAGCGCCGGGGGGAGGGCCGGCGCACCGGCTTGCCTGCCTCAGGCATAGTAGCGCTTGTACGAATGGTAGAATGCATCGTCGCCATAGCCGAAGCGCGCCTGCTTGCGCATGTCGACCCGGCTCAGCGCCACTCCGGCCAGCTGCACCCGGTCATCGGGCAGCAGCCGGAGCGCCGAGCGCAGCGCGGCCTCCGGCGTCTTGCGCCAGCGCACCACGAACACCGATGCGTCCGCCTTGCGCAGCATCAGCCGCGCATCGGCAATCGGCAGTACCGGCGCGGTATCGATGATGATCGCATCGAACATCTCGCGCGCCGTTGCCAACATCCGGTCCATTTCCTCGCCGGTCAGCATCTCGGGCGCTTCGTTGCTGCTCTGCGCCAGCGGCAGGATGTTCAGCCCCGTGGCGGGATCGACCACCAGCGCAGCCTCCAGCGGCGCACTGCCGGACAGCACATCCATCAGCCCCGGCCGCCCCGCCTCGCCGCGCAGGAACCGGCTCACCCCCTGACGGCGCAAGTCCCCGTCGATCAGCAGCACGCGGTCTCCCGTCAGCGCCATCGAACGCGCAAGGCAGATCGCCGTCGTCGTCTTGCCTTCATCGGGCAGGGCAGAGGTCAGCGCGATGATCCGCGCCTGCGTCGTGTTCATCGCGATGGACGCGCGCAGCGAGCGGAAGCTTTCGGCAAAGGCCGAACGTGGATCCTCCAGCAGCGCGGCCACCGGAACCTTTTCTCCCCCTCGCGAGACGGAGCCCAGCGTCGGGATCGAGCCGAGATAGCGCACGCCCAGCCGCTGCTCGATATCGTCGCCCGTGGTCAGCCCGCTGAAGGTCATTTCCGCCGCAAACGCCGCCGCCACGCCCAGGCCCAGCCCCAGCGCCACCGAAAGCACCATGTTGAGCATCACATTGGGGCTCGTCGGCTTCAACGGCACCGCCGCCGGGTGCAGCAAGTCGGCATCGGCCTGTTCGGTGCCTTCGCGCGCGGTCAGTTCCTTGAACCGGTTGAGGTAGCTTTCATACAGCGCGTTCGATGTTTCCGCCCGCTTCTCCAGATCCTGCAAGCCCACCATCGCCGCGTTGTTCTGCGCCAGCGTGCCGCGCGATTGCTGGAGCGATCCGGAAAGCGAAGCCAGCCGCTGCTGCGAAACCCGCGCCTTGGCCTCTAGGCTGGAGATCACCCGCTGCGTCTCGTCCGAAATCCGCGCATCGATCGCGCCGAGCGCCGCCTTGGCGCGCAGCACGTCAGGATGGCGCAGGCCATAGCGCGCGGTGAGCGAGGCCAGCTCGGTCGCCGCGCTCGCCTGCTGCGCGCGCAGCGAGCCGATTGCGGGCGAGGCGGTCACTTCGCCCACGCCGCCCGCGCTGCCGCCCAGCGCCAGCTGCCGCCGCGCCGCATCCAGCCGCGCGCCGTCCTCGCTCGCTTCGGCCCGCGCGGTCGTCACCGCTTGGTTGTAGCTCGATATCTCCTGCTCGGTCAGCGAACCCATTGTGGTGGACAGCAGGTTGTTGCCGATCCGGTAGCGCTGCACCGCCGCCGTATCGGCCAGCGATTGCTGGCGCAGCTGCTCCAGCCGCTCGGCAATCGTCGTCGTCGTGGCCCGCGCGGTCTTGCGCTTCGCCTCAAGCGCGCCGGCGGTGTATTGCTGCGCAAACATGTTGGCCACGCGCGCCGCCCGCACGGGATCGGTATCCTCGAAGGTGATCGCGATGCCATAGGTCGTGCTGATGCGGCTGGCGGTTACGCCCTTTTGCAGCCACGTCAGCGCTGCTTGCCGCGCACCTGCGGGGCTCTTCGCAAACCGCTCCTCCTGCGCCAGGCCAAGGCTGTCGGCCACCGCGCCGAGATTGGCCTGCGATGTCACCAGCGCCACTTGCGTATCGACATAGCCCTCGCTCGGGATCGCAGCCTGCTGCGGGCCGTCGCTCGTGGTCGTCGGCGCCACCGCCTGCTGGCGGCTGTTGAGCGTCACCTCGGCCCGCGCCGTATAGGTGCGCGTCTGCAGCGCGGTCAGCGTAAGCCCTGCCGCCAACACTGCCAGCATCACCGCCAGGAACACGCCGAGCCTGCGGCGAAACACCGCAAACAGCAGCCGCAGATCAACCCGGTCTGCCGCCGGGGGAGGCACCCTTGTTTCAAAGCCCGGCGCGGGGACCATGCCTGGCACCCCGCCGGCATTGCGATAGAGGCCGACTGCCGTGTTCACCCCGGTTCTCCTGAATTCGGCGTTTCCCGCCCGGCCGATCTGGCTGAAAGGAAACCGCATTGGCACAAATGGTCCGATAAGGAAGAAGGCTCCCCCTCGCGGCATGGCTTGAAGACTAGGCAAGGGGCCGCGTCGGGGAAGGCGAAGCGTATCCGCTGCGGAGGCAAACCGGAGGCATCAGGCATCCCGGCAGGCCTCGCAGGGTCGCTGCGCGCTTTGCCGGGCGCAGTCCGAAGCTTCGTACAGCGCTGCATCCCGCATCGCCGGGCCAAGGGCAAATCCGGGTGAATGCTTAAGGATTTATGCACTATTTCCCGCCCGGCCGCGCTGCGCCGATAGTGACGCGGCGGGCGGCGAGGCGTGCTGCGCCCGCTTCGGCGGGGCGCGCGCGGAACTGCTCCAACTCGGAGGATTCGGCACAGGCCCGGGCAATTGCGCTTTGCGCCGCGCGGCATAAACTTGGCGGCATGGAACAATCGTTCGGAAACCATTGGAGATTTCGCATGCAGTTGAAGCAGGAAGGCCATCGGCGCGCGCACCGCGTCGCGGCAATGGCGTTCGCCGGGGCTGTTGCGCTCATGCTCGGCGGCTGCGCCGGGGCAGGGGCCCCGCCGATCTCGTCAGCCGATGTCGCCGTGGGCCTCGAAAGCTACCGCCTCGGCGCAGGCGATCGGGTGCGCGTCACCGTGTTCAACGAACCCTCGCTCACCGGGGAATACAACATCACTCCCGGCGGCGCGCTGGCTTTCCCGCTGATCGGCATGGTCAATGCCGGGGGCCGCACGATTGACACAGTGCAGCAGGAACTCACCGCAAAGCTCGCCGAAGGCTATGTCAACGATCCCCGCGTCAGCCTTGAGGTGCTGACGTATCGCCCGTTCTACATCCTCGGCGAAGTTAACCGCCCCGGTGAATATTCCTACGCCTCGGGGATGACGGTGGAACAAGCCATCGCCCGCGCCGGCGGCTTCACCTACCGCGCCAACGAGAAAACCGTGTTCCTCCGCCGCCAGAAAGGCACCGGCGAAAGCGCCGTCCCCCTGCGCAGCGCCCAGGTCGCCGTGCTGCCGGGCGATACGATCCGCGTGGGGGAGCGGTACTTCTAGGGCCCAGCCCTCCCAATCCCTCTCCGAACTCGCCTCAGGCAGGTGGCAGCTCGAACGGGCTAACGGAGGGGCCGGAAAAGCGAAGCAGCCCTCACCTGGCATCCCCACACTCGGTGCAGCGCCAAGTTCCTCTCTGTTTTTGCGGGAACCGCACAAACGGGGAGGTGGCAGCGCGAAGCGCTGACGGAGGGGTAATTCGTCCCATTCGGCCGCCTAGTAGTCTTGCAGTCCGGCCTACTGGGGCAGAACCCAATTCGTACACCACCGCCCTTGCCTGCCGGCATCGCCCAGCGCCGGGGCAAGTCGCCCTCAACGAACCCCGCCACCAGGCGAAAAGCCGGCCTTCGGCTCAGGGGAGACGGCCCGCGAAAGGGGCGTCAGCTCCGGGCAATGTCACGCGTGGAATTCGCAACTGGCACTCCCTGATCCGTGGCATTAGTCTGTGGCTCGATGGCCTCTGGCGGATGGAGCGGAGCATCGGTGATTTTTGGGATTACTGCACGTTTCACCGTAACTCCGAAATTGCTATGCGAATTGGAATGAATAATGATAAAGATGCATAAGGTTATATTATTAACAATTATATTGCCAATTGCATCTTCATGCCTTCATAGAGAAGGTGGTGAAATGTGCTTAAATAGTGATGATTGGATCGAAAATAAATTCGATATGTCGCGAATTGAGGAGTATATCAACATAACTGTCTATAATGACCGTTACGAGATTTTAGGTTATAGATTAAATAATGAGATTGAAGTGCTTCCCCACCTTGAAAAAGCTGAGCATCGATTCACCGATATGGGCTCATTGCCGCCACATTTATTTTTACGTTCTGATAAATCGGTGGACTGCTCTAGATTTCAGCGGATCGCTCGTCTCATATCCTCTAAGTATCCCTGCAGTGGTAATAATCTCTGTGTCTGGGCATACGGTTCCGGGGCCAAGTCATTGCCATTAGGTGTTTCGCCGCCACCAGCTGAAGGAATTTTTGGGGAGTTACGGTGACAGGTAGTTACGGTGGCAGGTGCAATAACCCTTTTACTCGCACTCTCCGATCCGTAGCATTGGTCTACGGTTCGATAACCTCTGGTGGATCGACGGATCGAGCGGAGCATGGGTGAGTTTGGGGGTTATTGCGCGTGTCAACGTAACTACGGCCACCTTAACTATGGCCACCGTAACTACGGATTGCAGCGCGCAACGCCTGACTACAGCAGAAAGTCTGCGGCGCGCAGAACGGCCGGGCCGACAACCGCGAACTGAAAATCTGCACGGCCATCGCCGTTCACATCGCCCTGCACGAGCAACGCATCGGCAAACGTTTCGAAGCGCAGTTGCCCTTTGACGTTGTCAAACGCTGCCTCGCCAATAAAATCAAAGGCCTGATCGCCTGAAACGCCGGTCCTTGCATCGATCCCGCGCAGATGGATCTTGTCGCCCTGTGCCCGTCTGAAATCCTCGATCAGGTCAAACGCATCTGCGGCGACCGCGCAATCAGAAAGCTTGGCAAAGACAAACACATCTGCGCCGCCGTTGCCGCGCAGAGTGTCAAAGCCGCCTGCGCCGACCAACCGGTTGGCCTGAGCATTGCCGATGAGGGTGTCGTCATTGCCACTGCCAATGGCGTTCTCAATGGAAAACAGGAACTCTCGGCGGTTTGCGCCGGTTTGGGTGAAACCTTGTGATAGGTTTACCGCAACGCCCGTGTTGCCTTGCGTAAAATCGTCATCGCGTGCGGCATAGCTGATGGTATCCGAACCTAGGCCACCGATGAAGGTGTTCTGCCAGCCGACCGAGACGAATCTGTCATCGCCCTCCTCGCCGCGATAGATACTCTGGAAGGTCTCAACCGCGATCAGATCGTTGCCTGCACCTGCAAACACCTGATCGCCCGGATCGCTGGCAAACGAGCTAAAGCCGCGCCCAAGATAGGTATCGTTGCCGCCGCCCAGCCGGATGACATTGCCGAATTCCTTCAGGTTTATCACAGCATCTGCACCCGCGCCCGCATTGATGACATTGCCACCACCAAGGTCGTCCGTCCGGTTCAACTGGATCGTGTCATTGCCGCCAAAGCTGTTCACCGTGATTTCAATGTTCTCCGCAGCGAGACCTTGCACAAATGCATCGGCCCCACTCGTCAATCTGATCACGCGTCCCATGATCGCCCTTTTTCACCCGACATGCCCCAAGTGGCCTGCCATTTGATCGAAAGGTCGCCTGCTTTTGCCTGCGGATCAAGTGTTTTGGTCTCAAAGCCAGGTATTTCGGTGCCGGCATTTCAGTGACAGCATTTCAGTGACAGTGCGCTGAATTGATGCGCGGCTCACGAGCCGTCGTAACAATTGTAAACCCCCAAACACCCACACTACACGCCTTAACGCCGCGCCCCATCCGTGAGTGCCTTCAAGCTTTCCTGCATCGCGAAATTTTGCTTGGCTGAGCGTCTCCCGCCCCCTTGCCGAGCCGCTCTGCTCATGCCGGCAATCCATGCCGCCCGCGCTGTCGCCATTGATTGCCTTGGACGATCAAACTTGCTCCACTGATCGAATGCCGTGATTTCTTAGGACCGTGTCAACTTGCTGCTCTTGCACAGGCAGTGGTGCTTTCGCTGATTGCCGATAGAGTGGCGCTTTGGCCCGCACCCACCGGAGTTTTGCATGGACCGCTTCCAGATCGGCCACGTCACCGTCCACCGTATCGAGGAATGGCAGGGCACCTTTGCGCCGCCGTCCTACCTCTTTCAGGGCTACACGCCCGAGGGCTGGGATCCCCATGCCGAGGAATTCGCGCCCGAATACTATGATCCGGCCACGGGCCAGCTCTATGCCTTCCTGCAAAGCTGGGTGCTTGATACCGGCACGCAGCGCATCCTGTTCGATACCGGCGCGGGGAACGACAAGGACCGGCCCAACATCCCGGTGTTCAGCAACCTGCAGACCGATTTTCTCGGCAATCTGGCCCGCGCGGGCTATCAGCCGGAGGATATCGACGTCGTCGTGTGCTCGCACATCCATATCGATCATGTCGGCTGGAACACGCGCCTCGTCGATGGCCGGTGGGAGCCGACTTTCCGCAACGCGCGCTATGTCCTCCCGCTGGCGGACCGCGCCTACTGGGACCCGGACGACACTGCCGCCGGGCCTGCCGGGCTGGGCCGCTCGGTCAATGCCGGGATGTATGAGGACAGCGTCGCGCCGATTGTTGCCGCCGGGCGCGCCGAATGGGCGGAGCCGGGGTTTGCGGTGGCGGAGGGTCTCACGCTCCACGCCTGCCCGGGGCACACGCCGGGCAGCATGATGCTCGAAGTGGCGGGGAAGGATGATAGCGCGCTGTTCGTGGGCGATGTCGTCCACCATCCCGCGCAGATCTATCGCCCGGAATGGAACAGCGTGTTCTGCGAAGCGCCCGATCAGGCCCGCGAAACGCGCCGTCTGGTGCTCGATCTTGCGGCGGACCGCGGGGCGCTGCTGGTGCCTGCGCACTTCGGGGGCACCCATGCCGCCCGCGTCCTGCGCGAAAGGACTGGGTTTCGCCCCGTGCTGGACAAGCTTGGCCTTACCTAACGAAAGTTTATTGCGGCTTCCCCTAGCTTGCGGGCGATCTTATGGGGCCGCCATCCTTCTGCCTCCCATCGGACCCATGCCTTGCGCCTTTTTCAGCCCATCCTTTCCGGTGCCCACGGTGCCGATCGCCTGTTCGCTGGCTTTGGCGCTGCGCTCGGCATTGCCTTTGCGGCCTTGATAGCGGGGTATTTTCCCCTTCAGCAGAGCGACATTCCGCTGCTCGTCGCCCCGCTGGGCGCTTCGGCGGTGCTGGTCTTCGCCGTGCCCGCCAGTCCGTTGGCGCAGCCCTGGTCGGTGATCGGCGGCAATACCACTTCCGCGCTGGTCGGCATTGCGGTGTACCACCTTGTGCCCGGCGTGGCGCTGGCAGGCAGCGTGGCGGTCGGCTGCGCGATCCTTGCCATGTCGCTGCTGCGCTGCTTCCACCCGCCCGGCGGCGCGTGCGCGCTGACCGCCGTGATCGGCTCATCCGCTGTCCACGCCGCGGGCTTCAGTTTTGCGTTCCTGCCCGTTGCGCTCAATTCGGTGGCGCTTGTGGTGTTTGGCCTGCTGTTTCACCGCGTCTCGCGCCATTCCTACCCACATCGACCCGTGCCCGCGCCGCCTCAAGCCGTCGCTGCGGGCCTCCACCTCGCCGATATCGACGCCGCGCTGGAAGACATGCACGAAACCTTCGACATCAGCCGCGCCGATCTGGATGCGCTGCTTTCGCGCGCGGAATTCCACGCCGCCCGCCGCAAGCTTGGCTGATCAGCGCCAGTCGGCCAGCATCCGGGCCAGCGCGGTTCCCTTGGGCAGGCAGCGCGTCGGGTTGGCGCGGGGGAGGGCGGCGCAATCCCACCACGCGCCTTCCGCGCCCGTCCGCCGATCCCGCAGATAGACGAAGCCGGGGCCTTGCCCTGCCGCCGCGCCGAGCAGTTCGCCGACCACCGCGCAGCGCTCCCGCTCCGCGCAGGCGGCCAGCGCGCGCATGGCATATGTACCGGGGAAGGCTGCGGGATCGAGCATGAGCGAGATGTGTCCGCCCTGCGCCTCTCCCGCGCTCGCCCCTCCGCTCGTAAAGGAAGGCGCGGCACCGTGCGCGCCCGGCTCTGGATCATCGAGCGGGAGGTAGGCCAGTGGTGCGCCTGCCGATGCAGCAGTGCCCGCCGCAGGATCAGCCGCGTTACTGCCCCCGGCATGCGCCGCCGATAGCGCGGCTAGCTGGGGAATGCGCGCCTCTTCCCCGCTCCCGCCGCTGCGCAGCACGCCGGGCGAGCCCCAGGTGCCGGGCCAACGATAGAACAAGTGCAGCCCGACTTGCGCCAGCTTGACGAGGCCGCTGCGCCACACCGGCACGACGTAATCGGCATGATAGTGCGTGGCGAGGCCCACGCGCGGATCAACCGCGCCCGCCAGTGCGGCTGCCGCCACCGCCCGCGCCCGCGCCCACGCCGCCGCGCCGGGATGACGCGCCGCCATCGAGCCATCGCAGGTGAAGCTGAACTGGCAGCCCGTCTTGCGTTCGGAGCCTTGAAACACCACGCCGCACACGCTGGCGGGGAACGCGGGATGGCGCGCGCGGTTGAGCACGACTTGCACCACCGAACGCGCGCCCGAAGGATCGTCACCCGCTTCATACCATGCGGCGGCGGCAAGGCAGTCCAGCGCGCGGGCCTGCGCGCCTGCCTCCGCGCCGAGAGCCACCCCGGCAAAGCGGAACGGCGGCGCGGGCGCGGCTGGCGGCTCGATCGGCATGGCGGCGTTGGCGATCCGCGCGGTTTCCGGGAGATAGGGCAGCAGCGCGGTGGGATCGGGCAGTGGCGGCGGCAGGGCAAGGCGCACCACCGGCCCGGTCGGCGGCGGGGCGAGCAGCGCCAGAGCAGTGCCGAGCCCCGCCAGAAACACCAGCGCCACCACCATCCGCAGCGCCAGAAAGCGCGGCCGCGCCGCCCATTCGGGTAAGGGCGGCAAGCCGGTATCGGCAAATGCAGTGTCCGGCAGGGTCGCCACTGCTGCCTCTAAAGCCGCCAGCGCAGCGAGAGCGCCACGCGGTTGCGATCATAAGCCCGGCCCAGGTCCGTCGCGCCGGTGTTGCGCCCAAGGCTGTGCGAATACTCGCCCGCGATCTCGACATGCTCGGTCAGCCGCCAGCTAACGCCAAACGAGCCGGTGAAGAAGCGCTCCTGCCGCCGCTGCGCGCTGGCCGGCACCTGAAAATCGGCGACGAGATAGCGCACCGAAGGCCGCAGGATCAGCGTGCGCAAAAATTCGTGCTCGGCCGAAAGCGCCACTTCGTGCTGCTGGATCCCGGCGATCCCCGCGATGGGCGAGCGCTGGAAGCTGCGCCCCCCGGAAAGGCGCAGCGTCGTCAGACGCGTCGGGCTCCATTTCAGCTGGGCGTTATAGGCCAGTCCGCTGATGCGCGCAAACACCGGCGCGGTGAAATCCTGCCGCACCCAGCCCACCCCGATTTCCCCCTGCAGCAACCGGTTCAGCCCGAAGGCGAGCCCGGCCAGCACGGTCACCCCATGGGAATTGCGGCTCGGCCCGATGGGCGCTGCAGTATAGCGGTTGCTGTTGAGCCCGACGCTGGCGAACGCGGCCACCCCCGGCCCGATGCCAATGGCGGCGCGCAGCGATCCCGAAAGCGCTTCATAATCGCGGGGCGAAAGGTCGATCACCGTCGCGCCCAGTGTCCGGTCAGAATAGGTGTAGCGTTCGTAGCGTCCGCCCAGCGTGACCTTCGCGCGTGCAAAGCTCTGCTCGATCTCCGCCCCGCCGGTGAACACGGTGAAGGCAATCGGCGCGGCGCCAAACAGGGTATCGCCGGTGGTGCCGCGCGCCTCGATCCGCCGCGCCGCGCTCACCTCGCCCGAAATGCGCGTGTCCGCCGATATGTCCAGCCGCCCGTCGAGCCGCGCGCCATAGGTCTCGTTGTTCTCGCGCGTCCGCCGGGCAAAGCGCTTGATCGCGCCATCGGCGTTGAGGCTCAGCGCATGGCGCGACCACTGCGTGCGCACGGCCAGTGCTGGCAGGAACGCCGCGGCCACATCGCCGCGCTTCACATCGCCGCGCGCAAATACATTGTCGTTCGCATCCGCCTCGATCCCGAAGCTGGGCGAGATCAACAGCGCGCCGACGCGCGCGCCGGTGGTTTCCACTTCGGGCCGCGAGCGCGCGCCCACGGTATCGCGCTCCATCCGGGGATCGACCGTGCTCTGCGCGCGGGCGGCCCCGACGGGCACGATCAGACCGAGAGCGCACAGCGAGAGCGCCGCCGAGCCCAGGCCGCTTCCCGCGCGCCGCCGCGCCTGCCGCTGCCGTTTGCCTGTCATGTCCGGTTTCCTGCCCATGCGCCGCCAACGCGCCCCACTTTCGTGCCTCACGCCGCAAGGGTTATCATTCTTTGCCGCCACCCGTTCGCGCAATTAGCCCCGTATCTGAGCAATCTCCCTCAGGATGAGGGGCGTTTAAGTCGGCTGGTTCCGGAGCATGTCCTTAGCGCGCGATTAACCAATGGGAGAAAGCGTTCCTTGAACCGGGCAGGTGCATGATTCGATTCATGGACGCACTCCTTTCCCGCATCACACCCGGCCAGATCGCGCGCTTCGCCAAGATCGGCGCGCTGCTCATCGCCTTTGCGTTGACGGCGGGCTACGTCACCGACCGGCTGACGCTCGAGCTGGCCGGGGTCGGCGCGTTCTTTCTGGCCACGTTGACGCTGCTGGCGCTGCCCGGACAGCGCAGTTCCGAATTGCTTGGCGCGCTGGCGATCTGGCTTACGTATGCGGAGTTCATGGCTGCCGTTCAGAGCGGGCAGTTCAACCTCTGGCGCTGGGCCATCGTGCTGGCGACGCTGTCGCTGGTGATCGTGCCGATCAAGGTGCAGCATCTGCGCCAGCTGGCCCGGAGCAATCCCTATCGCTCCATCGCCGAGCAGGACCGGCGAATCTGGCCTGCCTCAGGCCAAAGCGCCGCGCCTGCGCCCTACAGGCCCGCTGCGGTGGTGCCTAAAATGCTTCCTGATGCCACGCTTCCCGCAATCGGCTTCGGTCCGGATGCGGATGGCGATCTGGTGCCCGCCGGGGCCTGAACACCGCCGAGCCGCGCGGCATAGTGCGCGAGCAGCCGGTCGATCCAGGCATCGGGCGATAGCGCGAGATGCCGAGTCGCGGTGAAGCCGGCCTGGCTCATCGCTGCCACCTGCGCATCATCCCGCGCCAGCGCCGCCAGCGCTGCGGCAAATGCTGCCGTATCGCGCGGATCGACCGCGATCCCCGCGCCTGCCGCCACCAGATCGGGTGCGAGCAGCGCGCTGGGCGGCAGGATCACCGGCAGCCCTGAAAGCGACGCTTCCATGGCGACGAGGCCAAAGGGCTCCGGATAGCGGCTCGGCATCACCAGCACCCGCGCCGCACCCGCCAGCGCGCCGATGGCCGCAGGCGGCAACCGCCCGGCAAAGCGCGCCTCGGGATACTCGGCCGCCAGCCGCGCGCGGTCTGCGCCGTCGCCCACCAGCCGGATCGGCATGCCCGCGCGGCGCGCGGCCGCTAGCGCAAGGTCCGCGCCCTTGGTCGCCTCGATCCGCCCGACGAACAGCACTTCGCCATTGCGCTCCGCTGCGATCCGCGTTTCGCTGAACGGGGTCACCGGATTGGGCAGGGCATGAACCGCGTCTGCCGGAATGCCCGCGCGCGTCAGCATGGGGCGCATCGCGGCGTGGATTGCGAGCACGGGCGGTGAGGTTTCCGGGCGATAGACCTGCCGCTGCACGGCATGGCGCAGCACCCGCCACGCCTTGTGCGCCGCGCCGCGCCGATCACACGCTTCGGCAAGGCACGCCCGCGACAGCGCGGTGTGCGGGCAGGGCGCGCCGGTGGCGAAGTTCGTGAACGCGCCATTGGGGCAGGCGAGGAAGAAATCGTGCGCCGATATCACCAGCCGTCCGCGCACCGGCGCCAGCGCGGCAAACACCGAGGGCGAAAGGATCTGCGACCAGCCGTGCAAGTGGTAGACCGTGCCCGGTGTATCGTTTGCGGCGATCCAGCCGCGCACCATGCGCGCCGCCGCGCGGTTCCACAGCCCATCGAGCAAGGCACCGCTGCGCCCCAGCAGCCGCGATTGCCCCAGCGCAGTGACGGCAACCCCGCTCGCCTCCAGCGTGGTATCGGCCGTATCGCCCGCCAGCATGGTCACGCGGTAGCCGCGCTGGGCCAAGCGCCGCGCCGAATCCACCGCCAGCGCGCTTGCCCCGCCCATCGGATGCGAGAGGTCGTTGATGACCACGATCCGGTCGATGGCGCGGGGGGGCGCGCTCATGCCGCTGCCTTCACCGGCTGCATCGCCCGCGCCAGCGCCGCCGCCATGTGCGCGATATCCGCCCGCGTCCCCGCGATCAGCGCTTCGAGCGCGGCGCGGTCCACGCCTTCGGCCAAGACGCGCCGGGCCAGTGCGGTGAGCGCAGGGCCATCGAGGGTGGCCGTATCGGCAATGAACTGCCCGCGCCCCGCCAGCGCAAAGAAGCTGTCGAGCTTCACGTCCCAGCGCAGGCCGATGGTGGGGATGGCGAAGGAATGCGCGGCGATGCAGGCATGCATGCGGTGCGCCACGATCAGCTGGCACCCGGCGATGAAGCCCACCATCTCGGCTGGATCGGCGAAAGGATTGGTCATCGTCACCGGCCCTTTTGCGGCAAGGATCCATGATGGACCCATCGCATCGAGGTAATCGCGATCTTCCGGGCTGCCATTGGTGAACAGCGCGACGCGAAAGCCCGCCGCCACCAGCGCCTGCGCGGCGGCGGCATACCACGCATCGAGCGCCGCGCATGCCTCCGCGGCTGCGCCGCCTGCTTCCGGCCCCGTTGCGTGATAGCGCAGCGCCATCGGCGCGGTGATGCACAGCCCCGCCAGCGGCCCATCGAAGGGCAGCGGCGGGCGCGGGAAATGGCAGCTTGCGAGCAGCCCCGGATCGCCGCTCAGCGCCGCAGCGCGGACCCCTTGCGGCACCAGCAGATCGCGCCACGCTGCCTGGCTGCGTGCATCGCGCACCGCCGCATAGGCCAGCTTTGCCGCCCCCAGCGCCCGGCCAAACAAGCGCCGCCCGGCCTCAGACCACTGCCGGTTCGCCCCCACACCATAGACCGCGACCGGCAGCCGCAGCCGCGCCGCCTGCCCGAGCGCGCCGGAGATCTTCATCGGGAAATTGAGATCGGCATCGGTGAGCAGATTGCCGCCACCCAGCACCACCGCATCGCACCCGGCCAACTGCGTGCGCACGTGCCGCGCCAGCCGCAGCCGCACTAGCGCAGAAAGCGCCAGCCGCGTCACCATCTGGCGCAGACTGGCGGGCAGCGCTTCAAGCACCATGATCAGCGCGGCGCGGCGGCTGGGCGCAATCGGCGGATAGGCGCGCCGCCCGGCCAGATCGATCGAGAACACCTGCGTACCCGGCGCGATTGTCTGGAAGGTGCGCGCCAGTTCTGCCTCAAGGCATTCGGACAGCAGCCCATCGCCCAGATTCGGGCTGTATTTCACGTTCAGCAGCGCGATCCGGCGGGCCAGATTCGCGCCGGGCTTCGTGCCAGTTGAAGGGGAGGGGGCCTCTGCCGCAATCATGCCGCTTGCGGTGTCACGCCGCCCGCCCCTCCAGCAAGCACCGATACCCCCGGAATCGAGCGATCAGTCGGTCGCCGCCAGAACTTCGCGCAAAGTGGGCGCAAGGCCGCTTGCCGCAATCAGGTCTTCCTGCCCGCCCGCCACGATCAGCCCGATCCGGCGGCGATAGTCATAGCCCTGCAGCGGCACCGCCACCGTGCCCGGCTGGACAAGCGATACCGGCGCGGTCGTCACCCCCGCGCCTGCTGCCACGAGCGCAAGGCAGCGGTCATCGTTGGCGCTGCGCAAGGCAAAGTGTGGCCGCACCCCGCGCGCGGTGAAAAAGCGGCTGGTCTCGGCGAGGATCTCGCAGGCGCGCCGCGCGATCATCGTCTCCCCCGCCAGCTCTTCGGGCAGCAGCAGATCGCGCGCGGCAAAGCGGTGCGCAGCGGGCAGGATCATCGCATAGCCTTCCTCCAGCAGCACCTGAGCGCCTGCTTCCGCGCCGTGCAGCGTCGTCAGCACCGCATCGAGCCGATGTTCGGCCAGCCGCCGCCTGAGATCCGCGTCCGGCGCTTCAGTCAGCGTTAGCCGCCCCGGTGCAAACCGCCCGGCAATTCCCGCCACCATGCGCGTGGCGAGCGAGGCGATCACCCCCAGCCGCAGCGGCGGGGCCGGGGCAGGGGCGGCGAGCACCCCGCGCTCGGCCAGGCCAAACTCGCGTTCGATCGCGCGGGCGTGGATCAGCAGACGGTTGCCGGCTTCGGTCAGCCGCAGCGCGCGCCGCTCGCGCACGATCACTGCCGCGCCCAGCGCACGTTCCAGCTCGGCAATTCCGGCGGAAAGCGTCGGTTGCGCCACATGCAGCTGGTTTGCCGCCGCGGTGAATGATCCGGTATCGACGAGCGCGAGGAACTGGCGGAGGTGGCGGCGGTTCAGCATAGATTTTTCCTATACTGCTGCGCGCGAAAATTCAATTTTTCCGAAGCTGTGGTTTGCCATAGACTGCTTTGCGGATTGAGGAGTCTGACTGAAAATGCGCGCCACGCCCGAGCTTGATTTCGCCCTGCCCGAAAGCGCCCTGATGATCCGCGAGGCGGCAGGCCGTTTCGCCGATGAGAAGATCGCCCCGCTCGCCGCCAAGGTCGATGCCGAGGACTGGTTTCCGCGCGACTTGTGGCCCGCGATGGGCGCGCTTGGCCTGCATGGCATCACGGTGGAGGAGGAATGGGGCGGCCTCGGCCTCGGCTATCTCGATCACGTGCTGGCGGTCGAGGAAGTCAGCCGCGCTTCGGCCTCCATCGGCCTCAGCTATGGCGCGCACTCCAACCTCTGCGTCAACCAGATCCGCCGCTGGGGCAATGACGAGCAGAAGGCGAAGTATCTGCCGAAGCTGATTTCCGGCGAGCACCTGGGCAGCCTTGCGATGTCCGAAGTGGGGGCGGGATCGGACGTCGTCTCGATGAAGCTCAAGGCCGATGCCGTGCCGGGCGGCTTCCGCCTCAACGGCACCAAATTCTGGATCACCAACGCGACTTATGCCGATACGCTGGTCGTCTATGCCAAGACCGCGCCCGAAGCCGCCAGCCGGGGCATCACCGCGTTCCTGATCGAAAAGGACATGCCCGGCTTCGCCATCGGCCAGAAGATCGACAAGATGGGCATGCGCGGCTCGCCTACTGCCGAACTCGTCTTCAACGATTGCTTCGTGCCGGAAGAGAACGTGATGGGGCCGCTCCACGGCGGTGTCGGCGTGCTGATGAGCGGCCTTGATTACGAGCGTGTCGTGCTCGCGGGCATCCAACTCGGCATCATGCAGGCCTGCCTCGATACCGTCATTCCCTACGTGCGCGAGCGCAAGCAGTTCGGCAAACCCATCGGCGCGTTCCAGCTGATGCAGGGCAAAGTGGCGGACATGTACGTCGCGCTGCAATCGGCCCGCGCCTATACTTACGCTGTCGCGCGCGCGGCGGACGCGGGCCAGACGACGCGCTTCGATGCGGCGGGCGTGATCCTGCTGGGCAGCGAGGCGGCCTTCCGCGTGGCGGGTGAGGCTGTGCAGGCGCTCGGCGGCGCGGGCTATACCAAGGACTGGCCGGTGGAGCGCTATCTGCGCGATGCCAAGCTGCTCGATATCGGCGCGGGGACCAACGAGATCCGCCGCATGCTGATCGGGCGCGAACTGATCGGAGCAGGGGCATGAGCGCGGGCAAGGAGTTTCTGGCTTGGGACTATCATTTCGCGTCAGAGGGGCACTCGGTGCCCAGCCCGGAGTTCCTGCGGACCAAGCTGACCGAATTTTATGAGCAGGGCTGGTCGCTTGTCTCGGCCGTTCCCTATACGGAACGGGGGCAGGAGGGCTTCACGACGGGGATCATGCATTATCTTGATCGGGTGATCCGGCCATGACCGGCCCCGTCCTCCCCACCAACCTCGACATCTCCAGCCCCGAGGCGCAGGCGCGCGCCGCGCACAACCGCGCGCTGGCGGCAGAACTGCGCGCGCGCGTGGCCAAAGCGGCGCTCGGCGGTGATGAAAAGTCCCGCGCGCGCCATGTCTCGCGCGGCAAGCTGCTTCCGCGCGACCGTGTCGAGCGGCTCCTCGATCCGGGCTCGCCTTTCCTTGAAGTCGGCCAACTCGCGGCGAATGGCATGTACGGCGATGAAGTCCCCGGCGCGGGCATCATCACCGGCATCGGGCGCGTTTCGGGCCGCCAGTGCATGATCTTCGCCAACGACGCGACGGTGAAGGGCGGCACTTACTTCCCGATGACGGTGAAGAAGCACATCCGCGCGCAGGAAATCGCGGCCGCGAACCGTCTGCCTTGCGTCTATCTGGTGGACAGCGGCGGCGCGAACCTGCCCAACCAGGCGGAAGTCTTCCCGGACCGCGACCACTTCGGCCGCTTTTTCTTCAATCAGGCCAATATGAGCGCGCAGGGCATCCCGCAGATCGCCAGCGTGATGGGCAGCTGCACCGCAGGCGGCGCTTATGTGCCCGCGATGAGCGACGAAAGCGTGATCGTGCGCGAACAGGGCACGATCTTCCTCGCGGGGCCGCCGCTGGTGAAAGCTGCGACGGGTGAGGAAATCAGCGCCGAGGCATTGGGCGGCGGCGATCTCCACGCGCGCAAGTCCGGTGTGGTCGATCATCTGGCCGACAACGACGAGCACGCGCTCACCATCGTGCGCGATATCGTCAGCCACCTCGGGCCCGGGCCTGCCGGGGTGCAGGGCGCGGTCGCCCCGCGCCCGCCGAAATACGACGCGGAAGACCTCTACAGCATCATCCCCGATGATGTGCGCGCGCCTTACGATGTCCATGAAGTCATTGCTCGCATCGTCGACGGCAGCGAGTTCCACGAATTCAAGGCGCACTATGGCACCACGCTGGTTTGCGGTTTCGCGCATATCTGGGGGATGCCGGTGGCGATCCTCGCCAACAACGGCGTGCTGTTCAGCGAAAGCGCGCAGAAGGGCGCGCATTTCATCGAACTGGCCTGCCAGCGCCGCATTCCGCTGCTGTTCCTGCAGAACATCTCGGGCTTCATGGTCGGCGGGAAGTATGAGGCGGAAGGCATTGCCAAGCATGGTGCGAAGCTGGTGACGGCCGTCGCCACCGCGCAAGTGCCCAAGCTGACGGTGCTGATCGGCGGCAGCTTCGGCGCGGGCAACTATGGCATGTGCGGCCGGGCCTATGATCCGCGGTTCCTGTTCACATGGCCCAATGCGCGCATCAGCGTGATGGGCGGCGAACAGGCGGCCTCCGTGCTCGCCACCGTGCACCGCGATGCGGACAAATGGACGCCGGAGGAAGCCGAAGCCTTCAAGGCCCCGATCCGGCAGAAGTACGAGGACGAAGGCAATCCCTATTACGCCACCGCGCGGTTGTGGGACGATGGGGTGATCGATCCGGTGCAGACGCGCGATGTGCTGGGGCTGGCGCTGGGCGTTTGTCTGGAAAACCCGATTGCGGAGGCGCCCCGGTTTGGGGTGTTCCGGATGTGATGGAGAACAAGGCCAAGATGCGCAAAGTCATCCTCGCCGCCGCCGCGCTCCTTGCCAGCGCCGCCCTTCCGGCCCCCGCGCAAAGCGCCGCGCGCGTACCGTCTGCCTTGCTGCCCTTGTCCGAGAAGGACATGGCTAGCACGCCGGAAACCGGCTGCCAGTTCCTGTTCAGCCAGGGCCGCAATACCTACGTCTTCATGATCGGCAGCGATTTCCTGATGCGCACCGAGCAAAGACTTGCCACCTGCAAGATCACCGACGCCCAGTTCCAGTCGCTCGGCGAGGGACGCGGCGTGATTGCGTGCGGGGGGCGCAAGCTGGCGATCCGGCGCACCGGCAAGGTTCAGTCGAACCCTGAAGCCGATAGCGCCTCAGGCCCCGCAAGCCTGACGATGACCGAGGGCACGCGCAGCCGCACCGTGCGCGGCGATTGGGGCAGCGCATGTTGAGCGGCCTGCTCACCGCCCTCGCGCTCGCCGCCGCGCCGCTGCCGCAAGCCGAACGCCTGCCGCCGCCCGATTTCGCGGACAAGGACGTGCTTGCCACCGTCGAGGCGCTGCTCGCCACGCTCGAAACCGGCGACGCGCCCGCGCTGCTGAAGCTCGTCTACCCCGAAGGCCGCGTCACCGGGCGCGGCACGTTTGTGGGCGGCACGAGCGGGCTGCGCAGCCGCAGCTTCACCGAATATGCATCGCGCATGACGCCGGGTTCCGGCTTCATCGAGCGGATCACCAATCCCGTGATCGAGCAGGACGGCGATGTCGCGATCGTCTGGGCGCCGTTCACGATTCAGATGGGCGGCAAGCTTGTCAGCTGCGGTTTCGATCACTTCGACCTCGTTCGCGAGAACGGCCAATGGAAGGTGATGAACCTCACCTTTTCCTCACGCACGGAAGGGTGCGGCGCATGATCCAGTCCCTCCTCATCGCCAATCGTGGCGAGATCGCCTGCCGCGTCATCCGCACCGCGCGCGCGATGGGAATCCGCACGGTGGCGGTCTATTCCGATGCCGATGCCAAGGCGCTGCATGTGCGTTCGGCGGATGAGGCGGTGCATATCGGCCCGAGCCCGGCGCGCGAGAGCTACCTCGTCGGCGCAAAGATCATCGCCGCCGCGAAGGCAACCGGCGCGGAGGCGATCCATCCCGGCTACGGCTTCCTTTCGGAGAATGCCGAGTTTGCGCAGGCGGTGATTGACGCAGGCCTCATCTGGGTCGGCCCCAAGCCTGCCAGCATCACCGCGATGGGCCTCAAGGACGCGGCCAAGCAGCTGATGGCGGCAGCGGGCGTGCCCGTTACGCCGGGCTATATGGGCGAGAACCAGGACCCGGCCTTCCTCGCCGAGCGCGCTGCTGAAATCGGCTACCCGGTGCTGATCAAGGCCGTCGCGGGCGGCGGCGGCAAGGGCATGCGCAAGGTGGAGGCGGCGGCGGATTTTGCCGACGCGCTCGCTTCGTGCCAGCGCGAGGCAGCGGCTTCGTTCGGCAACGCGCATGTGCTGATCGAGAAGTACATCCGGCGCCCGCGCCATATCGAGGTGCAGGTCTTCGGCGATAGCCACGGCAATGTGGTGCACTTGTTCGAGCGCGATTGTTCGCTCCAGCGCCGCCACCAGAAGGTGATCGAGGAAGCCCCCGCGCCGGGCATGGACGAAGTGACGCGCGAGGCGCTCTGCGCGGCGGCGGTGAAGGCGGCGAAGGCGGTCGACTATGTCGGCGCGGGCACGATCGAATTCATCGCCGACGCTTCGGAAGGCCTGCGCGCGGACCGCATCTGGTTCATGGAAATGAACACGCGGCTGCAAGTGGAGCACCCGGTGACGGAGGAAATCACCAGCGTCGATCTGGTCGAATGGCAACTGCGCGTTGCGAGCGGGGAACCGCTGCCCAAGCGGCAGGACGAGCTTTCCATCAACGGCTGGGCGATGGAAGCGCGGCTTTATGCAGAGGATCCGGCGAAGGGGTTTTTGCCGAGCATCGGCAAGCTCGAATGGCTGGCAATCGGGGCTGGCTCCGCACGCGTCGAGACGGGCGTAAGCCAAGGTGACGCGGTCAGTCCGTTCTATGACCCGATGATCGCCAAGCTGATCACTTCAGGTTCCGGGAGAGATGCCGCTGCCGAGGCTATGGCTGAGAAGCTTGGCAGCATGAATGTCTGGCCGGTCAGAACGAACGCGGGGTTTCTCTACAGGGCCGTCACGCACGCCGATTTCCTTGCCGCCCATATCGATACGGGCTTTATCGAGCGCAATCTTCCAGAGTTGATCCCGCCATCAGTGCCGAACGCGCAGGCCTTGCGTGAAGGGCTTGCTATCAATCGCTGGCAGGACGGCTCTTATGATCTGGGCGCGGAGTTGGTAGGATTCCGATTGAACAGTTCGCCTAGACAGACAGCTATGGTCAGCGTCGACGGGCAATTGGCCGAGGCGGCGGTCGGCAATCTTAGCGATTATCCCTTCCGCACTGACGAACCTGCTGGGCGTGCCCTGATCAATGACCATGGCCAGACGTATTCGATCACGCCATGGCGCGTTGACGGAGCAGGGCACGGCCATGCTGGAGACGGCGCTATCCTCGCCCCCATGCCCGGCAAGGTCATCGCGGTCGAGGTCGCCGAAGGCGATACCGTCACCAAGGGCCAGAAGCTCCTCGTCCTCGAAGCCATGAAGATGGAACACGCGCTTACCGCGCCGTTTGACGGGGCGGTGGCGGAGCTGACCGTGGCGGTGGGCTCGCAGGTGCAAGTCGAGGCGCTGCTGGTGCGCGTGGAGAAAGCCAAGGAGGACTGACAATGGCAGGCCGCTACTTCGATGAATGGCAGGTGGGCGACAAGCTCACCCACGAAATCCGCCGCACCGTGACCGAGACCGACAACCTCCTGTTCTCGGTGATGACGCACAACCCGCAGCCGCTGCATATCGATGCCGAAGCCGCGCGGGCGAGCGAGTTTGGCCAGATCCTCGTCAACGGCACTTTCACGTTTGCGCTGATGGTGGGGCTGTCGGTCGGTGATACCACTGTCGGCACGCTCGTCGCCAATCTGGGCTATGACAAGCTGGTGATGCCGAAGCCGGTGTTCCTCGGTGATACCCTGCGCGCCACCAGCGAAGTGGTGGAACTGCGCGCCAGCAAATCGCGGCCCGATGCGGGGATCGTGACCTTTGCACATGAGGCGCTCAACCAGCGGGACGAAGTCGTCTGCCGGTGCCTGCGGATGGCCTTGCTGGCGAAAAAACCGGCCTAGGCTGTCGCGAAGAGCAGGCGGCCTGGCCCCAGCGCCTCAAGCACCTGCGTGATCTCGCGCGGGTTCACGGCAAAGCAGCCTTGGCTGCGGCCGACGCGGCCCTGCATGGCGACCACGGCGGGTGAGACGTAACTGGCTGCATGGATGACGATCCCGCGCTCCAGCGCGCGATCGTTATCGGGATCGAGCCCGATCAGCCGCCGCGAGCGGCCATGCTTGCCGTAATAGACCTCGCCCGTGACATAGCTCCCGCGCGAGGATGCCTCGGAGTCCATCTGATTCGAGAAGTGTTCGGCGATCCCGCGATTCGCGGGGTCCGAGCCCTTGCCATGTGCCACCAGTAGCGGCGCGGAGACGGTGCCGCTCGCCAGATCGACGATATGGAAGCGCGCGGCGCGGGAGGGCTGCGCAAAATCGACGATGCCGATCCGGTCGCGCACCGAAATCGCCGCGCCGTGCCGATCAAGCGCGGCCAGCGCGCGCGGCAACAGCGGGAGAATGCCCGAGCGCGCAATGGTCGTCTGCCCGCCGGCCAGCACCGGCGCATCGGCATCTGCCACGGGCACGGTTCCCCAGAACGTGCCGCCCGGCAGTTCGGCTTCCTGCGCCTGCGCACCGCTGCGTGGCAGCACGAGCGAGGCGGCGGTTCCGGCAAGGGCGCCAAGCAGATGGCGCCGGTCGATGGTCATGGTTGCTTCAAGCCTTGGCAGCAGTTGCGATCCCAAAGGCAACTAAGGCCACGCAAAGGTTGACGATCCAACCCCCGGGGCATCGTCCATGCGACGAAGCGTGGCCACAGCGCCACTGGCCGTTGCCGGGCAGACATTTGGCGGGCGATCAGGGCCAGCCTGCCGGAACAGCGCCAGGCCGACGCGGACTCAGTAACGTTTCCTTAACTAAAGGCAGTATCTGAACCCAAGCTGAGCGAGCTGGGGGGTGGGCCGAATATTTCACTGATTAAATATCCGCGTGGATATTTCGCAACACTCCGCCGAACTGCACGGAAATCCGCCATTTTTGCGTTACGCTTCGTGTCAAAGTGTCAAAAAAACGTCATGCAAGCTGCCTAGAGCGCGCTCATCCGGGACCTGTCCCAGCCTAACTGAGGTTATCCATGAGACTCGCCAACACCCTCCGCACCGGCCTGCTGGCTGGCGTGGGAATCTTCGCCCTTGCCGCAAGCCCCGCTTTCGCTGCTGCCGAGGCCGCAGCTGCTGATGGCGCTGCTGGCACCGAAGCCGCGCCTGCGCCCGGCCTGCCGGACGGCGTGCCGATCGAGGAAATCGTCGTCACCGCCACCAAGCGCGTCACGAGCCTCGTCAAGACTCCGATCTCGATCTCGGTCGTCGGCGCGGCCGACGTCAAGAACCGCCACGTGCAGAGCCTGATCGATCTGGCAGACGGCGCGGTGCCCTCGCTGCGTATCGCCACGTTCGAAGCGCGCCAA
Source organism: Novosphingobium sp. PASSN1 (assembly GCF_002278815.1). Lineage (NCBI taxonomy): Bacteria > Pseudomonadati > Pseudomonadota > Alphaproteobacteria > Sphingomonadales > Sphingomonadaceae > Novosphingobium > Novosphingobium sp. PASSN1. Next base: position 237,982 of record NZ_NKIS01000003.1, on the reverse strand, counting down.
TCGGCGCTCACCATCGGCCTGCGCGGCATCGTGCCGGGCGATGCCAACCAGCCCGCCCGTGAACAGGGCGTCGGCGTCTATCTCGATGGCGTCTACCTAGGCCGCCAGCACGGCCTCAACGCCGCGCTGTTCGATATCGAGCGCATCGAAGTGCTCAAGGGCCCGCAGGGCACGCTGTTCGGTCGCAATACCGAAGGCGGCGCGCTCAGCATGGTGCTGAAGGCCCCCACCGGCGAATTCGGCGGCCGCGCTTCGGCTGGCTTTGGCAACTATGGCTCCTACACCGGCCAGCTCCACGTCGATCTGCCCGAGATCGCCAATGTCGCCTTCAAGCTTGATGGCGTGGTGATGCATCAGGGCCCGACCACCAAGAACCCGCTTGCGGGCCAGACCGGCTGGAACCAGTTCCACCGCTATGGCGGCCGTGCTGCTGCCCGCTGGAAGCCGGTCGATGGCCTCACCGTCGATCTCGCCTTCGACAAGAGCCGCGACGAGAACACCCCGTTCTACAGCGCGCTGCTCAACTACAACCCGCTCGGTCTGCCTATCGGCACTGTCTACGATGCCACAAAGAAGGCGTGGTACACCGATGCGACGCTGACGACCAAGGGCATCGCCCCGCTTCCCAGCCAGGTCAAGGCCGGCTGGTTCCGTCCGGACGTGGCGGATATCGGCGTGCCGCAGCAGGTATCGGTCGGCAAGACTCAAGGCTTCTCCTCGTCCATCAAGTACAAGGTCAGCCCCGAGCTCGAATTGCGCTCGATCACCGCATGGCGCACGGTCAGCGATGATCAGTGGGACAACTCGGGCGGCGCGCACCGTGCACCGGTCTATTCGCCGAACGGCAATTTCAGCCGCTACAGCCTCGCCACGCTCGATCAGCGCCAGTTCAGCACTGAACTGCAGGCGGTCGGTTCGATCTCGAACATCGATTACGTGCTCGGCCTCTACTACTTCAACGAGCGCGCGAACGATCAGGCTCGCACGCCGAACACCAACAAGTGGGTTTCCGATCCGGTGACGGGCCTTGCGACCGGCATCGCGATCAACGATCCCAACCAGTATGAAGCCTCCGCGCCGATCGCCCGCGCCAGCATTGCCTATGCCAAGAGCTATGCTGCTTATGGCCAGGCGACCTGGACCCCGATCAGCCCGCTGCACATCACGCTGGGCGGCCGCTACACCGCAGACCGCAAGCACGGCTCGCTGTTCACCGTCAACGGTGCGCCGACCGACTTCACCTTCAAGCAGGACAACAACCGCTTCGATCCGCTCGCGGTCTTGGCCTACGATGTCGCGCAAGGTGTCAACGTCTACGCCAAGTACTCGACCGGCTACCGCGCCGGCGGTGCCAGCTCGCGTTCGGTCAGCTACCGCGCGTTCGGTCCGGAAGAAGTGAAGTCCTACGAACTGGGTCTCAAGACCGAGCTGTTTGATCGCAAGGTGCGCTTCAACCTCGCGGCCTACATGATGGACCGCACCAACAGCCAGGTCGATTTCAACTTCTTCATCCCGCAGGCCAATGGCACCGTGCGCAACACGCTGGAAACGGTGAACGCGCTCGGCACCACCAAGATCCGCGGTATCGAAGCAGACCTCAACGTGCGCCCGGTCGATGGCCTCTCGCTCGGCCTGTCCTACGTCTACACCTACACCAAGATCCCGCCCGCGCGGAACACGGTGCAGGAGCAGCTGAACCAGGAAATCGATCCGACCAACACCGCGCAGGTCTTCCAGGACGTCTACATCGTCTACACGCCTGAAAACGCGGTTTCGGGCACGATCGACTACGAATACCCGATCGGCGGCGCGGGCACCGCGCTCAAGTTCCACCTCGACGGCAACTATGCCGACGCGGCCTACACCTTCGACAACGAGAACGTGAAGGCGGACAAGACGTTCGTGGTGAACGGCCGCATCGCGCTGGCGGACATCCCGATGAGCGATCACGGCCAGAAGCTGACGATTGCGGGCTGGGCGCGCAACTTGTTCAACAACGCCTTCGTCTATCGCCGCTCGAACGCGAACGGCAATGTGCTGGGCGACTACGGCAACTGGAACGCCCCGCGCACTTACGGCATCGAGGCGACGATCAACTTCTGATCGTTTTCAGAGACGGGTAAAAGGAAGCGGCGGCCGGAGTGATCCGGCCGCCGTTTTCGTTGGGTCTTGCCGCTTGGCGTGGGCGTTCTAAGCCGCTCGGCGCGGGCGTTTTATGCCGCTCGGCGCGGGCCGGGCTTGTTGTTTGCTGCCTGAACGAGCCGCTCATAGCTGGCGAACAGTTCGGCGAAATGGTCGTCCATCACGCGCGGGGCAGGGATCTCGGCACGCGGGCCATCAAGGCCGCTCTCGCGCGCGATGCAGTATTCCACGATGGTCTCTGCCGCCGCCGCAGCATTGGCGGATTCGTAGATCCACCCCGCAGAAGCCCGCGCCTGATCCGCCGCGCCACCTTCATCGGGCGCGATCAGCGGTAGGCCGCTGGCCCGCGCTTCGGCAGCCACCATGCAGAACGTCTCCGCCTCGCAGCCGTGCACCAGCGCATCCGCGCTTGCCATCACGCGCGCCAGTTCGGCCCGGTCGGTGATCGGCGCAAGGATGCGGATATGCGGATTTCCGCCGATGCGCTTTTCGATGGCCTTGAGATCGCGACCTTGCCCGGCCAGCACCATGCCCACCGGGCGGCGCGTACCCGCCGCCGTCACCGCGTCGACCAGCATCGGCCAGCGCTTTTCCGGCGCAAACCTGCCCACGCCGATCAACAGCGTCGCGTCCTCGGGCAGTTCGCACAGCTCCAGCAGGCCTTTGCGTAGCCGCGCATCGCGGTGCGCGGGGGCAAACACGCCGGGGTCGACGCCCATCGGATTGGTCACCACACCCGCTAGGCCGCCATTTGTCAGCCGGTCGGACAAGCCCTGGCTCGCGCTCACGATCATGTCGAACTGCGTGTCGAGCTTGCGCAAGTGCCGCCAATAGCGATCAAACGCCTTGTCGATCACCGGGCGCGGGGCAACGCCATCGAACCAGCGGTAGGCATAGGCAGACAGCGGATCGGCGTGCATGATCAGCGCGCGCGGCGCGGCGCCCGGCCAATCGCCGACGAGGCTGGCGCTGCGCCAGGGCGAACTGGCCTCGACCATGTCCGGTGCCTCGCGGTCCAGCGCGGCATAGAGCGCGGGCACGTCGCTGAAGTAGCGGTAGTTGAAATCGAGCGGAAACAACGTGCTCTTCAGCCACACGATGCGCGCATTCGGTCCGCGCTCTTCCACGCGCGTTTCCTCGCCCGGCGCGATGATCACCACTTCGTGGCCCATCGCGGCGCCAGCCTTGAGCTTGCGATCGACATAGGTGCGCACGCCGCCACCCTTCGGCGCGTAGAAAGCGCAAACATCAACGAGCTTCATGCGCAAATCCCTAGGATCGTTTGAGCGGCCCGAACGTGAACAGGCCGGTACGGTAGTTCATCACGATGCGCAATGTGGTTAGCCCGCCACCCGCATTTGCCGCTACGGTGCTGGCCTTGGGCTTCGACCAGCCCAGCTTCGGATTGGCGGAAAAGCCGATGCCATCGTGGCTCAGGCTGAACTTGCGGTCGGCGTTGCGGTCATGCAGCACGGTGACGGCATAGGTGCCGGGGCCGGGCAGGCGCACGCAGATGCGCGGCACCGGTTCGGCCGGCACGGGCACTTCGACGCGGCGGAAGGTCTTGCCCGCCATCACCAGCACGTTGTCATCGGCGAGGAAATCGGTGTCGTTGGCCGGATAGACTTCGATCTTCACGCGCCCGGCGCGGTCCTTGAGGCCCATGAGATCGACAAGGAACGCAGGCCCGCTTTCGCCCGGACGGCACTGGCCTTCCGCCTTGCCGAGGTCGGGCGTCGACGGGATCGGCGCTGCTGCTGTCAGCAGCGTAAGTATACCGCCAAGGAAAATGACCCGTTTCAAGCATTCTTCTCCTTCTGCACCAGATCAAGCAGCATCAAACCCATGAACAACACCACATGCGTTGCCACGATCAGGAGCGATATCATGGCAATCATGTCGCTAGTCTGAACCTGACTGCCCACGAGCAAGGTCGAGATACCGGCGAAGGCGATGTCTTTATTGGGAATGAGCGGCAGACGGGACAGAAGCAGGCGAACAGTTGCGAAAAGAAGCCACGAAGCGATGCCCACGCCGGGCAGGATGAGGTGCCAGGCCAGCGCGGAAAGGCCGGTATTGGCCACGATACGCAAGGTGTGGACGACGAACACAAAGCCGAGATCGGCCTTGGGCAGGCTGAGCAGGCCATTGCGGAAAAACATGATCACAAGGCTGGTGACCAGCACGACGCCGATCGAGGTGGCCAGCACATGCCCATTGCCGGTGCCCGCGCCCTCCAGCCCCAGCTGGCTGATGATCGGCCAGGTGAAGATCAGCAGCATCACGGTCATGATATTGCCCGCCAGCGCCGAAAGGATCGCGACGTCCTTCACCGCGCCAAACGGCGAGCCTTCCATCTTCACATGGCGGCGCGCCCAATCGTAGAAATAGACTTCACCGACATAGCCCAGCAGCAGTTCGTTGCCGATCAGCTTCTTGAGCAGCGGGAAAATGCCCGAAACCGGAATGCCCCACAGTTTGCGGAAGATGATCCAGTCCGCCACCGGCCCGGCAAAATAGCTGGCGGCCAGCACCAGCCAGATCCACGGCGACGTCGGCACGATCGACCAGACCTGGCCCCAATCGATCTTGCGCAGCTGCCACAGCACCGCGACGAGGATGGCGACCGAAATCGCCGGGCCGAGCCATGCGCTCCACTTGCGCAGATTGCGCTCCAGCGGCGCGACACTGGGCAGTGTGGTCGGCAATACCGGGGGCAGGGTTTCGGTCAGCGCTTCGGGAGGAACCATTGCGGGATTGTCCTTCGTGGGGCCTGCTTCGCCATCGGGTTCAAGCATGGGCGAGGCCCTCCATCAGCGCGCGATAGCGATGCGAAGCTATCTCCACGGTGAACCGCCGCGCTTGATCGCGCGCGGCGCATACGTCAAATTGCAAGTTGGCAATCTTGTCCATCGCCTCGGCCAGCGCGGCCACATCACCCACCGGCACCAGTGTGCCGAACCGCCCGCCGACCAGCATGTCGTCCATGCTCACGCTGCACCGCGTTGAAACCACCGGCAGCCCGGCGGCCAGCGCTTCTGCCACGACGGCGGGAACGCCTTCATAGTCCGAGGACAGCACCAGCGCGTCCGCCGCCGCGAGTTCGGCATCGAGCGGGCTGACATGCCCCGGCAGGCGCACTTTGCCCGAAAGCCCAAGCCGCTGGGCTTGCGCTTCCAGCGCGCGCCGCTCCGAACCTTCGCCGATGATGGCGAGGCGGTCATCAGGCCCGGCGATACGCGCGAAGGCGTCCAGCAGCAGGGGGAAATTCTTCTGCGCCGCCAGCCGCCCGATGGCGAGGAACCGCCTGCCGGGCACGCGCGGGGCCGCCTGCGCTGCATCGCGCGCGGCGGCCATGCGGCGGATATCCGCTTCGGCCAGCGAAGGATCATCGATCACCGCGATCCGCGCGTCATCGGCGCGCATCAGCGTACCAATCTCTTCACGCATCGGCGGGGCCATGCCCACCAGTCGGTCCAGCATCCGCCCCTGTATACGCAGCCACGCCCGGTAAAAGGGCCGCGCCGGGGCGGGCAGGTCCTGCCGCGCCAGGTCATTGCTGATCTTGGCGACAATCGGCGGACAGGCGCGGCCCAGCAGCAGCCGCATCATCACCGCGACAATCGTGTAGGAATTGCCTGCGCAAAACAGCACATCGGGCCGGATGCGTCGGATCGCGCGCGGCAGGTGGAAGATCATCCACAGCGTCTCCCACGCCGCGCTGGGAATGCGCTCGCTGCCGAGCACCTCGAACTCCAGCCCGGGCCACTCGCGCTTCATCGCGCCCGCCGTGCGCCCCATGACAAGGCGCGCATCAAGCCCCTGCGCCCGCCACGCCTCGTGCAGCCGCAGCGCCACGCGCTCCACGCCGCCCGGCTCGAAGGCGTGCAGAAACGTCAGCACGCGCAGCGGCTGCGCACCGGCGGGCGTCAACCGACTAATGTCCGCCGACAGCGCATTCATGGCGCCGCGCCCAGATCGGCATAGCGCGAGGGCTGATGCGTGCGCACAAACCGCGCGAGCGTCGTATCGATGCTCTCCAGCAGCGCGGGCACCGTGGTGTCGCCCGGATGCACCGCCACGCGGATCGTGCGGGTGAAGGGCAGGGCGGCCCGTCCCAGCGAAGCGGCAAACAGCGAACTGGCAATCCGCGCCTTGCTTCGGCTCGCCCAGGTGATCACCGGGCCTTTCGCCAGCACTTTGCCGCTCACAGGGCGCCACACTTTCATGTGGTCCTCGGCCAGCGCAAAGCCCAGTTCGCGCAGCGCTGCATGCGCGCCTTTGCCATAGAGCCACGCGGGCGCGACGAAGCCTGCCACCGGGCGCCCGATCACATCCTCCACCAGCGCGCGCCCCTCGCGCATCCGCGCCAGCGCCTCGGCGTGCGGCAGATTGAGGAACTCGCCTTCGCCGGCCGTCATGTGCTTGCCCTTGATCGCGGCAAGCCCTTGCGTCGCGGGCGTCTCGTCCTTGTGACACCAGCCGTGGAGGAACATTTCGATGCCCTGATCGGCCCAGCCGCGCAGGCGCGCCGCAAACGCCGCATTTCCGGCAATTGGCGCGCCGCGCCAGTGATCGGGGATCACCAGCATGGCAAACCGCGCTGCGCCCACATGGCGCGCCAGCCGCTCCGCTAGAATGTCCACCTCGCGCTCGAACCGCGGCGAAACATCGTGGATCGAAACCAGCAGGCGGCGGTCAGGGCCGCTGAAAAGGCGCGCAGGGCTGGTCATGCGCGCGCCGGTATCACTTTATGCTGCACTGCCGCAAGAGATTGGCGGCATGGTATTCGCGGCAGGCTGAGGCATGGCATGGCGACGATCACCTCCGGCACGGGCCAGCTGGCGCTGCCTTGCGCGGCGCAGATGGCGATCCACCCGGCCATCTGCAAGCAGCGATGCGGCCAAACTATGGCGGATGTGGCGCCGTCCTTTCGCTTGCGACGGGACGGCGCAGGCATGCGATCACACGTCGGCGAATTCCTCGCCCGCTTCGTCGCTCGCCTATTGTCTACTGTTTATGTTGAGTTATTGTTGCCCTTGTCGGGACGTACACCGAGTCGACCGGCCATTTCCTCCTGCGGAGACATGTGATGGCCTATGATAACCTTGTTTCGGATGGTTCCATCCGGCCTGTGATCCTTACTGTTCCGGGGCTTGGCGGCAGCGGCCCGGGCCACTGGCAGACCGAATGGGAAGCGCGGCTTCCCGCCTGCCGCCGGGTCGATCTGGGGCTGTGGGAAGATCCGCACCGCAATACCTGGGTGAACAAGCTCAATCTGGCGATCCAGCGCGCCGAAGGACCTGTCGTTCTCGCCGCGCACAGCCTTGGCTGCCTCGCCGTGGTATGGTGGGCGGAATACGAGCAACCGGGAAGTTCACGGGCAGGCGGCCCGGCAGAAGGCGCCAAAGTCATCGGCGCGCTGCTGGTGGCCCCGCCCGATGTGGAAGACCGCCCGATCGATCGCCGCCTGACGCGTTTCGCGCCGGTGCCCGAAAGCGCGCTGCCGTTTCCCAGCGTCCTCGTCGCCAGCCGCAACGATCCCTACCTGACGATGGCGCAGGCCCGCCGCCTTGCCCGCCGCTGGGATGCGCGCCTCGCCGATGCGGGGGAGGTGGGCCATATCAACGCAGCGTCCGGGCTTGGCGACTGGGCGTTTGGCCGCGTGCTGCTCAACACGCTCCTGCCGCAGCCCTTGCCAGTGGCGCAGGAGACCCCGCGCGCCTTGCCCGCTGCGCGCCCTCAGCCTGCTGCGCGTGATGCGTTCGATCCGGCGTCAGTCTGGCAACACGCCTGATCCGTTTCCGGGCCCGTTCACCCCGGGTCCGGCATAAGGGGCGGCGCGATCGACCCTCAATCCCTTCGCTCGCGCCGCCTCCTTTTTCTCCGTCCAGCTGAAGCCCTGCGTCTGGTGGTCTTCCCACCGGCCCGCGTCCATCGCTGCCCCATCCAGCGCGCGCCATGCGCCGCCTGCGGGGAATTGCGCAAAGTCCCGCGCCGCCCGCCACGCCGCCAGCGCGGCCACATGGTCCTCCAGCGCGCGGTCGCGGTTTGCCCAGTCGATCCACGTTACCGCGTTGTCCTGTGCGTAGGCATTGTTGTTGCCCTGCTGGCTGCGGCCGAACTCGTCGCCCGCCGTCAGCATGATCGTGCCGGTGCTCACGAACAGCGTGCCCAGCATCGCCCGCGCCAGTGCGCCGCGCCGTGCCAGCACCGCCGGATCGTCGGTCGGCCCTTCTACGCCGTTGTTCCAGCTAAAGTTCTCGCCGTGCCCGTCGCGATTGTCCTCGCCGTTGGCGTGATTGCGGCGGTGTTCGTAAGCCAAGGTATCGGCCAGCGTGAACCCGTCATGCGCCGCCAGATAGTTCACTGCGCGGCAGTCCTTGCCGAAAATGTCGGAGCAGCCTGCAATCCGCGTTGCCAGCAGGCCCACGCCCGCATCGCCCCGCCAGAACCGCCGCACATCGTCGCGGTAGCGGTCGTTCCACTCCAGCCAGTGCGCCGGAAAGCGCCCCAGTTGATAGCCGCCGGGGCCGATATCCCACGGTTCGGCAATCATCACGCGGTCTGCAAGCCACGGATCTCCGGCAATCTCGGCAAAGATCGGCGCGTCCGCGGCAAAGCCCGGTCCGCGCGCCATCACGGTGGCAAGATCGAAGCGGAACCCGTCCACGCCGCAATGCTGCACGAAATGCCGCAGCGTATCGACCACCAGCGCGCGCACCGCCGGATTGGCAAAGTCCAGCGTGTTGCCGCAGCCCGTATCGTTGATGAGGCTGCCATCGGCGTTGTGGGCATAGGCCGCGTTGTCCAGCCCGCGAAAGCTCAGCACCGGCCCCCGAATGTCGCTTTCGCCGGTGTGATTGAACACCAGATCGAGGATCACCCCGATCCCCCGCGCGTGCAGCGCTGCCACCGTCTCGCGCAGTTCCGCCACGCCGCCCGGGCAAAGTCGCGGATCGAGCGCCATCGGCGCGACCGGATTGTAGCCCCACGCATTGCTCAGCCCCAACGGCGGCAAATGACGCTCGTCGATCCACGCCGTGATCGGCATCAGTTCCACTGCGCTCACGTGCAGCTTTTCGAGATGCGCCAGCACCGCCGGATGCGCCAGCGCCGCCACCGTCCCGCGCTGCGCCTGCTGCACACCCGGGTGCAGCATGGTCAGCCCGCGCACGTTGACCTCGTAAATCAGCCCCCCGCGCGTGAAAACGGGCGGTCCCAGCGGCACTTCTGGCAGCGCGCCGGGCATGACCGCGCGCGGCACCAGCGGCGCGGTATCGACACCGTATTCCGAAAGCACCGGGCTAAACTGAAACGCCCGGTCCAGCTCCACCGCGCGCGGATCGACCATCAGTTTGGCCGGATCGAACCACAGCCCGCGCTCGGGCGCCCATTCTCCAGCCGCGCGCAGGCCATAGCGCGTGCCGGGGGGAGGGGCCTGTGCGATCCAGTCATCCCCGCGCCGCGTCATCGCCGCGCGGGTCTCCGTCTCGCCATCAAACAGGCACAGCGAAACCGCCTCGGCACGCGGTGCGCGCACCGAAATCAGGGTCATGTAATCACATCAGGTGCGCTGCGTCCCGTGCGCGCGGCGATCCCGGCAATCGCTTCGGCGGCGGCAATCAGTTCAGACAGCATCGCATCGGTATCGGCATCAAGCGTGCCGCCAGCGGGCTCATAGCGCTCCAGATAGAGCCGCAAGGTCGCGCCTTGCGTGCCCGTGCCGGAAAGCCGCAGCACGATCCGCGAGCCGCCCTCGAACAGCACGCGCAGCCCCTGATTGGCGCTGAACGAGCCATCGACCGGATCGGTATAGGCAAAGCTGTCCGCCGTCTCCACCGTGAGCGGCCCGAACGCCTTGCCCGGCAGCGTCGGAAAGGATGCCTCCAGCGCTGCCATCAGGGCCTCGGCCACATCCTTCGGCAGCGCCTCGTAATCATGCCGCGCATAGTAGTTGCGGCCAAACTTGGCCCAGTGCGCCCGCGCGATGTCCGCAGCGCTTTCGCCCCGCGCGGCCAGAATGTTGAGCCAGAGCAGTACCGCCCAAACCCCGTCCTTTTCGCGCACGTGGTCCGATCCGGTGCCCGCGCTTTCCTCGCCGCAGATCGTGGCTTTCCCGGCATCGAGCAGGGTGCCGAAGAACTTCCAGCCCGTCGGCGTCTCGAACGCCGGAATGCCCAGCGCCTCGGCCACCCGGTCCGCCGCCGCACTGGTCGGCATCGAACGCGCGATCCCGGCAAGGCCGCGTGCATAGCCCGGCGCAAGGTGCGCGTTCGCTGCCAGCATCGCGAGGCTGTCAGACGGGGTGATGAAGATGCCCTTGCCCACGATCAGGTTGCGGTCGCCGTCGCCATCCGAAGCCGCGCCGAAATCGGGCGCATCCGGCCCAAACATCGTCTCGAACAGTTCGTGCGCATGGACCCGGTTGGGATCGGGGTGATGCCCGCCAAAATCCTCCAGCGGCACGCCGTTCCGCACGGTGCCGGGCGCAAAGCCCAGCCGCTCTTCCAGCACTTCGGTGGCATAGGGGCCGGTGACGGCATGCATCGCATCGAACGCCATCGTCAGCCCACCCGCCACCGCGCGGCGGATCGCGGGAAAATCGAACAGCGTTTCCATCAGATCGGCCCAGTCGGCCACAGAGTCGATCACTTCGACCGCCATGCCCGCGACTTGCTGCACGCCCAGCGTATCGAGATCGACGTTCGCCGCCTCCACCGTCAGCCAGCGGTCGATGACCGTGGTCCGTGCGAAGATTGCATCCGTGATCGCCTCGGGCGCGGGGCCGCCATTGGCGATGTTGTACTTGATGCCGAAATCCTCGTCCGGCCCGCCCGGGTTGTGGCTGGCGGAAAGGATCAGCCCGCCGCTCGCGCCATATTTGCGGATCACGTGGCTGGCGGCGGGAGTGGAAAGGATGCCGCCTTGGCCCACCAGCACGCGGCCATAGCCATTGGCTGCCGCAATGCGGATCGCGGCCTGAATGACCGTCCGGTTGTGATAGCGCCCGTCGCCGCCAATCACGAGCGTGGAGCCCGGTGCGGGCGAGACCGCATCGAACACCGACTGGATGAAGTTCTCCGCGTAGTTTGCTTGCGCGAACACGCGCACTTTCTTGCGCAGGCCCGAAGTGCCCGGCTTCTGGTCGGTGAACGGCGTTGTCGGAATGGTCTGGATCATGGCGTTTCCGTCAGGCTCTTGTAGAGATCGGCATAGGCCTGCCCGCTGAGGCCCCACGAGAAATCGGCTTTCATCCCGGCACGTTGGACGGCGTTCCACACACCGGGTTGATGGTATAGCTGCACGGTCCGGTTCAGCGCATCGGCAAGGGTCTGCCAGCGCACCCCGTCAAACTGCACGCCGGTCGCCACCCCGGCCACGCGCGCGGCAAGGTTCGCGTCGATCACCGTATCGGCCAGACCGCCGGTGCGGCTGACGACCGGCACGCAGCCGTAGGCGAGGCCGTAAAGCTGCGTCAGCCCGCACGGTTCGAACCGGCTCGGCACCAAAATCGCGTCACCACCGCCCAGCATCCGGTGCGAAAGTGCCTCGTCATAGCCGATCCGCACGCCGATCCGCCCGGGATGGCGCGCGGCGGCGGCGTGAAATCCGGTTTCCAGCGCCGCATCGCCCGATCCCAGCAGCGCCAGCCGCCCGCCGATGCCTACAAGGTGGTCGGCGGCTTCGAGCAGCACGTCCATGCCCTTCTGCCACGTCAACCGGCTGATGACGATGAACAGCGGGCCATCCCCCTGCTCAAGGCCGAATTCCGCCTCCAGCGCGCGCTTGTTCGCCTTGCGCTTGCCCAGCGATTTCGCGGTGTAGCTGGCCTTCAGCGCTACATCGCTCGCCGGGTTCCACACGCCCGTGTCGATCCCGTTGACGATCCCGCTGACATCCGCCTCACGTCCCCGGATCAGCCCTTCCAGCCCCATGCCGAAGCCCGGCTCGCGGATCTCGCGCGCATAGGTTGGGCTGACGGTGGTGATCCGGCTCGCGGCAGCAAGCCCCGCCTTCAGGAAGCTGATCCCGCCGTGATATTCTATCCCGTCGATCGCCATGGCCTGCGGCGGCAGCCCCAGCGCGGGGAACAAGTCCGCGCCGTAATGCCCCTGAAACGCCATGTTGTGGATGGTGATGACCGAAGGCAATTGCGGTCCTGCCGGCGCAAACCGCTGGTAGGCCAGCGCCATCCCCGCCTGCCAATCGTGCGCGTGGACGAGATCGAAGGTCAGGCCTTTTACCACGCCCCCCGCGACATCCGCTGCCGCGCGGCCAAACGCGGCAAAGCGCTTGCCATTATCGCCCCAATCGCGCCCCGTCGCATCGCCGTATGGCCCGCCGCCGCGCGCGAAATAACCCGGCGCATCGAGCACCAGCAGCGGATGCTCTCCCAGCTTGCCCGCCAGCAGCCGCGCGGGTTCGCCCAGCAGGCTGGCCCACGTGTGCACCGCTTTGGGTTTCTTGCCGAGCGCTGCGATCACCGCCGGATAGCCGGGCAGCAGGGTGGTCATGGTCACCCCATGCGCCGCCAACGCCTCGGGCAGCGCGCCCGCCACATCGGCCAGCCCGCCGGTCTTGACCAGCGGCACCGCCTCGGAGGCGACGGAGAGGACGGCCAGAGTCATGCCGGCAACCTCACTTCAGCCGCTCGATCATCGCCTTGTTGATCAGGCACACGCCGTTTTCGGTGCGGCGGAACCGCTTGGCGTCGAGGATCGGGTCTTCGCCCACCACCAGCCCTTCCGGAATGCGCACGCCGGAATCGAGGATGACGCGCGAAAGCCGCGCCCCGCGCCCGATGTTGCAATAGGGCAGGATCACGCCTTCATCGACGCTGGAGAATGAGCCCATCTTCACGCCGGTGAACAGCAGCGAACGCCGCGCAATCGCGCCCGAGACGATGCAATCCTGCGAGATCAGCGAGGAAATCGCCATGCCGCGCCGCCCTTCCTGATCGTGGACGAACTTCGCGGGCGCGGCCACGACCTGATCGGTCCAGATCGGCCACTCGCGGTCATACATGTTGAGCGCGGGGACCACGTCGGTGAGGTCGAGGTTCGCCTCGAAATAGGCGTCCAGCGTGCCGACATCGCGCCAGTATTCGCCGATTTCCTCCGCCGCGCGGATGCAGCTGTCGGTGAAGCGGTGGGCCACGGCCTTGCCGTTCTTCACGATGTCGGGGATGATGTCCTTGCCGAAATCGCGGCTGGAGTTCGGGTCGGCGGCATCGCGGCGCAGCGCCTCGAACAGGAACTTGGTGTCGAACACATAGATGCCCATCGAGGCCAGCGAATGCTCCGGATCACCGGGGATCGCGGGCGGATCTTCGGGCTTTTCCACGAAATCGGTGATCACGCTGGCCTTGTCCACGGCCATCACGCCAAAGCCCTTGGCTTCCTCGCGCTTCACCACAAGGCAGCCGATGGTCACGTCCGCGCCCGATGCCACGTGCTGCTGCAGCATCAGCTCGTAGTCCATCTTGTAGATGTGATCGCCCGCAAGGATCACCATGTACTTGGGCGCGTGGCTCGCGATGATGTCGAGGTTCTGGTAAACCGCATCCGCCGTGCCTTCATACCACGCATGTTCGGAAATGCGCTGCGAGGCGGGGAGGATGTCGAAGCTCTCGTTACGCTCGGGCCGCATGAAGTTCCACGCGCGCTGCATGTGGCGGATCAGCGAATGCGCCTTGTACTGTGTCGCCACGCCGATGCGCCGGATGCCCGAATTGATCGCGTTCGAAAGCGCAAAGTCGATGATCCGGCTGACCCCGCCGAAATAGACCGCAGGCTTGGCGCGGTTGTCGGTAAGATCGTACAAGCGGCTGCCGCGCCCGCCTGCCAGCACATAGGCCATGGCATCACGCGCCAGCGGCTGAGCGTAAGTATCGCGCATCAAGCTTCTCCCTCGTTCCCTCGTTGCCCTGTTCTTATTCCTCGAACACGAACATCATCGTTGATAGCGGCGGCAGCACGACCAGCGCCGCGCCGTCCTCAGCCTTCACGCCGCCCAGATTGCCCTGGCCCGATCCGCCATAGATCGCCGCATCGCTGTTGAGCGCCTCGCGCCAGTAGCCATCGCGCGGCATCGGCAGGCGGTAATGGCTGTGCAGCGTCGGCGTCATGTTGCTCACGACCACCACCGTCGGCGCGCCCGGCGCCTTGCGGGCCCATGCAAACACGGAGGCTGCGGCATCATCGACCACCAGCCAATCGAACCCTTCGCCCTCGCAATCGCGCGCGTGGAGCGCTGGCAACGTGCGGTAGGCAGTGTTGAGGTCTTTCACCCAGCGCTGCACGCCAGCATGTTCGGGCAGATCGAGCTGATACCAGTCCAGCCCGCGCGCCTCGCTCCATTCGCGCCCTTGCGCAAACTCCTGCCCCATGAACAGCAGCTTCTTGCCGGGATAGCCCCACATGAGGCCGTAATAAGCGCGCAAATTGGCAAACTTCTGCCAGGCATCCGCGCCGCTCATCTTGCCGAGCAACGAACCCTTGCCGTGGACGACTTCGTCATGGCTCAGCGGCAGCACGAAGTTCTCGCTGAAGGCATACATCAGCCCGAAGGTGATCTCGTCATGGTGATGGCGCCGGTGCACCGGATCGCGCGCCATGTAGGCCAGCGTATCGTGCATGAAGCCCATGTTCCACTTGAACCCGAAGCCAAGGCCGCCGCGCGGCGGGCCACTGGCGTCGGTGGGCTGAGTCACGCCCGGCCAACTGGTCGATTCCTCCGCAACCGTCAGGAACCCCGCATGGCTGGCATAGACCGCGCGGTTCATCGCCTGCAGGAAGCTCACCGCTTCCCAATTCTCGCGCCCGCCCTCGGCATTGGGGATCCACTCGTCCGCCTTGCGGCTGTAATCGCGGTAGAGCATCGAGGCGACCGCATCCACGCGCAGCCCATCGACATGATAGCGTTCGGCCCAGAACAGCGCGTTGTTGACCAGGAAGCTCGAAACCTCGCGCCGCCCGAAATTGTAGATCGCGGTCTGCCAATCGGGATGGAAGCCAAGGCGCGGGTCGGCGTGCTCGTAAAGTTCGGTCCCGTCGAACTTCGCCAGCCCGTGCGTATCGACCGGGAAGTGCGCGGGCACCCAATCGATCAGCACGCCCACGCCCGCGCGGTGCGCCCCATCGACGAACCGCGCAAAGCCTTCCGGCTCGCCGAAGCGGGCAGAGGGGGCGAACAGGCCAGTGGTCTGATAGCCCCAGCTGGGATCGTAGGGATGCTCGGAGACGGGCAGGAACTCGATATGGGTAAAGCCCATCTCGATCACATAAGGGATCAGCCGGTCCGCCAGCTCGTCCCAGCTGTAGAACTCGCGGCCCCCGTTATTGGCATCATCCGGCTTCCGCCATGATCCGGGATGGACCTCGTAGATCGAAATCGGCACCCGGCGCGGGTCGATCTTCGCCCAGTTCGCGCGGTGCGCATCGTCGCCCCATTCATGGGCATCGGGCGCGGCGATCACGCTGGCCGTGGCGGGTCGCAGTTCGGAGCGGAACGCGAAGGGATCGGCCTTGAGCGGCTGCACTGCGCCGCCCGGACCAACCACGCGGTACTTGTAGGCGCGCCCGGCTTCGATATCGGGCAGGAACACTTCCCACACGCCGATATCCGCCCGCCGCCGCATCGGATGGCGCCGCCCGTCCCAATCGTTGAAATCGCCGACCACCGAAACCAGCTCGGCATTGGGTGCCCAGACGGCGAAATGCACGCCTGCCGCGCCTTCATGCTCGATGACATGCGCGCCCAGCTTGTCGAACAGCCTGAGGTGAGTGCCTTCATTGATCAGGAAATCATCGAGCGGCCCCAGCACCGGGCCAAACGAATAGGCGTCGGTCGCCCACCAATCGTGGCCCGCCGCCGTACAGCGATACTTCACCGGCTGGCGCGATCCGGAAACGTGGCCTTCGAACAATCCCCGCGCATCGATCCGCACCAGCGCGCCCAGCGCTTCGCCGCCTAACGAATGCGCTTCCGCCGTCTCCGCCCCCGGCAGCACCGCCCGCGCAAATGCGCCGCCCGGTCCATCGTGAATGCCCAGCAGGGCGAACGGATCAGCATGCGTTCCGTTCAGCAGGGCTTCGAGCGCAGCGGGGGAGGGCTTCATGACGTGGAACTGACCCCCCAGATATCGCGCGCATATTCGCCGATGGTCCGGTCGGACGAAAACCAGCCAACATTGGCGATGTTGCGGATCGCCTTTTCGCGCCACCCGGCCTGGTCTTCCCACAAGCGGTCCACCCGGCGCTGCGCGGCGTGATAGGCATCGAAATCGGCCGCGACCATGAACCAGTCGTGGTCGTAGAGGCCGCCCATCAGCCCGGCATAGCGCGTCGGATCATCGGGCGAGAACACGCCGGTCGCGATGGCGGAGACCGCCTGCTGCAACTCCCGGCTCGCCTCGATCACCGCGCGCGGGTTATACCCGCCCGCGCGCTTTTCGGCGACTTCGTCCGCCGTCAGACCGAAGATCACGATGTTCTCGTCGCCCACCCGGTCCTTGATCTCGACATTCGCGCCGTCGAGTGTCCCGATGGTCAGCGCGCCGTTGAGTGCGAACTTCATGTTGCCGGTGCCGGAGGCTTCCATGCCCGCCGTGCTGATCTGTTCGGAAAGGTCCGCCGCCGGAATGATCCGCTCGGCCTTCGAAACGTTGTAGTCCGGCATGAACACGACCTTGAGGAGGCCGCCCACCGAAGGATCGGCATTCACCCGCCGCGCGATGTCGCTCGCCAGTTTGATGATCAGCTTGGCGTTATGATAGCTTGAAGCCGCCTTGCCGCCGAAGATCTTGACGCGCGGCACCCAGTCGCGCTCCGGGTGGCTCCTGATCTGATCGTAAAGCGCGACCGTCTCGATCAGATTGAGCAGCTGGCGCTTGTATTCGTGGATGCGCTTGATCTGCACATCGAACAGCGCATCGGGATCGAGCCGGATGCCCATCGTCTGGCGCACATAGTTCGCCAGCGCGACCTTGTTGGCGCGCTTCACTTCTGCGATCCGCTCACCCAGCGCGGCATCGCCGGCGAGGGCATTGAGGCTGGCCAGCTTTTCCGCATCATCGAGGAAGGCGGGGCCGATGGCATCGGTGATCACGCCGGTCAGTCCCGGATTGCACTGCTGCAACCAGCGGCGCGGCGTCACGCCATTGGTCTTGTTGTTGATCCGCGTGGGGTAGAGCGAATGGAGGTCCGAAAAGACCGTCGATTTCATCAAATCGGTGTGGAGCGCGGCCACGCCGTTCACGCTGTGCGCGCCCACGAACGCGAGGTTGGCCATGCGCACGCGCCGCTCGCCGCCCTCGTCGATCAGGCTGATCGCGGCAATCGCGCGGTCGTTCAGCCCGCTCTTGCGCGCCTCACGCAGCACGCGGCTGTTGATCGCGTAGATGATCTGCATGTGGCGCGGCAGCAGGCGCTCGAACAGCGGCAGGGGCCAGCTTTCCAGCGCCTCGGGCAGCAGGGTGTGGTTGGTATAGCCCACGGTGCGCCGCGTCAGGTCCCACGCCTCGTTGAAATCAAGCCCGTGCACATCGACCAGCAGGCGCATGATTTCCGCAACGGCCACCGCCGGGTGCGTATCGTTGAGTTGGATCGCCGCCTTGTCGGGCAGGCTGGCGATGTCGCCGTGCGTCTGCACGTGGCGGCGCACGATGTCCTGGATCGAAGCGGAGGTGAAGAAATACTCCTGCCGCAGCCGCAGTTCCTGCCCGGCGGGGCTGGAATCCGCCGGATAGAGCACGCGCACCAGCGTTTCGGCGCGCACTTCCTCGGCCAGCGCGCCGGCATAATCGCCCGCGTTGAAGGCATCGAGGCGAATGGGATCGAGCGCGCTCGCGGTCCACAGCCGCAGCGTGTTGACCCGCTTGCCGCGCCAGCCGACCACCGGCGTATCGACGGCGGAGGCCTCGACCTGCTCGGCCGGCACCCATTCCACGCGGCCCGCCTTGTCCACCACTTCGCCGCCGAAGCCGATGCGGTAGGCGCTTTCCCGGCGGTCGAATTCCCAGGGGTTGCCGTGGCTCAGCCAGGTTTCGGGCAGTTCCACCTGCCAGCCATCATCCAGCCGCTGGCGGAACATGCCGTTCACATAGCGGATGCCATAGCCGTAAGCCGGGATATCGAGGCTGGCGAGGCTTTCCATGAAGCACGCCGCCAGCCGCCCGAGGCCGCCATTGCCCAGCGCCGCATCCGGCTCCAGATCTTCGATGGTCGAAAGATCGAACCCGTAGGACCGCAGCGCCTTTTCCATTTCGCGCGTCAGGCCCATGTTCGAAAGCGCATCGCGCAGCAGCCGCCCGATCAGGAATTCGAGGCTGAGGTAATAGACCCGCTTGCCCGAAGCCTCATAGGTCCGGTGCGTCGATTCCATCCACTGGTCGATCACCTTGTCGCGCAGTGTCAGCACCGTCGCGGTGAACCAGTCATTCGGCGTGGCGGAATGCACATCCTTGCCCACGCGCTTGCGCAGCACATCGAGGATATGGGCTTGCATGTCCGGGCTGGCGCCGTCTGCGTTGCGGGTTTTCTCGTCGAGGCGCACGGAACATCACTCCACCTGCCGGGCATGGCAAGGCACGGGGCGCTGTGCGGCCCTCGGCCCACCATCAACCCTTTCGCTGTCCAGCCTCCCCCGGCTCTACGAGCAGCAGCCTAGGCGAGGGATGCAGCCCGCCGCAAGCGATCAGACGCCACGCGGCGTTCCCGCAATGGTATTACAAGGCAGGAATACGATTGCAGCCGGGCCGCAGCCTTCGCATAGGAGCGCAGACAAGAGCTAACGAGAGGATTGCACCCGATGTCTCAGGCTACCATGCATGTGCTCGAAGTGCAGGCCCTCGCGCCCGATCTCGCCGGGCTCGCGCTGGTGGAGCGCCCGATGCCCGCAGCCGCCCCCGGCACCGCGCTGGTGCGCATCGAGGCCGCTTCGCTCGGCTTTCCCGATCTCCTGATGACCGAGGGGCTTTATCAGGCCAAACCTGCGCTGCCCTTCGTGCCGGGCATGGAAGCGGCGGGCGTCGTCGTTCAGGCCGGTGAGGGGGGCCGCTGGCAGGCGGGCGACAAGGTGATCGTCGCCACGCTGACAGGGGCCGTCGTGCAGTACGGCGTTTTCGCCGATGCCGCGCTCACGCCGCTGCCCGAAGGCCTGTCGTTTGCCGAAGGGGCCGCCCTGCGCGCCGCCTATATCACCGCCTACACCGCCATCGCGCGCATCGGTCAGGCGCAGCCGGGCGAGACGCTGGTGGTCCACGGCGCGGCGGGTGGGGTCGGGCTCGCCGCCGTCGATCTCGGCAAGGCGCTCGGCCTCACCGTCATCGCGGTGGCTTCCAGCGCCGAAAAGCGCGAGGCCATCCAGCGCCTCTATGCGCCCGATCATGTCCTCGCTGGCCCCACCGGCCTGCGCAAGCAGATCCTCGAACTCACCGGCGGGCGCGGCGCAGACCTTGTCTACGATCCCGTTGGCGGCGATGTGTTCGATGAAGCCTGCCGCTACACCGCGTTCGGCGGCCGCCTGCTGGTGGTCGGCTTCGCGGGCGGCCGCATCGCCGAAGTGCGCACCAATATCCCGCTGATCAAGGGCTTCTCGGTCGTCGGCGTGCGCGCAGGCGAATATGGCCGCCGTTTCCCCGAACGCGGGCGGGAGGACATGGCTGCCGTGATGCGCCTTGCCGAAGAGGGCCGCATCCGCCCGCATGTCCATTCCGCCGAGCCCTTGGCGGATTGGCGCGAGGCCTATCTGGCGATGCGCGAGCGGCGCGTGATCGGAAGAACGGTGATCCTGCCGCACGGTTGACCCTCCCGGAACCAGACCAAAAAAAGGGGCCACCCGTTGCCGGATGGCCCTTTGAAAGTTTGGGAGAGGATGCCTGAAAGGCGGGTTCTTAGTGCGCCCCACCCCGAGTCTTCGCAAGTGCGAAACACAGCGTTGCAGTTGCACTAATTGCACTTCACTCACGCAAAAACGCGGTTTCAAGCGATTTAAAGCGGTGAATTTTGCATTATAATCAATTGCTGCATTCGTATGCAGTGAGCGTTCACAGGGCGCTGCTCCGCTACTCTGTCCTTTTGTGCAGGTTTTGGATCCGTTGCGGCTGAAACCACCTGGTCCGCGATTTCACCCCGCGCCACATCGGCGCAGACCCGACATTGCGCCGACTCGCGAAGTGTTATAAGGCATAACCCATCGCACCCAGTTGCACCCGAGAGGACACGCCGTGAACGACCAAACCCCCATCGCCCCCAAGCCGGATCGCGCCGAGGAAGACACCGTTGCTTTCTGCGTGGAAGACGGCATCGCCTGGGTGGCCTTCAACCGCCCCGAGAAGCGCAATTGCATGAGCCCCAAGCTCAACCGCCGCATGAAGGCGGTGCTCGAAGAGCTGGAATTCCGCGATGACGTGCGTGTGCTGGTGCTTACCGGCGAAGGCGAGGCCTGGACCGCCGGCATGGACCTCAAGGAATACTTCCGCGAGACCGAGGCGCTCGGCCTCGGCGCGATCCGCAAGTCGCAGCGTGAAAGCTACGGCTGGTTCGAGCGTCTGCGCTGGTATGAAAAGCCCACAATCGCGATGATCAACGGCTGGTGCTTCGGCGGCGGCTATGGCCCGCTGTTTGGCTGCGATATCGCCATCGCCAGCGAAGATGCGCAGTTCGGTCTCTCCGAAATCAACTGGGGCATCCTGCCGGGCGGCGGCGCGTCGAAGGTCGCGCAGGAACTGATGCCGTTCCGCAAGGCGATGTACCACGCGATGATGGGCGAAAACCTCACCGGCAAGCAAGCCGAAGCGCAGGGCCTCGTCACCGAAGCCGTGCCCGCCGACAAGCTGCGCGAGCGCGTGCTCGAAGTGGCCAATGTCCTGAAAAAGAAGGACAGCCACGCCCTGCGCGCCACCAAGTGGACGATGCGCCGCATGGTCGACATGACCTACGACAACGGTCTCGAATACCAGATCCGCGCGCAGGAAGCGCTCCACAGCTTCGGCGGCGCCGCCGCGCGCAAGGAAGCGACGCGCCAGTTCCTCGACGAGAAGAGCTTCAAGCCGGGGCTTGAAACCTTCGACGTGACCAAGGTCAAGGACTGAGGGGGAGGGGCGCAACCCGCGCCCCTCTCAACAAAACAGCTTGCGCCGCCACTCAGACGCGGGAAGGGTGGAGGGACTTCAGGAGTCCCCCCACACCATGTCCCTTTCCCGCCTCGCCCTCGCTTCCGTCCTTGCGCTCGCCCCGCTGCCGGTCCTTGCCGCAGCCCCCGCAGGCTACCCTGCCGCTGAAGCGCAAGTGCTTGATCTGGCTAAAAAGTCCATCGCCATGCGCTCGGTGCGCGGCGAAAACAACCGCACCATCGACGTCGCCAATCTCTACAAGCAGGCACTGATCGCGGGCGGCTGGAAGGACAGCGATATCGAGATCACCCCGGTCGACGATACTGCCTACATCATCGCCACGTGGCCCGGCAGCGATCCCAAGCTCAAGCCCATCGTCATCTCGGGCCACATGGACGTGGTCGAGGCCAAGCCCTCCGATTGGCAGCGCGATCCTTTCACCCCCGTGGTGGAAGACGGCGTGCTCTATGGCCGCGGCGCGACCGACATGAAGTTCAACGGGGCGGTCGCGGTCGCCTCGCTGATCGAACTGCGCCGCTCCGGCTTCAAGCCGCGCCGCTCCATCGTCATCGAGTTTTCGGGCGACGAGGAAACGGTGATGAAGAGCACCGGCATCCTTTCCGAAAAGCTCAAGAACGCCGAACTCGTCATCAATGCCGATGCAGGCGGCGGCAAATTCGATGATGCCACCGGCAAGCCGCTCTACTGGGTGTGGGACGGCGCGGAGAAGACCTACGGCGATTTCAAGCTCGAAGTCACCAACCCCGGCGGCCACAGCTCGGCCCCGAGGCCCGAAAACGCCATCGTGCAGCTGGCCGCTGCGCTGGTGAAGGTCGGGGCCTACAAGTTCCCGGCCGAACAGAACCCGCTGACCAAGGCCTATTTCACGCAGGCCGCCGCGTTTGAGACCGATCCGAAGATCGCCGCCGCCATGCGCGCCTTTGCCGCCAATATCGCCGATGAAAATGCCATCGCGGTGCTGCGCGCCAACCCGGCTACGGTCGGCAAAGTCGGCACCACCTGCGTGCCGACAATGGCCGAGGCGGGCCACGCGCTCAACGCGCTGCCGCAGCGCGCCGCCGCGTTCATCAACTGCCGCATCTTCCCCGGCCACACCCTCGCGCAGATCATGGACGAGCTTTCGCGCGTGATCGCCATGCCCGAGGTCAAGATCACCGACGTGACCGAAGGCTCGTTCGAAACCGACGCCTCGCCGATGCGCCCCGATTTCGTTGCCGCCTCCACCAAGGCGATCCGCAAGGCGTGGGGCAAGGATATCGCGGTGGTCCCCTCGCAAAGCTCGGGCGCGACCGACAGCATGTATTTCCGTCGCCTCGGCATCCCGGCCTATGGCGCGAGCCCGACGTTCACCAAGGACAGCGAGGAATTCTCGCACGGCCTCAACGAGCGTGTCAGGCTGGAAAACATCCGCCCCGGCGTGACTTATTACCTCAGCCTCGTCACTGATCTGGCGAAATAAGCGTATCGAGGAAGCGGCGCGCGATATCGCCCGCTTCCTCCGCGCTGAAGCAGCCAGGCGAAAGGCACAGTTCCAGCCACAGCCCATCGACCAGTGCCGTCACCGCAATCGCGGCGCGGCGCTGCTCGTCCGGCGGCACGCCGCAATCGCCCAGCAGCGCCTCAAGCCGCGCGCGCGATCCGGAATACTGCTCGTCATGCTGCGCGGCGATAGCGGGCCGCGCGGTCACGAGGCTCCAGAACGCGATCCATGTGGCCAGCAGTTGCCGGTCGGCGATGCCCGGCGCAAAGCTCGCGGTCACGAACGCATCGAGCCGGGCACGCGGCTCCGGCCCTGCGTCCGCCACCGCGCGGTCCAGCGTTTCGGCCACCGCGCCTTCGACATGCGCGTAAGTCGCAGCGACAAGCGCTTCGATTCCGCTGAAATAATGGCTGACCAGCCCGGGCGAGACACCGGCCTCCACCGCAATCGCCCGCACGCTCGCGCCCGCCGCTCCCGCGCGCGCCAGCACCCTTGCGCAAGCCTCGATCAGCGCCAGCCGCCGGGCGTCGGGCTCCTGTCGGCGGAAGGCCGGTTGATGGCCGGTTGCTGAGGTGGAAGGCGCTTTCATCTTGCACAATCTAGCCGTTGTTGTACGATCGTCCAACAAGCATTTTTCACCTTGGAGATTCGACCCCGTGGGCGATCAGACAGCCTTCGCCGCGCTCGCCAGCACCGAGCATGATCCCGATGCGGACTGGAGCCTCCCCGGCTGGCTCTACACCGATCCCGAAAACCACGTGGTGGAGATGGAGCGGGTGATCCGCCCTTCGTGGCAGATCGTGTGCCACGTGAACGAAATCCCGAAGCCGGGCGATTGGCGCACGATTGATTATATCGGCGAAAGCGTGATCGTGATGCGCGGTGATGACGGCGAGGTGCGCGCCTTCGCCAATGTCTGCCGCCACCGCGCGATGCGGCTGGTCGAAGGCAGTGCAGGCTGCGCGAAAAAGCTGGTCTGCCCCTATCACGCCTGGGTTTACGAGACCGACGGCCGCCTCACCGGCGTTCCCATGAAGAGCGACTATCCCGCGCTGAAGCTGGAAGAAAACGGCCTCGTCCCCGTCGCGCTCGAAGTGTGGCGCGGCTTCGTGTTCGTGTGCCTCAAGCCCGGCGTGTTCCCCACGCCCGGCGAGATGATGGCCCCGCACGAAGCGGAAATCGCGCCCTACCGGTTCGAGGACATGCAGCCGATGGGCGCGATCCGCCTGCGCCCGCGCGATGTGAACTGGAAGAACGTCGGCGACAATTATTCCGACAACCTCCACATCCCGGTGGCGCATGATGGCCTCACCCGCATCTTCGCCAAGTCCTATGAAATTCAGGCTGACGACTGGGTCGACCGCCTGAAGGGCGATCTCGTCGACAAGCCCTCGGCCAATTTCTGGGAACGCTTCTATCAGGCGCACCTGCCCAATGTGGAGGAACTGCCGGAGGACAACCGCCGTCGCTGGCTCTATTTCAAGCTCTGGCCGAACATTGCCTTCGATATCTACGCGGACCAGATCGATTTCATGCAGTGGCTGCCGATCAGCCCCACTTCCTGCCTGCTGCGCGAAGTGGCCTATGCGCTGCCGGACGATACTCTGCCCGAAGACCAGCGCCGCACGATGAAGCTGGTGCGCTATGCCAACTGGCGGATCAACCGCGTGGTCAACAAGGAAGACACCTGGCTGATCGAGCGGGTGCAGCAGGGCATGAAGTCTGACACCTACGGCGCTGGCCCGATTGGCAAAAGCGAGGTCTGCCTGCGCAGCTTTGCCCGCAAGATCCGCGCGCTGACGCCGCAGGCGAGGCTGCACAAGGCCCCGCCTGCGGGATGGAGCAAGACCTAAAGCCCTCTCCCCTTCAGGGGAGAGGGTTGGGGAGAGGGGCACAAACGCCGCGCTCCCCTCTCAACTCCGGCTAGCGAGCAAGCTCGCAAGCCTGCGTATCTCTCCCCTCAAGGGGAGAGAGCAAGATACAGAACACCAAGGGAAGAAATCCAATGTCGAACCGTTACGACGCGATCATCATCGGCGGCGGCCACAACGGCCTCACTTGCGCCTTCTATCTCGCCCGCGCCGGCATGAAGGTCCGCGTGCTCGAACGGCGCGATATCGTCGGCGGCGCCTGCGTGACCGAGGAGTTTGCGCCCGGCTTCCGTAACTCCACCGCGAGCTACACCGTCAGCCTGCTGCGCCCCAAGGTGATCGCGGACATGAAGCTGCACGAACGCGGCTTTCGCATCATCGAGCGCACGATCAGCAACTTCTTCCCGTTCGAGAACGACTACCTGAAGCTCGGTGGCGGGCCCGGCCGCACCGAAGCCGAATTCGCGCGCTTCTCGAAGAAGGATGCCGAGGCCTATCCGCACTATGACGCCGCGCTTGAAAAGGTCGCGCAAGTGCTGCGCGATATCGCGCTCAAGACCCCGCCCAATGTCGGCGGCGGCGTGCGTTCGCTGCTCTCTGCCGCGCAGCAGGGCTGGCCGATTGCGGGGCTTGACCTCGATGTGCAGCGCGATCTGCTCGACATCTTCACCAAGTCCGCGCGCGATTTCCTCGATGGCTGGTTCGAGAACGACTACGTGAAGACCGCGTTCGGCTTCGATGCCGTCGTCGGCAATTACGCGGGCGTCTCCACCCCCGGCTCGGCTTACGTCCTGCTCCACCACGTGTTCGGCGAAGTGAACGGCAAGTTCGGCGCGTGGGGCCACTCGGTCGGCGGCATGGGCGCGATCACGCAGGCCATGGCCCGCGCCTGCGCCGAAGAAGGCGTGGAAATCAGCCTCGAAGCGCCCGTCGCCAAGGTGCTGGTGAACAACGGCAAGGCCGCGGGCGTGAAGCTCGAAAGCGGCGAGGAGCTTTATGCCCCCACCATTGCCGCCAACGTCGGCCCCGCGCTGCTCTATCGCCAACTGGTCGACAGCAGCGATCTGGACGCCGATTTCAACCGCCGCATCAAGAACTACAAGACCGGCTCGGGCACGTTCCGCATGAACGTTGCGCTCTCGGAACTCCCCGATTTCACCGTGCTGCCCGGCAAGGAAAAGGCCGAACACCACACCGCGGGCATCATCATCGCGCCGGGCATGGACTATATGGACCAGGCCTTCATCGATGCGCAGCAGTTCGGCTGGTCGAAGAAGCCGATCATCGAGATCAAGTTGCCCACCACGATCGACGACAGCCTCGCCCCTCCGGGCCAGCATGTCGCCAGCCTGTTCTGCCAGCAGTTCGCGCCCGAGCTGAAGGACGGCCAGAGCTGGGACGACGTGCGCGAGAAGGTGGCGGACCTCATCATCGACACGGTCAACGATCATGCGCCCAACTTCAAGAAGGCGGTCATCGCGCGGCAGATCCACTCACCGCTCGATCTCGAACGCAAGTTCGGCCTCATCGGCGGCGATATCTTCCACGGCACCATGGGCCTCGATCAGCTCTGGGCTGCGCGCCCGGTGCTGGGCCACGGCGATTATCGCTCGCCGATCAAGGGCCTCTACATGTGCGGCAGCGGCACCCACCCCGGCGGCGGCGTGACCGGGGCACCGGGCCACAACGCGGCGGCGGAAATCATCCGCGATCGCGGGACATTGTGGAAAGTGCTGCACCGGGGGCGGTGAAGAAGAACCCCTCCGTCAGCCCTGCGGACCGACACCTCCCCGTTTGTGCTCTCGCAAAATGGGGAGGACCTGCTTGATCCTCCCTGTTCTGGCGAAGCCCAAACGGGGAGGGGGACCGCCCGCGCAGCGGGTGGTGGAGGGGTAGGTGCCGTCTATTCCTGTTTGCGAGCGTCGAGCATTTGACCAATACGGCTAGCTTTAGATGCCAATTCGCTAGGGTCGACTCCCTCAAAATTCATCGCGCGAAGGATGCCCCAGCCGGGCGGTGTGGGCTGATCATTCTTCAAATTCTCTTGCAACTCTTCGAACCAATGTAGCCACTTTGCCTTGCGCTCTCTATTCCAACCCGCCTTTCGTTCAGCGTCGGTCGGTGGGCTGGTAAGGTCGTTGATTATGTCCGCAACTAGGCTCGAAACATTGGCTTCCACATAGATTGGCTGTTCCTTAACGGCCGCTTGCCCCCGCCGCACCGCGAGGTAAACCGGCACCCCGGCCAGCACCAGGCCCGCGCCATAGCCCACCGCGCTCGCGCCGAGCCCCCATGTCGCCCAGCCGATGAACGCCGCGCCGCCCAGCGCCAGCAGGATCAGCCCGCGTTCTTCAGGCAGCAGGCGAATGGCGGCCATCATGCTCATGAAATAGGCCAGCATTCCCGCCGCGAGGCTGACCGAGGCGATGAATGCAAACAGATCGCCCATGCCCCGCCCATAGTTGAGCAGCGTCACCGCGCTCAGCAGCAGTGAGGACACCACATGCGCGCGCACCGGCGTTCCACGCGCGCCATCGCCTGCGAACCACTGCGGAAACACCCCGCCGCGCGCCATCGCCTGCGGCATCTCGCCCTGCAGCAGGATGAAGCCGTTCAATGTGCCGAACGCGCTGATCGCGGCGAACACCGCGACGACAGAGGCCATGTTCCCGCCGAACGTCCGCCCCAGAAAATCCGCCACCGGGGCAGGGGAGGCCGCCGCCTCGCTGGCAGGCATATAGGCCCAGAACGCCACGCTGATCCCGAAATAGACTGCGCCCGTCAGCAGCACGCCGATGATCGTGGCGAGCGGCACGACCCGCGCGGCGTTCTCCACCTTCCCGGCGGGCACGGTTGCGGATTCCAGCCCGAGGAAGCCCCAGAACGTCAGCCCCGCCGCCGCCGCAATCGCGCCTGGCGCGATGGAGACCGCAGCGGGCGCGACACGCGGCGCGGCGTTCGCGGCAAACCACAGCGCAAGGCCGATCAGCAGCACCAGCGGCAGGAGCTTGAGCGCCGTCGTCACCACCGAAAACGCCCCCGCCGCGCGCACGCCCCGGATGTTGAGCAAGGTCATGCCCCACACGCAGGCCACGGCCAGAATGGCGGGCAGGCCGGGCGTCTTGCTGATCCATGGCATGACGAGGCTGAGGTTGCTGACCACCGCCACGGCAATCGCGCCATTGCCCGCCCAGAGCATGACCCAATAGCTCCACGCGGTCGCAAAGCCCGCAAACGGACCGAACGCTGCCTGCGCATAGGCATATGGCCCGCCGGAGTATGGCAGCCGCGCGCCCATCCGCGCAAAACTCGCCGCAAGGCAGGTCGCCCCGGCAATCGTCACCATCCAGCCGATCAGCTGGTTGGTGCCCAAGGGGGCCAGGGTGGCGGGCAGCAGATAGATGCCGCTGCCGACCATGTTGCCCACGCACAGCGCCAGCACCATCCAGAAATTGAGGCCGCGCGGCTGCTTGCTCATCTACCCACCCATTATTGTCTGCTGCCCAGACTAGCGCTTGATCGCGCCGCGTCACCGTGTTTGTTGCTGGCGCGATGACAACTGCTGTTTCCTACGATCCCCGCCTCGTTCGCGCCGCCATGGCGATGAACGCCAACGTGCTGCACGAGGCCGAACCCTTGCTGCGCGCGCTGCTCAAGGAAAATCCGTTCGATGTGCGTGCGATCCGCCTGTTCGCCGAACTGGCGGGCCGCATCGGGCGTTATACCGATGCGGAAAACCTGCTGCGCCGCGCCATCGAACTCGCGCCCGATTTCACGCCCGCGCGCGCCAATCTCGCGCTCGTTCTTTACCGTACGAACCGCGCGAGCGAGGCGTTGGAGGAGCTGGCGCGCGTGACGGCGGAAGATCCGGACAACGCGGGAACTCTCAATCTTCAAGCCGCCGCTTATGGCCGCATCGGCGAGTTCGACGAGGCGCTGGCGCTTTATGCGCAAGTGCTGAAGGATGCGCCGCATCAGCCCAAGGTCTGGATGAGCTATGGCCATATGCTCAAGACCGTGGGCCGGCTGGCCGAGGGCATCGCTGCCTATCGCCGCGCGCTCGAAATCCAGCCCGGACTGGGGGAGGTGTGGTGGAGCCTCGCCAATCTCAAGACCGTGACGTTTTCGGATGAGGACATTGCCGCAATGCAGGCCGCATTGGCGAGCGAGGGGACCACGCCCGAGGACCGCTGGCACCTCGATTTCGCGCTGGGCAAGGCGCACGAAGATCGGGCTGACGCTAGGACGGCTTTTGCGCATTATGCGGCTGGCAATGGTTTGCGCAGAAAGCGCCTGCCCTACAAGGCGGAGGATACCACCGCAGCGGTTGATCGCACGATTGCCGCCGCCACGCCTGACCTGTTTGCGCGGGTTTCGAAGGCCGGCTGCCCCGCGCCCGATCCGATTTTCGTGCTCGGAATGCCGCGCGCCGGTTCAACGCTGGTGGAGCAGATCCTCGCCAGCCACAGCCAGATCGAAGGCACCAGCGAACTGCCCGATATCGCCCTGCTGGCGCGCTCGGTAGAGGGGTATCCGGCCAGCCTTGCCGCGCTCGATCCGCAAGCCTTGCATGATCTGGGCGCGCAATATCTTGAGCGCACGCGCGTGCAGCGCCGCACACCGCGGCCCCTGTTCATCGACAAGCTGCCTAATAACTGGATGCACGTGCCGTTCATCCGGCTGATCTTGCCGAACGCCAAGATCATCGACGCGCGCCGCCATCCGCTTTCGTGCTGTTTTTCCAATTTCAAGCAGCATTTCGCGCGGGGCCAGGGGTTTACTTATTCGCTGCAAGACCTTGGGGCCTATTATAGCGACTATGTCCGCCTCATGGCGCATGTGGACCGCGTGCTTCCAGGATACGTTCACCGCGTGATCTACGAACGCATGGTGGAGGACACCGAAGCCGAAGTGCGCGCGCTGCTCGATCATTGCGGCCTGCCGTTCGAACCGGCCTGCCTCGCCTTCCACGAAACGGAGCGCGCTGTTCGCACGCCAAGCTCCGAACAGGTCCGCCGCCCGATCTACCGCGAAGGGACGCAAAGCTGGAAGGCCTTCGAACCCTGGCTCGATCCGCTGAAAGCGGCGCTGGGCGATGTGCTGGCCGCTTATCCCGAGGCACCGCCAAAATGGATGTGACAGCGTTGTAATTTGGCCACGAGGTGCCAGGCTTTGCGTGGGAGCGGCGGGATCGGCCTTGAATTTTCTCGGCTTCCGGACCACGGCCGGTATTAACAGGTGTTCAGCAAAGTGAGACGTTGAGATGGTGAAGGCGCATAACCGCTTTTCTCGGAGTGTTCTGTTTCTAACCACGGCGCTTGCCGCACCGGTGGCCCTTGCGCAGCAGGCACCGCAATCCGGGGCAGACCTCTCGGCCTCGTCCGACGGTTCGGAGATCATCGTAACCGCCCAGAAGCGCAGCGAAAATCTGCAGAACGTGCCGATCGCGATCCAGGCGCTCACCAGCGCCAAGCTTGATCAGCTCAATGTCACGAACTTCAACAGCTACACCCAGCAGCTGCCCTCCATCGTCTCGCAATCGGCCGGTACGCCGGGTACCAACGTGATCTACATGCGCGGGGTCGCCTCGGGCGGGGATGGCAACCATTCGGGTTCGCAGCCTTCGGTCGGCGTCTATCTTGATGAACAGCCGGTCACGACCATCGGCGGCAACCTCGATGTGCACGTCTATGATATTGCGCGGATCGAAAGCCTCGCCGGGCCGCAGGGCACGCTGTATGGTGCAAGCTCCGAGGCGGGTACGATCCGCATCATCACCAACAAGCCCGATGCCACCGGCTTTTCCGCTTCGGTCGATTCGCAGATCAACACGGTCGAAAAAGGCGGCCAGGGCGGCAATATCGAAGGCATGGTCAATATCCCGCTGTCCCCGCGCGCTGCGGTCCGCGTAGTCGGCTTCTACCGCAAGGATGCCGGCTACATCGACAACGTGGCCGGTACGCGCTGCTTCCTGCCCACGCCCGGCGGCATTTGCGTGAACAACGCGGCGCTCGTTAAAAACAACTTCAACGACACCGACGTCTATGGCGGCCGCGCGGCGCTGAAAGTTGATCTTGATGACAACTGGACCGTCACGCCCTCGGCCATGATCCAGGAAACCAAGAGCCACGGCATCTACAGCTTCGATCCCAGCGTGGGCGATCTGCAGGTGCAGCGCTTCTTCCCCGATTTCCGCAACGATCGCTTCTGGCAGGGCGCGCTGACGATCGAGGGCAAGATCGGCAGCTGGGATCTGACTTCGGCCACCGCCTATCTTGATCGCAAGACTTCTTCGTCAAGCGATTACACCGATTACGCGGAAGCTTACGATTCGATCTATGCCGCGTCGGGCGGTGTCGCCGGATACCTGTATTTCCAGGATGCTGCCGGCAAGACTATCGATTCCCGCCAGAAGGTGATCGGCGGCGATCACTTCAAGATGTTCAGCCAGGAACTGCGTGTGGCCTCGCCCGCCGATCAGCCTGTGCGGCTGGTGGCAGGTGCCTTCTATCAGTTCCAGTCAAACGACATCGAGCAGGACTATCAGGTGGCCGGGCTCGCGCCGCTGCTGTCGGTCAATGGCCGTGCGGGCACGCTCTGGCTCACCCAGCAGCACCGGGTTGACAAGAACTACGCAGCATTCGGCGAACTGAGCTGGGATATTGCGTCTACCTTGACGCTGACGGCAGGCGGCCGCCTGTTCAAGTATGACAACTCGCTGGTCGGTTTCTTCGGCTTTGGCCGTGATCCGGCGTTTGTTCAGGGTGCGGACAATGCCAATCCGCCCAACGGCGTAGGTTCAACCCGCACCGGCGTCGCCGGGTGCTTCACCCAGTCGGGCGTCCGGCTGCGCGAAGCCCAGCTTGCCGGGCAGGCCGATACCACGCTGCTACCCCCCGAGGTCGCAGGCGGCCCGTGCACCAACCTTGGCACTTTCGCCAATGGTGAGGTCAATCCCGTGCGCGCCAAGGGTGATGGCGTGACCTGGCGTTTCAACGGTACGTGGAAGCCGCAGCAGGGCCTGCTGTTCTATGCCACGGCGTCGCGCGGCTTCCGCCCCGGCGGCAACAACCGCCGCGGGGATTTCGGTGATTACAAGCCGGACTATCTGGTCAACTATGAACTGGGCGCGAAGGTAAAGCTTGGCGCCATGCGGCTCAATGCCGCGCTCTATCAGCAGGAATGGAAGAACTTCCAGTTCAGCTATCTGGGGCCAAACAGCTTCACTGTGATCACCAACGGCCCGAATGCGCGTATTCGCGGGTTCGATGTGGATGCCACGTTCCAGCTGGAACGTCTGAACATCAACATCGCAGCGGCCTACACCGATGCGAAAACGCGCAACAATCTGTGCCGCACTGTAGAGCAGGGCGTCAATTGCACCGGAGCCGATGTGCAGGCACCGGCTGGCACGCGTCTGCCGATCACGCCGCAGCTCAAGATGGCAGGCACCGCCCGCTACACCGCACCCGTCGGCGCAGCCAAAGTCTATGGTCAGTTCAACTTCGCCTACCAGTCCGAAGCGTCGTCCGATCTGCGCGTGGCCTTTGCCGCGCGGCAAGGCAGGCTGCCTGCGTTCGGCACGGTCAATCTGGCGATCGGTAGTGATTGGACCAACTATTCGGTCGAGCTGTTCGCAAGCAACATCTTTGATGTGCGCGGCCAGCTTTCGCGTTCGGTCTCGTGCGGCGCCTGCACGGATCGGCCCTATATCTTCCCGACAGCGCCGCGCACGATCGGTCTGCGGACCGGTGCGAAGTTCTGACACGTTGATGCATTGAGGCCAGATCGGGCGGTGTTCCTGTGGAACGCCGCCCTTCTTGTATCGGCTGAGGAGCAGCCTTCACGGCCGATCGAGAACATACCCCAGCGAACGCACCGTGCGCAGCGGCTGGCCCGCGCCTGCCTCGCGCAGCGCGCGGCGCAGGCGGCTGACCCAAGCGTCCACCGTCCGCTCGTCGATCGGCTGCTCCTTCTTGCCCAGCGCGGCAATCAGCTGCGTGCGGCTGAACACTTGCCCCGGCTGCTCCATCAGATAGCGCAGCAGGCGCAGTTCGTTGGGCATCAGCGGGATAGCCTTGCCCTGCCAGCGTGCCTGCAGCGCTGTCAGATCAAGCGACAGCTCGCCCAGCCGCAGCGCGCGCGCCATGCTTTCGCGTTCGGGCAATTGCACGGAAAGCACCCGGTCCAGCACTGCCGCGCGGTCTAGCGGGCCTACGATATAGTCGTCCGCTCCGGCCCGCAGCGCCCGGCGCTTGGCGTCGGCGTCGTCCTCTTCCAGCACCATCGTGATATGCGCGCTTTCAGTCTGCGAATCGCAGCGCAACCGGCGGCACAGCTCAAGCCCCGAAAACTCGGGCAGCACCCAGCCGATAAACGCCCATGCCCGGCCATCGAGCAGCGGCAGCGGCGCAGACCCGTTCCAGTCGTGAAACATAACGATGAGGTCGCCGTGGACAAAGCTGTCCCGGCCCCCGGCGAGCCCATCGGTGAGGAGAATGTCGATTTGCCGCATCGCAACCGGTTTCCATAGGAGCGGGCACGTGAGGCCCTTCCCGGATCCTTTGTCGCCTTAGTGAGACGGCTCCGTGACGATGTGACAGTGCTCTAGACGGGCAGCCCCACGTAGTTCTCGGCAATGCTCGCCTGCGCCGCATCGCTCGTGGCGATATAGTCCAGCTCGGCCACCTGCATCGCGCGTTCAAACGGGCCGTCATCCGGGAAACGGTGCATCAGCTTGGTCAGCGACCAGCTGAATCGCTCGCACTTCCACACCCGGGCAAGGGCACGCGCCGAATATCCGGCCACGGCATCGTTGTCCGCCCGCTTGAAGTATCCACAAAGCGCCTCGGCGGCGTAATGCACATCGCTCGCCGCCAGATTGAGGCCCTTGGCCCCCGTTGGCGGCACGATATGCGCCGAATCGCCGCAGAGCAGCAGGCTGCCATGCCGCATCGGTTCGAACACATAGGAGCGCAGCGGCGCGATGGACTTTTCAATGGCGGGCCCTCGCGTCATGTTCGCCGCCGCTTCCGGCCCCAGCCGCACGGCCAGCTCGTCCCACAGGCGGTCGTCGCTCCAGTCCTCGATCTTCTCGGTCAACGGCACGTCGATGTAATAGCGGCTGCGCGTGTGGCTGCGCATCGAGGCCAGCGCGAAGCCGCGTTCGTGGTTGGCATAGATCAGTTCGTGATGGCAGGGCGGCACATCGGCCAGAATGCCCAGCCAGCCGAACGGATAGACCCGCTCGTACTCGCGGCCCACCGCCGCCGGGATCGCCTTGCGCGAAGGCCCGTGGAACCCGTCGCACCCGGCGATGAAGCGCGCCGAAATGCGCTCCTCGCGGCCGTCGCGGCGAAACGTCACCGAAGGCGTCTGGCTTTCGATATCGTGCAGCGCCACGTCCTCCGCGCCGTAGATCACCTCAAGCCCGCGCCCGGGCGCGGCGTCCATCAGGTCGCGCGTAATCTCGGTCTGGCCGTAGACCCACACAGTCTTGCCGGTGAACTTGGCCACATCGATGCGGATCAGCCGTTCGCCGTCGGCCAGATTGAAGCCTTCCTCGACCAGCCCTTCGGCCTTCAGCCGCGCATCCAGCCCCAGCCGCTCCATCAGGCCTACGGTCACTTGTTCCAGCACCCCGGCGCGAATGCGCGAAAGCACATAGTCCGGCGTCTGCCGCTCGATCACCACGCAATCGATGCCTTCGGCCTTGAGCAGATGGCCGAGCAAAAGTCCCGCTGGTCCTGCGCCGATGATGGCAACCTGGGTGTGCATGATCCTGTCTCCCGCATCGCCCGCACCGGGGCGTGTCATGTTTCGTCATTTGACAGGGGCACGGATTGGAGGGAAGGCAGGGACAGGACAAACGGATGGTACTTTCGGGACATGGCTGAGGCAATTCCCCGCTATGCGCTCTATGGTGAAGGTCAGGCGCTGGTGCCCGGCGGCTTTGCCCATATCGAAACGATTGCCGAGCGCAGCGCGCTCCACGATTGGGAAATCGGCGTCCACCGGCATGATCATTTCGTGCAAGTCCTGCTGGTAGAGGAAGGACATGCCAGCGTCACCCTTGAAGGGGCAAGCGTCGGCCTTGAAGGTCCGGGGCGGGTGATCGTTCCTGCCGCCGCCGTCCACGGCTTCCGCTTCCGTCAGGGCACGCGCGGCTTTGTCCTCACGTTGTCGACAGACTTTTCCACACGCGCCGCCGGAGCCGCCGATCCGCTCCTCGCGATCCTCGCGCGCGGCGGCATTGCGCAGCTTTCGCCCGCAGCGTCGGCCCGCGCGCTGTGGCTTGCGCGCGAAATGCTGGGGCTTCAGCAGGAATGGCAGCAGCAGGATCCGCTGTTCCTCGCCCTCGCCGAAAGCCTGATCCGCACCATTGGCCGCGATGGCGCAGGGGAGGGGGCCGCCCCGCGCGATGACCCGCGCCTCACCCGCTTCCGCCAGCTCGTCGAACTGCACTACCGCCAGCACCGCGATCTCGATTTCTATGCGGGTGCGCTGGGCCTCACCCGCCGCACCCTCTCGCGCCTCACTGCCGCACAGCTCGGCTGTTCGCCGATGGACCTCATCCACCGCCGCCTCAGGCTCGAAGCCCAGCGCCTGCTGCGCTATACCAATGCAACCGCCACCCAGGTCGCCGCCGAACTCGGCTTTGAAGACCCGTCCTACTTCTCGCGCTTCTACTTGCGCATGACCGGCAAGCGTCCAGGCGAGGAACGCTAGGGGCAGCACCAGGTAACCGGCGCTTGATCCCCGCGTCGCAAACCGCCAGTCTGCCGCCAGACCCGCAATCACCGGAACCCCGATGCCCAAAACCCCCCGCAAGGTCGCCGCCGCAGCGCTGGCCTCGGCCCTCGCGTTTGCCCTGATCGCGCCCGCCGCTGCCGCCAGCGCTCCGGCTGAAGCGCCGACAGGCCTGAGCGAGACCGAACAGGCCGCCCCTGCGCTGCCCGCGCTGCTTTCGGCACGCGAACGCGCGGAAACCGAAAACCGCCTGCTGGCGGAGCGGCTCGATACCGTGATCCCTGCGATCATGCGCGCCGAAGGCATCGATCTCTGGCTGCTCGTCGCACGCGAGTATTTCGAGGAACCGGTCGTCGCCACGATGCTCGATGCGGAAAACATGCACGCCCGCCGCCGCACGATCCTTATTTTCCACGATCCGGGCGCGGGCAAACCGGTCGAACGGCTCACCGTCAGCCGCTACGGGCTCGGCGGCCTGTTCCAGCCTGCGTGGGATCCTGCCAAGCAGCCCGACCAGTGGCAGGCCGCCGCCGATCTCGTCGCCGCGCGCAATCCTGCAAAGATTGCGATCAACGTGTCCGATCTCCACCAGTTCGCCGATGGGATGACCGTCAGCCAGTACGACAAGTTCGCCGCCGCGCTCCCTGCCGATCTGCGCAGCCGCGTGGTCAGCGGTGAAGGCCTCGCGATCCGCTGGCTCGAAACCCGCACGCCAGCTGAAATGGCGCTCTACCCCGCGATCATGCGCACGGCCCACGCCGTTATTGCCGAAGCGTTCTCGCGCAAGGTCATAACGCCGGGCGTCACCACGGCAGAGCAAGTGCAGTGGTGGTATCGGGACCGGCTGCTCCAGCTTGGCCTCGATGCGTGGTTCCACCCTTCCATCGCCATCCAGCGGAAGGGTGCCAAGGGCATGCTCGAAGGCCCTGAAGTGATCCAGCCCGGCGATCTGCTGTGGACCGATTTCGGCATCACGTACTTGCGCCTCAACACCGATACCCAGCACCTCGCCTATGTCCTGAGGCCGGGTGAGAGCGATGCCCCCGCGGGCCTGAGGCAGGGCGTTGCCAACACGAACCGCCTGCAGGACATTCTTCTGCGCCAGTTCGCTGTGGGCCGCAGCGGCAACGAAGCGCTCGCGCTCGCCCGCGCCGAAGCCAAGGCCGCCGGGCTTGATCCTTCGATCTACTCGCACCCCATCGGCTTTCACGGCCACGGCGCGGGGCCGTCCATCGGCTTCTGGGACAACCAGAACGCCGATCCGCGCGGGAATGCCCCCATCCGCGCCAACACCGCCTGGTCGATCGAACTGACGACTTATGCCGCCGTGCCCGAATGGGGCGGACAGAAGGTCGATTTTCGCGCCGAGGAGAACGCCTTCTTCGATGGCAAGGCGGTGCGCTGGATCGATGGCCGCAAGACGAGCCTCACGCTGATCCCGTCCGCCCCCTGACACGCAGCAAGGTTTGCCTTGCGGTTCATTTAATCACCGTTTAGATAGTCCGGCAGGAGACCGCGCCATCCCGCGCGGCAACGGGATTTCGGCGGCCATGGGTTCTTTGCAATACGGCGTCTCGGTCTACAGCTACGTCAACGATTACGGCTCGGTGATGACGCTGGAAGACGCGTTCGATCATATCGCCGATACTGGCGCGACTGGGATCGAGATCCTCGGTGAAGGCCAGGTCGAAGGCTATCCCGAACCGTCCTCGGCATGGCTCGACAGGTGGTTCGGCCTCGTCGATCGCTACAAGCTTGAGCCGACCAACATGTGCGGCTGGGTCGATACCCGTGTAACCCTTGCGCGCAATCTCACGGTCGAGGAAGGCGCCGCCGATCTCGCGCGCGATCTGCGCCTCGCCCATCGCCTCGGTTTCAAGTTCTATCGCCCCAAGTTCGGCGTCACCTCGCACGAGCTTGATCCCGATCCCCAGTGGCAGGGCTATGTCGAGCGCAATCTCGATCTCGCCCACCAGCTCGGTATCGTGATTTGCCCGGAAATCCATTCCCCCACGCCGATCCGGCACCGCGTCACCGATGGCTACATCGACTTCATCGAGCGCACGGGCACGAAGAACTTCGGCCTGATGATCGATACCGGCATCTTTCAGGATCGCCCGCTCACGCACTGGGGCTCGCACCAGATCAACGATGGAATGCGCGAACACATGGCCTTCTTGAACGGCATCAAGGTCCCGCCCGAACAGTTCCTCGATATCGCGCAATATGTCGTGTTCATTCAGGCCAAGTTCCACGATATCGACGACAACCTCGAGGATCTCAACATCCCGTGGCGTCCAGTCATGTCGGCAATCCTGCGCTCTGGCTATTCGGGCTGGCTTTCCAGCGAATACGAAGGCCTGCGCAGCCCCTGGCGCGCGATCGATCAGGTCCGCCGCCAGCAGGTCCTCCTGCGCAAGCTCGAAGCCGAATACGCAGCCGGCCTGCTCGCCTGATCTTCCCCATCACCCGGACACACCATCATGCTCGAACACCAGCTCATCCAAAGCACCGGCTTCCGCAATTTCGGTCCTGTCGGCGCGCGCGAAGGCTTCGCGGTGCGCATCCGCATTCCCAATTATCACGGCACCCGCCTCTCGCAGCTCGATGGCTTCACCGTCACCGTCGATGGCGAAGTCTTCCCCTTTGAGGACAACCGGCTCGGCATCCGCGACGAAGTCTATACCCTTGCCGAAATGCGCGAGGAAACCGAGGCGCGCTGGGGCCTCACCGAATGGGCTGAAATCCTCGTGACCAAGCCCGGCGGCCTCACCCCCGGCGTCCACAAGGTCGAAGTGCTCGCGCGCATCCGCTATTCCTACTTCCCGCCCGATGTGCACGTGTTCCCGATGCACGAGGCCCGCATGGCGACGATCTGCATGGCCTGAGGCTGGCAACGCGGCGTATTGGGGGCTAGGGCAGCGGGCATCCAACGGGAGCGCGCATGTCCGGCAAGAAGCCCTACCACAAGGAAGACCTCAGGGGCGATCTGCTCAAGGCCGGGCGCGCCTATGTCGAGGCGAACGGACACCTTGGCCTGTCGATGCGCACGCTGGCGCAGCAAGTCGGCGTTTCGCCCGGCGCGCCCTATCACCATTTCCCCGATCGCCGGGCCTTCCTGCTGGCGCTGGCGGGGGAGGGCTTCCGCGAAATGCTGGCGCTTTCGCAGGCCGTCGCCGACACCGAAGCTGATCCCGCCGCCAAACTGCGCGCGCTGGGCACGGTGTTCATCCGCTTTGCCGAGGAAAACCCCCACCTCGTTGATCTGATGTACGAAAGCGAGCTGACCAGTCCCGCGCTCGACACGGAATTGCTCGCCTTCCAGCAGATCGGCCACGAAGCGCTGCGCGCGGAAATCGTCCGCGCCATGCCCGGTCTTGTCGAAGAAGCCGCCGACGTGCGCACGCTCACGTTCTGGTCGGCGATCTATGGGTTCGCCTCGATGCGCCGCAAGGGCGTCATCCGCTCCGGCCCGTCGACGCCGGCCACGGTTGATCTGGCCGAGGCCATTGTCGAACGCGTGATCGTTGCTGTCCTCGCGCCTTAGGGCGGGCGCCCTAGAAGCGCTTGCGGAAAAGCCGCTTTTCGCCCCGCTCGGTCACTGCGCGGTCCATCGGCGCCAGCTTGGCCAGAAACCGGTTCTGCGCCGCAAATGGCACATGGCTCTCGCGCATCGCTGCCTGCAGGTTTTCCACCAGCGCGTTGAGGTCGGCGCGCGTCGTGCCCAGCCCCTTGTGCGAGGCGGGCATCGCGCGGCCGGTGTAATCGCACCCGGCATTGAGAATATAGCAGAACTGCTCGAACAGCGTGCGCCGCAGCCGCACCATGTCGTGCTTTTCAAAGATCGCCTTGATCCGCGGATCGGCCTCGCTCCGGGTCACCGTAGCGTCTGCGATGCGGCGGATGCCGTCCTTGCCGCCAAACGCGCGCGCCATGCCATCCCCCTTGAATGGCGCCGCGCCCGCATTGGCATTGCTTTGCACATAAGGATCGACCGGAAGTTCGCCCGTCACCGGATCGCGGGTCTTCTCGGCGACGCCGAATTCCTTGTCCCAATCAATGCCCTGCTCCGGCGGTGCTTCCTGCGCGTGCAGGCCTGCCGCGCCCAGCACCAGCGCCGTTCCCACCATCATCAACCGGATGCGTTTCATCGTACCGCCCATCAGAATGCCGCCTGCACGGAAAGCAGCGCCCCGCGCTGCCCCTTGAACGTCGCCACCGAACCGACATCGACATAGGCCGCTGTCATGGTCAGGTTCCTGACTGGCGCCCAGGCCGCAAACACGTCGAACGCAT
The DNA here is from genome assembly GCF_002278815.1 of Novosphingobium sp. PASSN1. Classification (NCBI taxonomy): domain Bacteria; kingdom Pseudomonadati; phylum Pseudomonadota; class Alphaproteobacteria; order Sphingomonadales; family Sphingomonadaceae; genus Novosphingobium; species Novosphingobium sp. PASSN1. The sequence continues at coordinate 198,306 of NZ_NKIS01000003.1, read as the reverse complement.
CGTTCTCGCGCGCGATGCCCAGATTGTCGGGCCGCGTGCGGAATTCCCCGCCCAGCGCCAGCCGGCGCGACGCCTGCCACGCCAGCGATCCTTCGAACTGCAACGTGCGCCCGCGGTGCTTGTCGCCGCCAAAACCGAGCAGGCCGAACTGGTTCGCCCGCGTCAACCGCGCCGTCCCATTCACCAGAATGCTGCGCGAAAGCAGCAGCTTGCTGGCACTTACGGTATAGTCCGTGCCCTTGGCCGATGCCGCGCCCACCGCGCGCACAATCGTGCCATCAAGGCTGCGCTTGTGCTGCACGCCCACGGCAATCGCGGGCAGCAGCGCTGGCCCATAGACCAGATCGCCTACCAGCCGCATTTTGGCCGAAAAAACGTCCTGATTGAACCGGAATCCGCGCCCCAGCCCCAACGCAGCCCCCACGGCGCGCGTATCGAAGTTTTGGCGCGCATAGGCCAGTTCCACCCGGTCGTGGATGCCCACGGCCAGCCCGTGGCTCTGCCAGCCGTAGTCCGGCAGTGCGATACCCGTCACATGCGCCGAGATGCCCACCGCGCGTTCGGTCCCGCGTCCGGCAATCGTGCTCCATGTGGCAAGGCCGCCGCCGCTGGCGCCTTCCACCGTGCTCACACCATTGGTCAGCAGCAGCTTGGCATCATCGAGCAGCGGCTCTGCCCGCGCGGGCATGGCCAGCATCAACGCTAAGGCAAAGGCATGTAGGTGCAGGCAGCGCGGCACCGCAGACGGGGCAGAAACGGGCATGTCGGGAGCCCTAACAAAGGATGGTAAAGAATGGGTAAAGCTTGTCCTACCGGTGTTTATGAGGATGTTAACCCGCTTCGGGTCATAACGATTTCATGGCCGACGCAAGTAATCCCTTTTTGATCCGCCCTTTCCTGCTCCGTACCGCCCTCGCGCTATGCTGCCTGCCCGCCATTTCGGCGAGCGGCCCCAGCGAAGCGGTGTTTCAGGTCGTCGATGCGCGCGGGCTTCCGCTGCAAGGCGCGGTGGTCGAAGTCGAAAAGTCCGGCGGCAGCGCTGCGCCTGCCTTCCCTTGGCGCATGGCCATGGCTCAGAAGAACCAGGCCTTCGCCCCCGGCACGCTGATCGTCCCAGTCGGCGCGACGGTCGCGTTTCCCAATCTCGATACCGTGCGCCACAGCATCTACAGCTTTTCGAAGCCCGCGCGCTTCAAGATCGATCTCTATGGCCGCGATCAGACCCGCTCGCAGCAGTTCGCGATTGCCGGAACCGTCGCGCTCGGCTGCAATATCCATGATACGATGCGCGGCTATATTCGCGTGGTTTCATCGGCTTATGCCCGGCAGAGCGATACCAATGGCTATGCCCGCATCCCCGGCCTTGGGGCGGGCAATTACAAGGTGAAAGTCTGGCATCCCCGCCTGCGTGGCGCAGAAGGCGAACAAGTGCTCACAGCTGCCGTCCCTGCCAGCGGCGCGGCCCGGCTCGTGGTGCAAGTCAAGTGAGCCTGCGATTGCGCCTCCATGCCCAACTGCGCGCCCGCCTGCGCGCCCCGCTCGCGCTGCGCACGCGCGTGGCGCTGCTGTTTGCGCTGCTGCTCATCGCGGTCATGGCGGTCTCGGTTGGCGTCGCCAGTTCCGGCCTCAGCTTCATGGCGCGGCAGGCGGCAGAGCGCGACATGGCTGCCAATGCCCGCGTGTTCGATCAGATCATCGCCTCCAGAAGTACCCAACTTGGCGAATCCGCCGCCGTGGTCGCGCGCGATTTCGGCTTCCGCGAAGCCTTCGCCACGGGTGACAGCGCCACGCTCGCCTCCGCGCTCGCCAGCCTGGGCCAGCGCACCGGGGCTGAGGTCGCCGCCATTGTCGCGCTCGATGGCACGGTCACCGCGGCGCCGGGCGCGCCAGCCATGTCCGGCGCGGCCTTGCTCCCCGCGCTCGAAGCCGGGCGGGATCGCGGCACTGTGGCCTTGGGCGGCAAGCTTGCGCTCGCCGTCGCCGCGCCCATCGAAATGCCCGATCTGGCCGGTTGGCTCGTCCTCGCCCAGCCGCTCTCAGGCCCGGACATCGCCTCGCTCAGTAAGCTTTCGGCCATCCCGATGCGGGCTGAAGTCAGCGATGCCAGCGCGCTCGCCCCCGCGCTGCGCCGCGAACAGCCCGGGATTATCGCCATTGCGCCCAGTGCCGAAGGCGATCAGCTCGTCCGCCTGTCTGCGCTGCCCTCGCTGCAGCAAGGCGTCGAAGCGCGCCTCGTGCTGCGCTCGCCGCTCGCCGCCGCGCTCGAAGCTTATGCCCGCACGCGCTTCTTGCTCATCGCCATCGCCATTGCCGGAACGCTCTTGGGCGTGTGGCTCGCGCTGCGCCTTGCGGCGGATATCACCCGCCCGCTGACCGCGCTGGCCGATGCCGCCCGCCGCATCGCCAAGGGCGAATGGACCCGCGTTCCCGTGCGCGGAGACCGCGAAGTGGCGGCGCTCGCGCACAGCTTCAACGCGATGGTCGATGCGATTGACGAACGCGAACGCCAGATCGTCCACACCGCGCTGCACGATGGCCTCACCGGGATGCCGAATCGCAGCTACTTCATCGAAAAGCTCGAACGCGCGCTGCTGCGGCAAAACGATGACTACCGTACGCTCGTCGCCTTCATCGATCTCGATGATTTCAAGGTCATCAACGACACGATGGGGCATCCTGCGGGAGATGCCCTGCTGCGCCGGATCGCGAAGCTGCTGCAGGATCTCTATCCCGATGCCATGGTCGCGCGCTTTGGCGGCGATGAGTTCGGCCTGCTGATCACCGGCCTTTCCCGTAGCGCCGATTGCACTGCCATCGCCTCCGCGCTCAACGATGCACTCAACCGCGATCACCTGATCGAAGGCCGCACCCTGGCCGCCTCCGCCAGCTTCGGCGTCGCCATCAGCCCGGCGGACGGCGCGGATTGCGATACCCTGCTCAAGCACGCCGATCTCGCGCTCTACCGCGCCAAGGCCGAAGGGAAGGGCACCTACCACTTCTTCGAAGCCGCGCTCGATGAAGCCGCCAGCCGCCGCCGCCAGCTGGAGCTCGATATGCGCGAGGCACTGCGCAATGGCGCGTTCGAACTGCATTTCCAGCCGCTGTTCAGCATGGCGCACCAGCGGGTGAAGGGGTTCGAGGCGCTGATGCGCTGGAACCACCCGGTGCGCGGGGCCATCAGCCCGGCCGAGTTCATCCCGCTCGCCGAAGAAACCGGCCTGATCATTCCGCTGGGCGAATGGGCGCTGATGGAAGCCTGCCATCAGGCGTCGGCGTGGCCTGATGATCTCTCGGTCGCGGTCAACATCTCACCGCGCCAGTTCGCCAGCCCCGCGCTGGCGCAGGCCGTCATCCGCGCGCTCGCGGCATCCGGCCTTGATCCGTCGCAGCTCGAACTCGAAATCACCGAAAGCATCTTCATCGGCAATGTCGAGAAGACCGTCGCCACGCTCCACGCCTTGCGCGGCCTTGGCATCCGCGTCTCGCTCGATGATTTCGGTACGGGCTATTCCTCGCTCAGCTATCTGCGCAGCTTCCCGTTCGACAAGATCAAGATCGACCAGAGCTTCGTGCGCGATCTGTGCGGCGATACCAGCGCCCGCGCCATCGTTCGCGCGATCACCGCCATGGCCGGCGCGCTCGGCATGGATATCCTCGCCGAAGGGGTCGAGCTTGATGCACAGGCCGACATGCTGCGCGCCGAAGGCTGCGACATGATCCAGGGCTACCTCATCAGCCGCCCGATCCCGGCGCGCGAAGTGGCGGCCCTGCTGGGCCTGCACCAAGGCGAGGCGAAACGCGCCTAGAGCAGGATGAGATCAGAGGAGACCGTCTGCCCGGACTTGTTCCGGGCCTTGGCTTTCTTCTTCGGGCGCAGCGCCAGCAGAACAGCCAAACCCCGTGTCAAGCACGGGGTGACGAAAACAAGCTCACCGTAAAGGCGCCACAGCCTCGGGCTCCTTGTGCAGCCACTCCGCGTGCCTTGGCGCGCGCTTGGTCCGGCTCCATTCCTCCAGCATCACCGGCGCCAGTGCCGCCAGTTCCACGCGCTGCGCCGCCGTGCCGATATTGCAGGCCAGCTCCAGCCGGTGTCCGTTGGGATCGAAGAAATAGATCGAGCGAAAGATGCCGTGATAGGTCGGCCCCAGCACGTCGATCCCTTCGGCCTCGAGATGCGCCTTGGCCGCATGGAGCGCCGCCTCGTCCGCCACTTCGAACGCCAGATGCTGCACCCACGCGGGCGTATTGGGATCGCGCCCCATCTCGGGCTGGTTCGGCAGTTCAAAGAACGCCAGCACATTGCCCCCGCCGCAATCGAGGAACACGTGCATATAGGGATCATGCTCGCCTGTCGAAGGCACCGTGTCCTCGGCAAACGCGGTGGTATAGCGCATGCCCATCACCCGCTCGTACCACGCCACCGTTTCCTTCGCGTCGCGGCAACGATAGGCCACGTGGTGGATGCGCTGGATGGCCGGGATCATGCTCCAATCTCCTCAAGCTTTCCCTCCACATTCAGAACCCCGCGCCGCAACTGGTCGCGCTCCATCGATTGGAACAGCGCGGTGAAGTTGCCCTCGCCAAAGCCTTCGTCCTTCTTGCGCTGGATAAACTCGAAGAACACCGGGCCAATCTGCGTTTCGGAAAAGATCTGGAGGAGGAGGCGCGGATCGCCCGCCTCGGTCGATCCATCCAGCAGAATGCCGCGCTTCTGCAGTTCGCCCACCGGCTCGCCATGCCCGGGCAGACGCTCCTCCAGCATCTCGTAATACGTCGCAGGCGGCGCGGTCATGAACGGCGTGCCACTCGCCTTCAGCCGGTCCCACGCCCCCAGCAAGTCATCGCAGGCGAACGCGATATGCTGGATGCCCTCGCCGTTATAGGCGCGCAGGAACTCCTCGATCTGCCCGCCGCCGGCTCTTGCTTCCTCGTTGAGCGGAATGCGGATCTTGCCATCGGGCGCGGTCATCGCCCGGCTGGTGAGGCCGGTATATTCGCCCTTGATGTCGAAATAGCGGATCTCGCGGAAGCCGAAGATCCGCTCGTAGAACGCCGCCCAGTGCGCCATGCGCCCGCCATAGACGTTGTGCGTCAGGTGATCGATCGTGTGGAAACCAGCGCCCTTCGGCTCGCGCTCCACCCCCGGCAGATAGACGAAATCGATGTCGTAGATCGAAAGGTCGCCCTGCGGCGATCCGGCGTAGCGGTCGATCAGATAGATGATCGCGCCCCCGATCCCGCGAATGGCGGGCAGGCGCAGTTCCATCGGTCCGGTGCGCACTTCCACCGGCTCGGCCCCGCGCTCCAGCGCGATCCGGTAAGCCTCCGCCGCATTGCGCACCCGCCAGCCCATGCCGCAGGCCGAAGGGCCATGCTCGGCCGCAAACCACGCCGCCGGGCTTTTCGGTTCATAGTTCGCGATCAGGTTGATCCCGCCCTGCCGCCACAGCTGCACCGCCTTCGAACGGTGACTCGCCACGTGGGCAAAGCCCATCGCGGCAAACACCGGCTCCAGCAGCCCCGGCGCGGGTGCGCAGAATTCGATGAACTCGAAGCCATCAAGGCCAAGCGGATTGTCGAACAGGTCGGTCGGCTGGGTGAGGGCATTCATGGCGCGGGCACTCCTCATGGATCGCCTGCGCAGAATACCCGAAATCCCTTGCGTCGTCCGCGCAAAGTTCGCAGGGATTGCATTCAATTATGCGTCAATCACGCATCATGATCTGAGAATGCAACAGGAAGACGCATGGACAAGCTCGATCACCAACTTCTCGCGCTCCTGCAAACCGATGCATCGCGCCCCCACGCCGATCTCGCCCGGCTCGTCGGGCTCTCCGCTAGCCAGGTTTCCCGCCGCATTGCGCGGCTGGAGGCAGACGGCTTCATCCGCGCCACCGTCGCCTTGCTCAGCGAAGCCGCGCTTGGCCTGCAAGTTGAAGCCTATGTCGCCGTCGCGATGGCGAGCTACGCGCCGGATGTCGTGCGCGGCTTCCACGAACGCATATCGGCGCTCCCTGAAGTGCTCGATTGCCGCGCCACCACGGGCGATTCCGATTATCTCCTGCGCATCGTCGCGCGCGATCTCGCGGCCTATTCGCGCCTGATGAACCAGCAGCTCCTCGGTCACGGCGATGTCGCCAGCGTGCGTTCCAGCGTGGTGCTCGATCGGATCAAGCACACCACCAGCCTCCCGCTGCCGCCGCCGGTTGCCTAAGGGATAAGGGCGGGCGCGGGTGAGGGGGCTTGCGCTCCACCGCAATTTGCCCTGCAATCGCGGCATCCGGGAGAGAACCATGATCAAGCTGACCTTCTGCCTCCACCGCCTGCCGCACCTCAGCCGCGCCGAGTTTCAGGACTATTGGCTGAACACTCACGGCCCGCTTGTCGCCAGCGTGCGCGATGCGCTGAAAATCCGCCGCTATGTGCAGCTCCACTCGCTCCCGGATGCCGAAGAGGCCCCCTTTGCAACAGTGCGCGGCGCGCCCGGCCCTTATGACGGCGTGGCGCAACTGTGGTGGGACAGCCTCGAAGACCTCGCGACCGACACCCCCGAAGCCCGCGCCGCAGGTGCGCTGCTGTTGGAAGACGAGCGCAAGTTCATCGATCTGCCGCGCTCCCCGCTCTGGCTGGGCGAGGAAAAGGTGATCTTCGGTTAGGCGGGTTCCAGCGCGGGCGCATGGCGCGCCAGCGCATCGCCGCCGATCCCGCGCACGCCTTGCGCCGCCAGCGTGCTGACAACCCGCGCCGGATCAAGCGCCTGCACTGCCAGCCCTTCGGCCAGCGCCATAGCCGCAGCGGTCCCCGCCGCTTGCCCCATCGCCATGCACTGCGGCATCCCGCGCACCGAAGCGAAAGCGGCAGGATCGGCGCAGACCAGCCGTCCGGCAAACAGCAGGTTTTTCAGCCGCTCCGGCACCATCGCGCGGAAGGGGATCGTGTAATAATCCCCCTGCGCCACGATGGCGTCGTGGGTCATGGCCTCGTTGCCCCGCATCACGTCGTCGATGGGGTTGTCGCAGGCGGCAATGCCGTCCGCAGGCTTCGCGCCTGCGCGCAGATCGCTCGCCAGAATGCGCTGCACCGCCTCCAGCTTGCGCGTCTCGCGCACGCCCACCGTCGGCCCCAGTTCGCTCATCCGCGCGTTCTCGAACCCCGGCACATGGTGCGTCAGGAACCGCGCCAGCTGGTGGCAGCGCCGCCGCCCTTCCTGCGTGGCGCGCGCCAGGCCTCTCGGATCGGTTCCGTCCACACCCCGGATATGCACCGAATTGCAGAACACTGTATCGGGGTGAAAGCCCTTCATCAGATAGAGCTGGGCGAGGTCCGGATGCAGCAGCCCCTGCGCGATGCCAAAGGCCGCCTCCTCCTCGAAATAGGGATCGCCCTTCGCGAACACGCGCGCCCAGTCCGCGCCAACCATCGAGAACGAGAGCGTCACCCCCATCATGTTGCCGCGCCCGTCGCCCACCACATAGGGCACGCCCGCGCGCGCCGAGGTGTCGCCGTCGCCCGAACAATCGATCACCATCCCGGCCTCGATCACCATCGCCCCGGTGCGGTCGGTGCATTCGACCCGGGTGATCCGCCCGCCGTCCACCACCGGTGCGCCTGCAAAGGTGTTCAGATGCACCTCGACGCCCGCATCCTCCAGCATCTGGAACATCGCAAAAACAGCCGCTTCGTGGTCGTAGATCACCTCGTACCCGAAGTTCTCCAGCGTCGATGGCCGCACCTCGGCCATCGGTGGATCCATCGTGAGGAGCGCGTCGGTCAGTTCGCCGAACACCCCGCCGATGCTCCGCCCGGTGGGATAGCCGCCGCCCCAAGGCATGCCCGGGCAGAACGCCATGACCCCGCCGATCTTGCTCGTTCCCTCGATCAGGCGCACCTTTGCACCCTGCCGCGCCGCGCCCAGCGCCGCGCCGAACCCGGCGGTGCCCCCACCGATCACCAGAACGTCCGTCTTGAACTCGCGCACGGTCACTTCCTCTCGAACACCACTTTGCCACCAAACAGCGTCATGAGGCAGCGCATGTCCTTGAGGCTGGCGGTTTCCACCGCATAAGGATTGCGGTCCCAAATCGCCACGTCTGCCAGCTTGCCCACTTCCAGCGAGCCGGTCTGCTTGTCCAGGAACAGCTGCCGCGCTGCCCAGATCGTGTGGCTCTTCAGCGCGCTGCGGATGTCTACCGCCTCTGCGGTGCCGAACGGCGCCTTGCCGAAGCGGTCCCCATCCGGCTCGCGTGCGACGGACGACCACAGGCCATAGCGCGGGGCATAAGGCGTCACCGGATAGTCCGAACCGTCGCTATAGAGAATGCCGCGCTTCACGTAAGTCGCATAAGGCATCATCTTGTGGCTGCGCTCCGGCCCCCAGCCTGCCGCCAGCGCATCGCCGAGGAACCAAAGGAATTCCGCCTGCGCTTCGGGATAGCCTGCGTCATAGCGCTTCTGCAGGTCCGCCATCACATCCAGCGCATGGCCCGTTGGCAGGTTTGCGTGGATCAGGCTGTGCCGCAGGCCCTGTTTGGGCCTCTGCTTGAGCGCGGCGGCATAAGCATCGACCACCGTGTCGATCGCCCGATCGCCAATCGCATGGGTGCCGATCGGCATGCCTTCGCGGGTGAACAAGTCCACCATCTGCCGGTAGACATCGGCCCCCATCATCGGCAAGCCCGTGCCCGGATTGACGTGCGAGGCATCGGCTTCGAACGGCTGATACATCCACGCCGTGCGCCCCGCGCCCGATCCATCGAGGAAGATCTTCACTCCGCACACATCGAGGTTGCCACCCTTCAGCGCCGCTGCCTCGCGCTTGCGCTGGCGGTAGTCGTCCACGGCCGCGCGCGCGGTCATCATGTCGGTGCGTGCCGAAACCAGCGTGCAGACATGCATCGGCAGCGGGGCGGCCTTGGCGGCGCGGGCATAGACATCCCAGCTTGTCCGGTCGATGCCGGGGTCCTTGAAGCCGGTCAGCCCTTCGGCCAGCGCCCCTTCGATCAGGTGCTTGAGCCCCTTGTCGCGCGTTGCGGCGTCAACGGGTGGCACCAGCTTGTCGAGCACGTCCTGCGCGCTGTCATAAAGCACGCCGTTCAGCGCGCCCGATGCATCCTTGTCATAGCGCCCGCCCGCCGGATCAGGCGTCTGCGCGGTGATCCCAGCCAGCTTGAGCACCGCGCTGTTGACCAGCGTGTAGTGCCCGGTCGTGTTGCCCAGCGCGACGGGGTGACCATCCGAAACCGCATCGAGCTGCGCAAGGCTGGGCGGGTGGTGTTCGGCAATCCGGCTCTCGTTCCAGCCCGAACCGGTCAGCCATGCACCCGGCGGCAGCTCTGCCGCGCGCGCTTTCACCCGCGCGAGGAAATCGGCCACGCTCGCAGCCTCTGCGAGTTGCAGGTTCGCCACTTCGTCGATCCCGCCGCCCAGCGCATGGGCATGGGCATCGATCATCCCCGGAGTCGCGGTGCGCCCGGCCAGATCGATCACTTTGGTGCGCTTGCCGATGAAGGCGCGCACCGCCTTGTCGCTCCCCAGCATCACGATCCGCCCGCCGCGGATCGCCATGGCCTGAACCACGCGGTCCTTGGAATCCACCGTCAGGATCGTGCCGTGATGCAGCACGGTATCGGCCGGCGCGGGCGCTTTGGCATTGGCTCCTGCCGCGAAAAACACGAGTGCAAGCGCTGAAACCGTGATTTTCCGCATAGCAAAGCCCCCGAACCATCTGTAGAGACAAGGGGTAAGCGCAGGCCCCCTGCTGTCAAGACGCAGCACGCCGAACACGGTCCGCCCTGCCGCTTGCCCAACCCCAAGCATTTGAAAAGCACCCGGCAGGTCGTTTCTGTCATTGCCCGGTCTTGCGTGCGCCATTTCCACCAGGGAGACCACGATGAACCCGGATCTCGTACTTGTCCTCGATGCCGCCGTTTTCGCTGCCGAGAAACACCGCCGCCAGCGCCGCAAGGATGCCGATGCGACGCCCTACATCAATCACCCCCTCGCGCTGGCCACCATCCTTGCGCGCGAAGGGGGCATCAGCGATGCCGAAACGATCGCCGCTGCGCTGCTGCACGATACCGTGGAGGATACCGAGACCACGCTTGCCGAACTCGAGGCCTGCTTCGGCGCGAACGTGGCTGGCATCGTCGCCGAAGTCACCGACGACAAGTCCTTGCCCAAGCTTGAACGCAAGCGCCTGCAAGTCCTGCGCGCCGCGCACAAGTCGTCCGGCGCGAAGCTGGTGAAGCTTGCCGACAAGATTGCCAACTTGCGCGATCTCGCCGCCTCACCGCCCGCTGATTGGGACGACCGGCGCAAAGCCGATTATGCCAACTGGGCGCAAGAGGTAGTCACGGGGCTGCGCGGCGCAAACCCGGCGCTGGAGGCAGCCTTCGATGCCGCCGTGGCGGCGATCGCCTGACGCTTCACGGCATCATGCGCTGCAGTTCCTTCTCGCCGTCCATGAACTGGTGCTTCAGCGCCGCGCCAACATGCAGCGCCCACAGCGCCCACATCGCGTAACCCAGGATCTCGTGCACCTCTCCAAAGCTGTCGTGCACGCTCTTCTTGGTCACCTCGTCCAGCCCCATGACCGGCCCGATGCGCGGCCATTGGAACAGGCCGAACCACTGCATCGGGTTCGCGGCGGCATCCTTCCAAGCCGAATCCATGATCCACCCGGTCAGCGGCAGGGCGATGATCAGCGCGTAGAGCGCCCAGTGCGCAGCGTGGCTCGCCTTCACTTCCCACGCCTTGTAGCTGGCGGGAAGGGCCGGGGGCGTGTGCGTCAGCCGCCACAGCAGCCGCATCAGGGCCAGCCCCAGCACGGTGATCCCGATGGACTTGTGCGTGTTGATCAGCGGCCGCACGTTCTCGTCGCCCGCCGCTTCCCAGATATAGGGCAGGATCAGGTTCACCATGATGCCCACGGCCACGATCCAGTGCAGCGCAATCGCTACACCGCTGTATTTCTTCACCATGCCAATCCCCGCGCGCTGCAAGTCCATTGCCGATTGTTCACCCACCTGCCCCTCAAACGCAATAGCCGGTTCAGCTTTGGCCGGATAAGGGCATGCCATGCTCCCGCTCAATGCCGTCCTCCACGCAGCCTCCCCGCGCTTCACCCCGCGCGCCGTGCCGCTCGTCAGCCGCTTGATCGGGATTGCCGCGCCGCTCCTGTTCCTCGTGCTGACGTGGCAGGCGTTCCAGCGGCAGGACTTGGGCATGTGGTCGGTCGGCGTCGCCTATATTCTCTATGATACCGCGCTGCTCCTGTTCACCGCATGGCAGATCCGCGCGCTTGTCGCCGATACCGCGCGCCCGCTGCCGCACACCGCCGATGCGCCCACCTTGGGCGTCATCGTCGCCGCGCACAACGAAGCGGGCGTCATCCGCCTCACCGTGGGCCGGCTCCTTGCGCAGGCCCAGCCGCCCGAGGCGATCCTGATCGCCGATGATGGCTCCAGCGATGCCACCCCCGCCGCGATGCTCGAAGCCTATGGCCTTGCCGCGCCTTGCATCGGCGGCATGGCCGAAACCGTGATCGGCGCCACCCGCCTGCAATGGCTGCGCCTGCCCCATGGCGGCAAGGCCCGCGCGCTCAATCAGGCGTTGCAGCACGCGCGCACCGATGTCGTGCTCACTGTCGATGCCGATACCCTGCTCGAACCCGGCGCGATTGCCGCCATGCGCGGGGCCTTCCTGCGCGATTCCCGGCTGGTTGCGGCCACGGGCGTGCTCCAGCCGATCTGCGGGCCTTCGCTTTCGGGCCGCCTGTTCGAATGGTTCCAGTCCTATGAATACGTGCGCAATTTCCTCTCGCGCCACGCATGGATGAACCTTAATGGCCTGCTGCTCATCTCCGGCGCGTTCGCGGCTTTCCGGCGCGAAGCCGTGCTCGCCGTGGGCGGGTTCGATCCTGATTGCATGGTGGAGGATTACGAGCTGATCCACCGTCTGCACCGCCACAGCCATGACAACGGCCTCGGCTGGCATGTCGCGGTCGTCGGCGGCGCAGTGGCGCGCACCGATGCGCCTGCAACGATCCGCGGCTTCCTCAAGCAGCGCCAGCGCTGGTTCGGCGGTTTCCTGCAAACCCAGCACTGGAACCGCGATATGGTGGGCAACGCGCGCTACGGCCTGCTCGGCACGCGGATGCTGCCGGTGAAGGCGCTCGATACGCTCCAGCCGGTCTATGGCATCGCCGCCTTCCTCATCCTGATCTGGCTCGTCGCCACGGGACGCTTTGCGCTCGCGTTCCCGATCCTGCTGGTGATGGTGGCCAAGATCATCGTCGATCTCACCTTCCATCTCTGGTCGCTTGGCATCTACAAGCGCTGGACCGGCCAGACCAAAGGCTTGCGTCTCGGCCCTGCGCTGATCGCCGCGCTGGCTGAACCCTTCAGCTTCCAGCTGCTGCGCCACACCGGCGCGCTGCTCGGCTGGTACGCGTTTCTCACCGGCAGCCAGACCTGGACCCGCGCGACCCGCACCGCGCTGGAGCACCAGGCCTGAAAGCGCGGCGTGCGTGGGGTATCAGAAGAGGTTGAGCTTGCTCGCGATGGAATAGAGTGCCGCAAGCGTCAGCGCCGAACTCGCCGTGCAAATGCACACCAGAATGCGCAGATCGCCTCGGATTTCAGGTCCGGCGTCCTGGGCCACATGATCGTCCCCATCGTAATAAGCGCCCGCACCTCGGGCGCTCGCGCCTGCAAGGGACGTGGTGGATTCGCGAAGGGATGGCGAGGGAGAAGACAAGGATGCTTCCTGCATGGCAAATGGTGGCACGGTAAGTCTGTTACGTGACACAGCGCTGAGTGGCGTTCATGCCGAATCACTGCCAGATTGGCAGTGTGCTCCCGTGCATGTTCGCTGATGGCAGCCAAACCACCGCGCGAAACGGATGCCGATGGCGCGCGGGGCATGGCAAGCCCGCCTTGCAGGCCCTGCACACGCGGCTGGGCGGCCCAAATCGCAAGATCGCCAAAACTGCAAATCCGGCTGCAATTTCTCTATACGTATGCGGCGGTTGCGTGAGGCCAGCGCGCTCGACCTCCAGCCCTTGCCAAGCCAGCGCTTCCCCCGCACCATGCGGCGCTTGCAAGGATAGGGCGAGGCAGGGGTATGGGCACGGCGGCATCACTGGCCATCACGCGGCGCGGGCTGCTCGGATCGGGCGGCGCGCTGGGCCTAGCCAGTATTTCCCCCCGCGCCATGGCCGCGATCCTCGATCCCGCGCCCACCCGCATTTTCAGAAACGCGCTCATCCACACGCTCGATCCCGCGCTGCCAGCCGCCGATGCTATTGCCATCGCGGGCAGCCGCATCGTCGGCGTGGGCACCTGGGCCGATCTCAAATCGCTTGCCATGTCCCGTACCGAAGTGATCGACCTTGGCGGGCAGACCATCGTCCCCGGCTTCAACGACGCGCACCTGCATGCCGTCGGCGAAATGCTGCTGGGGTCCGTGCTCGTCGGCAATCCGTTCGAGGTCGAGTTCTTCACGATCGACCGCATCGTCGCCCTCCTGAAGGACCGCGCCGCGATCACCCCGCCCGGCACCCTTGTCGCGGGCGAGTTCTACGATGATACCAAGATCAAGGATGGCCGCCCTGTCCTGATGGCCGATCTGGACCGCGTCTCGGCCCAGCACCCGGTCATCATCACCCATCGCGGCGGCCATACTTATGTCGTCAATAGTGCCGCCTTCAAGCTCGCCGGGATCACCCGCGATACGCCCGATCCTTTCGGCGGCACTTATGACCGCGATGCCAATGGCAATCTCACCGGGCGCGTGACCGATCTCGCCATCGATCCGATCATGGCCAAGGTGCATGAAGCCGCGCTCACGCCCGAGCAGCTGCGCGCCCGCGCCGTGGCCGGGGCTGCGAAGATCAGCCAGGAATTCGTGCGCTACGGCCTCACCAGCGTGTGCCACACCGCGCCGGGCCTTGTTTCAGCCGGAACCGCGCTCGCCGATGATTTCGCCGCGCTCCAGCAGATCCGCCGCGAAGGCAAGCTGCTCCATCGCGTGACCTATGAACCCTCGGGCGCGATGCTCGATGCGCTGATCGCCAATGGTGTGCGCACCGGCTTTGGCGATGAATGGATCCGCATCGGCGCGACGGCGGAGCAGTTCTCCGACGGCTCGTTTTCAGAACGCACGATGTCGCGCGCCACGCCTTATCCCGGCCGCACGCCGCCCTATTACGGCAATATCATGCAGACGCAGCCGGGGCTCGATGCGCTCGTCGAAAAGCAGATGCGCGCCGGAATCCAGCCCAATTTCCACGCCAACGGCGATGTCGCCATTGCCATGGTGCTCACCGCCTACGAACGCGCCATGAAGCTGCTCGGCCCTGCCGACCGCCGCCCCAAGATCACGCATTGCACCAATGTCTCGCCCGCGCTCGCCGCCCGGATCAAGGCGCTGGGTGCGGTTCCGGCGCTGTTCACCAGCTATGCCTACTACAACGCGGACAAGTTCCATTTCTACGGCGCGGAAATGATGGAACACATGATGGCCTACCGCATGCTGATCGATGCGGGGGTGCCGGTCTGCGCCGGGTCCGATTTCCCGCCCGGCCCCTTCGCGCCGCTCATGGGCCTGCAAGGCATGGTCACGCGCAAGGGCTGGAACGGCGAAGTCTGGGGCGCGAGCCAGCGGATCACCGTGATGGAGGGCCTCAAGGTGTTGGCCGCGAACGGCGCCCATGCCTCGTTCGAGGAAGACCTCAAAGGCACGCTCACTCCTGGAAAGCTGGCCGACATGGTGATTCTCGATGCCGATCCGGCCACCATCGACCCCGAAAAGATCAAGGATATCCGCGTCCAGCAGACCCTCGTCGGTGGCGATGTGAAGTTTAAAGCGTGAGGACCAAGCAATGACCTACCGTGTCAAATTCGTCGAACGCACCGGCCTCGAATTGCTGGAAGGCGGGCGCGGAAAGGCGCGCTACCGTATGCCGCTGGCCGGCAACGAGAACCACGTCGGCGTGATGTACATGGGCGCGTTCACCGTGCTGGCCGAAGCGACCGCCGCGATCCCCGGCATCTCGATCCTTGATACCGCGCGCTTCTATCCGATCATCAAGGATATCGCGGTTTCGTTCCACAAGATGGCCGCAAGCGATGTGTTTGCCGAATTCGCTCTCGATGAGCCCGCGCTTGAAGGCCTGCTCGCCGATCTCGAACGCAAGGGCAGCGCGGGCTATCTGGCGGAGTTTCCGATGACCGACGCAAAAGGCGTCGTCGTCGCCACCGGCAAAGTCGCGGTGAAGCTGCTCTCGCACGGCTGGCAGAAAGCCTGAATACCGTGCGTGCAGCAGGCCCGGCCGCTGCACGCACGCTGATTGCTTTCGCGGCTCAGGCAGCGTCCAGCGCTGCGCCGAGGTCGGCGAGGATATCGTCGATGTGCTCGATCCCGATGGACAGACGCACATAGCCCGGCGTCACGCCGCTTGCCGCCTGCTCTTCCACCGAAAGCTGCGAGTGCGTGGTCGATGCCGGATGGATCGCGAGGCTGCGCGCATCGCCGATGTTGGCCACATGGTAGAACAATTGCAGCGCATCGATGAAGCGCTTGCCCGCTTCCGCCCCATCCTTCAGCTCGAAGCCAACGAGCCCGCCCTGACCGCGCGTGAGGTACTTGGCGGCGAGGTCTGCCGCCCGGCCCGTGGCGACCGAGGGATGGATTACCGCGGAAACCTTGGGGTGGCTCTTGAGGAAGGCGGCGACCTTCACCGCGTTCTCGCAGTGCCGCTCCATGCGCAGCGGCATCGTCTCCAGCCCCTGAATCAGCTGGAACGCGTTCATTGGCGAAATCGCGTTGCCCAGATCGCGCAGCAGGATCACGCGGGCGCGGATGATATAGGCAATCGGCCCCAGTGGCTTGATATCGCGCGCCCACACCGCGCCGTGATAGCTGGCGTCCGGCGTGTTGAGGTGCGGCTGGCGTTCGGGGATGGCGTCCCATTCGAAGTTGCCGCCATCGATGATCAGGCCGCCGATCGAGGTGCCGTGCCCGCCGATGAACTTGGTGGCCGAATAGACCACCACTGCCGCACCATGCTCGAACGGCTTGATGAGGAGGGGGGCCGCCGTGTTGTCCATGATCAGCGGAATGCCGTACTCACGCCCGATGGCCGCCACTTCGGCGATTGGGAATATTTCCAGCTTCGGATTGGGCAGCGATTCCGCATAGTAGGCGCGCGTCTTGTCATCGGTCGCGCGGCGGAAACCTTCCACGTCCGCCGGATCGACAAAGCGCGTCTCGATGCCCAGATCGCGCAGCGTGTTGGCAAACAGGTTCCACGTGCCGCCGTAAAGGTTTGTGGAGGCCACGATATTGTCGCCCGCCTTGGCGAGGTTCAGGATCGCCAGCGTGGTGGCCGACTGGCCCGAGGAGACTGCCAGCGCCGCCACGCCGCCCTCGATCGCGGCCATGCGCTTTTCCAGCACGTCGGTCGTCGGGTTGCCGAGCCGGGTGTAGATATTGCCCAGTTCCTTCAGCGCGAACAGGTTCGCCGCGTGCTCGGTCGAATGGAACTGATACGAAGTCGTCTGGTGGATCGGCACGGCCACCGAACCGGTCGTCGGATCGGCGCGCCACCCGGCGTGGAGGGCAAGGGTTTCGGGCTTGGCTTTGGAAAGGTCGGTCATGTCATGCATCCTGCTCTGATCGGTTGTGGTTATAGTCTATCAATTCGGTTGAGATGGCAAGCGGCGGTAGAGCACGCTGTCCTGCGTTTTGCGCAGCGGCTCCCAGCCGGGCAGCCGGGTGCTGGGATCAAGGCGGATCACCCACAGATAGCGCGCCGCCCGCGGAATGACCCGCACCGTCTCTGCCAGCCCCGGCGAAGCGTTGCATGGCTCCAGAAACGTGATCGTGGAAGGATCGCGGTCGAACGGCGCAAGGCGGGGGTTGTGGATCGTGATCAGCTGCCCGCTCGGCAATTGCCACTGGCCATTGTCAAACACATGCCGCCGCACCAGCCCATAGCCCATGATGTGCCGCCGCCGGTCGGTGTTCCACCCCAAACATTGATCAACGTAGAGCGAGACGAGGTTCGCCCCGCGCGGCACGGCTTCGATGGCGGTCAGCGTTTCGGCAAACTGGCGGCCTGATTGGGCCATGCTCGCCGAGTTGGTCGCCAGCCGTGCTGCGCCGAACACGAAGCCGCCGATCAGCAGCCAGCGCATGAGGCGCGGATCGACCCGTGACCCATTTGGCGCGCTGGCCAGCACGAACAGCGCGAGGATCACTGGCCCCAGCCGCATATCGGCAAAGCGCGAGCCCATGATCGTATCGGGCATGGCCAGATAGAGCGCGAGCAGCGCCAGCGCCGCCGCCATCAGCCCATGATGCACCACGAAACCGCGCGTGCGCAGGCTGATATAGATCACGAACGCGATCACCGCCGCGCCCGCCGCGTCCCATATCAGCCAGCGGTCGGCCATCGCCATGATCAGCCACACGATCTTGCGCGGTTCATCGTTGTTGGCCAGCAGCGCGACGGCTTCCGCGCCGTCCTTGGGCTGCAGCGCACCGATCACCGGGCCGAGCAGCAGCGGCGCGGTCATCAGCGCGATGGCGGCGAGCGTGCGCACCACGCCTTTGCGCTCTCGCCAGCCCGCCGCCAGCGCGGTCATTCCTGCGACCAGGCTGAACACCGCCCAGCCGACCAGATGGCACAGCCACAGCGCAAACCCGATCGGCACGAACACAATGGTGCGCAAGACCGGCCTGTGCTCCAGCGCGATCCACAGCGCCATGGCATGAAACGCCAGCGCGATGGAAAGCGCGAAGTTCGCAAAACCATAGAGATAGGGCAGCGAGATCGCCAGCGGCAGCGCATAGAGCGCGTTCACTCCGATCCGCCCATGTGCCGCGCGCGAAAGCAGCAGCATGCCGGCCACCATCAGCGGCGGGATCGATCCGACGATGAGATGCACCGCCGGCTCCAGCCCCATCACCGGGGCCAGCAATTGCACAAGCAGATCGACGCCGAGATTGGGCAGCAGCCCCCACTGGAACGTGTACCAGCTTGCCAGCACCGGCGAACGCCCCGCATCGAGCTGCACAGCATAGCGCGCCATATGGCCGCCCAGATCGATCAGCGGAAGTACCGGGGCCAGAACAGCGGGGAGGGCCGCCGCCGCGCTCAGCAGCAGGATCAGCGCCAGTTCGCCAAGCGGGTCCTTGCGCGAAGCCGAAATGCCCGCAGACCCGCCGCGCGCATCACCCAGAACCGAGAATGGCCATGCCCTCATCCCGCCAGCCTTTACGGGCGCATCCGCGCTGCTGTCAAAGGGCGGCGCAATCGCATGCAAAACTGCAGCCAAATGGCAGATCGCAGCGGGTCTTGCGACATGCCCTTGAGGACAATTGTGCCTATCCCGCTGCGGGTGAACATTAAAAGTGTGTAAGGAACGATGTCATGGCGGATTGCGGCGCTATTGCCCGTTGCTGGTCATCGAGATTCGTCATAATCGTGCCGCAGTTTTTGTAAAAAGCCCCAGTTCGTAAAGGAATGGCCATGCGCAATTTGAGAGGATACCTCGGTCTGATCGCCCTTTCCGCCGCCCTGGCGGCTTGCGGTGGCAAGAAGGAAGAAGCGGCAGCGCCTGCCGCTGAAGCTCCCGCTGCTGCCGCTCCGGCTGCTGATGCTGCCGCGCCTGCTGCTGCGAAGATCGCAGCTGACGACGTCACCACGGTCGATGGCACCAAGTTCGCCGACATGAAGGGCGATGCCGCCGCTGGCGAGAAGATCTTCACCCAGTGCAAGACCTGCCACGTGATCGACGCTGGCGTGAATCGCATCGGGCCGTCGCTCCACGGCATCATCGGCCGCAAGGCTGGCCAGGTCGCGGGCTTCTCCTATTCGTCCGCGAACAAGGAAAGCGGCATCACCTGGACGGCCGAGAAGCTCTACCAGTATCTCGAAAAGCCCGCCCGCGTCGTTCCCGGCACCAAGATGGCCTTCGCCGGCCTCGCCAAGGGGCAGGACCGCGCAGACGTGATCGCTTATCTGACGTCGGCGACCAAGTAAGCGTCGCTCAAGGCAGCGCACAACAAGACGCCGCTCCCGAAAGGGGGCGGCGTTTTTTGTTGGCTGGTTGAGTGTGGCCCTATCAGGAGATGGGGGCGACACAGGTCTGCCCTAACCGTTCAACCACTCGGCGATGATCTCGCCCCGATACCCCTCCGGCGCCAGCGCGGTGCGCAGGGCTTGCAGCATGGGCGGCAGCTCTTCCGTGAAGGCGTAAGGCGGACCCACGATGAACAGGCCCGCGCCGTTGTAGATTCCGGGCTGATCGCTGTCATAGAGCCAGTGCTCCACGTTCAGCATCTTAGGGACGCCGAGCCTGCGCAGCTGCTCCTTCCACCGCACATGTACGCTCCGGTCCTTCAGCGGATACCAGATCACCGTCACGCCATGCGCCCATTTGCGGTGCGCGGCGGCAAGAGTGGCGGTGATCCGGGCGCGTTCGTCCGTCTGCTCGTAGGGCGGGTCGACCACGACCACGCCGCGCGGGGTCCGGGGCGGCACCATCGCCAGCCATAGCTCGTAGGCATCGCGTTGGTGAACGGCAGCGGACGTGCCGCGCATCGCGCGGCGCAGGACCTGCGCGTCCTCCGGATGCTTTTCGTTCAGGATCAGAACATCCTGCGGGCGCAGCAGCTGCGACAGGATCTTCGGCGAGCCGGGGTAGAGGTGCGGCCCGGCCGCCCCGTCTTCCCCGTCATTCACGGCCTGCACCGCGGCGCGGTAGTCGTCCAGCAAGGGGTTCGCGTCAGCAAAAGCCCGCACCACGCCCTGCGCTGCCTCGCCCGTGCGGCCGGCCTCCTCGCCGTTCAGGTCGTAGAGCCCGCAGCCGGCATGGGTGTCGATCAGGGTCAGCGCGCTGTCCTTGCGCTGCAAGGCCCGAACAAGGGCGATCAGCAGGCTGTGCTTCACGACATCGGCGCTGTTGCCGGCATGAAAGGAATGCCGATAATTCATTGCACGACCAAGCCCTGATGATCCAAAAGTTCGCGCTATCTCTCCAATTTCGGCTGCGCAAGTCTGTCAGCCGCACAAAAAGAAACCCGGCCCCCCGCCATCGCAGGGAGCCGGGCTTCTGATTTCAGCGCGCCTTAGGCCGCGTAAGCGCGCCGGGCCAGTTCGCACTGTGACCAGATATCGCTCAGCGCCTCGAGCAGCCGGTCGATATCGCCGTCGGTGTGGACGGGCGAGGGGGTGATGCGCAGGCGCTCCGTGCCGCGCGGCACGGTCGGGTAGTTGATCGGCTGCACATAGATGCCGTGGTTGTCGAGCAGCCAGTCGCTGATCATCTTGCACTTGCGCGCGTCGCCCACCATCACCGGGATGATGTGGCTCGGGTTATCGAGGTGCGGGATGCCCAGCGCGTTGAGCTTGCGGCGCACCGTGCTCACCCGGTCGCGGTGGCGGGCGCGTTCGTAGCCGCTGACCTTCAGGTGCTGAATGCTGGCGCAGGCACCGGCGGCGAGGGCAGGGGGGATCGCGGTGGTGAAGATGAAACCCGAGGCGAAGCTGCGCACATAGTCGCACAGCGCTTCGGAGGCCGCGATATAGCCGCCCATCACGCCGAACGCCTTGCCCAGCGTGCCCTCGATCACGTCGATCCGGTCCATCAGGCCTTCGCGTTCGGCCACGCCGCCGCCGCGCGGGCCATAGAGGCCGACGCCGTGGACTTCGTCGATGTAGGAGAGCGCGCCATGCTTCTCGCAGACTTCGATGATCTCGCGGATCGGGGAGATATCGCCGTCCATCGAATAGACGCTTTCGAACGCCACCAGCTTGGCGCGGCCAGGGGCGACCTGCGACAGCTTGGCATCCAGATCGCGCCAGTCGTTGTGCTTCCAGATCACGCATTCCGCCTTGCTGTGGCGGATGCCCTCGATCATCGAGGCGTGGTTGCCTGCGTCGGAGAACACGACGCAATCGGGCAGGCGCGCCGCCAGCGTGCCGAGTGCCGCCCAGTTCGAGACATAGCCCGAGGTGAACAGCAGCGCGGCTTCCTTATGGTGGAGATCGGCGAGTTCAGTTTCCAGCAGCGCGTGGTGGCGGTTGGTGCCCGAAATGTTGCGCGTGCCGCCTGCGCCCGCGCCGCATTCATCCAGCACGGTGTGCATCGCATCGAGCACCTTGGGATGCTGCCCCATGCCGAGGTAATCGTTCGAACACCACACGGTGACTTCCTGGGTGCCGCCGTCCACATGGCGCGTCGCCTTGGGGAAAGAGCCGCGATGGCGCTCCAGTTCGGCGAAGATGCGATAACGCCCTTCGCCGCGGATGCCGTCGAGTTCCTGTGTAAAGAAGGCCTCATAGTCCATGGCCGAAATACCCCTTCCCTTGTAATCCCTTGGGCCCGATTGCTCAGACGTTGATGCGGTTGTTGCGGGTGGGCAGCGCCCAGCCCCACAGCGCGCCGTCGCGAAACGGCAAGGCGAGAAACACGTGTTCGAGAACGCCCAGCGCGGCCATCGCGAAAAGCAGGCTGGCGCGGACGGCTTCGGTGCTGCCGGCTGGCGCGGCGAGCGCCGCCTGGCCGAGCAGGGCGGCGAGACCCACCGTGAACATCAGGGCCAGCCCCAGCGAGGGCGAAAAGCGGCGCGGGCCGAAATAGCTGCGCAGATAATCGAGATGCGGGGGCAGCAAATCGCCCACCTGGCTCGGCACTCCGGCAAACAGCGCCAGCTTGCTGGCCACCCGCAGCGAGAAGAGCAGCACGAAGACTTCCGCGCCGGTCGGGTTCACCGCGTTCCAGCCCAGCGAAAGCAGCATCAGCGCGGTGAGGGCGAGGGCGATTTCATGGTAGATCAGCGTCGATCCGGCATCGATGAAGCGGTCCCACCCGCGCGCGGCAGGGTTGCTCGGCTCGCGCCGCGGGCCTGCGACAGCGCCCATCAGGAAGCTCGCCTCGTGCCACGACCACACCATCAGCGCGCCGACGAAGCCGATATAGGCGCCTGCCATGCCCGGCATGACTGAGCCGACCACAACCGCAACGAGCCCGGCGATCCCGCCCGCACCCGCCAACGCCAACGCGCGGGGGAAGGTGGCGCGGTCGCGGTTATCCAGCCACGCGATCAGCCCGGTGGCGAAGAACCACACGAGCAACGTGACCACCATGGGCACGGCGTGGCCGGAAAAGCTTACCACGAAGGCTGCATCCGCACGCTGGCGGGCAGGGCGTTTTCCTGCGTGCGGTGGAAGTACATGCGCGCAAACGCGAGGCCCGCGCTGGCCACGCCGCTGAAGCGCTGGAAGGCGCCGACCAGTCCTCCGCGTTCCTTGCCTGCGGCGATGCGGTTGCTGGCGTTCAGCAGATCGTCCATCCGGCGGCGGAAGGCCGGGTGATCGGTTTCCAGCTCGATCGGGAAGACCTGCCGGGTGATCGCGGTGCAGACCGAGAAGACCTTGTAGTCATACTCGGTCGGATCGACGCCGAGCGCGGCGTGGAACACCGGGCGGGCGTGATCGCGCACATACATCGTGGCGTAGACCGAGAGCAGGAAGAAGCGGATCCACAGGCGGTTCAGCCCGGTGAGCAGCTTGGGATCGGCGCGCATCAGGAGGGCAAAGGCCTCGCCGTGGCGGAACTCGTCGTTGCACCATTCCTCGAACCACGAGAAGATCGGGTGGAAGCGGTGCTCGGGGTGCTTGGCGAGGTGCCGGTAAATCGTGATGTACCGCGCATAGCCAATTTTTTCAGAGAGATAGACGGCATACCAGATGAACTTCGGGCGGAAGTAGGTGTACTTCTTCGATTTCGTCAGGAAACCCAGATCGACGCCGATGCCGGCATCCTTGAGCGTCTCGTTGATGAAGCCGGCGTGGCGGCTTTCATCGCGTGCGAGCAGCTTGAACAGTAGCTTCATGTCTGGGTTGCGGGTGCGGCGGGCCATTTCGGAATAGAGCACGCAGCCGGAAAATTCGGACGTCATCGAGCTGACAAGGAAATCGGTGAACTCTTCGCGCAGCGCCGGTTCGAGGTTCTCGATGATCCCGGCAAAGCTTTCCTTGCGCTTGAAGTGGGTCTTGTTGGGGTCCGCCTGCATTTCGGCCATCAGGCCGTCCCATTCCTTGCGGACCAGCGAAACGTCGATCGCATCGAGTGCGTTGAAGTCGGTGGTGTAGAAGCGCGGGCTCAGCACCGTTTCGGCGCGGGCCATGGCCATCGTGTCGACTTTTCCGGCGCTGCTGCCCGTGTCGAAATCAAGCCCGGCGGCGGCTGCGGCGCGGCTGAATTCGGCGTGCGCGGAAGAATTGGGGTCAATCGTGGTAGGGGCGTTCATGACGGTCTCCCGGGCGTAAAGCTGACTTCGTAGAGTTCGGTGAGGTCGAAATAGGCCGCCAGCTTGATCCACAGCCGGACAGGCAGACTCGCCCGGGTTACCGTTGCCATGCGGTCGATGGCCATGCTTTGACCGAAGTCAACGCGGATCGGCGCGCCGTGGACCTTGACGCGGTCGCCGGGTTGCAGCTCGATATCGCCCGCCAGGCGGACGTGCGCATGGAAGTGCTCGGGCGTCTGCTCGATCTCGATGCGGCAGGGGGTATCGAAGCTGCTCCCGCCCATCAGGCAGCGCCTCCGGGCAGCAGCGCGGCAAAGGCAGCGCGGTTGTCTGGACCGAACGAGCCCAGTTCGATGGAGCGGCCCGTGGCCTTGTCATCGAGGCTCAGCGTGCCGTTCTTCCACAGCGTCAGCGTGAACGGCGGGGCCATGCCGACGCCGCGGCTGTGCCGCTCGCGCGCCATGCCGCGCATCACCCCGCGCACGAAGCCGTTGCCCGGAACGCCGTCGATCAGCACGCGCACCGTCTCGCCGGTCGTCACGTCGCGCACCACGACAGCGCCGTCGGCACGGTCGCTGAAGCTGAGCGTGCGCACCACCGCCGGGGCGACATGCGCCTCGGTGCGGACCAGTGCGGGCACGGCCTCGCGGTTGAGCACGCCGACCTTGACCAGCGTGGTCAGTGCCAGCGCGGTGATCACCAGCATCGCGGCCGAAGCCACGGCGTGCTTGGGGATCGTCTGCTCGTGATCGTGAACCAGGCTCATGCTGCTGCCTCTCTTGCACCCAGAACGGGGCGCGGTGCCTGCGTAGCGGATGCCGCTTCGCTGCGCTGCTGAACCGGCGTGATCGCGGCTGCCGCCTTGGCAAGGATGGCAGCGGCGTCTGCCGCATCGGCTAGTGCGCGCAGCATCGGCTGCGGCTTTGCGAGGCGGAAGGGCCGGGCGTGCGGCCAGAGCATCAGATAGCCCAGCATGCTGGAGCCCTGCGGCACGAGCGCAATATCGCCGAACCCGCCGCCGAGGTTGCGCAAGTCTGCCGAATCCACCTTGCTCAGCGGCAGGTTGATGCACTTGCTGAGTGCCACACCGATGCGCAGAACGACACGGCGATTGGTGATCGTGTAGACCGTGCTGCGCGCCACGAGCAGGGCAAAGCCATAGGCCAGCCCGACCGCGAGAACGCCGAAGCCTGCCGTGAGCAGCGCGCCGAGCGGTGTGCCGCTGACCATGGCCCAGGCGACCAGAGCTGCGAAATATCCGCCGATCCACCGCGCCCCCAAGGCGCTGCGTGCGAACACGCGCGCATCAGGTGCACCCTGCCAGAGGATCGCCTCACCCGGAGGCAGATCACCCGGCAGGCCGCGGATCGGCTCGATATCGTGCTCTCTCACAGGATTGGCTCCTGCCGGCCGGCGTTGGCGTAGAGATAGCCGCCGCCGAAGTAGCCAATCACGCGCTCTTCTTCATAGCGGGTGATCTCGGCAGCTGCTTCGAGCTGCGGTACGCCGTCATAGTCGGCCGCGTTGATCGCATCGATGGTCACGCCAGCGGCGGTCACCGTTGCCATGGCCATCGGCGCGAGGACCGACTTGCCGCTTGTGGTCTGCACCGCAAGGTAGCGGATCTGGTGCTCGGCGCGGTCGATCCACAGATCGGTCACGGTGCCGGCGATCTTGCCGTCAGCGGCGATGACCTGCATGCCGCGCGGATCGCGGCTGCCGCTCCACACCGAGATGTGGCCTTCGGTTGAAAGCGGCACGATGCGGGCGCGGCCATGCGCGTCCTGATCGGGCCACATTGCGCGGTTCGCATAAGATGCCGGGCCGACGCCATCGACCAGCGGATTGCCGGTCGGCACGTAGGGCGCACCGGCGAAGTTTTCATAGCGCTTGGCGGCGATATCCACCGGCTCGCGGCCTTCGGCACGCCCAACCGGTGCCATCACGGTGCCGCGATCGAACGGCAGCCGGAAGGCCTTAGGCAGCGCGGTCGAGAGTGGGCCGCCGACGGTCTCGATGAAACCGTTGATCTCGTCCTCGAGCGGATAGCCCTCGCGACGGTCTTCGCGCCGCAGCCAGAACACCAGCGCGACAAAGAAGAGGAAGAACGCAGCGAGCGAGAGCTCCGCGACGTCAATCGAGCCAACAACATATGCGCTTTTCATCGAATGTTCCTTTCCCGGATCAAGGCCCCGGAGGCCGCATGTCCCACCACCAAATTCAATTCACGCACCGCAATCATGTCGGAAACTCCGGCAAGACCATTTGCCCGCCGGGCAATTCGCCTGCGATGCCGATACGCTTGCCGGCCAGCGGCCCGAGCACGACGAGCGCCGCGATCAGCATCACGATTTCAAGACTGTAGACCGTGGCATAGCCTGCCCCGCGTCCGTCCGCGCCAGCCAGCCACGTGACCGTGTCGCGCAATACGCCGCCCACGGCGAGCGCGCTGCCCGCCGCCGTTGCCTGAACCGCGCCCCACGCCCCCAGCGCCACGCCGGAATCGCCGCGTTCTGCCAGCGACATCGCCGCGATCAGCGTGCCGACCGAAAACAGCCCGATGCCGAAACCGATGGAACCTGCGCCGATGGCCAGCAGGAAGGGCGAGCCCAGCGGCGCGGCCAGCAGCACGAGAATGAAGGCGCAGATCCCGCCAACCATGCCGCCACCGGCAAGCCGCAGCGGATCGAGGCCGCGTTCCAGCACGCGGGTGGACAGCGAGAAGCCGAGGATCGCGCCGAACGCCCACGAACCGGTCAGCATGGTCGTCGAACCGACAGCGAGGCCGAGCAGTTCGGCGCCGTATGGCTCCAGCAGCGCGTCCTGCATGGCAAACGCCGCCGCGCCGAGGCCGATGGCGGAAAGCAGGCGCACGGTGTTGGGCTGGGCCACGAACGTGCGCCACACATCGCTGAATTCCGGGGTCTCACGGTTCTTGGCGGTTGCGGCGGAGTTGCGGCCTTCCTGCTTCCACAGCGCCGTCACGTTGAGCACCAGCGTGACGACTGCCGCGCCCTGGATCACTTGCACCAGCCGGGTGGGGCTGAAGGGCACGAGCAGCCCGCCGATCACGAAGGCCGAGACCATCATGCCCAGCAGCAGCATCACATAGAGCAGCGCCACCGCGCGCGGGCGCTTGTCGGCGCGGGCAAGATCGGTGGCCAGCGCGAGGCCGGCGGTCTGCGTGACATGCAGGCCAGCGCCTGTCAGCAGGAACGCCAGCGCGCCGCCCACAAGGCCCTGATAGAACGTGCGCGTCTCGCTCAGCAGCAGCAGCGCAAACGGCATGATCGCAAGGCCGCCCCACTGCATCAGCGTGCCGAACCAGATGTAGGGCACACGCCGCCAGCCCAGCACCGAACGGTGCGTATCGGACTTGTGGCCGATCAGCGCGCGCAAGGGAGCGAACAGCAGGGGCATCGCGATCAGCAGCGAAACCAGCCAGGCCGGCGTGTGCAGTTCCACGATCATGACGCGGTTGAGCGTGCCGTTGAGCAGCACGGTCGCCATGCCGACGCTCACCTGAAACAGCGCGAGACGCAGCAGGCGCGAGAGCGGCAGTTCGGCGCTGGCGGCATCGGCAAACGGCAGCCAGCTCATGCCCACCCGCGTCCACTGCGCCGCAACCCGCGAGAGGCGGGTTTGCTGGGCAGTGTCGGTCAAGGCGGGGGTGCTGGTCATGCTCAGTCGCGGACCAGTTCGAGCGCGTTGGAAATGTAGAAGCCGCTGCCGATGCGCTGGCTGCGCCGCACCTGCCAGCCGGGCAGCGCGGCTTCGATCCGGTTGATCAGATCGGCCTGGCGCACCGGCACGATCGCGGGGGCGCGGTCGCTGCGGGGGAAGAGCAGCCCGGTGGTGTGCATCGCGCGCAGCATCGGGGTGGAAGGCGCGTGGGTGAACACGATCGAGCCGTCGCAGCGCTCGGCGAGCGAGACGAGCGTCGAGACAATGTCTTCCGGACGGTAGTGGATCAGCGAGTCCATCGCGACGACGTGATCGAAGCGGCCATGTGCGGGATCGAGCATATCGCCCACGCGCCAGTGGATGCGGCCATGACCGAGGAACGATGGGCAACGTTCGTGCGCGATGGCGACAAGGCCGCCCGCAACATCCACGCCGACCACTTCGGCCCCGCGCCGCGCCGCCAGCACGCTGAGCGCGCCGGTGCCGCACCCGGCATCGAGCACGCGCTTGCGCCTGAGGTCATGCGGCAGCCAGTTCAACAGCACCTCGCGCATCGCATCGCGCCCGGCGCGCACGGTCGCGCGGATGCCGCTGACCTTGGCGTCGGACGTGAGATCGATCCACGCCTTGCGCGCCGTGCTGTCGAAATACGTCGTCAGCTTGTCGCGTTGCGCCGCAAAGCGTGAGCCGTGCTGATCGAACCCGGAGGATGCGCGCGTTGCCATCATTCAAACCCCAGAAAATCGAAGATATCGCGGTCCTTCATCGCCAGCGCATCGAGCGCAGGCGCGCCGGCCCAGAGCGTCCGGGCGAGATTGAGGTATTCCTCGCGCGCCTTGATCACGTCCGGGCTGTCGGGCATTTCGAACAGCGTGCATTTTTTCAGGCGCGAACGACGGATCGCATCGAGATCCTGGAAGTGGGCGAGGCGCTTGAGGCCAGTGGCGGCGTTGAAGCGGTCGATCTCGTCCGTTGCGGCCGAACGGTTGGCAACAACACCGGCAAGGCGCACGTCGTAGTTCTTCGACTTGGCGTTGATGGCGGCGACAATGCGGTTCATCGCGAAGATGCTGTCGAAGTCGTTCGCAGCCACCACGATGGCGCGCTCGGCATGTTGGAGCGGAGCGGCAAAGCCGCCGCAGACCACATCGCCCAGCACGTCGAAGATCACCACATCGGTGTCTTCGAGCAGGTGGTGCTGCTTGAGCAGCTTGACCGTTTGCCCGACGACATAGCCGCCGCAGCCAGTGCCCGCCGGCGGGCCGCCAGCCTCAACGCACATGACGCCGTTGAAGCCTTCGAACATGTAGTCTTCGGGCCGCAGTTCTTCGGCATGGAACTCGACCGATTCCAGCACGTCGATCACCGTCGGCATCAGCTTCTTGGTGAGCGTGAAGGTGGAATCGTGCTTGGGATCGCAGCCGATCTGCAGCACGCGGTGGCCGAGCATCGAAAACGCCGCCGAAAGGTTCGACGAGGTGGTCGATTTGCCGATGCCGCCCTTGCCATAAACCGCGAAGACCTTGGCATTGCCGATGCGGTCAGCGGGATCGAGCCGGACCTGCACCGAACCGGCGCCATCTGGCGAGCGGGTGGGGGGATCGAGTAGCGCCATGATATGTTCCTTTATGCCGCGACGGCTGCGAGGGATGCGGGGGCCGCGCTGGAAGGGGTAATCCCTTCAAGGCGGTCCTCGAGTTCATCGCTGGCGGCGTGGAGGGCTGCGAGAGTGGCTTCGTCAGGCGACCAGAATTGCCGGTCGACCGCTTCGAGAAGGCGGTTTGCCACGCGGGCCGAAGCGCGCGGATTGAGGGCGGCCAGGCGCTCGCGCATGGCCGCGTCGAGAACGTAGGTTTCGCTGATGCGCTGGTAGACCCAGGGATCGACTTCGCCGGTGGTGGCGGACCAGCCCATCGTGGTGGTGACATGGCCTTCGATGGCGCGCACGCCTTCATAGCCGTGGCGCAGCAGGCTTTCGGTCCACACCGGGTTGAGGATGCGGGTGCGGGTTTCGAGCGCGACTTGTTCCTGCAGGCTGCGGACCTTGCCGGTGCCTTGAGTCTGGTCGCCGATATAGACCGGCGCCGTTTCGCCGCCCTTGGCGCGGGTGACGGCGCGGCTGATGCCGCCCAGCGCATCGACATACTGGTCGATCGAGGTGATGCCGAGTTCGACGCTTTCGAGGTTCTGGTAGGCGCAATCGACAGTGCGCAGCGCCGAGGCGAGGATCGCGGCCTGCCGGATCGGCACGCCCTTCACCCCGTAGGCATAGCCCTTCTGGCGCTCGAAGCTGTCGGCCAGCTCGTCCGGATCGGTCCAGGCGCCGTTGTCGATCATCAGGTTGACCTGCGCGCCATAAGCACCGTGTGCATTGGAGAAGACGCGCAAGGCAGCCGTCTCGAAATCGCAGGCATGTTCGTTCTGGTGCGCAATGGCGTGGGCACGCACGAAGTTCATCTCCAGCGGCTCGTCGGCGCAGGCAGCGAGCAGGGCGGCTTCGGCGAGCATCCGCGTCTGCAGCGGCAGGAGATCGCGGAACACGCCGGACAGCGTGGCGATCACATCGATGCGCGGGCGGCCCAGTTCTTCCAGCGGGATCAGTTCGGCCCCGGCAAGGCGGCTGTAGCTATCGAACCGCGGCCGCGCGCCGATGAGGGCGAGGACTTGCGCGATCTGCGCGCCTTCGCTCTTGAGGTTGTCGGTGCCCCACAGCACCATCGCGATGGTCTGCGGCAGGTGGCCGGAGTCCGCGAGGCTGCGTTCGAGCAGCTTGCGCGCCTGCTCCGCGCCGTCCTTTACCGCGAAGGCGGAGGGCAGGCGGAACGGATCGAATCCGTGGATATTGCGGCCGGTCGGCAGGATTTCCGGGGCGCGCAGCACATCGCCGCCCGAGACGGGGCGCACAAAGCGGCCTGCCAGCGCACGGACGATACCGTCCAGCTCGTGGTTTACCGAAAGCGCGGCATTGAGCGCGCCCATTTCCTTGAGCAGCGGCGTATCGAGCCGCAGCTTGCCATCGACCAGCGCTTCAGCCGCCTCGGCGCTCAGCGGGTGGCCGCGCGCTTCGGCAGAGGCACTGATCATTTCGATGCGTTCTTCGCGGGTTGCGGCTTGCCCGGCCACATGCAGGCCCTGCGGGATCAGCTCGCGCTCGATCTCATAGAGCCTTGCTGCGAGGGCAGGCACGTCGCTGCCATCCAGATCCAGCGCTTCGGCCTGATCGGCGACAAGCTCTGCCAGCAGCACGGCCTGCTGGTCGCCCGGCGGCAGCGAACGCCAGCGTTCGACCGAGGCCTTGAGATCGGCGAGGCCCTTGTAGACGCCCGAGCGGGTGAGGGCGGGGGTGAGGTAGCTCACCAGCGTTGCGCCTGAACGGCGCTTGGCGAGCACGCCTTCCGAAGGGTTGTTGGCAGCGTAGAGATAGACGTTGGGCAGATCGCCGATCATCCGGTCAGGCCAGCATTCAGCGGTGAGGCCGGTCTGCTTGCCGGGCATGAATTCGAGGCTGCCGTGCGTGCCGAAATGGAGCACGGCGTGGGCGGCGAAATCTTCGCGCAGCCAGCGGTAGAACGCGGCAAACGCATGGCTGGGGGCAAAGCGGCCTTCGAACATCAGGCGCATCGGATCGCCTTCGATACCGATGGCGGGCTGGATGCCGACAAACACGTTGCCGAACTGCGCGCCGAGGATCTGCACCGCGCTGCCGTCTGACTGGAGCTTGCCCGGGGCAGGGCCCCACGAGGCTTCGATTTCCTTCAGCCACGTCTCACGCGTAACGATGCTGTCCGCCGTTACCCGCGCATGGACATTGGCTTCGGTGCCATAGCGCGCCGAATTGCCGACGAGGATCGCGGTGCGCAGCGCATCGACGCTTTCGGGCACTTCGACCGAATAGCCTTCTGCCGAGAGCCGCACGAGCGTGGCGCGGAGCGATTCGAACACGCTGAGGAACTGCGCCGTGCCTGCCGCGCCGGCATTCGGCGGGAAGTTGAACAGCACGACTGCGATGCGCCGCTCTGCTGCTGCCGCGCGGGCAAGGTCGATCTGCTTGAGCACGCGCGCGGCCAGTGCCTCGGCGCGTTCGGCGCAGCTTTCCATCTGGCGGACGCCTGCGGTACCCGATCCAACAAACGTGCAACTCTTGGCGCAGCCAGTGCAAGCCTCGCCGCTGCCGTCCGCGCGGCCGCCGAACACCATCGGCTGAATCGCGCCGTCCAGTTCCGGAATGGCGATCATCATCGTCGATTCCAGCGGCAGCAGCCCTTGCGGGTTCGCGCCCCAAGCCTGCAGCGTCTGGAATTCCACGGGATGTGCGGCGATATAGGGCCGGTCGAGCTTCGCAAGGATCGCTTCGGCCGCCGCTGTGTCGTTGTATGCCGGGCCGCCCACCAGGCTGAAGCCGGTGAGGTTGACCACCGCATCGACCACGGACTTGCCGTCCTTCATGAACAGCGCTTCAATCGCCGGGCGGCCATCGAGCCCGCCAGCAAAGGCCGGGATGACCTTGAGGCCCCGCGCTTCCAGCGCCGCGATCACGCCGTCGTAATGGCGGGCATCCTTCGCCAGCACATAAGAGCGCAGCATGAGCAGGCCGACCGTGCCGCGCTTGCCCGCCGTGGCGCTGGCAGGCAGAGCCGCAGCGGTTGCCGCAAGGCGCGGGGTCATCGCCGGGTGATAGACGCCGACTTCGGGATATTCGCGCGGCGCTTCGGCCTTCATCGCGCCGCGAAGGCCTGCGCGCTCGCCGCTGGCGTACCGGTCGATCAGCGCGCGGATCATGTCGACGACGTTGTCGTCGCTGCCCGCCAGCCAGTATTGCAAGGTCAGGAAATAGGCGCGCACATCCTGCGCGGTGCCGGGCACGAAGCGCAGCAGCTTGGGCAAGCGGCGCAGCATGGCCATCTGGCCCTTGCCCGAACTGGCGCCGGGCTTGCTCGATCCGCGCAGCTTCTTGAGCAAGGCCATCATGCCGGTGGCGGGCTTGTCCATCCGGTAATCACCCATGCGGGTGAGCTTGACCACTTCGCCCGCAGACATCAGGCCGACAATCGCATCGCAATCGTCGCGGCGGGCTTCGAGCGCGGGCATCACCGCGCGGATGTGGTCCTCAAGGAACAGCATCGTGCACAGGATGATGTCGGCGCGGGCAATGTCAGCTTGCGCGGCATCGAGCGTGCCGGGCTTTTCGTCCCAATCAGCGGCGGCATGAAAATCGATGTGGACCCCGGTCCCGGCCCGAGCAAACTGCGCCTGTGCGCGGGCAAATGCGCCCGAAAGGTGGTTGTCGAGCGTGATGACGACAACGCGAACAGGGGTGTCCGGGGTGGGAAGGGGAGCCTTACCGCGCATAATGGGCTTTTGCCTCGTAGAGCGTGTCGAGCGTGATAGCCGCCAGCCCCATGTCGTTCGCGTACTTCTCGGTGTTGCGCTTGGCCTTGCCGCGCACGAAGAACGGAATCTTGCGCAGTTCGCGCTCTGCCTCGTCGGTCCACCCTGCAGTGTCGTTCGAGGCCACCGGCGTTGCCAGCCCTGCCTGCTCGGCCGGTTCCGGCTGTGCGGCGTTTTGGGGGGCTGCGCTGTGGCTGGGCGCTGCGCCGTGCAGGTGCGAAGGCCCCGCCGCGTCGCTGAATTCGAAATCGTCGCGGAACATGGTGAGGAGATGCTCCTCCAGCCCCATGACCAGCGGGTGGACCCAGGTATCGAAGATCACGTTCGCGCCTTCGAAGCCCATCTGCGGGCTGAAGCGCGCGGGAAAATCCTGCACGTGGACAGGCGCTGAGATCACCGCGCAAGGCACGCCCAGCCGCTTGGCGATGTGGCGCTCCATCTGCGTGCCCAGCACCAGTTCGGGCGCAGCGGCGGCGATGGCTTCTTCAACCGTCAGGTGATCGTCGGTGATCAGCGGTTCGAGCCCGTATTCCTTGGCCGCAGCGCGGATATCGCGGGCAAATTCGCGGTTGTAGCAGCCGAGCCCGCAGACGGTGAAACCCAGCTCCTCGCTCGCGATGCGCGCGGCGGCGACGGCATGGGTGGCATCGCCGAAGATGAAGACGCGCTTGCCGGTGAGGTAGGTCGAATCGACCGAGCGGCTCCACCACGGCATGTGCGAGGACGGATCATCAAGAGCGAGGGCCGGATCGACGCCCGCCAGCGCCGCCACTTCCGCGATGAACGCACGCGTTGCCCCCACGCCAATCGGCACGGTGCGGATCGCGGGCTGGGCAAAGGTCTTGTCGAGCCAGCGCGCGGCCTCGTCGCCGATTTCGGGATAGAGCACGATGTTGAAATCAGCCGCGCCGATGGTGCGGATATCCTCGGGCGATGCGCCGAGCGGGGCGACGAGATGGACGTCGATGCCCAGCAGATCGAGGATACGGCGGATCTCGCGCACGTCGTCGCGGTGGCGGAAGCCGAGCGCGGCGGGGCCGAGCAGGTTGACGCGCGGACGGCGGCCTTCGCGCGGGGCGGGGCGCACCGACGTATCGGCGAGATGGCGCACGATCTGGTAGAAGGTTTCCGCAGCGCCCCAGTTTTCCTTGCGCTGGTAGCTGGGCAGCTCAAGCGGGATCACCGGGCAGGGCAGCCCCATGTTTTCGGCAAGACCTGCCGGATCGTCCTGGATCAGCTCGGCAGTGCACGAAGCGCCAACGAGCAGCGCCTGCGGCTTGAACCGTTCCACCGCATCGCGCGCGGCGTTCTGGAACATGCTGGCCGTATCCTTGCCCAGATCACGGGCCTGGAAGGTAGTGTAGGTGACCGGCGGGCGGGCGCTGCGCCGCTCGATCATCGTGAACAGCAGATCGGCGTAAGTATCGCCCTGCGGTGCATGGAGCAGATAGTGCACGCCGCGCATCGCCGTTGCGACCCGCATGGCGCCGACATGCGGCGGTCCTTCATAGGTCCAGACGGCGAGTTGCATGGGCCTATATCCTCAGCACGTCGCGGCGGCGCAGCGGCCGGGCGAACAGTTCAGCGAGGTCACCCGCCTGATCGAAGCCGTGAACCGGCGAGAACACCAGTTCGATCGACCACTTGGTGGAAAGCCCTTCGGCTTCGAGCGGATTGGCAAGGCCAAGGCCGCAGACGGTGAGATCGGGCCGGTCGGCGCGCACGCGGTCGAGCTGGCGCTCCACGTCCTGGCCTTCGCTGATCCGGGTTTCGGGAGGCAGCATCGCAAGATCGGCTGCGAGATGCGCGCGGTGGAGATAGGGGGTGCCGACTTCGACCGGGATCATGCCGAGTTCGGTGCTGAGGAACCGGGCGAGCGGGATTTCCAGCTGCGAATCCGGCATGAACGTGATGCGCTTGCCTTCGAGCATCGGGCGATAGCGTTCAAGCGAGCGCTTGGCGCGTTCGCGGCCCGGCGCAATCACGCGGTTCACGTGCATCTCGTCGATGCTGAACGCCGCTGCCGCAGCTGCCAGCCAGGCCGCCGTGCCGTCTGCGCCAAAGGGGAAGGGGGCGTCGATCCGCACCGCGCCCCGGTCTTCCAGCGCCCGCGCGGTTTCGCCGAGGAAGGGCTGCGCCAGCAGATAGCGCGTGTTCGGCCCCAAGGCGGGCAGTCCGCCCGCGCGCCGCGCCGGGAGCACGCCAACATGGGCGATGCCGAGTTCGGCGAAGAGGCGCAGGAACTGGTCCTCGACGATATCGGGCAGGGTGCCGACCATGACCAGCGACAGCGCCGCGCCCGGCGCTTCGGCGGGCATTTCCGGCACGAGCGTGGTCAGGCAGGCGTCTTCGCCTTCGGTGAAGGTCGTCTCGATCCCGCTGCCCGAATAGGCGAGGATGCGAACGCCTTCGCTACCCTCGGTGCGCACATGCTTGGCGCCGAGACGCTGCGCGGCATTGCCGAGATCGAGCTTGATCACTTCGGACGGGCACGAGCCGACGAGGAACAGCTGCCGGATTTCCGGGCGGCGCGCCAGCAGCCGATCGACCACGCGGTCGAGCTCGGCGTGGCAATCGGCCATCCCGGCCAGATCGCGCTCCTCGATGATGGCAGTGGCAAAGCGCGGTTCGGCAAAGATCATCACGCCCGCCGCCGATTGCAGCAAGTGGGCGCAGGTGCGCGAGCCGACGACGAGGAAGAACGCATCCTGCATCTTGCGGTGCAGCCAGACGATCCCGGTCAGCCCGCAGAACACTTCGCGCTGTCCGCGCTCGCGCAGCACTTCGAGTCCGCCGTCGCGCGACGTTTCCGACTTGGCGAGGACCTGTGCGGGGCTCATGCGGCTTTCGCCTGAAGCCGGGCTGCGCGCAGCTTCAACACGAACTGTGCGGCGTTGACGACATAGGTAAGGTAGGCGGCGAGCGCGACGGTGAGGCGCGCCTCGATCGTGCCGATCTTGCCCAGCAGCATCACCAGGTAGGCGGTGTGCAGCGCGATCACGAGCATCGAGACAACGTCTTCCCAGAAGAACGCCGGGGCGAAGAGCCATTTGCCGAAGACCACCTTCTCCCAGATCGAGCCGGTGACCATGATGGTGTAAAGCGTGAGGGTCTTGGCGATGACCGACATGTCGGCCGCGAAGGTGCCTTCGCCGGTCAGCAGGCAGCGCAGGACCAGCACGAGGCTGACGACGAACACCACGAACTGGAAGGGTGCGAGCAGCCCCTGAACCAATGTCCACGGGGTTTGATCGCGGCGGCGCTGTTCTTCAGGGGTATAAAGCGGGCGGGCCTGCCGGGCCTGCCCGTGAGCGCTTTGGCGGTGGCCCGAGCTGGACCCAAATCCGCGCAGCGCTGTCGTCCGAGCTTCCGACATTTCGTGCGTCCCATCCTCTTCGTAACGAGCAGCTTACGACTCGTTCGAACGGACTGTCAATAAAATTGGACGACAAGAAAAATTGACACGATTGCGTTTGCCATGGTTCCGGAATGGGGTTAGGTCTTTGGCACGGGACAGAGTCGGAGTGTCTTTAACCACGATCCCCACGCAGACATTGTGCTGCGGCAGACGGGAGAGTCTGGCATGGACTTGGCGGTTGGCAAAAGTGGCCAGGGAACCCGCAAGGCGGATCCTGCCGGCCCACACGACGAGCATACTGGCGTGCCTGCGAATGCCCGGCGCAATGCTGGCAGCAGCAATGCAGGCGGAGGCCGGGGAGGCAACGCGCGCCGCACGCGCAATAGTTCCAGTTCGGCGATCAGCACCCTGATCGAGGGTGAGATCATTCCCCAGTTGCTGGTGGCCCATCGCATGCGCCCGGGGCGCCCTGCGCCGCAAGGCGGAGGGGTTGTCACGGCAGACGATGTGGCGCGCTTCTCGCCGCTCCCGCTCACGCTGCAGGCAGACGAACTGCTCGTCCATGTCGAGGAATATCTTGCGCGCGGCGTGGGCATCGATGCGCTCTTCGTGGATCTGCTGGCACCTGCGGCGCGCCGCCTTGGCGTGTTGTGGGAAGAAGATCTGTGTGATTTCCTCGACGTGACCATCGGCCTGTGGCGGCTTCAGGAAGTGATGCGGGAGATTGCATGGGGTAGCCCGGTCATCACCGGTCCGATCAACGCGCCGTGCCGCGCCCTGTTTTCTCCGATGCCCGGCGAGCAGCACAGTTTCGGCGCGACGATGGTCCACGAAGTGTTTGTACGGGCGGCTTGGGAAAGCGAAGTTCTCGTTGCCCCGGACATGCGCCAGCTCGTATCGAAGGTTGCCAACAAATCCTATGACTTGGTCGGGTTGACCGTATCTTGTGATGTGACTACCGAATCCCTTTCAAGAACCATCAAGGCGATCCGCAGCGTGTCCATGTGCCAAAATGTCTATATTCTGGTGGGCGGACATGCGGTGAATTCCAATCCTGCCATGGCACTCGAAGCCGGCGCCGATGGTTCGGCGGTTGATGCACCCGGGGCGCTTGCTCTCGCCAACCGTCTGGTCGGCGTGTCTGCGCACCGGACCGTGAACGCCGGCTAGAGCCGGTCGCTATCGTGGTCCAACCTGAACGCGCCCTCGCGGACAAGACGCCGTTTACCCGGTCCGAAGCAGCTTTCAGCGCGATCGGCCCGGCCGATGCGCTGCGACTGGTGCTGGCCGCCGGTGATATCACCCTCTCGCTCGATCCGTCTGGCCGCATCATCGATGTCGCGGCCAACCGGCAGGATTTCCCGGGTTGCGACGGCTGGATCGGCCATCCATTCGAGACCACGGTGACGGTCGAGAGCCGCACCAAGGTCCGCGACATGCTGATGGTAGAGCCGGGTGACGCAAGCAACCGCTGGCGCCAGATCAACCACACCAGCCCGGCCGGTGATATCCCGGTACGCTATCTGGTGATCAGCCTCGATGGCGGCAAACGCCTGATTGCGGTGGGGCGCGATATGCGCGGCGCGGTCGTGCTGCAGCAGCGCCTGCTGCAGGCCCAGCAATCGCTCGAACGCGATTACATGCGCCTGCGCCAGATCGAAACACGCTACCGCCTTCTGTTTGATCTGTCCTCCGAACCAGTCCTGCTGGTCGAAGCGGATAGCCAGCGCATTCAGGAAGCCAATCCGGCAGCCCACACCCTGCTCGATGCGCGCCCCGGCAGCCTTGTCGGGGCCAAGCTTTCCGGGCTCGTCGCGCGCAGTTCGCGCGATGCGCTGATCGCTTATCTCGGCGCGGTGCTGACCACGTCTGATGTCTCGCCGCTGACAGTCGAGCTTGAGCGCGCGCGCCAGGATCTGACGATGTCGGCCACCGGCTTTCGCCAGCTCGGCGGGCGCTACCTGCTGGTTCGCCTCAGTTCGCCGGGCGGACGCCCGACCGAAGGCGCGGCCACGCTGCTCGATATCGTCGAGCGGATGCCAGATGCCTTTGTCGTGGCCGATGCCCGGATGCGGATTATCGCCGCCAATATCGCCTTTCTCGAACTGGCCCGGGCGGCGTCGCTCGATCAGATTCGCGGTCGTCCGCTGGGCGAATTCGTCGGCCGGCCCGGGATCGACCTCGATCTCATCGAAGGCCAGCTCACCAAATATGGCCTTGCGCGCAATGTCAGCACGGTGGTGCGCGCCCGCGATTCCGAACTGGAAGAGCCGGTGGAGCTCTCCGCCGTGCGAACTTCGGGCGATTCCCCGTGCTATGGCTTCGCGATCCGCGAGATCGGCCGCCGCTTGCGCGATCTGCCGCCGACTCCGCTCGATCTGCCGCGCTCGGTCGAGCAATTGACCGAACTGGTCGGCCGCGCTTCGCTCAAGGAGATCGTGCGCGAGAGCACCGATCTGATCGAGCGCCTGTGCATCGAAGCGGCGCTGGCCTACACGTCGGACAACCGCGCTTCTGCGGCCGAAATTCTCGGCCTCAGCCGCCAGAGCCTCTATTCCAAGCTTCACCGCTACGGGCTGGGCAACCTTGTGGGCGAGAGCGAATAGCGCGCGCCGCGCAAGTGTAAGAAACCATTGACACTTGAGGGTGTCAACCATACCCTCCAGGGATGACGCAGCCAGCCACATCGGCCCCTTCGATGGCCCCGCCGCCCCGCGCGGACATCCGCCGTCCCGCGCCGCGCGCCGTGCTGGAACTGCTCAAGCCGATCACCTGGTTTCCGCCCATCTGGGCCTTCATGTGCGGCGTCGTTTCTTCCGGTCAGCCCGCGTCCGGCCACTGGATCGCGGTGATCGTGGGCGCCATGCTCGCGGGGCCACTGGTGTGCGGCAACAGCCAGGCAATCAACGACTGGTTCGATCGCCATGTCGATGCCATCAACGAGCCGAACCGCCCGATCCCCTCGGGCCGCATTCCGGGCCGCTGGGGGCTGGGGATCGCCTGCGCGGGAACGGTGCTTTCGTTCGCGGTCGGTGCGGCGCTCGGCACATGGGTCATGGTCGCAACCGTGATCGGCCTTGCGTCGGCCTGGGCCTACAGCGCGCCGCCGTTCCGCTTGAAGGCCAGCGGGTGGTGGGGGCCTGCGCTGGTCGGCCTCACGTATGAAGGGCTCAGCTGGTTCACCGGTGCAGCCGTGATGACGAGCGCTTTGCCTTCCACTCCGGTGCTGATCGTCCTCGTGCTCTACAGCCTTGGTGCGCACGGGATCATGACACTCAATGATTTCAAGGCGGTGGAGGGCGATATTCAAACCGGCGTGCGCTCGCTGCCAGTCGTGCTCGGCGTGCGCAAGGCCGCGCTGCTCGCCTGCGGAGTCATGGCGCTGGCGCAAGTCATCGTTGCGGTATTCCTGCTGCGCGAGGGGCTGACGCTTTCCGCGCTCATCGTGGCGGGTGTGCTCGCCGCGCAGTTCGCGCTGATGCCCCGCCTGCTGAGCGATCCGGCGCGCCATACCCCGTGGTACAGCGCCACCGGGGTCAGCCTCTATGTGCTGGGGATGCTGGCGGCTGCCGGCGGGCTTGGCGGCCATTGGTGATGGCGCGCGGCAGATCTGGGCGCGACCGCGCGGCAGGCTTCGGCTGGTTTTCGATTGTCCGCATCGGCCTCGTGCAGGCCTCGATCGGGGCCATCGTCATGCTGGCCACCTCGCTGCTCAACCGGGTGATGGTCGTTGAATATGGCATGGCCGCTGCCGTGCCCGCCGGGCTCGTCGCGCTGCACTATGCGGTGCAACTCGCCCGGCCTGTCTGGGGCCACGGCTCCGATCAGGGTCATGCGCGCACGCCTTGGATCATCGGCGGCGTGGCAGTGCTCGGCCTCGGTGCCATGCTGGCCGTCGCGGCCCTCGCGCTCGCGCCGCTGATGGCGAATGTCCTGCTTCTGATCGGCTTCGTGCTGATCGGCGCAGGCGTGGGCGCGGCGGGCACGTCGCTCCTCGCGCTCCTCGCTGCGGGCGTTGAGCCAGGGCGGCGCGCTGCCGCTGCCGCTGTCACGTGGATCATGATGGTCATGGGTATCGTGATCTCCGCAGGCACGGCAGGCGCTCTGCTCGAACCGTTCTCGTGGAGCCGCCTCTTTGCCGTCTCGGGCGGCATCGCGCTGGCCGCGCTTGTGCTGACAATCCTCGCCACATTCCGCCTCGAACGCGGCTTGCCCGCCGCTGCGCTCTCCGGTGCAGCGCCGGACCGCTCCAGCCTCGGCGATGCCTTGCGCGCGGTGTTTGCCGAAACGGCTGCGCGCCGCTTCACGGTCTTCGTGTTCCTCTCGATGCTCGCCTATTCGATGCAGGATCTCATCCTCGAGCCCTTCGCCGGGCTCGTCTTCGGCATGACCCCGGCGCAATCGACCTCGCTCTCCGCGACCCAGCACAGCGGTGTGCTGCTCGGCATGATCGTCGCCGGTGTCGGCGGCAGCGCCTTCGCGGGCCGCGCTGCGGGGGAACTGCGCGGCTGGATCGCCGCGGGCTGTGTCGGTTCGGCACTGGCGCTGGCCGGGCTGGCCGTGGGCGCGGGGATCGGGCCGGGCTGGCCGCTGGCCGCCAATATCGGCGTGCTCGGATTTGCCAACGGCGTGTTCGCGGTTTCCGCCATCGGCGCGATGATGAGCCTGGCCGGTGGCGGCAACGGCAGCGATACCGGCGTGCGCATGGGCGTGTGGGGCGCGGCGCAGGCCATCGCCTTCGGGCTTGGCGGGCTGATCGGCGCCATCGGGGTTGATCTTGCGCGTCATGCGGAAAGCGACGGGCGCGCATTCCAGACAATTTTCACGGCAGAGGCCATGCTGTTCATGGCCGCTGCGATCATGGCGGCGCGCATTGCGGGACATGTCCCGGCGCTGCCCTTGCGGGAGGCGGAAGCATGAGCAGCGGAGCTGAATTCGATGTCGTCGTCGTGGGCGGCGGACCTTCCGGTGCCACGGCTGCAACCGATCTGGCGCGCAAGGGCCACAGCGTTCTGCTGCTGGACCGGGCAGGGCGCATCAAGCCATGCGGCGGCGCAGTTCCGCCACGCCTGATGGAAGAATTCGCCATACCCGATAGCCTGCTGGTCGCCCGCGCCCGCTCGGCGCGCATGGTCGCCCCGTCGAACCGTGCGGTCGATATGCCGGTGGGCGAGATCGGCTATGTCGGCATGGTGGATCGCGATGTGTTCGACGAATGGCTGCGCAACCGCGCGGCGCAAGTGGGAGCGGAGCGGCGCACCGGTACGTTCGAGCGGATCGAGCGCGACGGCGCGGCAGGCGCGGTCGTCGTCTACCGCGAGGCGCGTGGCGGGCCGGAGCTGCGCGTGCGGGCGCGCTTGGTGATCGGCGCCGATGGCGCACGTTCGGGCGTGGCGCGCGATAGCCTGCCGGACGGCGAGAACGTGAAGTGCGTGTTCGCTTATCATGAGATCATCAAGTCTCCCCCCGCCAACGACCAGGGCTATGATCCCACGCGCTGCGATGTGATCTATCAGGGCCGCGTCTCGCCCGATTTCTACGGCTGGGTCTTCCCGCATGGCGAGACCGCCAGCATCGGGGTGGGCAGCGCCAACAAGGGCTTCTCGCTGCGCGGATCGGTTGCCACGATGCGCCGCGAAATGGGCCTTGTGACTTGCGAAACGGTGCGCAGCGAAGGCGCGCCCATTCCGCTCAAGCCGCTAAAGCGCTGGGACAATGGACGCGATGTGATCGTCACGGGCGATGCCGCCGGCG
This sequence comes from Novosphingobium sp. PASSN1, assembly GCF_002278815.1. Lineage (NCBI taxonomy): Bacteria > Pseudomonadati > Pseudomonadota > Alphaproteobacteria > Sphingomonadales > Sphingomonadaceae > Novosphingobium > Novosphingobium sp. PASSN1. Next base: position 156,800 of record NZ_NKIS01000003.1, on the reverse strand, counting down.
TCGTCGCCCCGGCCTCGGGCGAGGGGATCTACTATGCGATGGCGTGCGGGCGGCATGTCGCCAATGCCGCGCACCAGTTCGTGCTGACCGGCCAGCCCAAGGCACTCAAGGCCGCGCGCCGCACTTTCCTGAAGGATCATGGCCGCGTGTTCTGGGTTCTGGGGATCATGCAATACTTCTGGTATTCCAGCGACAAGCGCCGTGAACGCTTCGTGGCGATGTGTGCGGATCCCGATGTGCAGAAGCTCACCTGGCAGGCCTACATGAACAAGAAGCTGGTTCGCGCCGATCCGATGGCGCACTTGCGCATCTTCCTGAAAGATACGGCGCATCTGTTGGGACTGAGGGCGGCACACCCTTGACCAGCCCGCTCAGGGATCGCCCTTGGGGGCTGCCGATTGCCATTGCCGCGATTGCCGCCATCGTTGTCGCCGGGGTCGGCGGCACGATGACCGACACGAGCGGCTGGTACGAAAGCCTGCGCCTGCCCAGCTGGAACCCGCCGCCGCCTGCGTTCGGCGTGATCTGGACGATTGTTTTCGCCCTCATCGCGGCCTCCGGCGTCAACGCGTGGCGCGCCGCGCCCGATAGCCGTTCTGCCGATACGCTGATCGGCCTGTTCGCCATGAACGGCGCGCTCAATGTCAGCTGGACGGTGCTGTTCTTTCAGCTGCGCCGTCCCGACTGGGCCTTTGTCGAACTTTCGGTGCTGTGGGTTTCGATCGTGGTGCTGATCTTCGCCTGCGGACGCTTCTCGCGCATCGCGGCGCTGCTGCTCCTGCCCTATCTGGCGTGGGTCACCACCGCCGGCGCGCTCAACTGGCAGGTGATCCAGCTCAACGGGCCGTTCTGAGGGGCCGATGCCTGATCTTGCCGCCTTCTTCGCCAGCGGCCACGCCGCCGATCTCGTGCTTGCGGTCCTCGCCGTAGAAGCCCTGATCCTGCTGCGGGCGGGCCGTCCGGCCATCGATGTCGCGCTGCTGCTGCTCCCCGGCGCCTGCATGATGCTGGGCCTGCGCGCCGCGCTGGTCGGTGCAAGCTGGCCGTGGGTTGCGCTGCCGCTGGCCGCTTCGTTTCCGGTCCATCTGGCGGATATGGTGCGGCGAGGGAGGTAGTTGGGGGTATCTCAAAGTCTGCCAACGCATGAACTTTGCTTGCGCTACTATTTGCTGGGGTGCCGTGGTGAGCGGACGCAATCTAACCGAGCATCTCCTCTCGTTCGTCATCTGAGCAAAGCGCGATGGCTGCTAGACTATGTTGGCCTTTGGCATGGGCGATCACAGCTATGAGGCTCCGAACCAGTTCGCCTTGTGATGCGTTAGCAAGATCGCGGATGGCCAAAGGCAAGACCGACCGCCATGCCGCAGTATATGCGGGTATGAGCGAGGGAGGGATCAATTCGGCTCCGTCTGCTCGCGCTTCCTCGATCGTCGCGATGAGAGCATAGGCGTCCCAGTCTGGTTGGCTTGACGTTTCAAGCAGTTCCACCAAATCCGGTACGGCAGCATACGAAGCCGACCCAACGTTGCCTTGGTGATAAAGTCGCTCCCACAGTGTTCCCACTGCTCCAGGGGCTTCGCCACTCCGCCAACGAGCTATAATTGGGCGAGGGTCAAACGGATTGCCATAGGCGTCGTAAAGCTCACTCATCGGGTCATCTTCGCTTTACACTGCGCTGAGATCAATGACTGCTTTGCTAGGGCTTCTCGAAAAAACAGGTTTGTATTTCCGCAATCCTGCGTTGCTGCTCTTGCAACTCCACCCAAAAGAAAACCCCCGCGATTCCAAGGAACCGCAGGGGCCAGGTAGTCCGCGCCGGTTGCGAGCGCGGGGGTGTTTGAGTGCCTGACCCGGGTCAGGGCATCTTGGTCGGCGCTGCAGCCGGGGCCGGAGCAGCGGCCGCCGTGACCAGCGGACCGCTGGGCCGCAGGGCCGGGTAGTCCTTGACCATCGAGACGCCGCCGAGAGGCTTGTTCACGCCGCGGTGGCAGGTGGTGCAGTTGACCTTGAGCGGGTCACCCATCGGCCCGAGGCGGTGCTTCGGGAACACGCTGGCTAGCGGGGTGATGTAGCTCCCGTTGATGTCGCGCACCATGCGGTAGCCGTACCAGGCACCAACACGCTTGGGCGTGCTCATGTTCCAGGCCTGGAACGAGCCGGCGTTGTGGCAGAACGCGCAGTTCACGCCCAGCGCGGTCGAGGTGTGCATCATCAGGCTGTACGTGCCCTCGGTTTCCATCGTCGAGGTCGTCGCCAGCTTTGATGGGTGGCTGTATTCCGACTGGACCCGGATCTGGGACGAATCGCTGTTCAGCAGGTACTTGGCAAACGCCGTGTTGGGCAGCGACGAATAGGCCGTGCTGACCATCGGTGCATTCTGGCCATGCTTGTTGCCCAGAATGGTATCGGGATTGCCGGCCGCCGGAAGCGCCCAGTTCTCGCTCGGGATCGCCTGACCGCGGTGGCAGGTGTAGCAGGTGACGCCGGTCTGTTTCACGTGCTGGGTCCAGCTCGTGTTGATGTTCCGGGTCATCTGCAGCATCCGCCGCGCGACCTTCTTGGTGTAGATCTCGTCCGAGGCCATGTTGGCCGGGTTGTGGCAATAGTTGCAGCCCTGTTCCGGCGCGATCCACTGGGTGATCGCGGCCATCGTGTAGCTGAACTCGTCCTCCGAGATGTCTCCCAGAACCTGGACGTTCTGGTAGGCTTCGCGGGCTGGCTTGCCGCCGGGCTTGGGCGGATCATAGGGCGGGGCGGGAACCTCGCCGATCTTCTTCTTGTCCGATACGAGATGGACCTGGTCCATGCCCGTACCGCGGAAGCCGGTCTGCTGGACCGATTTGGTTTCCAATTGGCAGGCACCGAGCAGCGCCGCGCCGGCGAGGGCTGCGCCGAAGCGCAGCAGCATGGTTCTGGTCATTGTCCCTTGCTCCCCAATGCCGGATCCACAACCCCTGTGTTGGGATAGGACGGCGCGTAGTGGTGCTGTTGTGCCCACAGGTACCAGTTATCGACAACGGTGCCGGTGAGCAGGATGCCGATGCCGCCGGTCAGCGTGGTCAGCACGGCAAACCACCAGGCCCAACGGTGGATCGATTCCATCGTGGCGTTGAAGCCCATGGTCCAGCGCCAGAACAGGGCAGCGCGCTCCGATGCCGTACCGCGATCGGTGATCTGCTCGATTTCGCGCTCACCGCCATAGCGGCCGACTGCCAGAATGGTTGCGCCGTGCATCGCGAAGAGCAGCGTCGAGCCATAGAGGAAGGCGATCGAGAGAGCGTGGAACGGGTTGTAGAACAGGTTGCCGTAACGGATCGAGAACGCGGCGGTCCAATCGAGGTGCGGGAAGATGCCGAAGGGCACGGCTTCCGACCAGCTGCCCATGAACATGGGCCGAATGAAGCCGAGCACGAGGAACAGCCAGATCGCCGAGATGAACGCCCAGAATACGTGGGTGCCCATGCCAAGCGCGCGGGCCCGGCGGTAGGTGCGGATCGACCAGAGCAGAACCGAGGCGGTCAGGAACATGCCCGCGAGGATCCACCAGCCGCCCTTGGCGAGCGGAACGATGGGCGAGAACCCGTATTCCGGCCCCGGCGGCTCAAGGCTGAGCCAGGGCAGCATGCGGACGAACTGGATCGGATCCCAGTTGACCGAAGCCATCATGTTGAGCCCGATGATCTCGAACGCGGTCAGCCCGCACAGGATCGAGAGGAGCCCCGTCCAGCCAAGGTAGATCGGGCCGAGCTGGGCCTGGCCGAAGCGGCCGAAGAGGTGGTTGAACCCTACGGCGGTGCCGCGTGGATCACTGCCCGGCTTCATCCCGATGCCCATTTCCGGGGCATGGCTGAGCTGAACCTGGGTGAAGATATTCTGATAAGCCATGGCTTGGTTCTCCTTCACGACCAGATCGGCAGGTTGAGCCACCAGTTCCACCATTCAGGCCATCCGCGGGTCCACAGCGGGCCGCTGATGATGATGCAGACCGCGCTCCAGAAACCGGCGTTGAGCGCCAGCAGGAGGCCCAGGCGGTGGATGCCCAGGGTGCCGATCGAGTAACCGATCAGATCGCGGAAGAAGGTATCTTCATATTCCGGCGTCTTGACCGTTTCGCCTTCGGCCGGGTTCACGGCGGAGAGCACCAGCGCCCCGTGCAATGCGAGCGCGAGGCAGGTGGTGAAGAAGAACGACACCGCCAGCATGTGCGCCGGATTGTAGTGGAAGTGCAGGTATTGGTAGCCGGTGTTCGACACCCAATCGAGGTGGCTGAAGATGCCGTAGGGGAAGCCGAAGTGCCATGCACCCAGCAGCACCGGACGGATCACCACCAGCGAGACGTAGGCGAAGATGGCAAAGCCGAACGCAATCGGCACATGGTATCCCATGCCCAGCTTGCGGCAGATTTCCACTTCGCGCAGCGCCCACGATGTGAACGACACGATCGCGCAGACCGTGATGACCTGCCAGAAGCCGCCCTCGTTGAGGGGAGCAAAGCCGAGGCCATATTTGAGGTCAGGCGGCGCGATCGAGATCAGCCAGGGGTTCCACGTGCCACCTTGTGAAGCACAGTAGAGAATGAGGGCTGTTCCGAGCGAGGCGAAGATCGCCGTGATCACTCCGAAAAACCCAACGTAGAACGGGCCGACCCAGAAGTCGAAAAGGTCCCCGCCGATCAACGTGCCTCCGCGCACGCGATACTTTCGCTCGAAACTGAGGAGCGCCATAGCTCTATCCTCCCCCGCCCAAGCCTGGCGGGCACATGTATATGGTCAAAATCAACCGGTTGCCCCCCCGCAGTGCCGGAGGCGGCATGTCCACACGTGGTGGGATGCCGCCTCTTGCCTTGCAGGTGGTCAGGGTGCGGCCGCGGCTGCGGCTGCGGCTGCCGGTGCCGCGGTGTGCGGGCCGTCGAGCCAGTTGAAGCGAGGGGTGCTGAGCAGGATGAAGTGAATCACGATTGCCAGCACAAACAGGAACGCGGCAAGTGCCACGAGGGCCCTGCGCGGATCGAAAATAAGCCAGACTCTCCACATGGTCATTTTCCTTGTGAATGCGCCACTTGGGCGCGGTCGTTCAGGTTCGGCCAAAACATGGCCGGGTGGCCGTTATGGCCAAACGTGTTTGAAGTGACGGTGGATTTCTTACGAAATCCAGGGACGCCACGACCACACGAGGAAGTGGGCAACCACGGCCACTCCGGTGAAGCCAATGAAGCTGGTCATGAACAGCTTGTGAAATTCCTTGGCTTCTTCGGGCGTCAGGTAGGTCCTGAGCCCCAGGCGATCATCGCTCATATCTGCATCTCCAGTATTGACGTGCAAAGCGAGAGGCGGCGATCGCCCCCCGGCGATATTCCAACGGCCGAAACCGAGGGAATGGTGGTCCCCGCTGGATAGCGGGTGATGGGGTGGGCGCGGCTCATGGAGCCGCGCTGCCAAGCAGCGCATCGGCCAGCCGGTCGGCGCTGACGATGCTTTCGCCCTCGCGGCGTGCGGCTTGTTCGGCCGCGTCGCGCAGACGTCTTGCAAAAGAGATGCGGATCAGCACCGGCTGTGCTTCGACGAGCTCGTCGAGCCGGGCCTTGGCTTCGTCGCTCCACGGCAGTTCGCGGTGTGCCCGCGCCGGCGTGGCAGGCACCGCATCGAGCTGCGTTGCCAGCGGGAGGATGTGAAACAGCGCATCGAACAGCGCGTTGCACACTTCCTGGATGAGATACGTCGCACCGGAATAGCCCATGAAGGGCGTTCCGGGATGGCGGCGGATGGCCGCACCCGGGAAACTGGCGGGGATATAGATGCTGCGCGCGCCGCATTCGGCGAGGTACATACGCTCGTTGTAGCTGCCGAACACGACCATCGGCGCACCAGCCCGGATCGCGTCGCGCACGTCCTCGTTCTTCGGCTTCACGCCGGCACTGCGCGAGAAGGCGAAGGCGCAGGGCAGGCCCATATCCTCTTCGAGGAAATGGCGGATCCCGCGCGTGTAGGTCTCGTTCGCCACGATGCCGAAGCTGGCCGTGCCGAAGAAGTCCTGCGTCACCGAACGCCACAAGTCCCACAGCGGCTTGATCGTGGTGTGCTTTTCGCGGGTGATGAATGGTTCGGGATCGAGCCCGAGCGATGCGCCCAGCGCTTCGAGGAAGCGAGTGGTGGACGTGAGCCCGACCGGCGCCTGGAAATAGGGCCGCTCCAGCACTTCGCACAAGTTGCGGCCAAACTCGCGGTAGAGGCAGACGTTGGCGTCTGCGTCCGCCAGCTTGCGGATATCGGCGAGGTGGCAGCCCAGTGGGAACACCATGTTCACTTCGGCGCCGATGCCCTCGATCAGGCGGCGCACTTCGGCAAGGTCGGAGGCCATGTTGAACATGCCGTAGGCCGGGCCGATGATGTTGACGCGCGGCTTTTCGCCTTCCTTACGCGCCTTGGGGGCGGGCATCGCCTTGGGGCCGAACTCGGTCCACAGCCAGCTGAGCGCGCGGTCCGCCGATTGCCACTGATCCTCGTCGATCGTGCGCGGCAGGAAGCGCTTGATGTTGGTGCCGCCTGGCGTGACGCCGCCGCCGATCATTTCGGCAATCGAGCCGGTGACGACGACCGCTGGCAGATCGGGATCGAGGGTCTTCCACGCGCGGCGCATGGCGGCTTCGGTGCCGGTTTTGCCCAGCTCTTCCTCGCCAAGGCCCGTGACGACGATGGGCAGCTCGTGCGGCGGCAGGCCGTCGGTGTAGTGCAGGACGGACGTGACCGGCAGGTTCTCGCAGCCCACGGGGCCATCGATAATCACCTGCAGGCCCTTGACCGCCGTGAAGACGTAGACCGCGCCCCAGTAGCCCCCGGCCCGATCATGATCGATGATGAGGGTCATGCGCACCCTCCGAAGGTCTGGCCCAGAGACTGGCTCAAAGCCTTGCCCAAGGTATGGCCGAACAGCAGTGCCGACGTCTGGTCGGACGTCTGGTCCGAAGGCGGGCTCGATGGCTGGCTGGCCGGTTGGCGCGAAGGCTGAACGGTGACAGCGAGGCGCTGGCCGCGATAGGCGAGGAGCAGGATCATGAGCCCACCGCCTCGGCCGCCTTGCGGGCAGCCTCGTTGAGCGCAGCGTACTTCTTCTTGAAGTTCGGACGGTCCTGCGGAGTATCTTCCCACACGCCGGTGGTGTGGCCGGTGCCGACGCCCTCGAAGAAGGCCGACATGCGGTCGAAGCGGGCTTTCCCGGCGATGGCGGTGTTGACCACCATCGCAAGGCTGCCAGCGCCAGCCGGGCCCATCAGCGGGCGGGCCGAGATGAGGTTGGTGAAATAGAGCGCCGGGATCGCCATCTGCTTGGCGTGCTGCACGACCGGGGTCGTGCCGATGGCGAGATCGGGGCGGAATTCCTCGACCGCGGCAATGTCCTGTTCGAGGCTGGCGCGATATTGCACGCGCACGCCGCGGGCCTGGAGCCATTCGCGGTCAGGATCGGACCAGACGGTGCGCGGGCAGGCGGTGCCGACATAGCGCACGTCCGCGCCGCTTTCGATGAGCAGGCGGGCGACCAGCAGTTCGGAGCCTTCATAGCCCGAAACGGTGATCCGGCCCTTGATCGGGCGGGCCGCCAGCGCAGCCGTGATCGCCGGGAGAACGCGGTTCTGCGCATTCGCGACGGCTTCGGCGCTGACGCCGCAGGCATCGCCGATGGCCGCGAGCCAGGCGGCGGTGCCATCACGCCCGACCGGGGCGGAGCCGACGACGGTGCGGCCAGCGGCCTCGAATTCGCGCACGCTGGCGGTATAGAACGGATGGATCGCGGCGACGGCAGCGCAATCGAGCGCAGCATAAAGCTCGCGCCATTCGCGCGTCGGCACGACCGGCCCGGCGGCGAGGCCCATCGGCTCCAGCATCTGGGAAATGCCCATCGGATCAACCGGGAACATCTCGCCCAGCAGCGTTATGGTTGGCTTGTCTGAGCGGCTCGCCGGAGCGCTCACCGGGCCAGCTTCAGCCTCGCTGCGGGCATAGGCGAGCATGGCACCGGCAAGCACGTCCTTGGCTTCGGCATGCGTCGGGATGCCAAATCCCGGCACGTCGATTCCGATGATCCGGACGCCGTTGATTTCCTTGCCAAGCAGGCGCAGCGGCACGCCGCTTGCGGTCGGCACGCAGAGGTTGGTGACGACGATGGCATCGTAGTCCGCCGGATCAGCGAGCTTCTCGACCGCTTCCTTGATATCCTCGAAGAGCTTGCCGGTGACGAGCGTTTCCGAGCTGAACGGCACGTAGCCGACGCTGCGCCGCGCGCCATAGAAGTGCGACGTGAAGGTGAGGCCATAAACGCAGCAGGCCGAGCCCGAGAGCACGCTGGCCGTGCGCCGCATCCGAAGGCCCACGCGCAGCGAGCCGAAGGCCGGGCACATCGATTGCGGCTGATCGTGCGGGCCGACCGGATAGTCGGCGGCATAGCGATCGAGCACTTCGCTCTTGCCAGCGGCGCGCGCGGCATCGCGCATCCGGTCCACACCGCCGTGGCAACCGCCATCTTCGCCCGCCGGAACGAGCGCGTCAGGTGTCGCGTCAATTCTGTCGGGAGCGGGGCGCGCGTCAGATGTCATCGTAGATGACCTCCAGCGAAGCCTTGGCTTCGAAGGTGCCGCCGCGCATGTCGGCCTGGGTGGCGGGCAGCAGCGTCACGTTGCCACCGGTATCCTCGGGCGAGAACAGGCCGAGCAGGCCGTCCTGGTCGAGCGGCTTGGGCCGGCGCGGGGGCGCGGTGGCGACGTTCTCCGCCAGTTCCTCGAACAGGCTGCCCCACTGCGTGTCGGGCCGGCCGATGATCTGGTAATTGGCGGACTTGCGGCGAATATCCTCGTCCGCCGGGATCGCGCAGAGCACCGGAATGTCGACCGCTTCGGCAAAGGCCTTGGCCTCTCCGGTGCCGTCGTCCTTGTTGATGATCATGCCGGCGACGCCGACATTGCCGCCCATTGAGCGGAAATATTCAACTGCCTTGCAGACGTTGTTCGCGACGTAGAGTGACTGGAGATCGTTCGAGCCGACGACGATGACCTTCTGGCACATGTCGCGCGCGATCGGCAGGCCGAAGCCGCCGCAGACCACGTCGCCGAGGAAATCGAGCAGCACGTAATCGAAGCCCCACTCGTGGAAGCCGAGCTTTTCCAGCAGTTCGAAGCCGTGGATGATCCCGCGCCCGCCGCAGCCCCGGCCCACTTCCGGCCCGCCAAGCTCCATCGCGAAAACGCCGTCGCGCTGGAAGCAGACGTCCTCGATCTTCACGTCTTCCCCGGCCAGCTTCTTGCGCGCCGAGGTTTCGATGATCGTGGGGCAGCTCTTGCCGCCAAACAGCAGCGAGGTGGTATCGGACTTGGGATCGCAGCCGATCAGCAGCACGCGCTTGCCCTGCTGGGCCATCATGTAGCTGAGGTTGGAGAGGGCAAAGCTCTTGCCCGAGCCGCCCTTGCCGTAGATCGCGATGATCTGCGTTTCCTTGGTCACTTCGGTCGGCACGATCGCATCGGGTTCGATCGCCGCTTCGTCGCGAAGAGCCTGAACGCGCGCAGATGCTTCAAGAGTTGTCATGCGCAATCGCTCCAATCGAGAACCATCTTCAGGCAGTTGCGGTCGGTGAAGGCCGCAGGATAGGCTTCGGCTGCTTCGCTCGCGGGGCGCACATCGGTGACGAGGCCGGAGAGATCGAGGCGTCCCGAGCGGATGAGATCGCGTGTGCGGGCCAGATCGTCCGGCGCCCATTCGGCGGCGACGCGGATGCGGGCTTCGGCGCGGAAGGCAGCCGGAAAGGCGAAGTTCAGCCGTTCGGCATAGAACCCGGCGAGATTGATTTCGCCGCCGCGGGCCAGGCGCCCCATCAGCGTATCGAGAATGTTCGAATCGCCGCTGGCATCGCAGATCGAGTGATAATCGCGGCGCGGATCGGCATCGGGCGTGAGCACGGTGTAGCCCACGCCGCCGCCGGTGCGCTGCGGATCGGTTTCCCACACAGTGGGAGCGCCGCCGCCCAGCGCCATCGTGATGCGCGCCAGCAGGCGGCCGAGCACGCCGTGCCCGATGATGAGATCGGGCAGGGTGCCGCCGTCCAGGGCATGCAGCGCCGTCGCCGCGAGGGCAAAGAGCACGCCGTCAGCCTTGAGCGACTCGTCGATGGTCAATGCGCGGGTGGACGGGAGAACGAGGCGGCGGGCCGAGCCGCCGAACAGGCCGCGGGCATCGCGAAAGCAGCTGGCGCCGGGCACAAACACCCAGTCACCAATGCGCGACCAGGCATCCCGGCCGGCATCGATCACGCGGCCAACCGATTCGTAACCGGGCACCAGCGGGTAGCCCATGCCCGGAAACATGGGCATTTTCCCGGTCCAGAGCAATTTTTCGGTGCCGGTGCTGATGCCGCTCCAGCGGACTTCGACCACCACGTCGGTTCCGGTCGGCGCATCGAGCGCGAGGGGCCTGAGAGCCAATTGCTCCGGTGCCTCCATGATGAGCGCTAGTGCTTCCACGACCATTTTCCCCTCAGCCCGGGCCGGACGGCGTGCCGTTCGGTCTAGGGGGCTTTCCGAGTGTCAGCTTACATTGTCATGAATGAGTGTCAACTCGGCACTACACTTTTGTAGGGGCTACCCCTGCGATAAACTGTGCCGCAGCGCCGATGATCCGTTTGGCTGGAACGGGTTAGGCCCGTGCAACAATCGCACCGCAGACGAGCGGGAGATGTGTGGGGAGCTCCTTCCAGCTCGCGAAACCGGCGCTGTGCAGCATGGCGCCGATTTCGGCCGGACGGCGGGGGCGGCCCGATCCCATGGCCCAGAGATACAGCCCGAAATACGCGTCTCCCATCGCGCCGCCGCCGGGTGCTCCGGCCATCGGCTCGCCAATCAGCAGCGTGCCGCCGGGCGGCAACGCAGCGCGAACCGCGCGCAGAATGCGCAGCGCGGGCTCGTCGTCATGATCGTGGAGAATGCGCACGAGCGTGATGAGATCATGGCCCGTAGGCAGCGGATCATGCAGGAAACTGCCTTTGTGGAAGGTCAGCCGGGGGGCGATCAGCGCATCGCGGCCGAGCCTGGTTTCCGCGCCCGCAACGACATCGGGCAGATCGAACAGGCCGAGTCGCAAACCGGGGGCAGCCATGCCGACCGCCCGCACGAACGCCCCCGTGCCGCCGCCCACATCGAGCAGCGCCTGGTGTCGGCCGAACTTGTAGGCTGCGATGAGCTGCTCGCTCACCATGGCCTGCGATGCGGCCATCAGCGCGGAGTATTCCGCGGCAGCGGGCTCGTTATCCGCATCGCCCTGCCGCCCGGGCGGAACCGCGCCGGTCGCGCTGGCGCGGGCATAAGTCCAGAAATCCGAGAGCGCGGTGGGGTCTTTGCGGTCCGCGCGCAGCAGCGCCAGCGGATCGGCAAGATCGGCATAGAGCAGCGCGTGGTGGCGGATCATCGCCCGCGCGCCCGGATTGCACTGCAAGGCCGCGCCATCCATCCCCAGCGTCCAGCGCCCGCCCGGGAGCGACTCGGCGATCCCCAGCGAGGCCGCAGCCCGCAGCAGGCGTTCGGCGGCGGGCAGGCCAAGGCCGGCGCGTTCAGCGGCAGTCGCCGTATCGCAGGCTCCTTCGGCCAGCAGATCGAGCAATCCGCTCTCGACGCACGCGGCCAGCACTTGCGCATAGGCAAACCCGGCCACCAGATCGAATGCCCGCTGCGCGCGGGAGCGCACGATCGGGCGGGTGAGCGGGAAGGCGGCGGCCCACTGCTGGAACCGGGGACTGGTCAGCAAGCGGTTGCGCAAGCCGATCCAGCGTTCCTTGAGGCCTGCCTTTCGGGGCAAATCCATTTGAGTGGACATTTTCATATGTCAATTACATTGGACATTTACGGGCAATGCGTCAATCATCCCCGCAGCCCGCTGTCATGCGAGGCGAGGGAGATCGAGCCATGTGGCGAGGCAATGTTCGCACAGGGAGCGCGTTTGGGGTGAGGGACGGCGATGACGCCGCCGCATCATACTTGCGTTCGGACGAGCTGGCAGCGGGCATTCCCTCCAGCGAATGGCCCCCGCTCTGGACCGGCATAGCGCGCATGAACGGGGCCCTGCCGCCTGCCGCCCCGGCGCCAGATCCGTGGGCCTTGCTGCGCCGGGGCGAGGATGATCGCCTCGTGCGGGCACCCGGCGCGCGCGACAGCGATGCGCATCCCCGGTTCGATGCGCCGGTCCCGGCGGGCGGTTACAGCTGGTGGTATGTCGATGCGCTGAGCGACGACGGCCAGCACGGCCTCACCGTGATCGCGTTCATCGGCAGCGTGTTCTCACCTTATTTCAAGCGTTCGGGGCGGGGCAATCCGCTCGATCACTGTGCCCTCAACGTCGCGCTCTATGGCCCCAAGGCGCGCTGGACGATGACCGAACGCGGCGAACATGCCGTGCAGCCCGAGCGGGACCAGTTCGCGATCGGGCCGAGCAGCGTGCGCTGGGCGGGCGATTGTCTGGTCATCGATATCGAGGAACGCGACAAGCGGATCATGAACCCGCTGCGGCGCCGCGTGGCAGGGCAGATCAAGGTCTGGCCTGAAATGCTCAACACCGAAGCCTTCGCGCTCGATCCGGCGGGCAAGCACTTGTGGCACTGCCTTGCCCCGCGCGCGCGCATATCGGTGGAGATGCAGGCGCCGGAGCTGAGCTGGCAGGGCAGTGCCTATCTCGATTCCAACCGAGGGTCTGAGTCGCTGGAGGAAGGCTTTCGCATCTGGCACTGGTCGCGCGCGCATCTCGGCAAGGATGTGGCGGTGTTCTATGAAGGCCAGCGCCGCGATGGCACCACGTTTGCCAGCGCGCTGCGGTTCGACAAGGCGGGCGTGCCGCATGAGGCTGACTTGCCGCCGACCGCGCCGCTGCCCAATACGCTGTGGCAGATGGAGCGCGTTACGCGGGCAGACCGGGGCCATGCCACGGTGCGCCGCACCTGGGAGGATTCGCCGTTCTACACGCGCTCCACGCTCCACGCGCGGCTCTATGGCGAGCCGGTGGTGGCGATGCAGGAAACGCTGTCGCTAGACCGGTTCTGCTCACCCATCGTGCAGCAACTGATCCCGCACCGTATGCCGCGCGCGCGCAAGTGATCGTGCGCGGGGTGGAAAGCGCCGCCGTTCAGTCCTTCCCGGCGGCATCCTTCTTGGCTTTGTCCCTGGCGATCTCGCGGTTGACCGAGACCAACTGCCACACGCCGATGCCCAGCGCGACGCCGCCGAAGACGACCATTTCGATCCATCCGAAGTTTTCAGCCATGCAGTCTCTCCCCTTCAGGCAGGCACCGCCGCATCGGCGAAGATCGCCTGCGCAACCAGATCCGCGCGCTCTTCGTGCGCCAGGTGGCCAAGCCCTGCAAGCACGTTGAGCTGCGCCTGCGGGATCAGCCGCGCGGCCTGCTGCGCGGCGCTGGTCGGCACGGCGGCATCCTTTGCGCCGTGGATCAGCCGCACGCGCGGCTGCACTTGGGGCAGATCGCGTTGCAGGCCGGCCAGATCCCAACCGGCCATCATTTCCAGCGCGCCGCCGCAATGGTGCGAATTGCCCAGCAGCATGGCGTAGCAGCGCACGCCCTCGGCATCGATCCGCGATCCGGTGGAGCGGACCAGCAACCGTTCGGTATCGCCGGAGGTGCGCGCGCTGGCTGCGAACAGGCGCGGCACCAGCGGATTACGCACCAGCGCGCGGGCGAGCCCCTGAAACAGCGGCGCGAACACGCCGGGGAAAGGCATGAGTGCAGCGTTGAGGCCGATCACTTCGGGCACGGCAAAGCCGCCGCACACCATCCTGAGTGCGATCGCGGCGCCTGCCGAATGGCCGATCAGTTGCACCGGGCGCACGTCCAGCACGGCCAGCAGCGCAGTGACTGCTGCCGCCATGCCGGGCAGGGTCAGCCCGCCTGCGGGCTTCCCGCGCGTGAAGCCGTGGCCGGGCAGGTCCAGCGCGATCACGCGGTGCTGCTCCGCCAGCATGGGCATCAGGTGCCGCCAGCTGTGCGTGGCCGCGCCGGTGCCGTGGAGCAGCACCACGGGCGGTCCCTCGCCGGTTTCCTGCACGTGCCATGTCAGCCCGCCCGCCTCGACAAAGCGGCTGGCGGCGCGGTGGGGCCAGTGGCGCCCGTCCGCCTCCCAGCGCAGCGGCGGGCTCATGCCGAAGGCTTCATGTCAGCGCGCCAATCACTTTGCTCAGCGTGGCCGCGTTCGCTTGCGGCAAGGGCACGTAGCGCGCCCGCATTGCCCCGGCCACGGCGGCGGCTTCGGGCCGGGGTCGGGGCGAAATGTCGATCACCACGCCCGCTAGCCCCGCCGCAGCAATCGCCCTTCCGGCTTTGAGCGCATCGTCGGTGGCGGCGGCGCGGTTGGTGCTGCCATCGAGCGCGATATTGCCGCGCCCGTCAGTCAGGACCACGAGCAACGGTGTATAGCCCCGGCGCGTCAGGCCAGTGCCAAGCGTGCAGACCATCGAAAGTCCCGCCGCCAGCGGAGTGCCGCCGCCGCCGGGAAGCTCGGTCAGCGCCCGGCGCGCGCGGGTGAGCGAGCGGGTGGGCGGCAGCAGCAATTGCGCCTCGTTGCCGCGAAAGGCGACGAGCGCGACTTCGGTGCGCTTCACATAAGCCTGCGCCAGCAGCAACTCGACCGCGCCCTTGGCTTCGGCAAGGCGCGTGAACGCAGCCGAGCCCGAGGCATCGACCGCGAAGATCGTGACCGAGGCACTGCGCGCTTCGAAGCGGCGGACGCGCACGTCGTCCTTCATGATGCGCAGGCCGGAGCGGGTATCGCCGCCTTCCGCGCGGCGCAGCGCCTGCCACGGAACGGCTGCGCGCAAGGTATCGATCAAGGCCAGTCGTGCGCCGCCGCGCGGGAGGCCCTGCCGCGCGGCGAGCGGGCGGCCCCTGAGCGGCGACAAATGCCGCGCCCCGCCGCCACTGCCCGCTCCGCGCCGGGTGCGCCCATCGGCCAGCGCTTCGAGCAGGCCGGGTGGGATCGCAGCGGCGGCGGCGGCGATCAACTGATCGGGATCGGGCGTGCCGGTGTCCTCGCGCTCCTGGTCGCCGGGATTATCGGCCTCGCCTTCCGGAGGCGGGGGAGGGGGCGGGGTTTCGTCTTCCGCCTGATCCTCCGGCGGGGGCGGGGGCAGCCGGGTGGCGCGCGGGGAGAGCACCAGCCGGGCTGCCGCCGCCAGATCGCTTTCGCGCACCACATCGCGGCCATCGAGCCGCGCGCTTGCGCCCGCTGCCAGCGCGGCAAAGCGCAGTGCGCGCCCGGAATCGACGCCCAGCGCGAGCGAGACGGCGGCCAGCGCCTCCAGCCCTTCTGCGGTGCAGGCCGGGAGATCCGCCGGGGAGGCGAGGGGTGCGGGCAGTTCGATGGCGGCAAGCCCTGCGGGCGCGGTCGTCCCCAGATCGCAGGCAAACGCCACGCGCTCGGTCAGGCTTAGCGGCGGCACTTCATCGCGCTCGGCCCCGTCATCGAGCAGCACGAGGCCAAAGCGCTGAGCCGCATCGGCATGATCGAGCGCCTGCGCCACGCTTCCGGCGAGCGCGGGCGTGATCCGCTCGGCCAGCGGCGCGATCACCACCCCGCCGCGCGCTTCATCGAGGAAGCCGGTGCGGGGCACACTGCGCCCGGCGGCAAGGCTGGCGGCAAGGTCGATCCCGCCGTGCAGCCGCTCACCATCGATATGCGCGGGCATGCGCCGCAGATGCACCGCCGTGCCCAGCCGTTCGACCAGCGCATCGCGCGCCGGGCCGGGGCCGCGCAGCCACAGCCCGCCAAAGCCCGCCGGCCAGAGCGCAAAGGCGCGCAGCGCCAGCGCCGCGTCATCCGCGGCGGGCGCGGCAGGGGATGTCACCCGAAGACCTCGGCCACCGCGCGCTCGATGCGGGTGGTCGATCCCGTTTCATCCAGCACATCGCGGCGCAGGCGGTGGCGAAGTGCCATGGGAGCAACGGCGATCACATGCTTGCGCTTGACCGTATCTGCACCCTCCAGCGCCGCCTGTGCGCGGGCGGCACGCATCAGCGTGAGTTCGCCGCGCAGGCCATCGGCCTTGCAAGCCATGCACAGCCGCGAGGCATCGTAGAGCACTTCGTCCGGCGTCTCGACCGAAGGGAGGCGCGTGCGCCCGCGTGCGATCTTGCGCACGATCTTGGCGTCCGCCGGTGCCCATTCTTCGCCAAACGTCGCCGGATCACGCTCGTGCGAGGCGCAGCGGCGCATGATTTCCACGCGCGCATCGAGCGTCTGCGGCGTGCGCACTTCCACCGATAGCCCGAACCGGTCGAGCAACTGCGGGCGCAGTTCGCCCTCTTCCGGATTGCCGCTGCCGATCAGCACGAACTTGGCCTTGTGCCGTACCGAAAGCCCTTCGCGCTCTACCAAGTTCTCGCCCGAAGCTGCCACATCGAGCAGCAGATCGACGAGGTGATCCTCCAGCAGGTTGATCTCGTCGATATAGAGAAAGCCCCGGTGCGCCTTGGCCAGCAGGCCCGGCTCGAATCGCTTTTCGCCCGAGCGCAGCGCGCGCTCCAGATCGAGCGCGCCGATCACGCGGTCCTCGGTCGCGCCCAAAGGCAGATCGACGAAGGGCACCGCGCGCTTGGCGGACTTCTTCGATGTACACGGATCTGGACAAGTTCCGGCATCGCTTGGCGCGCAGCCGAAGCGGCAGCCTTCCACCGCGACAATCGGCGGCAGGATCGCGGCCAGCGCGCGCGCCGCCGTCGATTTGCCCGTCCCGCGATCGCCGAAGACCATCACGCCCCCGATGGCAGGGTCGACAGCGGCCAGCAGCAGGGCCTGCTTCATTTCGTCTTGCGCGACGATGGCGGAGAAGGGAAATCGGTTCATAGTGTCAAGCAATCTGGACTATGCGGGTTGTAACAGCAAGTGTGCTGTGAAAGACTATGCGCAAGGCGAGGTGCGGCGCGAAGCAGCGTCGGACGGGGAGTGCCATAAGCCATGCTCAACGAACACCGGCTGCGGCGCGAGATTGTCGGCGAGATGCATCTGCGCCGCTGGCCGCCGATCACGCCCCCGATGCAGATCATCCAGATCCTGCGCCTTGGCGCTTCCGAGGGCCTGCCGCCGTTTCGTGGCGGTCCGGCCTTCACCGCCGATGCGGGCCAGCGCCACATGCAGGGCATCCTTGCCGAAGGCCTGCTGTTTACGTGGGAACGCCATAGCGAGGCGACGACGCTGACCGTCTTTGCCAGCCCCGATGCGCCGCTGCTCGCCGAAGCGCGCGCCTGGGCGGAAAGCGCGCCGGGCGATGTGCTGCGCGCCACGCTGATCGATATCGAAGCCGATGCCGCTGCTGCTGCCGCGCGCATGGCGCAGTTCGAAGTCGATCCGGCAGAGCTGGTCTGCTGCGATTTCGGCGGCGGCGCGCGGCTTTCTTCCGATTTCCGCATCAAGGACGAAGGCTATGGCCGCCTTGTCGTCGCGGCGGGGCAGCTGGGGCCGGTCGATCTCGCCCGCGCGGTGCAATCGCTGCAGGAACTGGGCAATTATCGCAACATGGCGCTGCTTGGCCTGCCGGTCGCGCGGGCGTGCTGGGGCAAGCTCGATGCCGCCGAGGAAGAACTGCGCGCCTTCGGCCGCCGTCTCGATTCGGATGAGACCTCGGACAACGACCTGCTCGATGCGCTGTGCGCCATGTCGCTTGAGCTGGGCACCATCGCCAGCGATTCGCGCTACCGGCTGAGCGCCACGGCGGCTTACGCGCGGCTGGTCGATGAACGCCTCGCGACGCTCGCGCCGGTCGCGATTCCCGGCTTCGCCAGCCTTGCCGATTTCACCCAGCGGCGCTTTCATCCTGCCATCCGCACCTGCGAGACGGTGGTGCGCCGCCAGCAGGAACTGGCCGAACGCTCCGCGCAGCTGACCTCGCTGCTGCGCACCCGCATAGAAACGCGGATCGAGGACCAGAACGGCCAGCTCCTCAAATCGCTGGAAAGCGCGACCCGCACGCAGCTGCGCCTGCAGCACCTCGTCGAAGGCTTCTCCACCGTCGCCATCACCTATTACGCGGTCTCGCTCCTCGCCTATCTCAGCGGCGGTCTTGCGCTGTTCGGCGTGCATGTGGAGCATGATCTGTTTGCCGCGCTCGTCATCGTGCCGGTGTTCATCATGCTGTTCGTCTATCTCCGCCGCGAACGCAGCCGCCTCGGCGCGCATTGAACCAGAGCCGCCTTGCGCGCCAAGCCACGAGGCGTAGGATCACCGCATAGGCAGCACAGCCGGCTGGCGAGTCTGAGCACAGGCGCGCGCAAGGTGCCGGACAGGCTGCGACAACAGGAGACAATGCGATGACCAAGGTTCCTGCACGCGCGCTGCTGATTGCCGGATGCACGGCAGCGCTGGCGCTCACCCCCGCCGCGGCCTTCGCCGAAACAGTGGTGCTGACCGCAAACCTTTCAGGCGCCAACGAAGTCGGCGGCGGCGCGCCCGAAGGCAACGGCGCCTTCCGCGCCGAGGTGAACACCGAATCCGGCGATTTCTGCTACACGCTCTATGCCGAAAAGACTGCCGCCCCCACCATGGCTCACGTCCACACCGGCGCGGCTGGCAGCAACGGCGGCCCCCTCATCAGCATCGACGTTACGGGCAAGGGCAGCGACATGTGCATCGCGGTCGAACCCGACAAGCTGAAGTCCATCATCGCCAATCCGGCGGGGTTCTATGTGAACATCCATACCGCGGATTTCCCCGGCGGCGCGGTGCGCGGGCAACTGGTCAAGGGGTGAGGCCGATCGTTCGGGACGGCGCGCATTAGCGTGCTGGTCTCGTGCATTGATGACCCCAAAACCAAATGGGGGTCGGCATTGCTGCCGGCCCCCACTGTCGCCGCTGCTGGCACTCTGGCTTTCCTGCGTCTGCGCGAATGCGCGTCCTTCCGCCGTCCTTTGTCCTTTGGACCCATCCTGTCGGGCAAAGTCCTCCGGTTCGCTGATCCGTCCGGTCCTTCCTGCTGGGCAGGTGCTTCCTTCCTCGTCAGCTATCAGTTCTGCGGTGTCCGCAGTTCCGGCGCAGTTCCGGGCCGCATGGACCCGGCATTCGCTGAGGCCGTCGCCGCCTGCCGCGCGTTGCCGCGTTTCGGGCTGCTGCTGGCGTGTTGCCTTTTCCGGCCCCTCCGGCACCGCTCCCTCCGGTCCAGCCTTTCGGCTTCGCCTTCGGACGGCCCACCATCGGGGAGAAAAGGGCCCTTCCGCGCGTTCTGGCGTGCTGCCCCTCGCTCCGCTTCTGCTGGCGCTTGCCCCCGATCTTGCGACCATCGGCCTTGCCGCATCCGCCTTGCTTCGGGACGCCATTCCGGCATCCGGAACCGATCTTTCCAGCTTGCGATCCGCCGCTTCCAGAACGAGCCTCAGCCCGCCTAAAGTGGTTTCAATGCAGACCTTCCAGTCCGGCCCGATCGGGAAATTTCCGCTTTCAGATCAGTGCGTTGCGACGCTTTTCCGTGGCTTCGTTTCCCTCTCAACAAGACAGAGGCTGCGCTTCGTTCCTGAGTCGCACAAGCGCAAAAATGCGAAGTTATCCACAGGCAGCCCAAGGACTGGTGGACAACTTCGCAAGCCGCGGAATCGGCTTTGATTTTCGGTTTGGGCTGAGCCTGGGGGCGCAGAAACCCCTCGCCAACTTCGGCTACGCAGCAAGCTGCCAAGCCTGCGTATCCTCTCCCCGAACGGTGAGAGGGTTGGGAAAGGGGGTTAGCGGTCCCTCTGCGCCAGCAGGCGCAGGCGTTTATCGGTCCCTCTGCGCCAGCAGGCGCAACCGGAGCGCATTGAGCTTGATGAAGCCCGCCGCGTCCTTCTGGTCGTAGGCCCCGGCGTCGTCCTCGAACGTCACGTGGCGTTCGGAGTAGAGGCTGTCGGGCGATTTGCGGCCGACGACCGAGGCATTGCCCTTGTAGAGCTTGAGCCGGACGGTGCCGTTCACCCGCGACTGGCTGTGATCGATGGCGGCCTGCAGCATCTCGCGCTCCGGGCTGAACCAGAAGCCGTTGTAGATAAGCTCGGCATACTTGGGCATCAGCTCGTCCTTGAGGTGCGCCGCGCCCCGGTCCAGCGTGATGCTTTCGATGCCGCGATGCGCGCGGGCATAGATTTCGCCGCCCGGCGTCTCGTACATGCCCCTGCTCTTCATGCCGACGAAGCGGTTCTCGACGAGATCGAGGCGGCCAATGCCGTGCTTGCGGCCCAGACCATTGAGCGCGGCGAGCAGCGTGGCGGGCGACATCGCCTCACCATTCAGGGCAACGCCGTCGCCCTTCGCGAAATCGATGGTGATGTATTCGGGCGTGTCCGGCGCGTCTTCCGGGTTCACCGTGCGGCTGTAGACGTAGTCCGGGGTCTCTTCCCACGGATCTTCCAGCACTTTGCCTTCGGACGAGGTGTGGAGGAGGTTCGCGTCGGTCGAGAACGGGCTTTCGCCGCGCTTGTCCTTCGGCACCGGGATCTGGTGTTCTTCGGCCCAGGCGATCAGCGCGGTGCGGGAGGTCAGGTCCCACTCGCGCCAGGGGGCGATGACCTTGATACCCGGCTCAAGCGCATAGGCGGAAAGTTCGAAGCGGACCTGATCGTTGCCCTTGCCGGTGGCGCCGTGGGCGACGGCATCCGCGCCGGTTTCGCGCGCGATTTCGATCAGGCGCTTGGAAATCAGCGGGCGCGCGATCGAGGTGCCGAGCAGGTAATCGCCTTCATAGCGGGCATTGGCGCGCATCATCGGGAAGACGAAATCGCGCACGAATTCCTCGCGCAAGTCGTCGATGTAGATGTGCTCCGCCTTCACGCCCATCAGCTCGGCCTTGGCGCGGGCAGGGGCGAGCTCTTCGCCCTGACCGAGATCGGCGGTGAAGGTGACGACCTCGCAGCCGTAAGTCACCTGCAGCCACTTCAGGATGACGCTGGTATCGAGACCGCCGGAGTAGGCGAGGACGACGCGCTTGATATCGGAGCGCTTGGTATCGGACATGGCAGCCAGCTTCCCGTGGAAAGGGTGAGAATGGCGCGGCGGCTAGCAGGGCAGACGCCCCGGTGCAACCGCTCTGCTGGCTCCATGAGGCTGGCCGATCAGAGGATCAGGTTTTCCTCGCTGATGATGGTGGGGAGGCGGATCTCCAGATCGGCTTTGCCGTCGCCATCGACGTCCCCCATGATCCAGCTGAACTCGTAGTAATCCGCATCGCCGCCGATGGCGCCGCGAATGTACCAAAGCTCGCCCGCCTTGCCGGACGAGCCGCCGACGAGCGAGAAATGCTGCATGCCGGCCTGCGTGGTATCAGCGTCCATGGCGGAGAGATCGATCACGTCGTGCGCGCGCGGGTGCGCGGCATCATAGGCGCGGAAGTTGTCGAAGACGTCACGCGCGTCCGGGGTCGAATCCGCTGCCGAGGTGTAGATGAAGCGCCAGCCGCCGGCGGTGCCGTTCTGGAAGTGGTCGCTGCCAGTGCCGCCCTTAACGCGCGCGGGGCCGCTGGAGGAGAACACGTCATCGCCCGCGCCGCCGATCAGCGTGTTGCGGCCAGCGCCGCCCGCCAGCACATCGTTGCCGCTGCCGCCGCTCAGCAGATCGTTGCCGCCCCCGCCGACGAGGACATCGTTGCCATCGCCGCCGAACAGCCGGTCCGCCCGGTCACCGCCGACCATGGTATCATTGCCCTGGCCGCCATAGAGGCGGTCCCGGCCGCCGCCGCCGACCAGCGTGTCGTTGCCGCCTCGCCCCAGGATTATTTCGTCCGCGAGGCTGCCGGTGATGGTGTTGGACAGGGCATTGCCGGTGATCACGCTGCGGCGCGCGATGCCCTCACCGCCGGTGACAAGAAGATCGGTGACATTCGGGCCGAGCTGGTAGTCGATGCCAGCGGCGATGGTTACGGGCCGGACGGGCGTGGTCGCAGCGAGAATGGCGGACCGAGAGGCATGAGCAAGCGAGCGGCGCATCGGACTGGGCTTTCGTAGCGTAACGGACTCGCCGTTCGTGTCCGCACGCCCTGCCGATTGCAACAGGGCGGACGCGGCGGACCGCGCCCGGCTGTCTCAAGTTGCGACAGGGGGTGAGGGGAAACGTGCTGCAATGCACCCAGTGGTCCCGAAGTGGGACGAAGATCAGCGTAATTACTAAGCCAGCCCGTGTTGATTGCCCGGGCAGGTGGTCCGTTCAGGCTGGGCTGCGCCGCTTCTCGCGGTAGGCCAGTTCGGTCTCGTGGATGTAGTTGCGCGTCAGCGGCAAGGCATCCTTGGTGCGGACGATCTGGAGCTGGAAATTGACCAGATCGCCATGTTCGAACCCGGTGGCCGCGCCCGCCAGATAGAACTGCCACATGCGGAAGAAGCGCCCGTCATAGATGCGGGTGATCGTCTCTTCCTGCTCGGCGCAGCGCTTGTACCATTCGCGCAAGGTGAGCGCATAGTGGCGGCGCAGGATCTCGCAATCGGTGAGCATGAGCTTGCACGGTTCGATCCCGCGCAGGGTTTCGCTGAGCGAGGGGATGTAGCCGCCGGGGAAGATGTACTTGCGCGTGAAATCGTCGGTGATGTTGGGCGGGCCGGAGCGGCCGATGGTGTGGAGCAGCATCACGCCATCGGGCGCGAGCAGATCGTGGCACTTGCGGAAGAAGGTCTCGTAGTTCGGCACGCCGACGTGTTCGAACATGCCGACCGAGACGATGCGGTCGAACGGGCCAACCTGATCGCGGTAGTCGGTGAGGCTGAAGGTGACCTTGTCGGCCACGCCTTCGCGCTCCGCCCAGGCCTTGGCATAGCCGATCTGTTCGACGCTCAGCGAAATGCCGTGAATCGAGGCCCCGGAAATCTTGTGGAGGTGCAGCGCAAGGCCGCCCCAGCCGCAGCCGATATCGAGCACACGCATTCCGGGCTTGAGATCGAGCTTGGCGGCGATGTGCTCCATCTTGGCGAGCTGCGCTTCTTCGAGCGTGGTGACGCCTTCGTCCCAATAGGCGCAGGAATACTGGCGCGAGGGATCGAGGAACAGATCGTAGAGCCGGTCGTCGAGATCATAGTGGTGCGCGACATTGCGCTTTGAGGACAGGCGCTGGTTGCGCTGATCGAGCCGGGCCATGACCGCCACGCGCAGCTTGTCGAACGCGTTGAGATTGTCGAGATCGCCGCCCTTTTCCCAAGGGTTGTTGCGGCGGATGAAGCCGACGAAATCCATGATGTCGCCATGTTCGATCGTGAGGCGGCCATCCATGAAGCATTCGGCCATGCCCAGCGTGGGATTGCGGGCAATGGCACCGGGAACGCGGGCGTCGTGCAGCTTGAGGCCAAGATCGGGCCAGCCCGGTGTGGCCGTGCCATAGACCCGCTGGCGGCCGGATGCTTCCGTCAGGGTGAGGGTGCCGTTCTTGACCAGACGGCGCAGTGCAGCATCGAGCAAAATCATGGACATCGGGCGCGACCTTGTTGACCGGTTGACGTGGTAAACGGCCTATGGCGCGGCTGCCCCGCGCGGGCAAGCCGCGCGGGGCACAAGATTATCCATCAGCGGCAGCGCGAACCGCTGCGCTCGATCTCGCGGCCCAGCAGCGCGCCGCCCGCTGCGCCCAGCAGGGTGCCCACGGTGCGATCGCCGCGCGTGTCGATCGTGCGGCCAATCAGCGCACCGCCAACCGCGCCGATGACAAGGCCGGTCGTGCCGTTGTTGCGCTTGCAATAGTAGCGTCCGTCGCGCCCGCGCCACACGCGTTCGCGGCTGCTGATCGGGCGGGGTTCGGCATAGCGGCCATAGCGGTCGTATTCGCCGTCATGCGCTCGGCGGCCGTGGGCGGGGGCCCAGGAGGGCGGATCGGCGAGCGCGGGGGCGGCGCCAAGCGTGGCGGCTGCGCCAAGTGCGGCGGTGACCGCCGCGGCGATGATGAACCTGTTCATGCGGGACTTCCTTTCAGTCTTGCATCGGGTGTGACGGATCGTGCTGCCTCAACCTGCGGGCATGATGCCCAACCGTGGCTGAACGAAGCGACAAAGGCGGTGAGGCGAGGTCTGCCCGCGACGAGATGCAGGTCTGGATCAAACACCTTTCCTACAAAAACCAAATAGGTTAGTTTTGCGCCCGCCTCTCATGTTTCTGGCCCCATGGTTCTGGAGAATGTTCATGCCCAATCCGCCCGTTACGTTTCCCGCCCTGTTCACCCCGGCCAATGCCGTTGCCTTCACCAATGTGGATGGCACCGCCCAGATGGTGAGTGCCGCCGCGCCGCTTCCGGTCAGCATTTCCGGCGGTGTCAGTACGCAGCCGGTCAGCGCAGCCAGCCTGCCGTTGCCGACTGGCGCGGCCACGGCGGCAAACCAGACTGCAACCAATACTTCGCTCACGGCGATCTCCGGCCAGTTGCCCGCCACGCTGGGGCTCAAGGCGGCCGCAGCGAGCCTTTCGGTCGGCGTGGCCTCCGATCTTGCCAACCTCGAGCCCGGTGCCGCCGCGATCACCGGCACCACGATGCCAACCGGCGGCACGGGCCTGACCGGCTGGCTTTCAGCGATCTACCGTTCGTGCAGCGAGGGGGCGACCGTTTCCGGCAGTGTCACCTCCGCGGTCCCTGTCGTCTCCGTCAGCAACAACGCCTACATGGGCGGCGCCTTCCATGTAACCAGCGCGGGCACGACCTGCACCATCACCTATGAGCAATCGAACGACGGCACCAACTGGGTCACGCTTCCGGTGATCTCGGCAGCGGCCGCCAACGCAGCCCCGGTGACGACTTCGACGGCTGTTGGCGTCTATACCTACGTTTCGTCCGCCGCCTTCATCCGCGCGCGCGTTTCGACTTATACCAGCGGGACGGTGTCCGTCGTGCTCAACCAGAAGCAGCAGGTTGCGCCCGCGAGCGGCGTTTCGCTGGCGGCGGGCAGTTCTGGCATCGGCAGCGTTGCGGTGACGGGCACGGCCACGGTCAGCGGTACGATCAACCCCGGCACCGGCTTCACCGACAGCACTGCCGCGCTGGCCGCATCGGCCACGTTCACCGGCACGGGCCGCGCCAACAGCGCGGCGCAATACGAGTTCTTCGCCGCCACGGCTTATGCGGACCAGGCGGGCACGCTGTTCATCGATCAGTCGCTGGATACCGGCGCGACGTATCAGCCGATCATGAGCCAGGCGGTGACCGCAGGCGGCGCGGCGAACATCGCGGTGCGCATGTGCGGCACTGTCGGCACCGCCACCCTCTACCGCGTGCGCTATGTCAACGGCGCAACCTTGCAGACGGTGTTCCGTCTTTCGAGCGGCTTCTCCGCGAGCTGATGATGCGATATCTGTTTCAGCCTTGCTGAAACAGGTGCGGTACCGGCCCGCTCCCCCGCCCGGCCACCCAACGGAATTGTACGTTGTGGGTGGCCGGGCGGGGGAGCGGGCCGGTACCGCTTTTTCCGCGTCAGCGGAACAAATCAGCCGAGCGCGGCCTGCTTTTCTTCCAGCAGCCGGTCGACCTCGGCGCGGCTCTTGCGTTCGGCTGCGGTCTTGAGCTGCCCACAGGCAGCATCGATATCGCGGCCGCGCGGGGTGCGCACCGGCGCGGAAATGCCCGCATCGAACACGATCTTGGCGAAGCGCTTGATCTGTTCGGGCGTGGAGCATTCATAGGGCGCGCCCGGCCAGGGATTGAACGGAATGAGGTTCACCTTGGCCGGCAGCCCATAATGCTTGATCAGGCGGACAAGTTCGTGCGCATCGCTGTCGCGGTCGTTCTTGTCCTTGAGCATCACATATTCGAAGGTGATGCGCCGCGCGTTGGAGGCGCCGGGATAATCGGCGCAGGCCTGCAGCAGTTCCTCGATCCCGAACTTGCGGTTGATCGGCACGATCTCGTCGCGCACGTCCTTCGTCACCGCGTGGAGCGAAACCGCCAGGTTCACGCCGATTTCCGCGCCCGCGCGGGCCATCATCGGCACCACGCCGCTGGTCGAAAGCGTGATCCGGCGTTTCGATAGGGCGAGGCCATCGCCGTCCATCACCACCTTCAGCGCATCGCGCACATGCTCGAAGTTATAGAGCGGCTCGCCCATGCCCATCATCACGATATTGGTGAGCAGGCGGCCATCGGGGGTGTAATCAGACGACTCGTCGTCCTCGGTATCGTCGAAGTCCAGACCGGCCATCGACCCGCGCGGCCATTCCCCCAGCACATCGCGCGCCAGCATGACCTGCCCCACGATCTCGCCCGGCGTGAGATTGCGCACCAGCCGCATTGTGCCGGTGTGGCAGAAGCGGCAATTGAGCGTGCAGCCCACTTGGCTCGAAACGCACAGCGTGCCGCGCGTGGCGTCAGGAATGAACACCATCTCGAAATCGTGGTTGTCCGCCGTGCGCAGCAGCCACTTGCGCGTGCCATCGCTCGATACTTGCGCCTCCACCACATCCGGGCGGCCGATCACGAAGCGCGCCGCCAGCCAGGGGCGCATGGTCTTGGCGATATCGGTCATCGCCTCGAAATCGGTCACGCCGCGGTGATAGAGCCAGTGAAACACCTGCTTGGCGCGCAGCTTGGCGGCCTTGGCATCGAGCCCGGCTTCGAGGAACAGCGCGGCAATCTGGGGGCGGCCAAGCCCGATGAGATCGACCCGGCCATCGGCGCGCGGGGTCACCTCACGCGGCACGGGCACGGGATCGATATGCCCCGGGATCGGCATCGGGGTGATCTGGGTCGTGATTTCAGGCTGGATTTCCATGGCGCGCCTATAGGCGCAAGCGCGTTTCGGCGCAAATCGGCTTCAGTTCTGCGCGCAGCCCAGCATGGCGGCATCCATGGCAGAGGCCGCACCGGCCAGCGGATAAGTATCGATGAAGACCCGGCCCGCGGCGCTGCGGGCGCTGACGCTCATGCTGCTGGCCGAGCGCATCGCCGCGACGACGGCGGCATCCATCCGCCGATCCGCCGCCCAGGCATCCGCCGCGCCCGCCGCCAGCGCATAGCGCTGCCCGCCGATGGAGAGCGTGACGGTGCTGCCGGGGCCGATCTTGCGCGAAAGGCGCACGTGGATTTCCCCGCGCGCGCCGCGCCGGGGCCATGTGCCCACGGTGAAATAGGGCTGCAGCTCGTTTTGCCGGCCCGGCGGGGCGTCGGCCATGGCGATGGCATAGCAGCGCGGCACCCCGGCATCCGAAAACGCGCCCCAGGTGTTCCAGATGCCCAGGCTGTCACGCGCCGCAGCCGGTGCGGCAGCGAGCAGGACGGGGATCAGCAGCGCAGCGGCGAAAAACGCCCGCTTCATGGGTCCACCAGATCGAGATAGTGGACGACATCGTTGTCGGTCGCGATGAACAGGCCCTCCTGCACATCCGCGCTTTGCTGCGCGGCAAGCGCGAGGGCTTCGGCCAGCGTGCCATAGAGCAGCGTTTCCGCCCCGCCGCCGTCCGGCCCGTCGCTCAGGTGATAGAGGCGCACGGTGGCGCTATCGTGCGTCGAGCGCATCAGTCGCGGCCTTCCAGCTTTGCGCCATCGAGCAGGCGTTCCGCGCGCGCCGCTTCGGCCTTGGTGGCGGTCCGTTCGGCGCGGGTGCGGCCGTGGGCGGCGCGATTGGTCGCGGCCTCCGCCTCCTTCGCGGCCCGCGCGGCGGCCTTGCGGGCGAGGCGCAAGTTGACGACTTCGCCCATCAGGCGTGCTCGCTGCCCCGCTCTGCGCCAAACAGCACGTCCTCGCGGCCATCCTGCACCAGCGCGATCGAGCCTTGCACCAGCGAGGGGGCAATCGGCGCGCCCAGATCGGGGTGGACCGGATAGCCGGCCATCATGCCGCGCAGCACGCGGCTGGAAATGCCGTGCATGACGACGATGTGATCGCCCGGCGCATCGCCCACTTCCGCCAGCCAGCGGGCAAGGCGGGCGGCGATCATCGGGTAGTCCTCGCCTTCGGGGGCGGGGCGCAGCAGGTGATCGGCGATGACGATGGGGCCGACTTCGGCTTCCACATCATCATAGAGCCGCCCGCACCACGCGCCCATGTCGATCTCCCTCAGATGATGGGTGCGCTTTGCCGCAAACCAATCGAGCCCGAGTTCGTGCGCGATGAGCGCGGCCGTCTGCAAGGCGCGGCCGGTTTCCGAAACGTGCAGCGTGGCGGCGGGCGAGGGGCCAAGCGCAGCGCGCAGCGCCGCCCCCATCGCGAGCGCCTGCTCGGTGCCAAGCGCAGTGAGCGGGGTGTGGATGTGGTTCGCCTGAAGGCGGCGCGCGGCGTTATACACCGTCTCGCCGTGGCGCATGATGAAGAAGCGGGGGCTGGGCATGATGCGCGTGATAGCGGGTGGGGTGGCGGATGGCGAGGGGGTGGGGTGTGGTGTGTGGATCAGCTATTGAGGCTGCTATCGCTCAGCGCACGGCCAGCACCGGGCTGCGGCCCACGCTTGCGCGGCGCCAAGGTCTTGCCAGTGCGCTGCTCCATGTCGGCCAGCCACGCCGCTGAACCGACTGGCCTGCCCACGCTTTCCGCTTTGCGCAGCGCGGCGTAGCTCAATGCCTCGTCAAAATCTTCGCTCAGGAATGCAGCGAAGTCGCCGACTCTTTCGAGCGCTGGCGCAACTTTGACAACGCCGTCATCGCGGCGCGCGAGATGCGCCCCCGTGCTGGACCAGCGCCAATCCTGCGGCCGTGCCACAAGCCGCGCGCGGACCGGGTTAAGCGCCACATAGCGCAGCGCCGTCACGAAGTGCGGTTCATCCATGGCGACCGAATTGAAGCGTCCCTGCCACAAGTGCCCCGTTACGCGCAGGCGTGCATTGATGTAGCCGGTATAGTGGCGGTGGACATGCCGGAACGTGCGCCCCAGACCATCCTCGTCTGATGGCACCGCGATGATGTGAACGTGGTTTGGCATCAGGCAGTACGACCATATCCCGACCTGCGCGCGCATGGCGGCCTCCGCCAGGAGATCAAGGTAGAGTTCGTAGTCGCCGTCCTCGAAGAACGTTCGCTCGCGCCGATTGCCGCGCTGGGTGACGTGGTGCGGGATGCCGGGCAGGACAAGGCGAGGTAGGCGAGCCATGTCCTTACGCTAGGGATCGCAGGGCGCGAGTAAAGGGGTTATTGCACGTGTCACCGTAACTCGCGATTATGGGATTTGCGATGCTAGGTCGGCGGGATCAGGGCCGGCCCCGAAGGGGCGCGAAGCAGGTTGAGGCGGCCGATCGACCGTGCTCCCCACACGGGAGACTCCCGGCACCGCCTGTATCCCTGGCAGTGCCACTTGTCGTGTCAAATTTCGATGTCCAGACAACAACTTAACAGCACTTAGGTGCTGTCCCTCTATCTTGCTGTTCGCTCTCCAGGTTGCTCGCCTTTGCGACCTTCCCACCAAACGTCGCTACCGCATTTGCGCAGATAACGAATCATCTCGCCATTCAATGGTTTCTCTGTCCGCGCCTCAATAACTCTCATGGAACCTGAATCTTTAATCGCGATTTGAATGCCATCATACGTACGGAATGATTTTTTACCCTCAGACGCCTCTACCGGGAACATACGAGGAAAGGCAGAATCCCAATCTTGAGCTACACACTGAGCTAAGAATTCAAGGGAATTCTTGGATTGCACCCGAAGATCAGGTGTCTTTTTTGATTCATCCGCATACCCGCATGATGAAATTGTGAATAAAAAGAGGACAGCAAGAACATATCGCCCGCCCCCCGATCCCCAGACTGGAATTAATGGCGACCTCATTTTTTTGCGAGGTTACGGTGACAGGTGCAATAACCCCCAAATTCCCCATCATCCACCATTCAACCGCTCCCCATCCGCGATAGCCTTCAAGCTTTCCTACATCGCAGAATTCTGCATTGCTCCGCAAGTCCCGCCCCCTTGCCGAGCCGCTCTGCCCATGCCGCAACCCATGCCACCCGCGCTGCCGCGTCGTCCGGGCCGGGAAAGTCCTGTCCCGCGCGGGGTAAACCTGCCATGGAGGGAGCCGCTCTCCCCAAAGATTGGCCAGTTCCCGTGATCTCCACACCTGTACTCGTTGCTGCTGGCGGCGCCGTTCTGCTCGGACTTGTCGGCGGGCTGATGACCCCGATCGGGACGTGGTATGCCAACCTGCGCAAGCCCCGGCTCCAGCCGCCGAACTGGCTGTTCGGCCCGGCGTGGACGGTGATCCTTGGCCTTGCGGCGTGGTCTGCGGCGGCAGCGTGGGATGCGGCGACAAATGCAGCCGACGCGGATGCGGCGCGGACCAGTGTGGTGATCCTGTTTGGCGTCAATGCACTTTGCCACCTCTTGTGGAGCCCGCTGTTCTTCAAGCTGCGGCGGCCGGACTGGGCCTTGATCGAGGTCGTGTTTCTGTGGGCCTCGCTTGTCGCGCTGGTGGTGGGGCTGTGGCCGATCTCGCCCTTCGCGGCCAAGCTGATCCTGCCCTATCTGGCGTGGGTGAGCTTTGCGGCGTGGCTCAATTGGGCGATCGTGCGGCTGAACGCGCCGTTTGCCTAGTTGCCCCTCCGACCCGCCTTTGGCGGGCCACCTCCCCATTTGCACTTCGTGAAAATGGGGAGGACCTGACGAGGTAGGCGGCCCATTTGGGCTTCGCCAAAATGGGGAGGAGCTTGGATGGTGATGACTTGCGGTTGATCATTCAGCCGTCACCCCGTGCTTGACACGGGGTTTGGCTTCTCTCCTGGCGCGGCGCTTGAAAAAGAAAGCCAAGGCCCGGATCAAGTCCGGGCAGACGTTTCTATCAGATATCGTGGTGCTTCAAGGCGCGGGAAAGCTGATCGTCAGCACTTCCCATTCCTTCTCGCCACCGGGCAGGTGCACCTTGCGCAAGTCTCCCACCCGTGCGCCGCGCAGGGCGCGGGCGATGGGGGCGCTCCAGCCGATGCGGCGGGCGGTGGCGTCCTGCTCGTCGTCGCCCACGAGGGTGAGAACCATGCGGTTGTCGTCCTCGTCGGCGATCTCCACCACGGCGCCAAACAGGACGCGGGTCTGGTCCGGCTGGCGGGCGGGATCGATCACGCGGGCGGCCTTCATGCGCTTGGCCAGAAAGTTCAGCTCGCGGTCAATCTCGCGCATCCGCTTGCGGCCATAGAGGTAATCGCCGTTTTCGCTGCGGTCGCCGTTGCCCGCCGCCCAGCTGACGATCTCCACGATGGCGGGGCGTTCGGTGCCCAGCAGATGATCATAGCGCGCGCGCAGGGCGGCCATGCCGCCGGGGGTGATCGGGTTGCCATCGGGTTGCATGGCTGAGGCTCTAGCCGGGGATGGCGCGGCATGGAAGGTTGCCCCGGCGCGGGGGGGCGACTAGGGCAGGGCGGATTGCTGTTCCAACGAGGATACCATGGCCAAGACCATCGCGCTGACGCTGACCGAAGACGAACTCGAGATCCTGGTGGATGCGCTGGAGGCCGATCTCGAAGGCTATGCCGAAGCCGCCGAGGAAGCTCGCGCCGGGGGCAACAAGGATGATATCGAGACGTTCAAGCTGGCCGCGCTCAACATTCAGAAGCTGCTGGCCCGCCTGCAGGACATGCTGCCGGATTGACCACTTCAACCCGGCGTGGGCTTGCCGAGGAAGTGGCTGAGCGGATTGGCGGCGGTGTAGCTGGCCTTGTCCGGGTACATCGCTTCGTAGACCACGGCGTTTTCCATCACGCGCTGCACATAGTTGCGCGTTTCGGATAGCGGGATGCGCTCCAGCCAATCAATCCAGCCGACGCTGCCGGTTCTGGGGTCGCCGTTGGCGCGCAGCCACTTGTTCACATTGCCCGCGCCCGCGTTGTAGGCCGCGACGGCCAGCGGGTAGCTGCCGTTGTAGTAGTCCAGCAGGCGCTGGAAGTACGACCCGCCGAGCTGGAGGTTGAACCCGGCATCGTCGATCAGCGCGCTGGTTGAATAGGCAAGGCCAAGCTTGCCCGCCTGCTCGTTGGCGGTGGCGGGCATCAGCTGCATCAGGCCGCGCGCACCCGCGTGGCTGACGGCGTTCTGCGCGAACTGGCTTTCCTGCCGGGCGATGGCGTGGATCATCGTCCACGCGTGTTCATAGCCCTGCGGCACGGGGATCACCGGGAAGGCGATGTGCTGGAAATCGAGGAAGCCGCGCGCGGCGGCGGCTTGCCCGACGATCACGCCGAGATCGCGGCGGCCCAGCTCGCGCGCCAATTGCGCGACGAGGACGTGCTGGCCCTCGGTCTGCTGCTGCTCGCTGATCTCGCGGAAGAAGCGCACGGTGGTGCGCCAGTCCGCATCGCGCGCGGCTTCGCGCACGGCTTGCGTGAGGGGCGAGGCGTTGAACCGGGCGCGTTCGTCTGCCGTGGGCTGGACATCGGCGGCAGGCGCAAAGCGGGGCACCGGGCGGCCGAGCCTTTCGAGCGCGAGCAGGCCGTAGAACTGGTCGGCATAAGCGGCGGACATCTCGAAATAGCGCTGCGCTTCGGCGCTTTGCCCGGCCTGCGCGGCGGCGAGACCGGCCCAGTAGAAGCCCTTTGACCGCGTGCCCGGTGTGCGCGCGGCGGCGCCATAGCGCCAGAACAGCGGCGCGGCATCGCGGCCATTGCC
Organism: Novosphingobium sp. PASSN1; assembly: GCF_002278815.1. Taxonomy (NCBI): domain Bacteria; kingdom Pseudomonadati; phylum Pseudomonadota; class Alphaproteobacteria; order Sphingomonadales; family Sphingomonadaceae; genus Novosphingobium; species Novosphingobium sp. PASSN1. The sequence continues at coordinate 124,285 of NZ_NKIS01000003.1, read as the reverse complement.
CAGCTGGCGCAGCGCCTGCTGGCCGCCCAGCCACATCAGCGAGGTGTAATCATCGCGCAGATCATAGGGGAGCTGGCTGATATCCTCGCCCCGCGCGAAGGCATCATCTATCCCGGCGGCGATGCGCCATGCGGTGCGGGCATCGCCCATGGCCGCGGCAGAACGCGCGTTGGTGAGGAGTTCGTCCACCCACTTCTCGCGGCTCAGCGGCGGGCGGGCAAGCAGCGGGCGGCTGGCGATCAGCGCCTGCGCCGCAGCGCCTTGGCCCTGACGGCGCAGCTGGCGCGCGCGCGACCAGACGAAGCCGGGATCGGAATTCAGCGCATCGCCGCTCGTGCCTTCGGCTGCGGCATATGGATCGAGGCCAATCAAGGTAGCCTGCCGCGCGGCAAACAGGCCGCGCCGTGCCGAAGTGAGGCGCGCAGTCTGGCGCGCGGCGGGTGAGGGATTGCCGGCCCAAAGCAGGGCTTCCATCCGCTCGTCCTGATCGTCGGGCGTGAACGTGCTGCCCCACAGGCTGAGAATCGCGGTTTCCGCCGCCTCGCTCATTGGTCCGCCGCGCCATGCCGCGCGGGCCTGCGCATCGGCTTCGGGGCGGCCCAGTGCCTTGAGCGCGAGAGCATATTGCGCGCGGGCCGGGTTGGTGAGCGGGGGCACACGGTCGAAATAAGAGACAACGGCGCTCGCTTCGGCGGATTGGCGATCGAGCGCGGCTTCGGCGAAGCGGCGCAGCTTGGCTTCTTCGGGGAAGCCTCGGTAGCTCATGATGAAGCTGGCATAATCGCTGAAGGCAAAGCGGTCCGAGCCGGTGAGCATCTGCCAGCGGCTGATCGCCTGCGCCATCGGGCCCTGACCTTGCGCGACAAGGCGCGCGCGCGCAGCATCCCACGCCGCCCCGCCGGGATCAGCATCGCTGGCGTGGCAGGCAGCCGAAGCGGCCAGTACGGGCAGCAATGCAGTGGCCAGCAGGAGCTTTCGCAACTTCACATTCATCTCCATGCCGGCATCTCCACGCTGGACATTCCGGCTTTCGTCTTTCTATCAGGCGTTCCGGCAGCGCTCCGGCAGGGAGCAGCACGCCATTGCAACGCCTTGTGGCGCAGATCGAAGGGCAAAGTCCATGTTTTCCGGCTCCATTCCGGCTTTGGTGACACCTTTTCGCGGCGGGGTGTTTGATGAAAAAGCTTTTCGGCAACTGGTCGACTGGCAGATCGAGAATGGCTCTTCGGCGCTGGTTCCCTGCGGCACGACGGGCGAATCCTCCACGCTTTCGAACGCCGAACACCACCGCGTGATCGAAGTCTGCGTGGAGCAGGCGGCGGGGCGCGTGCCGATCATCGCGGGCTGCGGCAGCAACGACACGATGAACGCGCACATGCACATGACCTTCTCGCGCAAGAGCGGCGCGGCGGCGGCGCTGTGTGTTGCGCCCTACTACAACCGGCCGAGCCAGGCGGGGCTGCTCGCGCATTTCGGCTATCTGGCCGAGAACAACGAACTGCCTATCATTCTCTACAACGTGCCGGGCCGCACGGTGACCGACATTCTGCCCGAGACGGTGTGCGAACTGGCGCGCCGCTATCCGGACAAGATCGTGGGCATCAAGGACGCGAGCGGCGACCTTTCGCGCGTGACCGACCACCGCATGGGCATCGGCAAGCATTTCTGCCAGCTTTCAGGCGATGACGAACTCGCGCTCCCGGCCAATGCGGCGGGCGCGGTGGGCTGCATTTCGGTGACGGCGAATGTCGCCCCGCGCCTGTGCGCCGATTTTCAGGCGGCCTGCGCGGCGGGTGATTTCGAGAAGGCGCGCGAGATCAACGACCTGCTCTATCCGCTGCACTACGCGATGTTCGAGGACGCTTCGCCCGGCCCGGTCAAGTATGCGCTGAGCCGCGTGCACCCCTGGCTGACCGAGGAACTGCGCTTGCCGCTGGTGCCCTGCAGCGATGCGGCGCGGGCGGCTGTCGATGCGGCGCTGGCGCATGCGGGGCTGGTTTAGGCCCCGCATGCCGCTGGCGGTCACATGTGCCGGTAGATTGCGCGTTCGTGGCTGAAGGCCTTGAAGCCGAAATAGCCGTGATAGCTGCCCGATCCGCTGGCATTCACGCCGCCGAAGGGCAGGTGGTTTTCGAGATAGTGCGAGAACACGCCGTTGATGGTCATGCCGCCCGATGAGGTGCGGCTGATCACCTTCTCGATGGCCGCCTCGTCGTCCGAGTAGATATACAGCGCCAGCGGCTTGTCGCGTGCCGCGATGTAGTCGATCGCCTGATCGATGCTCTCATAGTTCATCACCGGCAACACAGGCGCGAAGATTTCCTCCTGCAGGATCTTCATCTGCGGGGTGACGCCGGTGAGCAAGGTGGGGTGGATGGTGAGATCGCTCTCGTCCATCGTGCCGCCGACGGCGACGGTCGCGCCTTGCGCCACGGCATCATCGAACAGCGCCTTCACGCGGTTGAAGTTCGCCTGATTGACGATCTGGGCGATGCTTTCCTTCTTGATCGCTCCAGTTTCGTCATAGAGGTTCTTGGCGACATTGGTCTTGAAGCCCTCGACCAGCCGGGCCTGCTGTTCTTCGCGGACGAAGACATAGTCTGGCGAAATGCAGGCCTGCCCGCCGTTGAACTGCTTGGCCCCGGCAAGCTGGGCCGCAGCCTTGTCGATATCTGCGCCGGAATCGAGGATCACGGGCGATTTGCCGCCGAGTTCGAGCGTGACGCTGGCGAGGTGCTTCGCCGCGGCGGCCATCACGATCTTGCCGACGCGGGTGCTGCCGGTGAAGAAGATGTGGTTGAACGGCAACTCCAGCAGCGCGGTGGCGACGCTGACATCGCCTTCGACCAGCGCGACTTCGTTTTCGTCGAAGGCTTCGGTGATGATCTTGGCGGCGACCTTGGCGGTGGCGGGGCAGAGGTCGGTGAGCTTGACCACGGCGCAGTTGCCCGCCGCAACGGCAGCGGCGAGCGGCCCGAGCGCGAGGCCCAGCGGGAAGTTCCACGGCCCCAGGATCAGGCAGACCCCGCGCGCTTCATAGCGGATCTGCGCGCGGTCTGCCGGATTGAGCGAGGGGGTGACCTCGGTGGGGGCCATCCACGCATCGAGATTGTCGATATTGCGCTGGATATTGGCGGTGACGTTCATCACCTCGGTAACGCGGATCTCGCCCTCGGGCTTGCGCGTATCTTCGAGCACGGCGGCGACGATGGCATCGGCATGGGCCTCGACCGCAGCCTTGAGGCCAGCGAGCTTGGCCTTGCGCACCTCGGCGCTGGAGGCCTTCACGTTCCACTGGTTCGCCTGCTGGAGTTCGAAGATGCGGAGGAGATCGGCTGCGGTCGGGTTGGTCATGGTCGGTCAGGCCTGCGATTGAGGGTGGGCGGGTGTGCCATGCGAGATGGTGTAACCGCGCCTGCCCGTCAATGTAAGGTGGCCTAACGGATCATCCTGTGCAACGTTACCCCATCGACCACCCATGGCTGGCGATCAGCGACTGCCCCGTCAGCGCATTCGTCGGGAAGCCTGCGAAGAACAGCGCCAGTTCGGCCACGTCGTCCACCGTGGTGAATTCGCCGTCGACCGTCTGGCCGAGCATGACCTTCTTGACGACGTCTTCCTCGCTGATGCCGAGTTCCTGCGCCTGCTCGGGGATCTGCTTGTCCACCAGCGGGGTGCGCACGAAGCCGGGGCAGATCACGTTGGTGCGCACGCCCTTGGGGCCGCCTTCCTTGGCGACGGTGCGCGCGAGGCCCATCAGGCCGTGCTTGGCGGTGACGTAGGCGCTCTTGAGGGGGCTGGCGAGGGTGGAGTGGACCGAGCCCATGTAGAGGATCGCGCCCGAGCCCTGCGCGTACATGTGCGGGATCACCGCCTTGGTGGTGAGGAACGCGCCGTCGAGGTGGATGGCGAGCATTGTCTTCCAGTCGGCAAAGGCGAACTGCTCGATGGGATTGACGATCTGGATGCCCGCGTTGGAGACGAGCACATCGACCGTGCCCCATGCCGCGACCACGGCGGCGACGCCCGCGTTCACCTGATCCTCGTCGGTCACGTCCATCGCGATGGCCATTGCAGCGCCGGGGCGCTCGGCGTTGATCGCGGCGGCGGCGGCCTCGGCGGCGTCCATCTTCAGATCGGCGATGGCGACTTTCGCGCCCGCTCTGGCATAGCGCTGCGCGATGGCGAGGCCGATGCCGCTGGCGGCACCGGTGACGAGGGCGATCTTGCCTGAGAGGTCCATGGTGGCTCCGGTTGTGTGGTTTGGCGTTCTTTGTGCACCGCAGCGAGCGCTTGGCAAGGTCTGATGATCGCACGCTCCCTTTTCATTCGGGCGGGCTCGGCCTACATGGCGTTGACCATGGTACGCCCCACACCGCCCGCCTTCGACAAGAAGAAGATCGTCGCCGAAAACCGCCGCGCGCGCTTCGAGTATTTCATCGAGGATGTGTACGAGGCGGGCATCGCGCTGACGGGCACCGAAGTGAAATCGCTGCGCTTTGGCGAAGGCTCCATCGCCGAAAGCTATGCCGAAGTGAAGGACGGCCAGGTCTGGCTCGTCAATTCCAACGTGCCCGAATTCAGCCACGGCAACCGCTATAACCATGAGCCCAAGCGCCCGCGCAAGCTGCTGCTGAAAGAGCGCGAGATAGCCCGCTTCACCGGCGCGGTGGAGCGCAAGGGCATGACGCTGGTGCCGCTTTCGGTCTATTTCAACGGCCGGGGCCGCGCGAAAGTCGAGCTTGCGCTGGCGAAGGGCAAGAACAACGCCGACAAGCGCGCCACGATCAAGGACCGCGATTGGCAGCGCGACAAGGCGCGGATCATGCGCGAAAATGGCTGAGCGGATGCAAGCGGTGGCCCGGCGCATGGTGCCGACGCGTGAGGCGCTGGTGCAGAACCGCTTTGTCCGCCCGCTGGCCGCCCGCCCCGAACTGTGGCGTTATACCCGCCGCTCGGTGCCGCGCGGGGTGGCAGTGGGCCTGTTCGTGGGCATCTTCGCGCTGATTCCTGGCGTCCAGATCGTCGGCGCGGCGCTGATGTGCGTGCCGTTTCGCGCGAATGTGCCGCTGGCGGCGGGGGCCACGTTCCTCTCGAACCCGGTGACCACGCCGATGATCCTGCTCGCCGCGCTCTGGGTGGGCAGCTTCCTTGGCCTCGATGCCGATCTCACCACGTTTCAGGCGCTGATCGACAAGGGCGCGGGCTTTGGCGACTGGGCGGCGTGGCTGCTGTCGTCCGCTGCGCCCGCGCTGGTGCTGGGGCTTTTCGTGATTTCGTTCGTTTCGGCGGTGATCGGCTATTTTTCCGCCATCGTCCTGTGGCGCTTCTGGACCGCGCGCCGCCGCCGGGTGCGGCTAGGCCGATCCGCCGCCGATGGAGCGCCGCGCGAGGCATGAGTGTCAGCACGCTGATCGCTGGTCAGGCCGAGGCCGACGCGCCGCGCTGGCGCGAACGCGGGCTTGTCGCGCTGGGCGTGGCGGCGAGCGCGCTGGTGCTGTGGCTCGCCACTGGCCAGCCCATCGCCGCGCTGGCCTATGCGATGGGCGTGGGCTGCCTGGCCTTGGCGCTGGGCTTTGGCTTGCGCCAGCGCGAGCCTGCCGCAGCGGCCGAATTCGCGCCGCCGGACTGGTCTGTTACCCACGCCGCCATCGAGCGGGGCGATGAGGCCACCGCGATCATCGACCGCGCTGGGCGGCTGACTTGCGCCAATGCCCGCTTTGCCGAATGCTTCGGCATCGGCGCGGCGCCGCCTCGGCTCGGGCTGGAAGGCACAGACAACGAGGCGCTGGAGACGGCGGCGCGCGCTGCGTGGCGCGATGGGCACGCCGCGTTCGAGCCGATTGCGGCTGGCGGGCGCGAATGGCGGCTTGAAATCGACCGGGCGGGGCGCGGGCAGGATTTCCTGATCTGGCGGTTTGCCCCTGTGGTGCGCCACGATCCGCTGGACGAAGTCATCGGCCACGTGCGCGGCAAGCTGGGCAAGGCGCTGGGGCGCGAAGGCATCCAATTGGCCGCTGTCGCGCCGGACGGGCGGATCCATGCCGCCAACGCGCTGTTTGCGGCGCGCGCGGCGGGCGATGCCGATACGGACGTTGCGGGCAGCGATTTCGTCGGCTTCTTCAGCGCGGACGAGCAGGAGCGCATCTTCTATGCGCGCGAGGGCCATCGCGGCTCATCGGTGCGGATGCTTCATGTGCCGATCGCCGATCCCGATGCGGTTCTCGACGGTTCGGCTGCCGCAGACCCGGCGCAGACGGCATCCCTGTTCCTGCTGATCGATAATCAGGGCGGTGTGGGCGATAGCCGCACCGGCATTCCGCAGATCGAGGCGCTGCTGGCGCGCCTGCCGCTGGGTCTGGCGATGACCGACCGCGACGGGCGGTTCCTGTTTGCCAACAAGGCCTTCCTGCGCGCGGCGGGGCATGACGAGAGCGGCCCGCCGCCCTATCCGTCAGACCTCGTGATCCGCGAGGACAAGGGCGCGCTGGCCGATGCGGTGCGGCGTTTTGCAGGCGGCGGCGGCTCTGGCGATGTGGCGGTGCGGCTGCGCGCATCGCCCGAGGATCCGGTTTCGCTGAGCCTTGCGGGCGTGCGTGGGCTGGGCGAGGGCGCGGTGATCCTCAGCCTCAAGGACTCGTCTGAGGAAACTCGCCTCAAGCGCGAGATCGCGCAGGCGACCAAGATGCAGGCGGTCGGCCAGTTGGCGGGCGGCGTGGCGCACGATTTCAACAACGTGCTCACCGCGATCATCGGCTACTGCGATCTCATGCTGATGCGCCACACGCCGGGCGACAGCGATTATGACGATATCCAGCAAATCCGGGCCAATTCGAACCGTGCCGCCAGCCTGACGCGGCAGTTGCTTGCCTTCTCGCGCCAGCAGACGCTGCGCCCCGAAGTGCTGCAATTGCCCGATGTGGTGGCGGAGATTTCCACGCTGCTGAAGCGCCTGCTGGGCGAGAAGATTCTGCTGGAAGTGACGCATGACCGGGGCCTCGGCCTCGTCCGCGCCGATCCGGTGCAGCTGGAGCAAGTGCTGCTCAACCTTGCGGTCAACGCGCGCGATGCGATGACGGGCATTGGGGCACCGGGCGGCATTCCTTCCGGCAAGGGCGGCGGCGTGCTGCGGCTCAAGACCAGGCGCGTGACCGCAGCCGATGTCCGCGCCATGAAGAGCGAGATCCTGCCCATCGGCGACTATACCGCGCTGGTCGTCGAGGATACCGGACAGGGCATTCCGCCTGCGCAGATCGGCAAGATCTTCGAGCCGTTCTTCACGACCAAGGAAAAGGGCAAGGGCACCGGGCTGGGGCTTTCGACAGTCTACGGCATCGTCAAGCAATCGGGCGGGTTCATCTTCGCTGAAAGCGACCTCGGCAAGGGCACGCGCTTTTCGATCTACCTGCCGGTCCATGTGCCCGATGCTGCCGATGTGGCCGATGCCGCCGCTGCAGCGATAGCGGCCAAGCTTCCCGTGCAACGCAAGCAATGGTCTGGCGGCGGGCGCGTGCTGCTGGTGGAAGACGAGGACACTGTGCGCGCGGTGGCTGAACGCGCGCTGGTGCGGCAGGGCTATGAGGTGACGACCGCGAGCGACGGCGAGGACGGGCTGGAAGCGCTCGGCCGGGCAATCTCGGCGGGTGAGGAGTTCGATCTTGTCCTCTCGGACGTGGTGATGCCAAGCATGGATGGCCCCGCGATGGCGCGCGAAATCCGCGTGCTGAGGCCCGAACTGCCGGTGTTGTTCATGTCGGGCTATGCCGAAGAGCAGCTGCGGCGCGAGATCGACATTCCCAACATGTACTTCCTCGCCAAGCCGTTCAGCGTGGCGCAGATCTGTACCGCCGTGGAAGATGTGCTGAAGGCGCGTTGAGCCCGCCTGCCGAACCGGTTCAGGGCGCGCTGAACACCGGCGTCGGTTGGTCTTTCCAGGCTTCGGCAACCACCGCCAGATTGTTGGCATGGGCGTCGCGGTAGGCCCACCACAAGCTGACATCGCCGCGCTTCAGCGCTTCGCCGACAAAGCTGGCGAGGGGCCGCTGCTGGAAATCGGCATCCTTCGCGTGCTCCACCAGCGCGCGGATATAGGTGCGGGTGGCATCGATCAGGCCAAGACCATAGCCGCCTGCCGCGATCACCGCAGGATGGCCATGATTGGGCAGAATCTTCGTGAAGCCCCAGCCGCGCATTTCGCCCAGCGCCTTGTACTGCTGCGGGATTGTCTGGGGTTCGGCCACGAAGGTCGCGGTATCCTCCAGCGTGTCACCCGCCAGCAGCAGCTTGTCGTCCGGCAGCTCGATCACCAGGCCGTCGGCGGAATGGATCGCGACCGGACGGAGCATGGCGCGGACTTTGCCGATCATCAGCGTCACCGGGCTTTCAGGTGCAAGGCCGATGGTGGGCGTGAGGAGCGGATTGATGGCCGGCGGTCCCTCTTCGGTGCCCGCTTCGATGGCCGCGCGCTTGTCTTCCAGCGTCCGGCGAGTCGCCTCGGTCGCGATGCGCAGGGAGTCGACATAGACCGCGTTGCCGCCGATGTGATCGAGGTGCCAGTGGCTGTTGGCCAGAATGAAGTGCCGCACCCCCGCCTTGGCAAGCCAATCGCGCACCCACTGCGCAGATGCGGTATCGGTGAAGCTGTCATAGACAAGCGCGGTATCGCCATCGTGGATCGCATAGGTTGCAACGCCAACGAAGATCGCACCGAGATCGGGCCACGTGCGCGGACCCGGCCCCACCGCAGCTTCCTCCGGGCGGCCCTGATAGAACGCGGTGAGGTGCGCGTTGATCGGCATGGCGCGGACGACGTGATCGGCAGACTGCGCATGGGTGGGACCAGCGAGGAGAAACCCGAGAGCGGCGATCACGGCGGCTGGCATGGGCTTCATCCGGATTTCCCTTCCGCAAGCCGGTATCCGGCCATTGTGCAGTGCAGCATAGCTTACGCGCCATAACGAACCTGTCAACCGCGAGGCACTGGAAGGGAGGTCGACCTCGAGCGAATCGCCAATCCTACCGGAAATTTTTTGCTCCATTCGTGCAGGAAATGGCGCGCGAGCAACGTTGAAAACGGCTGGAAAGAAGGAATTATCATGGTATTTCAATGCAGTGATCTACTTCTTCGTTCAATGGGAACGGATTTATGTTCACCCCTTGTTCCTTAAGAACAAACTGGGTACAAGGCTGGTGTTGACGGTTCATGTCGGCCATCACTAGCAAGGGGAAGCAAGCCATGGCGGCGCAATTGAAGCTTATCCAGGAAGGCAAAGACAAGGACATGGATCGTCAGAAAGCGCTCGATGCAGCGCTCGCACAGATCGACAAGGCTTTCGGCAAAGGTTCGGCCATGCGGCTGGGCTCGAAGGAGACAATGCAGGTCGAGGCGATTTCCACCGGCTCGCTCGGGCTCGATATCGCGCTGGGTGTCGGCGGCCTGCCGCGCGGCCGCGTGATCGAGGTCTATGGGCCGGAAAGCTCGGGCAAGACGACGCTCGCGCTCCACGTGATCGCCGAGGCGCAGAAGGGCGGCGGCACGGCGGCTTTCGTCGATGCCGAACATGCGCTCGATCCGGTCTATGCCAAGAAGCTGGGCGTCAACATCGACGAACTGATCGTTTCGCAGCCCGATACGGGCGAACAGGCGCTGGAGATCGTCGATACGCTGGTGCGTTCGAACGCGATCGACGTGCTGGTGGTCGATTCGGTGGCAGCGCTCGTTCCTCGTGCGGAAATCGAGGGTGAGATGGGTGACAGCCATGTCGGCCTGCAGGCGCGCCTCATGTCGCAGAGCCTTCGCAAGCTGACCGGTTCGATCAGCCGTTCGCGCTGCATGGTGATCTTCATCAACCAGCTGCGCATGAAGATCGGCGTGATGTACGGCAACCCGGAGACGACGACGGGCGGCAATGCGCTCAAGTTCTACGCTTCGGTTCGCCTCGACATTCGCCGCACCGGCCAGATCAAGGACCGCGACGATATCGTCGGCAACGCGACCCGCGTGAAGGTCGTCAAGAACAAGGTGGCGCCGCCGTTCAAGCAGGTCGAGTTCGACATCATGTACGGCGAGGGCATTTCGAAGATCGGCGAAATCCTCGATCTCGGCGTCAAGGCGGGCCTGGTCGAGAAGTCCGGCGCATGGTTCAGCTACGATTCGATCCGGATCGGGCAGGGCCGCGAGAACGCCAAGACGTACCTGCGTGAGCACCGTGAACTTTGCGACAAGTTGGAAGCCGCGATCCGCGGCCAGACCGACAAGGTCGCCGAAGGCCTGATGGTCGGTCCGGACGCGGACGACGACATCTGAGCTTTCAGGCGGTGGGGGCAATTCCCTGTTCCCCGCCCTACGCCGCCAGTCCAAAGGTCGGCGCGCTGCCCGGAAGCAGCGCGCCGGTTCCTTTTTGGGGTTTTGGACGCTGCCCGGCGGTAACGCAGCAGGGGTAAGGTTTTCGGGCTAGGCTCGCTTTGATCCCCTCGATTGTGGTTTGCAGAGCTTCCCCACCTGCTTCAAAGTGCCTAGCTTCGGAGCCAAGCGGATCAACGGGAAGGAAGTCTCATGGCGATCGTTCTGCACCACCTCAACAACAGCCGTTCGCAGCGCATCTTGTGGCTGCTGGAGGAACTGGGCGTTCCTTATGAACTGAAGATTCATCTGCGCGATGCCGAGACCAACCTTGCGCCGACCGAACTGAAGGCGGTGCATCCGCTGGGCAAGTCGCCGCTGCTCGAAGTCGATGGCCGGATCATCGAGGAGTCGGGCGCGATCGTGCAGTACTTGTGCGAGAAGCATGGCGGCGGCAAATGGCTCCCGGCTGCGGGGACCGACGATGCGCTGCGCCACAACGAGCTGATGCACTTTGCCGAAGGTTCGGCAATGACCCCGATCCTTCTCAACCTCTATGTCTCGCGGTTGGGCGATGCGGGCGCGCCGCTCCGGCCGCGCATCGACGAGCAGCTTGCGGCTCATTTCGGCTATCTTGAACAGATCCTGCGCCCCTCGGGGCATTTCATCGGCGATGACTGGACCGGAGCAGACGTGATGCTCAGCTTCCCGGCCGAAGTCGCGGTGATGCAGGGTATGGGGGCAGCGTTTCCAAAGCTCGCCGCTTTCGTCGCGGCTATCCATGCGCGGCCCGCGTGGCAGGCGGCGCGCGCCAAGGGCGGTGCCTATTTCGCGACCTGATATACGGTGCTGCATTAGCGCTTGCCGGGTGCCGCCGCCGCGCATAGCCTGCATGGCATGACGGGCGCACAAGAATGGCAAGGCCGGGTCGGCCAGAACTGGGCGGCGGAGTGGGAGCGGACGGATCGCAGCTTTGCCGCGCTCACGCCGCATCTTCTTGCCGCGATCGCGGCTGAGCCCGGCAAGCGGATCATCGACATTGGCTGCGGTGCGGGCGAGCTTTCGCTGGCCGTCTCCGCCGCGCAGCCCGATGCACAAATAACCGGGGTCGATATTTCCGAGGAACTGGTTGCTGCGGCCCGAAGCCGCGCTGCAAGCCATGCCAACCTCTCGTTCACCGTGGCCGATGCCTCAAGCTGGACAGCCGATGGCGCTGCGCCCGATCTCTATGTTTCGCGCCACGGCGTGATGTTTTTCAGCGATCCCCCGGCGGCTTTCGCGCATCTCTCTGCCGTGGCGGCGCCGGGCGCGCGGATGGTGTTCTCCTGCTTCCGGCCTGCTGCCGAGAACCCCTGGGCGATGGAGATTGCGCGCCTCCTGCCGCCCGGCAGGCCCACGGCTGCGGTCGATTTTCCGCCGGGGCCGTTCGCTTTTGCCGATCCCGACCGCGCCCGCCGCTGCTTGCAGGGCTGGCGGGACATCACGTTTCTGCCGCTCGATTTTGCCTATGTCGCGGGATCGGGCGCGAATCCGGTGGCGGATGCCCTGTCGTTCTTCAGCCGGATCGGTCCGGCCGCGGCGGCGATCCGCACTTTGCCGGATCAGGCGCGCGCCGGGTTCGAACGCGGTCTGCTCGAACTCGTGCAGTCGCGCCATGTCGGTGGGCAGGTGTGCTTCCCGGCAGCGGCCTGGCTGGTAACCGCGACGGCGGACAACCTCTGACGCTCGACTGATCGCGGCTTGGTGGGGCGGGCAGAAACCCCACCGGGATGGGGACAAGCATGCCGAAAGCGCCGAAACGTGCTTGTTCCGCGCCGAGGCCTCGCCTAATCGGCATGTCATGACTTCGACCAACGAAATCCGCCGGTCCTTCCTCGACTACTTCGGCTCCGCCGGGCACGAGATCGTGCCCTCGGCGCCGCTGGTGCCGTTCAATGACCCCACGCTCATGTTCACCAACGCGGGTATGGTCCCGTTCAAGAACGTGTTCACGGGCCTTGAAACGCGTGCGAGCAAGCGGGCGACATCCTCGCAGAAGTGCGTGCGTGCAGGCGGCAAGCACAACGATCTCGATAACGTGGGCTACACCGCAAGGCACCACACGTTCTTCGAGATGCTCGGCAATTTCTCGTTCGGTGACTATTTCAAGGAACAGGCGATCACGCACGCCTGGACCCTGCTGACCCGCGAATGGGGCCTGCCCAAGGACAAGCTGCTCGTCACCGTCTATCACACTGACGATGAGGCGTTCGGCCTGTGGAAGAAGGTTGCCGGGCTTTCCGAAGACCGGATCATCCGCATCCCCACGTCCGACAACTTCTGGTCGATGGGCGATACGGGGCCGTGCGGGCCGTGTTCGGAAATCTTCTATGACCATGGTGCGCATATCTTCGGCGGGCCGCCGGGATCGCCGGACGAGGATGGCGACCGCTTCATCGAAATCTGGAACCTCGTGTTCATGCAGTTCGAGCAGGCCGCCGATGGCAGCCGCACGAACCTGCCCAGCCCGAGCATCGATACCGGCATGGGGCTGGAGCGCATTGCCGCGGTGATGCAGGGTGAGCACGACAACTATGACACGGACACGTTCCGCGCGCTGATCGCCGCCTCGGAAAGCCTGACCGGCACCAAGGCCGAGGGTGAAAGCCGCGCCAGCCACCGCGTGATCGCGGACCATCTGCGTTCTTCCAGCTTCCTGCTGGCCGACGGCGTGCTGCCAAGCAACGAAGGGCGCGGCTATGTGCTGCGGCGGATCATGCGCCGCGCCATGCGCCATGCGCACTTGCTGGGTGCCAAGGAGCCCCTGATGCACCTGCTGGTGGGCTCGCTCGTCACCGAGATGGGGCAGGCGTTCCCCGAGCTTGGCCGCGCGCAGCCGCTGGTGGAAGAGACCCTGCTGCGCGAGGAAGTGCAGTTCCGCCGCACGCTGGCGAACGGTCTGCGCTTGCTGGACGAGGAAGCGGGTGATCTTGGCGAGGGCGACAGCCTGCCGGGCGAAACCGCGTTCAAGCTCTATGACACGTTCGGTTTCCCTTACGATCTGACCGAAGACGCCTTGCGCGCGCGCGGGGTGAGCGTTGACCGTGCCGGGTTCGAAGCGGCGATGGCGCAGCAGAAGGCGGCGGCCCGGGCAGCGTGGAAGGGCAGCGGCCAGACCGCCGACAGCGAAGTGTGGTTCGACATCGCCGAGCGCGAAGGTGCGACCGAATTCACCGGTTATACGGCCAACATCGGCGAGGGCGTCGTCGTCGCGCTGGTGAAGGACGGCAAGGAAGTGGCCGAAGCGGCGGCGGGCGAGGCGGTCACTGTGATCACCAACCAGACGCCGTTCTACGGCGAAAGCGGCGGCCAGATGGGCGATGCCGGGACGATCTCGACCATCGAGGGCCTGCGCATTGCGGTGAGCGATACGGCCAAGCCCTTGGGGCGGCTTCATGCACATCAGGGCACCGTTGAAGCCGGTTCGGTCAAGGTCGGCGATGCGGTGCAACTCGCCATTGATGTGGCGCGGCGCGATGCCACGCGGGCCAACCACTCGGCAACGCACTTGCTGCATGAGGCGCTGCGCCGCCGGCTCGGCGCGCATGTGACGCAGAAGGGCTCGATGGTTTCGGCCGAGCGGCTGCGCTTCGACTTTTCGCACCCGGCGGCCCTGAGCGCCGAGGATATCGCGGCGGTCGAAGACGAAGTGAACGCCGAGATCCTCGCCAATGCGCCGGTTACGACGCGCCTGATGAGCCCGGAAGACGCGATTGCGGCGGGCGCGATGGCGCTGTTTGGCGAGAAGTATGGCGATGAAGTGCGCGTGCTCAGCATGGGCACCGGCGCTCAGCCCTATTCGGTCGAGCTGTGTGGCGGCACCCATGTGCGCGCGCTGGGCGATATCGGCCTGCTGCGCGTGGTGAGCGAAAGCGCGGTGTCTTCGGGTGTGCGGCGCATCGAGGCGCTGACGGGCGCAGGCGCGCGCGCCTATCTGGTGGGCCGCGAGGAATCGCTGCGGCGCACCGCGGGGCTGCTGCGGTCCGCTCCCGACGAGGTCGAGGCGCGTGTGGCCGCGCTGGTCGATGAACGGCGCAAGCTGGAGCGCGAACTGGCCGAGGCCAAGAAGGCGCTCGCGCTCGCGGGTGCATCGGGCGGCGGCGCAGCAGCGGCTCCGGCAGACGAGCAGGTGGGCGGCGTGACGTTCTCCGGGCAGGTGCTGGAAGGCATGGACCCCAAGGAACTGCGCGGGCTGCTGGATCAGGCCAAGGCGCGCATGGGATCGGGCGTGGCGGTGATTGTTGCGGTCAACGATGGCAAGGCAAGCATTGCCGCCGCCGTCACCGAGGATCTTGTCGGCAAGGTCAGCGCGGTTGATCTGGTGCGTGCAGGGGTCGAAGCGCTGGGCGGCAAGGGCGGCGGCGGCCGGCCCGACATGGCGCAGGGCGGCGGACCGGACGGTGCGAAGGCGGCTGATGCGATTGCCGCGGCGAAGGGCGTGCTGGCCGGTTAGCGGTCGCGCAGGCCTGCGGCCTTCAGGCGCGGTTTCTCGTCGAGCCCGCCATCGCGCATGATCGTCTCGCGCAATTCGTCGCGCAGTTCGTGGATCGAGGCGATCACCGGGCCCATGGCGACGCCCATATCGACGAGCACGGCTTCGGATAGCTGGAGCGAGCTTTCGAGCGTTTCGGGCACGGCATCGCTGGCGCCTGCGCGGTAAAGCTCGGCAGCGTGGGCGGCGTCGCGCGCGCGCACGATGATTGGCAGATCGGGGTGCGCGGCGCGGATGCGGCGCACCGTGCGGCTGACGAGGACAGGCTCGTCCATGGTGACGATGACCGACCGGGCGGCTTCGAGGTGGAGTTTTTCGAGCAGCGCGGCATTGGCGACATTGCCGTAGATCACCGGAACGCCCGATTGGCGCGCCTCGCTGACGAGGGCGGGATCGGCATCGACTGCGAGCCACGGCACGTCATGACGGGCGAGCATGGCACCGACCACCCGGCCGACGCGGCCATAGCCGAACAGGATCGCCTGCCCGCTCGCATCGCTCGGCAGTTCGCCAACAGGCATATCCTGTGGGCGGTCCACTGCCGTGGCGACGCGGCGGCCGATCATGGCGAGTAGCGGGGTGAGCGTCAGGCCGAGTGCGGTGACGATCTGCCAGAACTGCGCCGTTTCCCGCCCGACGAGCCCGGCAGCCGCAGCGGCGGCGAGCACGATCAGGGTCGTCTCCGACGGCGAGGCGAGGAGCAGGCCGGTTTCGGCGGCCATGCCCCGGCTCGCCCCGCCAATCCGCAGCAGCAGCGCCGTCACCAGCGCCTTGGCCGCGAGCACCGCGCCGACCCCCAACGCAATCGCGCCGAGCTGCCGCCAGATTTCCATGACATCGATGCCCATGCCGACGGTGATCAGGAACACGCCGAGTGCAAGACCCTTGAACGGAGCGGTGATTGCCTCGACTTCGCGCGAGTAGTCCGTTTCGGCGATCAGCAGGCCGGCAAGCAGCGCGCCCATGATCGGCGAAAGGCCTGCGCCTGCGGTGGCGAGCGCGGCTGCGATCACGACGAGGAGGCTGAAGGCGAGGAACAGCTCCGGGCTTTTGGTGCGCGCGGCGCTGGCGAACAGGCGCGGCAGGAGAAAGCGGCCCAGCGTGAGCATGACCGCGACGATCACCGCGCCGCGCCACAGCGTTGCCATGAGCTCGCCGCCGCTGGAGCCGCCCGGACCGAACGCGCCGAGCACGAAGATGATCGGGACGAGCGCGATATCCTCAAGCAGCAGCATGGCGAGCGCCTTGCGGCCGACCGGGCTCTGCGTGCCGGCGATGGGCAGCACCAGCGCGGTGGAAGAAAGTGCAAGTGCGATGCCCAGCCCGGCGGCGGCAGGCCCATCGTGGCGCATGGCCAGCAGGATGAGGGTGAGCAGCGCGGCTGAAATCAGCAGCTTTGCCGCGCCGAGGCCGAATACTTGCGCGCGCATGTCCCACAATCGGCCGAACGAGAGTTCCAGCCCGATTTCGAACAGCAGCAGGATCACGCCAAGTTCGGCAAAGGGCGCGATCGCCTCGGGCCGGGTGATCGTGACAAAGTAGAGCGCGGGGAACACATCGACGAGGCGGCCAAGGCCGAACGGGCCGACCAGAACGCCGACGAGGATGAAGCCGATCACCGGGGTGATGCGGGCGCGGGCAAAGGCGGGGATGACGATCCCCGCGGCGCCAAGGACGACGAGCGCGTCGCTCATCGAGGTAGAGAATTCGAGATGTCCGGCCATGCGGCCATCCTAGCCGGATGGCTGGCAATGTCATGGATTAAGGTGTCGGTTGCCCGGGGGGCAGGGGCTGGCTAGTCTTGACACTTGTCCGGATTCTGGGGGGATGCACGATGGTGTTTGCGGCGAAACACAGCGGTTTGGGGCTGGCTCTGGCCGGTTGGGCGGCTTTCGCGGCTGGGCCGCTGCTGGCGCAAAGTACCCCGTCTGCGGCGGCGCGCCATGCGGTGACGATTGCGGATATCCTTGCGCTGCGTTCGCTCTCGGAATTGGATTGCGCGCCGGATGGACGCCAGGCGGTCTATGTCGTGGGTGAGGCCGATGTGAAGGCCGACAAGCGGCGCAGCGCGCTGTGGCTGGCGGATATGGCCGGGGACGCGCCGCTGCAACTGACGAGCGGCGAGGATAGCGCCAGCGCACCCGCATTCAGCCCGGACGGCAGGACCATCGCGTTCCTTTCGAAGCGGGGCAAGGACAAGCTGGCGCAGATATGGCTGCTCGACCGGCGCGGCGGTGAGGCGAGCAAGCTGACCGACGTGAAGGGCAGCATCGACGGCTTCCGCTGGTCGCCCGATTCGAAAACGCTGCTGCTGACGATCAGCGATCCTGCGACCGAACCGCCCAAGGACGATCCGGAGCGCCCGCTGCCGGTGGTGGTGGACGATGTGAAGTTCAAGCAGGACGGCACCGGCTTCATCACCGCCGAAAGCCACACGCACCTCGCCCTGTTCGATGTGGCGGCGCGGACCGAGACGCGGCTGATGGCAACGGATGCGTTTGACGCGGGCGCGGCGGAGTGGTCACCGGATGGCAAGTATGTCGTGTATATGACTGATCATACGGCAGATCCTGCCGACCTTGGCGGGCAATGGCTGACCGTTGTCGAGGCGCGCGCGGGCGCTGCGCCCAAGCTGGTGGCGAAACTGCGCGGGGCTTCGGGGCAGACCTTGCTGTGGTCTGCGGACGGCACAACGATCACGCATCTGGTGGGGCCGGGCGGCAAGGCGGACCAATATGGCCAGCCGCATCTGGCGCAGACCGTGTTGGCCACCGGGCAGACACGGGTGCTGCCTGCGACGGCCGGGGTCT
This sequence comes from Novosphingobium sp. PASSN1, assembly GCF_002278815.1. Taxonomy (NCBI): domain Bacteria; kingdom Pseudomonadati; phylum Pseudomonadota; class Alphaproteobacteria; order Sphingomonadales; family Sphingomonadaceae; genus Novosphingobium; species Novosphingobium sp. PASSN1. The sequence continues at coordinate 106,602 of NZ_NKIS01000003.1, read as the reverse complement.
ATGTCAGTGCGCCCGTTAGCCTTGGTGCCGGGCGGATCGGTGTCGTGCTGGCGGAAGATCGCCGCGAAGTACCGGCTGTTGTGGACCCGTTGGCAGGCACTTCCTCGGCGGGCCTGCGCCGCTTGGGTGACCGGCGGCTTGCAATCCTTGAGCAATGCGGAAGTGCCGATCCCAAGGCGGCGCGCGCGGTGGTAGCCAGCGGGGATGGTCAGCCGGCGGAAATCTACGCGCTCGATGCAAAAGGCGCGCTCAAGCCTTTGACATCACACAACAAGGTGCTTGCAGAGAGTGTGCTGTGGGCCAAGGTGGAGGACTACGCGGCGACGGCCAAGGACGGCAACGAGGTTCACGGCTTACTGATGCGTCCTTCTGGCATGGCAGCAGGCGGCAAAGTGCCAACCTTGCTGTGGATTCACGGCGGGCCGAACGCGCAGGATATCCACGCGGTCGATGGCTACAGCATGATTGCCGAACTGCTCGCGGCGCAGGGCTATGCCGTGCTGATGCCGAATTATCGCGGGTCTTCGGGCCGGGGCGATGCCTATGCGGCGGCGCTGGCGGCCGATTGGGGCAACAAGGATGTGGCCGATCTCCACGCCACGCTCGATTGGGCGGTGGCGCAGGGCTTTGCCGATCCGGCGCGGCTGGGGGCTGGCGGGTGGAGCTATGGCGGCATCCTCACCGATTTCCTGATCGTGCGCGACAACCGGCTGAAGGCGGCGTTCAGCGGCGCGGGCGAGGGCAATATCTTCGCGCTGTTCGGAGTGGACCAGTATATCCAGCAATATACGCAGGAGCTTGGGCCGCCGTGGCAGGATCCCGCGCTGTGGATGCGGCTGTCCGAGCCGCTGATGCACGCCGACCGGATCAGGACGCCGACGCTGTTCATGGGCGGGATCGCGGATGACAACGTGCCGCTGGTCGGCGGTCAGCAGCTCTATCAGGCGCTGAAGCTGACCGGCGTGCCGACGCGGCTGGTCGGCTATCCGGACGAGAACCACGGCATCACGCGCCCCAGCTTTCAGCGGGATCGTTTGGAGCGGATCGTGGACTGGTTCGCGCGCTATCTGAAGTAAGGTTTCCAACACGCTGAAACTGAGAAGATCGTTCATAGGATCATTGCCCAAGCATGGGCTGCGACCAGCTGGCTTGAGGGCCAACCGAGCGGGGCTTCACAAGGAAACTTTGTCTAATCTGGGAATAGCCCTGCATGTGGACTCGTATTCCGCATGGGTGCGCCTTATTTCCCGCGCGCATTGGAGGATTTCATGGCTACGACCCACAAGACCCGCATGTTGATCATCGGTTCCGGCCCCGCCGGGCTTTCTGCTGCCATCTATGGCGCACGCGCGGGCATGGAGCCGATCGTGGTGCAGGGGCTGCAGCCCGGCGGACAGCTGACGATCACCACCGACGTCGAGAACTATCCCGGCTTTCGCGATGTGATCCAGGGGCCCTGGCTGATGCAGGAAATGCAGGCGCAGGCCGAGCATGTCGGCACGCGGATGCTGTGGGACACGATCACCGAAGTGAACATGGATGGCCCCCCGTTCCGCGCGATGGGCGATAGCGGCGATATCTACGAAGGCGATGTGCTGGTGATCGCGACCGGCGCGCAGGCGCGCTGGCTTGGCGTGGAAGGCGAACAGGAATTCGGCGGCAAGGGCGTTTCGGCCTGCGCGACGTGTGACGGGTTCTTCTATCGCGGCAAGAAGGTGGTGGTGATCGGCGGCGGCAATACCGCGGTCGAGGAAGCGCTCTACCTCACCAACCATTCGCCCGAAGTGACGCTGATCCACCGGCGCGACAGCCTGCGCGCCGAGAAGATCCTGCAGGACCGCCTGATGAACAATCCGCGCATCAAGGTGCTGTGGAACAAGGCGGTGACGCGCTTCAGCGGCGCGGCTGGCGGCGTGCTCGAAGCGGTCGAACTGGTTGATACGGTGACGGGCGAGGCATCCTCGGTGGCGACCGACGGCGCGTTCGTGGCCATCGGCCATGCGCCCGCGACCGAACTGTTCAAGGGCAAGCTGGAACTCGACGCGAGCGGCTATATCGTCGTGCAGCCGGGCACGCCCAAGACGGCGATCCCGGGCGTGTTTGCCTGCGGCGACGTGATGGACCACACCTACCGGCAGGCGGTCACCGCAGCAGGTACGGGCTGCATGGCCGCGCTCGATGCCGAGCGGTTCCTGGCCGAGCATGCTTTTGCCGCCACGCAGGCGGTGGCGGCGGAGTAAGGGGTCTAGCGCAGCGCTTCGAGCAGGCGTTCCAGCAGCCAGCCTTGCGCCTCCTCACCCGCGAAGCTGTGGCCGCTGCTGGCGTGGCGCTGGATGCGCGGGTCTTCGGCGGGCCAGACGGCAGCGAACATCTGCGCGGTGCGGTCGCCGGTGGCGAGGAGGATCGTGACCGGGCCGGGAAAGCCCGCGAGGTTTGCCGCCATGCTATCGACCAGCGATGATCTGGCCGGGGCGGCGGCAGCGCGCCTGAGGCCGCGCGCGAGCTTGGCGAGGTTCACCCCGCCGGTAAGCAGGCGCAGGACTTCGCGCGGATTGGCGAGCTTGGCGAGATAGCGCTGGCGCAGCGCGGCGGGAGGAGCGGCATCGGCGTCGTCCGTTTCCAGCGTCCACGGATTGGCGAGAACGAGGCCATCGAGACCGATTTCCGCGCCGTGGAGCATCAGCGCGGCAGCCGCATCGCAATTGCCGAAAGCGAACACCCGGCGCAGGCTGGGCACGGCGGCGTGGAAGGCGGCGAGGGCGGCGGCGATATCGTCGCGCGTGTGGAGGAAGCCGGGATCGCTACCTTCGCTTTCGCCCACGCCGCGCCGGTCGTAGCGCAAGACCGGCACCCCGGCGGCGGCGAGGCGGGTGGCGAGCTGGGCTTGTCCGCCCCAGCTGCCGGCGCGGATTTCCCGCCCTCCGGAAACGAGCAGCACGCCGGTGGTGCCGGTGGCGGCCTCCATGTCGAGCGTGCCGACGAGCGTGTCATGGCCGCAAGGGAAAGTGAGGTGGCGGCGCATCAGCCGTTTGCCTCGGCAGCGATCAGACGGGCGAGATTGGCGGACTGGGCGGGATCTTCACCGGGCTCGCTGCGGAGCCACAAGGCGCTGCCGCCAAGGGCCGCCTGCCGCAGAACCACTTGCCCCTCGTCCTGCGGGACAGCAGCATCAAGCCAGGCGACGAGCGCGGCGGAAAGCTGATATCCTGCCAGTTCAAGGCCATGGTTGCGGCCCTGTTCGAGCAGATCGGCGCTGTTTTCTTCCCGCCCGGCTTCCTTGGCGGCGAGGACGCGGGCGCGCAGCAGCTGGCGCAGGATTGATGAGCCCTTGAGCGGTTCGAGCACCCAGCCGGGCAGGTTGGTCGGGAAAACCAGTGCGCCGCCGCGCACGGCAAGGACGTGTGTTGCGGCAAAGTGGCGCGCGGCGGCGGCCATGGCGTCGCGCCAGCTGCCGAGGCTCTGCGCCGCAAAGACTTGTAGGCTCTCGTTGCAGCCGGGCAGATCGGGGAGCATCGAATCCACGCCGAGCGCATCGAGCTGGCGCTGCGTTTCGACCAGCATGCGCCGCGTGCGGTTCATTTCCTCGAACAGCGGCGGCACGATCAGCAGGCGGACGGCGCGCGCGCGGTCGAAGGCCACGGCGTATTCATCGGCAATGCCGGAGGGACCGGGGCAGGGCCAGGTTGCCGGCATGCGCGCGCTCAGCCCTCCGCGCGCTTGCGGACGATGAAGGCGAGGAGATCGCCGTAAGTGCCGAGCATGTCGCCATCGACTTCGTCATCATCGATCACCACGTCGAAGCGGTCCTCGATTTCGGTGAGGAGCCCGGCGACGGCCATCGAATCGAGTTCGGGCAAGGCGCCGAAGAGGCCGCTGTTTGCCGTCAGCGCCGCAGCGCGCGCGGGGCCGAGGCCGAGCACATCGTTCAGGAGGCTGCGCAAGTCGGTGTCGGTCTGGTCGGGCGAAGTCACGGTCAAGGCCTTGTTCTGAAAGAGGTGGCGCGCGCTTTAGCCAGCGGCCTGCGGGGAGACAAGCATGGGCTTCGGGCGGGGGCCCAGCACCCGGCGTTTGACGGTGCTGGCGGCGAGGCGGGCGAGTGCGGGCCAATGCCCCACCGCAGCAGGGCGATAGAACCGGAGCGCATAGCGCGGGCGCTGCGCCTCCATCCAGTCACGCTTGTAGGGATCGTTGCCGGTGCCGAAATCGACGGTGTGGACGCGGTCCTTGTCGATGACGTGCGCGAACATCGCGGCGGTCAGCAGCGTGCCGGGGGAATGGGCGCGGTGGGCTTCATCGTGCGCCAGTTTGTGGATCCACGCGGTGCCGCCCTCGATTGTCCAGAACTGCGCGGCGACAGGCTGACCATCGATTTCGGCGATTCCCATGCGCAGGGCTCCGGCGGCACTTTCGGCTTGGGCGAAGGCGCGCAGGAACGCTGGATTGCCTTCCTCGGGCTTCCAGCTTTTGGCGTAGATCGCCTCGTAGGCGGCCCAATCGGCCTCGCTGAAGACGCTCTCGATGCGCAGGGAAACCTTGCCGCGCGCGGTCTTGCGGCGGACGGTTTCGCGCAGCTGCCCGGGGCGGGCCGCCCAATATGCGGCGAAGCTGCGGCCCCCGAGTTCGAGGATGTGGTTGGTGTCGCAGGGTTCGGCCGCGCCGATCCAGCCAGCGGTGCGGAAGGCCGTGGCAAGGGCTTGGGCTTCGGCTTCGGGCACCGGTGAAAGCTGCGCTGAACCCGCCGGGGCAAGGCTGCGGGCGAGGGCTGCAAAGAGTTCGGGAGCGCGAGCGGGCGCGTTCGTCAGTGGGCGGACGAAGAAGCTGTACCATGTGCCGAACGGGGCGGCGCCGCCGGGGCTTGTGCGGAAAGGAAGGACGGCGATTGCATCGCCGTCACGGGCAATGGCGAGCTTGCAGGTGGCAGCGGGAAGGCAATGCCGGGCGAGGAGGGCGAGCCACTCCAGCCGGTCGAACGGCGCGCTTGCGGGCGCGCGGCCAAGCAGCGCGGCGAGCGCCGGGTCCGCTTGCGCTTCCCGCAAATCAGCGTGATAGACCGTGAGAGCCAAACCCCGTTTCCTGCCTTCCTGCCCGAGAGAGCCGCGTGCCAGCAGCGCCCGATCCGACCGTGTTTCCGCTTGATCACCTTGCGCTGCGGGGCAAGCCCGATGCGCCCGCGCTGGTCTTCAAGACGCATGGGCTTAGCTATGAGGCGTTAAATCAGCGTTTAGGACAATTGGCGGCGTGGCTTGCGGCGCAAATTTCCGAGCCGGGCGCACGTGTCGCGACATGGCTGCCCAAAAGCGAGCTGGCGTGCCTGATGCCGCTGGCGGCGGTTCGGGCCGGGCTGGTGCATGTGCCGGTGAACCCGCTGCTCAAGCGCGCGCAAGTGGCGCATATTCTGGGCGACAGCGGGGCGCGCCTGCTGATTGCCAATGCAGGGCGGCTGGCGACGCTGGAGCCGGGCGATCTGGCCGGAGCGGCGGCGCAGGAGGAAAGCGCGGTGTGGGCGGCGGCGGAAGGCCTTGTGCCGCTGGGGCCATCGCAGGCCGCGCCAGATGCGCTCGCGGCGATCCTCTATACCAGCGGGTCGACCGGGCGGCCCAAGGGGGTCATGCTCAGCCATGCGAACCTGTGGCTCGGCGCGGTGAGCGTGGCGCATTATCTGGGGCTGACGGCGGAGGACCGCGTGCTGGCCGTGCTGCCGCTGGCGTTCGATTATGGGCAGAACCAGCTGTTTTCGACATGGTATGCAGGCGGGGCGGCTGTGCCGCTTGACTATCTGACGGCCCGCGATGTGGCAAAGGCGGTGGAGCGTCATGACGTCACCACGCTTGCCGCTGTGCCGCCCCTGTGGGTGCAACTGGTGGAACTGGACTGGCCCGAAGCGGCGGCGCTCAGGCTCAAGCGGCTGACCAATAGCGGCGGCGCGCTGACGGAGCCGCTGGTGCGGGCGCTGCGCACACGGTTTGCGCAGGCGCGGCTGTTTGCGATGTATGGTCTCACCGAGGCGTTTCGTTCGACGTATCTCGATCCGGCGCTGGTGGACGCGCACCCGACTTCGATGGGCACGGCGATCCCGTTTGCCGAAGTGATGGTGGTGGCGGACGACGGGCGGGAGGCGGCGGCGGACGAGGAGGGCGAACTGGTCCATGCCGGGCCGCTGGTGGCGCAAGGCTATTGGCAGGATGCAGAGCGGACGGCGGAGCGGTTCAAGCCAGCGCCCGCCTTTTCGCGGATGGGCGGCATGGCCGTATGGTCCGGCGACAGGGTGCGGCGCGATGGCGCGGGGCTGCTCCACTTTGCCGGGCGGCGCGATGCGATGATCAAGACCAGCGGCAACCGCGTCAGCCCGCAGGAAGTGGAAGATGCGGCCATCGCAACGGGCTTGGTGGCCGAAGCCGTGGCCCTCGGGCTGCCCGATCCGGCGCTGGGACAGGCGATCCATCTGGTGGTGCGGGCAAAGGGCGATGCGGGGCAGGCTGCGGCTGACTTGCCGGGGGCACTGGCGCGCGAACTGCCGGGCTTCATGGTACCGCGCGTGATCCACTGGCGCGAGGCGATGCCGCTCAGCCCCAATGGCAAGCTCGACCGGACGGGCCTTTACCAGGAATTATCGGCTGCGGTGGCAAAGGGCTGAGCCATGAAGCCGCTTGGCCCCATTCCGCCCGGATTTGCCGCGATCGATGGAGAGCTTGCCATTGGCGGGCACAAGGCGTCTGCGCTGGTGGCGGAGGCGGGTTCGCCGCTGTTCGTCTATGATGGCGCGCTGATTGCGGCGCGCGTCGCGGCCTTGCGCGCGGCGTTGCCGCAGCGGCTGGGGCTGCACTATGCGATGAAGGCTAATCCCTATGGCCCGGTGTTGCGGCACATGGCGGGGCTGGTCGACGGGTTCGATATTGCTTCCGGCGGGGAATTGCTGCTGGCCGAGGCGGCGGGAGTTCCGGCGGAGCGGATCAGTTTTGCGGGGCCGGGCAAGCGCGATGCCGATCTTGCAGCGGCCATTAGCCGGGGCGTGACGCTGAACCTCGAATCCGCGCGCGAAGCCGAGCGCGCGCTGGCCATCGGGGAACGTCTGGGCCTCGCCCCGCGCCTCGCGATCCGGGTCAATCCTGATTTCGATCTCAAGGGTTCGGGGATGAAGATGGGTGGCGGCGCGAAGCCGTTTGGCGTCGATGCGGCGGCGGTGCCTGCGCTGGCACGGCAGATCATCGCGGCGGGTGCGGACTGGCGCGGTTTCCATATCTACGCCGGGAGCCAGACACTGGACGCCGCCGCGATTGCCGAAATGCAGGCGGCGACAATCGCGCTGGCGGCGCGGCTGGCGGAGGAAAGCGGCGCGGCGCTGCCCGCGTGCAACCTTGGCGGCGGGTTTGGCATTCCCTATTTTCCGGGCGATCTCCCACTGGATCTGGCCGCTGTCGGCGCGGCGCTGGCCGAGCAGCTGGCCGCGCTGCCCGCAGTGCTGGCCGAGACCGCGTTCTGCATCGAGCTTGGCCGCTATCTCGTTGGCGAGGCTGGGGTTTATCTGGCGCGCATCATCGACCGCAAGGAAAGCCACGGCGAGGTTTTCCTCGTCACCGATGGCGGGCTGCATCACCAGCTCGCGGCGAGCGGCAATTTCGGCACGGTGGTGCGGCGCAATTATCCCAGCGCGATTGCCACCAAGTTCGGCGCGGCGCCTGCGGAAGAAGCCAGCATCGTCGGCTGTTTGTGCACTCCGCTCGACCGGCTGGCCGACAAGGGCGGCTTCCCGCGTGCGGACGAAGGCGATCTCGTCGCGGTGTTCTGCGCCGGGGCCTATGGCGCGAGTGCGAGCCCGGTGCACTTTCTGGGGCACGGACCAGCGGCTGAACGGCTGGTTAACGCAACTGTCTGATTTATAGGTATTAACCTATAGACTGATCGCCGTCCCGTTACGGGACTTTGGCGTAAATGCCCTTGTGCGGACCGCGCCATGCGGATCAGGACTAACGGTATCTTCACCCTTTTTGGCGATACCCCGCAAGTCATGGGAGCTCCCCGTGGTCCCGCTGCGGGACAAACGGGACAGCCTGCCCAGCGCGCGCAAAGGACGGTCAATGCCCAAGAATACGCGTATCACCCGCTTGCTGGCCAGCGCGGCCACGGTGAGCCTTCTGCTCGGCGGATGTGCGGGCGGTGGCGGCGGTGCGCAATTGCCGCCAGCCTCGTTCGTGGCGCTGCAGGAAGGGCCGGGCGAGGAATACGTGATCGGGCCGCTCGACGACCTGACCATCTTCGTGTGGCGCAATCCCGAACTCGGCGCGACGGTGCAGGTGCGGCCGGACGGGCGCATCACCACGCCGCTGATCACCGACATGCCGGCCGTGGGCAAGACCCCCTCGATGCTGTCCGAGGACATCAAGCTCCAGCTCTCGCAGTATATTCAGGAACCGATCGTCTCGGTCATCGTCAACAAGTTTTCGGGCACGTTCAGCCAGCAGGTGCGCATCGTTGGCGCCACCGGCAAGCCGGCCTCGATCCCCTATCGTGCGAACATGACCCTGCTCGATGCGATGATCGCGGTGGGCGGCCTTTCGGAATACGCGGCGGGCAACAAGGCTCGGCTGGTGCGCTTCGACAAGCAGACCGGCAAGCAGAAGGAATATGGCGTGCGGATCGGCGATCTGCTGCGCAAGGGCGACACGCGCGCCAATGTCATGCTGATGCCGGGTGATGTGATCATCATCCCGGAAAGCACGTTCTGAGGGTGCCGGCCGCATGACGAGCATCTACGAGGAAGTGCGCATCGCGCTTTATGGCATCTGGCACCGGCGCTGGCTGGCGCTGGGCGCGGCCTGGCTGGTCTGCATGGCGGGCTGGCTGGTCGTGGCGACAGTGCCCAATACTTACGAATCGAAGGCGCGCATCTTCGTCCAGATCGACGATGTGCTGTCCGACCAGATCGGCATCGGCGGCGACCGCAAGCGCGATATCGAGCGCGTGCGCCAGACGCTGACGAGCTCGGTGAACCTGTCCAAGGTCGTCCGTGCCACGCGGCTGGGCGACAAGGTCACGTCCGACAAGCAGATGGAAGCGGCCGTCGCTGCGCTGGGCAAGAATATAAAGGTGGTGAGCCAGCAGGACAACCTGTTCGAGATTTCCGCCTATTCGGGCAGCAAGGCCTTTTCCGATGTCCAGAACGCCAAGCTGGCGCAGGATGTCGTGCAGAAGATGATCGATATCTTCCGCGAGGAGAACCTTGCGGGCGGGCGCGGCGAGATGAGCGATACGCTCGCCTTCATGGACCAGCAGTTGGCCGACCGGCAGAAGGACCTCGAAGCGGCCGAACAGAAGCGTCAGGCGTTCGAGGCGAAGAACGCCGAGATGATGCCGGGCAATGGCTCGCTCACCAGCAAGATCGAAGGCGCGCGCGCCGAACTGCGCGGGATCGAATCCGATCTGCTGGCGGCGCAGAGCGCGCTGGCTTCCATTCGCGGCCAGCTTTCGGGCACGCCGCCGACGATCATGGTGCCCGGTGCGCAGGGCGGAGCGCGCGGTTCGCTGGCGCAGGCGCAGGCCGATCTCGGTGCGCTGCGCGCGCGCGGCCTGACCGACAGCCATCCCGACGTGATCGCGCTCAAGGCGCAGATCGCCAGCCTCAGCCGCGCCGCGGCGGGCGAGGGCGGCCCCGGCGGCATGCCGAACCCGGCCTATTCCTCGCTGCAATCGATCAAGGCAGACCGCGAGGCGAGCCTCATCGCGCTGCAATCGCGCCGCTCCTCGCTCAGCGCGGAGCTGGCGCAGCTGACCGGCCGCCAGTTCAGCGAGCCGGGTCTCGCCGCCGAAGCCTCGCGGATCAACCGCGATTATGACGTGCTCAAGGAGCAATACGACAAGCTGCTGCGCGACCGCGAACAGCTGCGCCTGCGCGGGCAGGTGGAGACCGAGCGCAATGCGGTGAAGTTCGAAGTGATCGACCCGCCGACGACGCCGCGCGGCCCTTCTGCGCCAGATCGGCCGATGCTGCTTTTCCTTGTGCTGATCGTTGGCGTGGCGGCGGGCTGCGGCCTTGCCTTCGCGGTGGGCCAGCTGCGCTCGACCTATTCGACGACCGGCCAGCTTGAACGCGCGACCGGCATGCCGGTGATCGGCTCGGTCACGCTCACGCTGACGCGGCGGGCGCGGGCACAATACTGGCGTCATCTCAAGTGGTTCGCCGGCGGCGTTGCCAGCCTCGCGTTCGTGCTCGTGGTGCTGCTCGCGGTCGAATTCATGAAACGCGGCATGGTCGCCTGAGGGAACGCAACAGATCATGACCGAACAGAGCAAGATCCCCCTGCCCAAGGACACGTCCGAGGCGCGCTCGCTGATCGAGCGCGCGGCGGGCACTTTCGACTTGCGGGCGTTTCAGTCGCCGGTTGCGCCGAAGCTGCCTGAGCCGCGCGAGCCGGCGCCGGTCATGCCCGAAGCCGCCGAACCGGCAACGCTGGTGCAGCGCGGCCCTGCGCCGGTGCCGCCCAGCCTGGCGCCCCCGGCATTCGACGGGATCCCGGCGCGGCAGTCGTTCCGGGGCACGTTCCATCCGATCGACCGCAAGCACTTGCGCGAACAGTGCCTGATCGAGCCGGAAGGGCCGGTCACCGGCCTGCTCGAGGAATTCCGCATCGTGAAGCGCCAGCTGCTGATGACCGCAGCGGAATCGCGCGCGGGCTGCGGCGCGCCGCATGGCGAGCGCATTCTGGTGTGCTCGGCGCATCCCGGTGAGGGCAAGACATTCTGCGCGGTCAATCTCGCGCTGTCGATGGCGGCGGAGAAGGACACCGAAGTGCTCCTTGTCGATGCCGATTTCGCCAAGCCCAGCGTGCTTTCGGCGTTTGGCCTGCCGGGCGGTCCCGGGCTGATGGATGCGCTGGCCGATCCGGCCATCGCCGTGGAAGATTGCATCATCGGCACCGATATCGCCGGGCTGTTCGTGCTGCCTGCGGGCAATTCGAGCGGCCACGATACCGAGCATCTCGCTTCAAGCTACACCGCGCAAGTGCTGGGCCGCCTCAGTTCGCAGGCGCCCAACCGCATCGTCATCTTCGATAGCCCGCCCGTGCTGGCAGCTTCTCCCGCGTCCGAACTGGCGCACCATGTCGGCCAGGCGCTGATGGTGGTGCGCGCCGACCAGACCGGCGAGGCCGCGCTGCGCGATGCGGTGAGCATTCTGGCAGGCTGCGACGATATCAAGCTCCTGCTCAACTGCACTCGCTTCTCACCCACCGGACGTCGCTTCGGCTCCTACTACGGGTACAAGGAATGACCATGGCGCGTAACTCGAACCGTGCTCTTGTGAGCGGCGCGATGGCCGCAGGCGTACTGGCGCTCGCGCTGGTCGCGGGCGCAGCCCATGCCCAGTCGCTGCCTTATGGCGATCCCGGCGATAGTGAGGGGCTTTCCGGCGGCGATGGCGCGTCATCGGATGGCGGCGGCGCTTCGCGTAAGGGCTCGGGAGGGGGCGGGCGCAGCATCGGCAGCGCCGGTGGCGGCGGGCGGATGAAGATCCAGCCTTATATCGAGCTCAACCAGAGCGTGCTGGCGCGGCTGGAGCCGACGCATGAGGTGCTGACCTATTCCAGCGTGGCGGTCGGCCTCGACATGTCGCTGGCCGGGCGGCGCACGGAAGGCGCGGTTTCAGTGCGCTATGAGCGGCGCTTTGCCGAAAGCGGCAATATCGCCAGCAACGACACGATCTCGGGCCTCGCGCGGGTGCGGCACGATCTGATCCCGCGCCAGCTGACGATCGAGGCAGGCGGCCTTGCCACACGCACCCGCTTCGATGCCAACGGGGCCTCGCGCCTCGGCTCGGTCGAAACGGGCGATCGCATTGCACAAGTCTATTCGCTCTATGCCGGCCCGGCGCTCTCGACCCAGATGGGCGATCTGGCGGTCAAGGGCTCCTATCTCGTCGGCTATACCAAGGTGAACACGCCGCGCCTCACCGTGCAGGGTACCCCGCAGGCGCAGGGCGATATCTTCAATCATTCGGTGGCGCAGGCCGCGCAAGCCTCGGTCGGGTTTGCGCCCGGTACGGTGCTGCCGGTCGGGCTTTCGGCCAGCGGCGGCTATAGTCAGGAAGACATATCCAACCTCGATCAGCGCGTGCGCGAACTGCGCGGCGGGGTGCAGGCCACTTTGCCGATCACGTCGGAGCTGGCACTGATCGGCGGCGTGGGCTGGCAGGATGTCGAGGTTTCCTCGCGCGATGCCGTGCGCGGGCCGGGCGGCGTGCCGCAGGTGGGCAGCGATGGCCGCTTCGTGACCGACAAGTCGAAGCCGCGCCAGATCGCCTATGATGTGAGCGGGATGACCTGGGATGCCGGGGTGATGTGGCGGCCCAGCCGCCGCACGTCGCTCAGCGCCTCTATCGGCCACCGCTATGACAGCATGACCTATTACGGCCAGTTCTCCTACGCGCCCAATGCGCGCAGCTCGCTCAATATCGATGTGTTCGATAGCGTGAGCGGGTTCGGTTCCGCCGTGGGCAATGCCGTTCGCGGATTGCCGACCGACTTTACCACCGATCGCAATCCGTTCAGCGGCGATATCTCGGGCTGCGCCACGGGTGCGCAGGGCGGGGGTTGTGTCAACGGCGCGCTGGGTTCGATCGCTTCGGCGGCATTCCGCAACCGGGGTGTTTCGGCCAGCTATAGCCGCATGGCCGGGCAGCTGCGGCTGGGCCTTGGCGCGGGCTATCTGCGGCGCAAGTTCATCGGCGCGCGCGGTACGGTGCTGGAAAATGCCAATGGCCGCACCGACGAGACGCTCTATGTCAACGGCCAGATTTCGGGCGCAATCGACCGGCTCACCGGCTTTTCCGTCGGCATTTACGATAGCTGGTACAAGTCCGGGATCTCCGATCTTGGCGATGTCAACGCTGTGGGCATAAATGCGGGCATTTCGCACCAGTTCACCTCGCGCCTTGTCGGCAATGCTGGCGCAGGGCTCGATGCACTCAATCGCAAGGTCGCACCGGACGAGCTGATCGCCACCGGGCAGGTCGGCCTGCGCTACAACTTCTAAAGCAGGGACGTCTCCCAAGATGTACGACACATTCTACCAGCTGACCGGGCGGCCCTTCCAGCTCACCCCCGATCCAGAGTTCTATTTCGAGAGCGGAACGCACCGCAAGGCGCTGTCCTATCTCGGTTATGGCCTCGCGCAGGGGGAAGGCTTCATCGTCATCACCGGTGCGGTGGGCGCGGGCAAATCGACCTTGGCGGCGCATCTCCTTGCCACCATCGACCGCCAGCGGCTGACGGCGGGGCAGATCGTGACCAGCCGGCTGGATGGCGGCGAACTCGTCCACATGGCTGCGCGCGCGTTTGGCATTGCGGTTGCGGGGCACGACAAGGCTAGCGCGCTCGCCCTGATCGAGGGGTTCCTGCACGAGGAAGCCCGCGCCGGGCGGCGCTGCCTGCTGGTGGTGGACGAGACGCAGAACCTCTCGATCGAGGCGCTCGAGGAGCTGCGGATGCTGTCCAACTTCCAGCTTGGCGCGCATCCGTTGTTGCAGATCCTGCTGCTGGGCCAGCCCGAGTTTCGCGATGTGCTGCACAATTCGCCGCGGCTGGAGCAACTGCGCCAGCGCGTGATCGCCACGCACCATCTCGATGCGATGGAGCCCGAGGAAGTCGGCCCTTATGTGCTGCACCGGCTGGCCTGCGTGGGCTGGAACGGCAATCCGGCGTTCGACAAGGCCGTGTGGGCCGATCTCGCCACGGCGACCGGCTGCCTGCCGCGCCGGATCAACCAGGTGGTCGGCCGCCTGCTGCTGATGGGCGCGGTCGAGCAGAAATCGCGGATCGATGCTGCGATGCTGGCCGAAGTGATCGCCGATCTGGAGCGAGATGGTGCGCTGGGTGATGCCGATGCACCGGCACCCGCGCCAGCATCGGCTCTGGCTCCGCTGATCGCGCCGGAAGCGGTGGTGGCAGCGACGCCCCCAGCAGCCGCGATGGCTAGTCTGGCCGCGCTGCACAGCGCGATGACGAGCCAGGCCGAGCAGATCACCGAACTGCAGCGGGCCGTGCTCGAACTCGCCGACATGCCTGCGGCCCCGGCTGCGGTTCCAGCCACCGACGCGCGGCTCGAAGCGCTGGAAGCCACGCTCGGCGCGCTGCAACAGCGCATCGTGGCGCTGGAGGCGCGCGGGGCCGAGCAGGAACAGGCGATCCGCCACGTGCTCACCATGCTGATCGAATGGCTCGAAAGCGAAGCGCCCCGCCGTGCGGCCTGAACGCCGCGCTGCCTGAAAGGACAGTTAGGCCATGTCCGGCCCTGATCTTGAACATCCACTTGCCCACGGCGGCGTGCTCAACGGCATGTCGGTCGACGTCGAGGACTGGTTTCAGGTCGGCGCGTTCGAACATGTGATCGCACGCGGCGAGTGGGATGGGCTGGAACGCCGGGTCGAGGCCAACTGCGACCGCGTGCTGGCACTGTTTGACGAGGCGGGCGTGAAGGCCACGTTCTTCACGCTGGGCTGGGTGGCGCAGCGCCATCCCGCGATGATGCGCCGGATCGCCGCGCAGGGCCACGAGATCGCCAGCCACGGCTGGGATCACAAACGCGTGTTTACGCTGGGCGAGGTGGCCTTTGCCGAAGATATTGCGCGCGCGCGCGGCGTGCTTGAAGATACCAGCGGCAGCGGGGTGACCGGATACCGCGCGCCAAGCTTTTCCATCGATGCGCGCACGCCGTGGGCACACGAAGTGCTGGCGCGGCAGGGCTATGCCTATTCCTCCAGCGTCGCGCCGATTGTTCACGATCACTACGGCTGGCGCGAAGCACCGCGCTTTGCGTTTCGTCCGGTGGCAGGATCGCCGCTGGTCGAAGTGCCGGTCACGACGGTTGAACTGGCCGGACGGCGCATGGCGGCGGGCGGCGGCGGGTTTTTCCGGCTGCTGCCTTATGGCCTTTCGCGCTGGGCGGTGGACCGGGTCAACCGGCACGATGGCCGCCCGGCCGCGTTCTATTTTCATCCTTGGGAAATCGATCCCGGCCAGCCGCGCCGCCACGATGCGCCGCTGCGCTCGCGCCTGCGGCACTACACCAATCTTGGCGTCATGGCCCCGAAGCTCAAGCGGCTGCTCGGTGCCTTCGCGTGGGGGCGGATGGACGCCGTGGTGGCAGCCGAAGCCGCGCGGCTCGATGCGCAAGGCGTGGCGGCATGAACGCGCCGTTCCGCCCCTCGCTGACCCGCGTGCGGCTCGCCGATCCGGGCGACCGGGGTGCGATTGCGCGCTTCGTGGCCGAGGCGGACGGCGCGACACCGTTTCATCGGCCCGAATGGCTTGAGGCGGTCACGCAGGCGGCGCGGCACCCGGCGCATGTACTGCTGGCCGAGCGCGGCGGGGCGATTGCCGCACTGCTGCCGTGCCATGCCGTCCATTCGCCGCTGTTTGGCCGCGCGCTGGTCTCATCCGGGTTTGCCGTGGGCGGCGGCGTGCTGGGCGATCCGGCTGCGGCCACCGATCTGTTTGCGGCAGCCACTGAACTGGCGGTCCGCCTCACGTGCCCCACCGTGGAAGTGCGCGGCGGGGTGATGCCCGAAGACGGCGCATGGCACATCAAGCGCGACAGCCATGCCGGTTTCGTCGCGCCGCTGGCTGCTGATGATGATGCGCAGCTGACCTGGATCCCGCGCAAGCAGCGCGCCGAAGTGCGCAAGGGGCTGGGACACGCGATGGAGGTCCGCATTGGCCGGGGCGTGCAGGACCGCGATTGGCACTACGGCGTCTATGCCGAATCCGTGCGCAATCTGGGCACGCCGGTGTTCCCGCGCGGCTTGTTCGAAGCGGTGCTCGATGGCTTCGGCGAGGATGCCGACATTCTGACTGTGCTGCACGAAGGTCGCGCGGTGGCCTCGGTGCTCAGTCTTTATCATCGCGGCGCGGTCATGCCCTATTGGGGCGGCGGCGTTCATGCCGCGCGGGGGCTGCGCGCCAATGACGTGATGTATTACGCGCTGATGTGCCATGCCCGCGCGCGGGGCTGTGATCGGTTCGATTTCGGGCGCTCCAAGACCGATACCGGCGCCTATCACTTCAAGCGCAACTGGGGTTTCGAGCAGCAGCCGCTGAGCTATGCCGTATGGAGCGCGGATGGCGCGCCGCCGCGTGACGTCAATCCGCTTTCGCCGCGCTACAAGGCCAAGATCGCGCTGTGGCAGAAGCTGCCGCTGGGCATCGCCAATCGCGTAGGGCCGTTCATCGCAAGCGGTCTGGCATGAGCGAGATCCTGTTCCTTGCGCACCGCGTACCGTTTCCGCCCGACCGGGGGGACAAGATCCGTTCCAACCATCTGCTGCGCCGGATTGCGGAGATCGCGCCGGTGCATGTCGGCGCGCTGGCGGATGATGCGGCGGACATGGCGCAGGAGCACGAACTGGCGGCGCTGGCCGCAAGCCACTGCCTCGTGCGCCGCAGCGCGCCGCTGCCCTTGGCCGCACTTGCGGCGCTGGGGCAGGGGCGGCCGGTCAGCCTTGCGGCGTTTGCGTCCGCGCGGCTCCAGCGCTGGGTGAACCATGTGCTGGAAACGCGGCCTATCGCGGCGATCTTCGTGTTTTCGGGGCAGATGGCGCAATATGTGCCGCCCGCGTTCCGGGGCCGCGTGGTGATGGATTTCGTCGATGTCGATTCGGCGAAGTTCGAAGCTTATGCCCAGACCGGCGCCCTGCCGCGCCGCCTGCTCTATGCGCGCGAAGCGCGGCTCATGCGCCGCTTCGAGGAGCAGACCGCGCGCCGCGTGACCACCAGCCTGTTCATCACGGCGCAGGAACGCGCGTTGTTCGAAAGCCGGCTGGAGCAGGGCGCGCTGCCCGATGTGCGTGCGCTGGGCAACGGCATCGACACCGAGCTGTTCGATCCCGCTACCGTCAGCCCCGCGCCGGAACTGGCGGGGGAAGGGCCGAGCATCGTCTTCACCGGGCAGATGGACTATGCGCCCAACATCACCGCGGTGGAGCTGTTTGCCCGCGAAGTGATGCCCCGGATCCGCGCGGTGCATCCCGATGCGCGTTTCGCGATTGTTGGCCGTGCGCCGACAGTGGCGGTGCGGGCGCTGGCCGGGATCAACGGCACGCTGGTGACGGGCGCGGTGCCCGATGTGCGGCCGTGGCTGGCGGGGGCGGACATCGTCACCGCGCCGCTGCTGATCGCGCGCGGGGTGCAGAACAAGGTGCTGGAGGCGATGGCGATGGCGCGTCCGGTGCTGCTCACGCCCGCCGCTGCAACCGGGATCGGCGCGGCGGACGGCGTGCATTTCGTGCAGGCCGAAGCGCCGCTCACACTGGCGGAGCGGGGGCTGGCGCTGCTGGCAGACAAGGCGGCGGCGGAGGCAATGTGCATGGCGGCGCGGCGGTTCGTGATCGCCGAATGCGGCTGGGACCGCGTGCTCGCGCCCTTGCGCGCCTTGCTTGAAGGCGAAGCCGATGCTGCCTGAGACCGCCGTGACGCGCCGCGCTGTGCCGCTGCTGGAGCGGTTGCCCACGCATTGGCGAGGGCCGCTGCTGCACGTCGGCGCCGCGTGGCTGGGCCTCATCGCGCTGTTCTTTGCCGATTGGCGGGATATCGCCTGGCAGGCGTGGGATAGCTCCACCTACAACCACATCCTGCTGATTCCGCCTATCCTCGTCTGGCTCGTCATGCAGCGCAGCGCGGAGACGGCGCGGCTGGTGCCGCAGACGTGGTGGCCGGGCCTTGTCGTCTTCGGCGGCGCAGTGTTCCTTTGGGTTTTGGGCGCGTTTTCGGGCCTCAATCTGGCGCGGCAACTGGCGGTTGTCGTCATGCTGCAAGGTGCGGCGCTGGCGCTGCTGGGCCCGCGCGTTGCCGCGGCCTTGCTGTTTCCGCTGGGCTACATGTTCGCGCTCGTGCCGTTTGGCGATGAACTGATCCCGTTCCTGCAAACGATCACCGCCAAGCTGACAATGGCGCTGCTGGCACTCACGCAAGTGCCCGCGGCGATCGACGGCGTGTTCATCACCACCAGCTTCGGCTATTTCGAAGTGGCCGAGGCGTGTTCGGGGGTGAAGTTCCTCATCGCGATGATCGCCTATGGCGCGCTCGTCTCCAACGTGTGCTTTGCCAGCTGGAAGCGGCGCGGGGCGTTCATGGCGCTCTCGCTGGTCGTGCCGGTGCTGGCCAACGGCGTGCGCGCATGGGGCACGATCTACATCGCGCGCTGGCGCGGGATTCAGTTTGCGGCGAGCTTCGACCATATTTTCTACGGGTGGGTGTTCTTCGCGGTGGTCATGGTGCTGGTCATGGCAGTGGGCTGGCGCTTTTTCGACCGGAAGGTCGATGCGCCGCTCATTGATGACGCGGCAATCGAGGCCTCGCCGCTCCTTGCACGGTTGTCGCGGATGACACTCTCAGCCCCCATGGTGCTGGGCGCGATCGGCGCGCTCGCGCTGACCGGCGCGGCGTGGAGCGGGGCGGCAAACCGCATTGCCGCGCCCATGCCGGACTACATCGCCTTGCCGCAAGTGCCGGGCTGGAAGCTGGATGAAAGCAGCCCCCGGGCAGAATGGCATCCGCTGCACAGCGGCGCCGATCACCGCCTCACCGCGCGCTACGGTGATGGGAAAGGCCATTTCGTCGACTTGTCGTTCGCGCTCTATGCCGCGCAGGGTGATGGCAAGGAGGCTGGCGGCTTCGGCGAAGGGGCGCTGCCGCTGGAAAGCCACTGGGCTTGGGAAGAGGCCGGGCCAGGCTTCGCCGATGCGAAGAGCGACGTGATCCAGGCGCCCGGCCCGGTCCACCGCCTTGCCGTCACCTGGCTGCGCACGGGCGATCTCCTCACCGGCAGCAATTCGCGCCTGAAACTCGCCAATATGCAGGACCGCCTGCTGCTGCGCGCCCGCCCGACGATGACCCTGATCCTTTCCGCCGAAGCGGCAGACGGCGCCCCGCCCGAAGCCGCGATCCGCGCGTTCCTTGCGGCATCCGGACCGGTTGCACCGTGGATGGACCGCATGGCCCGCGTCCGGTAAGCGCTGCTCCATCATGTGCGGCATTGCCGGAATCTTCCACACCGAGGGTCTGAAGCCCGTCGATCCAGATCGCGTCGCGCGGATGTGCGCGGCTGCCGCGCATCGCGGGCCGGACGGGCAGGGGGTGTGGACTGCGCCGGGCGTGGGCCTTGGCCACTTGCGCCTCGCGATCATCGATTTAGCCGGATCGCCGCAGCCGATGGCCTCGTCCGATGGCGCGGCGATGCTCGTGTTCAACGGCGAGATCTACAATTTCCGCGAACTGCGCCGCGAATTGCAGGCGGGCGGCGCAACCTTCCGCACCGATGGCGACAGCGAGGTGATCCTTGCTGCCTGGCAGAAGTGGGGCGTGGATTGCCTGCCGCGCCTCCACGGGATGTTCGCCTTCGCGCTCTATGACCTGAGGCAGCGCACCCTGCTGCTGGCGCGCGACCGGCTGGGCGTGAAGCCGCTGCACATGGCCACCCTTTCGGATGGCAGCGTGATCTTCGGCTCGGAACTGAAGCAGCTGCTCACGCACCCCTCCTTGCGGCGCGAGATCGATCCGCTGGCGGTGGAGGACTACCTCGCGTGGGGCTTCGTGCCCGATACGCGTGCGATCCTGAAGGGCGTCGAAAAGCTGCCCGCCGGGCACTACCGCCTGCTGCGCCACGATGCCCCGCCGCCGCCGCCAGCGCAGTGGTGGGACGTCTCGTTCGAAGGGCGCGAGCGCGGGAGCGAGGCCGATCTGGGCGCGCATATGCTCCATCACCTGCGCGAAGCTGTCACTTCGCGCATGGTCGCCGATGTGCCGCTCGGCGCGTTCCTTTCGGGCGGGGTGGACAGCTCCAGCGTCGTTGCGCTGATGGCCGAGGCAAGCAGCGCTCCGGTCAAGACCTGCACCATCGGTTTCGATGTGAAGGCGCTCGACGAGACGGCCTATGCCGGCCGGATTGCCGCGCAATATGGCACCGAGCATTACCAGCGGACCGTGGGCGCAGACGATTTCGCCCATGTCGGCACGCTGGCGGCGATGTTCGACGAACCCTTCGCCGATGCCTCTGCCTTGCCGACGTGGCGGGTTTCGCAGCTCGCGCGTGAACATGTGACCGTGGCGCTTTCGGGTGACGGGGCGGACGAGGCCTTTGCCGGATATCGCCGCCAGACCTTCCATCACCGCGAGGAGCAGGCGCGCGCCTTCCTGCCTTCCGCGCTACGCCGTCCGCTGCTGGGCGGGCTGGGCGCAGCTTATCCCAAGCTCGATTGGGCGCCGCGGCCCCTGCGCGCCAAGACCACGCTGCTCAGCCTCGCGGCGAGCGGCGAGGAAGGCTATGCCCGCGCGCTGGCCGTCACCGGACCGGAACTGCGCGCCTCGCTATATTCAGCGGAGTTCCGCCGGATCAGAGGCGACTACCGCGCCGAGCAGCCGTTCGTGGAGCTGATGCGTGGGGCACCGGCGCGCAGCGGGCTGGACCGCGCGCAATACGCCGATCTCAAGTTCTATCTGCCCGGCGATATCCTGACCAAAGTGGATCGCACCAGCATGGCCGTCAGCCTTGAAGCGCGCGAGCCATTGCTCGATCACCGACTGATCGAATTTGGCGCGCGCCTGCCCGAGCGGGTGCGGGTGCGCGGCTCCACCGGCAAATGGCTGATGAAGCAATCGATGCGGCGCTATCTGCCCGATGACATCCTGTTCCGGCAGAAGATGGGCTTTGTCACCCCGATAGCCGCCTGGCTGCGCGGGCCGCTGGCTGGCGAAGCGCGGCAGGTGGTGTCAGGCGGCGTTCTGGCGCGCACCGGCTGGTTCGACAGCGCGCGGCTTTCTGCGCTGGCCGAGGCGCACATCGCAGGGACCAGCGATCACAGTCGGCTGATCTGGCAATTGCTGATGCTGGACCGTAGCCTGCAGATAGTCATTTGAAAACATACAGATAAAATCAGGCAGAGCTGAATCTTGCCGAAAAGCCTTAAGGCAATATCAACCATTTCGGACTAGGCCCGGGTATCACCAACCGTTTTGGGCGGTCCATGCGGCAGTTCCTGCGTACCTCTTTTGGCATATCCTTGCTGACCACGTTGCTTCTGGCGATGATGGTGGCTGGGGAGCCGATTGCGCACAGCTACTGGAACATGGTGTTCAAAGTCGTGCACCGCAGCGCGCCCTCCTCGCAGGTGCTGCTGACGATCGACGACCGTCACACCTGGACTTCGGCCGAGCTAGCCGAAGTGCTCGACGAACTGCGCCCCCGCATGCCGCGCCGCGTTCTGATCGATACGCCGCTGCCGGTTGGTGAGAACGCTGCCGGCGATGCGGCACTCGCGCGGGCCGTGCGCAGCTATGGCTCCGACATTGCCTTCATTGCCCGCTCCGAACGGGTCGACAACATTGGCAAGGATGCGATCATTCTGCCGCCGAAGCAGATCACCGGCAATGCCGAAGTGCTGGCCTCTGCATGGCGCGGCAACTTCCTGCTCTATGCCGTGTCCGCACCGTACACGATCACCGTCGATGGCCGCGAATACAGCACGGTGGCCGCCGCGCTGTCCGGGGTGCGATCCGGCATCGAGGGCGACTACTACCCCGACTTCCGGATTGATCCCGCCACGATCCCGCGCATTCCTTCGCAGACGCTTTCTGCGGGGACCGCTGCCGCCAGCGGCCTTACCGGACGGACCGTGATCGTGACGGGGCTGAGCAAGGCCCCATCGATCCTGTATTTTGGCCACAGCTATGCGCCCGCCATCGCGCTTGATATTGCCGGTGCCGAAGGTCTGAAGGCACCGTTTGCGCTATCGCTTGGGCCTCGGTTCGGCGCTTTGCCGTTTCTTGCACTCGTGTCCTTGCTGATCTGGCTGGGCAGTCGCGCATCCGGGTTGCGCAAGGCGGCCGCCTATCTTGCTGCCATCGCCGCAGCGTTTGTCCTGCCGGCCGTGCTGCGAACGATGGGCCTGGTGTTCGCGCCCGATGCCGCGTTCATGTTCATGGCGATCTACGGCTCCGTGCGGCTGTGGCAGAAGCGGGCGCGGCGCATCCAGCTGACCAGCGCTTCGGGCCTGCCCAATCTGCTGGCGCTGGCCAACAATCCGCTCCCCGTCGGCTCCGATGTGGTGGTGGCCGTCGTCGGACGCTACGAAGAGATTCTCGCGACGCTGCCGCACGACCTGCATGGGGAATGTGCTCGCCAGATTGCCCGGCGCATTGCTGCCGGGGCCGGAGCTGACAAGATCCATCACGGTGATGGCGGGCATTTTGCCTGGGCGGAAGAGGCGCGTCCGCTGGAGATGCAACTCGATCACCTCGAAGGCTTGCGGGCGCTGTTTGCAGCCCCGTTGCTGATCGGCAACCATACCTTCGATACCAACATCCACTTCGGCCTTGATCGCAACGAGGGGCTGGACACCCCGACCCGGGTCAACTCCGCCCTTGCCAGCGCGAACGAGGCCCTGGCCAACGGACGGGCCATCGAACTGTTCGAGGCAAGCCGGCTGGCCGAGGCGCCGTGGGAGCTGTCGCTTCACGCCCGCATCGAGGAAGGCTTGCGCAATGGCGATATCTGGCTGGCATTCCAGCCGCAGTGGGACCTCCGGGATGGCCGGATGTGCGGGGCAGAGGCGCTGATCCGCTGGAATCATCCGACGCGCGGGCCGATTGCCCCCGATGCGTTCATCCTTCAGGCTGAGCGGGCCGGCCGCATCGACGCGCTGACCTACTGGGTGCTGGATCTGGCGATCACCGCCGCGCTTACGCTCAATGCGCGCGGGCCGCGTTTCCAGATGAGCATCAACCTTTCGGCACAGATGGTCGATAAGCCCGATCTTGTCGCCAACTTCGCCGACATCGTGCACCGGCGCGGCATTGATCCCAGCCTTCTGACGGTCGAGATCACCGAGACGTCCTGCGTGCGCAACCGGCCCGCCGCCTGCCAGAACATGAGCCGGCTGCGCGAACTGGGGTTCCGCCTGTCGATCGACGATTTCGGCACGGGCGAGGCCAGCCTTGCATACCTGGCTGATCTGCCGAGCGACGAGCTCAAGATCGACCGCCGGTTCATTGATCGCATGGCGGCGAGCAAGCGCGACCATGCCATTGTCGCCAACACCATCGCGCTGGCGCATGCGCTGGGCCAGACCGTAGTGGCCGAGGGCATCGAGGACGCACCGACGCTCGCCATGCTGCGCGCGATGGGCTGCGATCTGGCACAGGGGTACTTGCTGGGCCGGCCCGAGACTTACGCCAATCTGGAACAGACCTATGAGGCAAGCCTGAGGCAGAGCGCCAAAGAGGCTTAGGAACTTGTTAACCAGAGTTTTTAAAGATATATAAACCCCATCGCAAACCGGTGGAGGCTTATATGATCTGGCATCTTCTGTTCCGTTGATTTTGGTTTTTGCGCCGGTTTTCCTCGCTAGTTCGGGGAATCGGCCAAAAAACCACCGATTCGTTTTCAGCTCGGGCCATTGGGGCTGAAAACGCAGGAAACTCCAAAATGGAAGCGATTGTGGTGACGTCATGACGGCACCATGATCCTGCCAAAACCCTTTGGCCAAAGCGCGGGTGCTGGTCCACCTGACGCGGCGGAAATGGTCCGGTGGCGACGTGCCGCTTGATCATGGCTCGGGTTAGAGGGCGGTTTGCCCCGGGAACCAGCAGTGCTGGTTCCCGATGAAGAGTTTAGAAAAGGGAAGTCAGGTGCCCGAAGGCACTCGGCTTCCCTTTTTCGTTGTGGCTGCCCATTTTCGTCATGGCCCATTTTCGTCATGACTGAGCAGCTGCGCCGCCCACGGCGTGCTGGAGGCAGGCTTCAGGCTTCGCCGTGGCCGAGCGCGAGATAGTCCAGGCTCTGCATCTCGATCAGTCGGCTCACCGTGCGCTCGAACTCGAACCGCCCATCGCCCGCCGGATAGAGGTCGGTCGGCTCGGCATCCGCTGTCGCGATCAGGTTCACCTTGTGCTCGTAGAGCGCGTCGATCAGCGTGACGAAGCGCGCTGCCTCGTTGCGCTGGTCCGGCCCGAGGCGCGGGATGCCGACGAGGATCACCGTGTGATAGTTGCGCGCGATGGCGAGATAATCCGCCGCGCCGCGTGCCTCGCCGCACAGCCGCTTGAAGCTGAACACCGCGACGCCCTTGAGGCTCTTGGGCACATGCAGCATGCGCCCGCCGCCCACGTCGAGTGAACCCGCAGGCACATGCAGGCTGTCCTCGGGCGGATAGTCGGTCAGCCGGAAAAATGCCTCGCGCACCGCTGCCGTTGATTCCGGCCCGTTGGGCACGTGCCAGGTGCCCACGCCAGCCATGCGCACCATGCGGTAATCGGTCGGGCCGTTGAGCGGGACGACGTCGAGCCGGTTCTCGATCAGCGCGATGAACGGCAGGAAGTGCTCGCGGTTGAGCCCGTCCTTGTAGAGATCACCTGGCGCGCGGTTGGACGTGGTGACAACCGTGACGCCAAGATCGGTGATCAGCGCAGTGAACAGGCGGCCCATGATCATGGCATCCGCGCTGTTGTTCACCACCATCTCATCAAACGACAGCACGCGCGCTTCCGCGGCGATGGTAGCGGCGACGGGCGGGATCGGGTCGCCGCGCTCCTTCTGGCGTTCAACGCGCAGGCGGGCATGCACGTCGAGCATGAATTCATGGAAATGCGCGCGGCGCTTTGGGCCTGCTTCCAGCGTATCGTGGAACAAGTCCATCAGCATCGATTTGCCGCGCCCGACGCCGCCCCATAAGTAGAGCCCGCGCGGGGGCGGGGCGGGCTTGCTGCCCAGCAGGCGGCCCATCAGGCCGGGCTTGGGGGCAGGGCGCTCAAGCTCCTGTTGCAGCGCATCGAGCCGGGCGGCGGCAGCGGCCTGTTCGGGATCGGGCTTCAGTTCGCCGGCCGCCACCAGCGCGGCGTAGCGGGTCGCAAGACCGCTCATCGCGTGGAGGGCTTGCGCACCGTCCCGTTGAAGGCGGCGACGAGATGATCGTCCTGCACCACCGTGCCGCGCAGGAACAGCAGCCGCCGCGTCTCGCGCAGCACTTCGACCACGGCATCGAGCGGCTTGCCGACGATGCCCGCGCCGATGAACTGGGTGGACAGATCGAGAGTGACCGATCCCGCCGCATCGCCATCCATCGCATGGCGCATGCAGGCAAACAGCGAAACGTCGATCAGGGAAAGCGTGATGCCGCCATGAACCGCATCGAGCAGGTTGCTATGGCGACGCTGCGGAAACATGCGCAGCCGCACACCGATGGCGCCGCCGGGAGAATCCTCGCGACGCACCAGCAGCGGCCCCATGACATGGCTGTTGAACCGGTCCTGATCCTTCAGGTCCCAGGTATACCAGCCGGGATGCTCCTCGGACGGACCGTAACTGAAGGCAGCGTTGTCGACCATGATCGCAAGAGGCGGCGAAGTGCCCGCTTCAGAGCGAGCGTTCGACCTGCATCTTCTTGATTTCCGCGATCGCGCGCGCCGGCGAGAGACCCTTGGGGCAGACGTTGGCGCAGTTCATGATCGTGTGGCAGCGATAGAGGCGGAAAGGATCTTCCAGCTCATCAAGCCGCTCGCCGGTCATCTCATCGCGGCTGTCTGCCAGCCAGCGATAGGCCTGCAGCAGGATCGCCGGGCCGAGGAACTTGTCCGAATTCCACCAGTAGCTGGGGCAAGAAGTTGAGCAGCAGGCGCACAGGATGCACTCGTAAAGCCCGTCGAGCTTCTCGCGCTGTTCTGGGCTCTGCAGGCGCTCCTTGCCCGAAGGCGTGGGGCTGACGGTCTGCAGCCAGGGGCGAATCGAGGCGTACTGCGCGTAGAAGTGCGTGAAATCGGGGACGAGGTCCTTGATCACTTCCATGTGCGGCAGCGGGGTGATGCGAATCTCGCCCTTGAGGTCCGAGATGGCGGTGGTGCAGGCAAGGCCGTTGCGGCCGTTGAGGTTCATCGCGCACGAACCGCAGATGCCTTCGCGGCAGGAACGGCGGAAGGTGAGCGTGGGATCAGCCTCGCTCTTCATCTTGATCAGCGCATCGAGCACCATCGGGCCGCACTGGTCGAGATCGATCTCGAACGTGTCGTAGCGCGGGTTCTCGCCGCTGTCCGGATCGTAGCGATAGACCTTGAACTTCTGGATTCGCCCTTGGGTGGCTGCCGCGAAATGCCGCGACTTGCCATTGACCTTGGAATTCTTCGGAAGCGTGAAGGTCGCCATCGAGCCGTCCTTGTTGATCAGATACGTTGATCGGGTTCGAAAAAAAGGTTGAACTGTCCTTAGCGAAACCGTGGCGGTGGGCAAGAGGGCTAGCAGCGGTTTGCCCCTGCCCAAGGTAACAGGGTCGCCGGTGCCGTTTCGCCCCGTGAGGGACACAAACGAAAGGGGCGGGGAACTTTCGTTCCCCGCCCCCGAACGTTTCGCTTGCGAAAAGCTCTTAGAGCTTGCCGTCAGCCGCGTTGTTCATGTTGGTCGAAACCAGGTTGAACGTGTTCGACAGCGAGTTGCCCAGCGCGCCCATGGCGGTGATGGCGGCAACAGCGATAAGAGCGGCGATCAGACCGTATTCGATTGCGGTCGCGCCATCTTCGTTAGCGAGCAGGTTCTTGAAAAGCGTCATGTTAGATCTCCTGAGTTGGCGCCCCACGCGCCACTCACCCCCTGTGTCTTCCGTGGTGAGCAAGGACCTATGTACGGACAACATTCTAACAATCCCCTAACGCGTAACGTGACGGGGGTGAGGGGGTTTGGAGAAATAAGTATATTATTATCAATGCTCTGGGGATGGATCTTACGGGGGCTGGCCGCCAACATTGATAGGAGCCAGCAAGAAAAGTGTTTGTGAAATCCCTTGCGGCAGAGTTTGCACCCGCGCTTGTGCGGCCGCGCCGGGGCGTGCAACATCAAAACCAGACGGGTCAGGAAAGGGTGCAGGAAATGGGTTTCAAGGCGTTCTGGGATCGGCACATGGTGCCCCGGCTCATCCGCACGTGCTGCGGGGCAGAGGCGATCATGGACCTTCGCGGACAAGTGGTCCCCAAGGCGCGCGGCGCGGTGTTCGAGATCGGCTGCGGCGGCGGGTTCAACCAGCAGTTCTATGATCGGGATGCGGTGACATCGTTCGCCGGGATCGATCCTTCGGACAAGCTGCTCGATTTCGCGCGGGCGGAAGCGGCGAAGAAGGGCTGGGCGGCAGATATCCGCGCCGGTGTGGGTGAGGCGATTCCCTTCGCGAGCGAGAGCTTCGATACGGTGGTGTGCACCTACACGCTTTGCTCGGTAAGCGATCCGCAGCGGGTGCTGTCCGAACTGCAGCGCATCCTGAAACCGGGCGGGCAGTTCCTGTTCCTCGAACATGGCAGCGCGCCCGATGCCGATGTGCAGCGCTGGCAGCAGCGGATCGAACCCTACTGGAAGCACATCGCCGGTGGCTGCCATCTGACGCGTCCGGTGACAGCGGCGGTGCGCCACGCCGGTTTCGATGTGGCGCCGATGGGGCAGACGTATCTGCCCGGCAATCCGCGCTGGGCGGCGTGGATGGAATGGGGCACGGCCACCCGCGTGGCCTGAAGGTCGGCGAACACCGCAAGCAAAAAAGCCCTCCCCGGCGGATACCGGGGAGGGCTTTTTTCGGGCTGTCATGCAGCCTTTGCGTGCGGTGTCAGGCCCCGAAGGTGCGCTGCCACCAGCCGCGGCGCGGTTCGCCCGGCGTTTCTTCGGCCTGAGCAGCGTCTGCAACTGGCGTCTCAGCCACCGCAGGTGCGGCCTCTTCCGCAGGCGCTTCTGCCGCTGGCGCAGCTTCGGTTTCCGGCGAATCGCTCTTCTTGCGGCGCGTGCGCTTCGGCTTGGCCGGAGCTTCTGCTTCTGCTTCGGCCACCGCTGCCGCAGCGGGTGCTTCCGCTGCAACCGGTGCTTCAATCACTTCGGCTTCGGCTGCATCGGCCTTCTTGCGGCGCGTCCGCTTGGGCTTGGCAGGCACTTCTGCTTCGGCAGCGGCGGGTTCGGCAACAGGCTCTGCAACCGCTTCTGCAGCAGGCGCTTCGGCCACGTCCGCTGCCACCGCCTCGGCATCGGCCTTGCGGCGACGCGTGCGGCGCGGCTTGGCAGGTGCTTCGACCGCAGGCTCGGTTGCGGCGGGTGCTTCGGCTGCATCAGCCGCCGCGTCTTCACCGTCCGCTTCGCCGAGGGTTTCCTCGCCCTGAGCATCGTCACCGGCCTGGCCTTCGCCATCGCCGCGGCTACCGCGCCGACGACGACCACGGCGGCGGCGCTTGCGCGGCCCCCGATCTTCGCCACCTTCATCGCCGGGTTCGTCACGAGCTTCCTCGCGCTCGGGCCGATCGCCGTCCTCGCTGCGTTCGTCGCCATCGGCGTCGTCTGCGTCGCCTTCATTGGCGGCAGAGGATGTGTCGTCCCGGTCGCTACCGTCACGGTCATCCCGGTCACGGCCGCGACCACGGCGGCGTTTGCGGCGCTTGCGGCGTCCGCCGTCACCGTCCTCGCGGCTGCGCTCGCTCCGTGCGCCGTCTTCGGTGCCGTCATCGTCTTCGGCTTCGGCTTCGTCCTCGTCGCCGTAGTCCTCGTCGTCGATGGAATCGTCAATCGGCTCCATGATCGGTTCGAAGCGCGGCACGAACGAAGGCTTCGGCCCGCGCGAGCCAACCCGCATCTTGGCGCCTTCGTTCTCGCCTTCGGGGATCACCTCGACCGTCACGCCGTAGCGCTCCTCGATCTCGGCGAGATCGGCGCGCTTGGCGTTGAGTACGTAGATCGCCGCTTCCTGGCTGGCATAAAGCGTGATGATCGTGCCCTTGCCCTTGGCGGCTTCGTCCTCGATCATGCGCAGCGCCGAAAGGCCGGCCGAAGAAGCCGTGCGCACGAGGCCCGAACCATCGCAGTGCGGGCAGGCGCGAGTCGTCGCTTCGAGCACGCCGGTGCGCAGGCGCTGGCGGCTCATTTCCATCAGCCCGAAGCCCGAGATGCGGCCGACCTGGATGCGCGCGCGGTCGTTGCGCAGCGCGTCCTTCATCGCCTTCTCGACCTTGCGGACGTTGGAGCCGTACTCCATGTCGATGAAGTCGATCACGACGAGCCCGGCCATATCGCGCAGACGCAGCTGGCGGGCGATTTCGCGCGCGGCTTCGAGGTTGGTGCTGACCGCCGTCGCCTCGATCCCGTGCTCCTTGGTGGAGCGACCCGAGTTGATGTCGATCGAGACGAGCGCCTCGGTCGGGTTGATCACGAGGTAGCCGCCGCTCTTGAGCTGGACCACCGGATCATACATCGCGGTGAGCTGGTCTTCCGCGCCATAGCGCTGGAACAGCGGCACCGGATCGGCATACTGGCGCACCCGCTTGGCGTGGCTGGGCATCAGCAGCTTCATGAAGTCCTTGGCGGCGCGGTAGCCGTGCTCGCCCTCGACGACCACTTCCTCGATGTCGCGGTTGTAGATGTCGCGGATCGCGCGCTTGATGAGGTCGCTGTCCGAATGGATCAGCGCGGGCGCGGAGGATTTCAGCGTGCGTTCGCGAATCTCGTCCCACAGGCGGGCGAGATAATCGAAGTCGCGCTTGATTTCGGGCTTGGTGCGCTGAAGACCGGCAGTGCGCACGATACAGCTCATCGTGCGGGGCAGTTCCAGCTCGGACATGATCGACTTCAGGCGCTTGCGGTCAGCCGCCGAGTTGATCTTGCGGCTGATGCCGCCGCCATGGCTCGAATTGGGCATGAGCACGCAGTAGCGGCCCGCGAGGCTGAGATAGGTGGTGAGGGCAGCGCCCTTGTTGCCGCGCTCTTCCTTGACGACCTGGACGAGCAGCACCTGGCGGCGCTGGATCACGTCCTGGATCTTGTAGCGGCGGCGCAGCGCCATGCGGCGGGCGCGCAGATCATCGGCCTCACGCGCCTGAGCGCGCGGTGCGCGCTGGCGGCGGGGGCGACGCTGGCGGCTCTCGCCGTCTTCGCTGCCTTCTTCGGCACCTTCTTCGCCCTGCTCGTCGCCGGATTCGTCTTCGAAGCCGTTTTCGACAACGCCGCCTTCGATCGTGGCGACTTCGTCCTTCTCGGAGGTATCGACTTCGGTGACGCCTTCGTCGCCATCATAGTCGTAGCGGTCGTCGCCGCCTTCCTCATCGTCGAGGTCGCCATGCTCGGCTTCGTCGGCAGCGCGCAGTGCGGCTTCCTCTTCGGCATGTGCGGCTTCTTCCGCCAGCAGGGCCTCGCGGTCCTCCTTGGGGATCATGTAGTAATCGGGATGAATCTCGCTGAAGGCGAGGAACCCGTGGCGATTGCCGCCGAAATCGACGAATGCCGCCTGCAGCGACGGTTCGACGCGGGTTACCTTGGCGAGGTAGATATTGCCCTTGATCTGCTTGTGATCGGCAGATTCAAAGTCGAATTCTTCAATCCGATTGCCATTGAGCACCGCCACCCGGGTTTCTTCCTGGTGGCGCGCATCGATCAGCATGCGCGTGGTCATTATAAAGTCTCCAGCCGCGCAGCCACGGGGGTGAACCCGGGTTCTGGGCGCGGTTCAATGTGAAAGCGCGATAGCCGCCATGATCGGCCCGGAATGATACCGGAGCCGACGCGGGGCGTTTCGCGAATGCGGATGTGCCGGTTCGGAGCGCGGGAAGGGACGCGTGCCCCGTGCGCTCGCCGCCCGGCGGCGGTTGGTGCGTGTCTGCCTTGAAGATGGCCCGTGGCGACTGGCACGGACCGATGCCCGCCAAGCCCGCACGGGCCCCTGCGGGGCTCCTCGGCTCGAACGGTGCACGGATTTGCATCAAGACATCAACCTCTGGCGCGAGATGCGCTGGAACTGGCCGGTAACAACAGGCCGGTGCCATACTCGCTCTAGCTCTGGAAAAATTCCGAAAAATCTGGGCCTTGGCAACGCTTTGCTGCTAACTGCTGGCGGACAGACCAAGCTGCCATGCCCAAGTGAGGAGCGCGAAGCCGAGGCCGATCCGGTCTCGTTCCAGATTGGCACTGCTAGCACCTGATTTGACAACCTACAATTAAAACCATGACGGGAAGGTTGCTGGCCGGTGTCAACGCTCTTCCCCATCGGGTCTTGTCGCATCTGGCGCAATTGGCGCTGGACCAGCGGCGCTTCGGCATTGCATAGCCCCGCCTCATGAAAGCGCGTGTGCTGATCGCGGTGGGACTGGGCGTGCCACTGGCCGTGGTGACGGCGCTTGCCATCCTGTTTGCGCTGGGCGCGGCGGCCACTGCGCACGTTCCCGATTATGTCGTGCGGATCGCCCTGCCATCGGGGACGAGGCAGATCGGTCTTCCCCCCATCGAAGGCCCCGCCGACGCGAGCCGCCCGCTGGTGGTGATCGATGCCGGGCACGGCGGGCACGATCCCGGAGCGAGCGGACTGCTCGGCGAGAAGGAAAAGACCATCACGCTGGCGCTGGCCCGCGCGCTGCGCAAAGCGCTGCTGGAGCAGGGCCGCGTGCGCGTCGCGCTCACGCGCGATGATGACCACTTCCTTGCGCTTGATG
This sequence comes from Novosphingobium sp. PASSN1, assembly GCF_002278815.1. Taxonomy (NCBI): domain Bacteria; kingdom Pseudomonadati; phylum Pseudomonadota; class Alphaproteobacteria; order Sphingomonadales; family Sphingomonadaceae; genus Novosphingobium; species Novosphingobium sp. PASSN1. The sequence continues at coordinate 75,139 of NZ_NKIS01000003.1, read as the reverse complement.
AACGGTCCGGCATTGCGCGGCGGCTCAAGGCCGATCTGTTCGTTTCAGTCCATGCCGATGCCGCGGAATCGCCCGATGCCACGGGAGCGACGGTCTACACGCTGTCCGACCGGGGTTCTGACGCCGTGGCCGATGCGGTGGCCCGGCGCGAAAACCGGGCAGACACAGTGAACGGTGTGACCCTGAGCGGCCAATCCGATGCCGTGACGGCGATCCTCGTCAGCCTTTCGCAGCGCGAGATGCGCGAGCGTTCGCGCGCGTTCGGGGCGCTTGTCCTGCGCGAAGGGGAGGGGCGGCTGCGCTTTCACACCGATCCCGAACGTGAGGCGGCCTTTGTGGTGCTGAAATCGCTCGACCTGCCTTCGGCGCTGATCGAGGCAGGTTATATCAGCAGCCCTGACGATGCCCGGGCCATGGGCAATCCGGACTGGCGAGAAAAGTTCGCCGGGTCGGTCGCCTCGGCAATCGGGATATATCTGGCGCGCACCAGCGTGGTCTCTGCGGTCCCCTGAAGAGTGCCCCGAAGCTGGCCCCGAAGCTCACCACTGGCAATCGGACAAAGGGCCATGCTAAGGCGCGGCGAAGATGGCGAACGATCCTTCCTTGCCCGAGCCTGATGGCACCTCCGTGCGCTGGCGTATCCAGCGCGATGCTGCAGGCCTGCTGGGCCGGGTGCGAGATCTGTGGCGCACGAAAGTGTGGGTGCGCCGCGCTGGCTATGCGCTTGGCGTGCTGGCGGTGCTTTACCTGATCCTGTGGGTCACGGTGATCCGCACGCTGCCATCGGCGGACAAGCTGCTGACTTACCAGCCGCCGCTGCCCACCATGGTGCGCGGCAATGATGGCGAGATCGTTTCGAGCTATGCTCGCGAACGCCGCGTGCAGCTGCGCTATGTCGATTTTCCGCAGCCACTGATCAACGCGTTTCTGGCGGCCGAGGACAAGTCGTTCTTCAGCCACGGCGGGGTCGATTTCACCGGGCTGCTGGGAGCGGTGGTCGATTATACGGTGAAACTGGGATCGGGTGAGCGCGCACGTGGCGGCTCCACCATTACCCAGCAGGTTGCCAAGAACATCCTGATCGGCAACGAATATTCGGTCACGCGCAAGCTCAAGGAAATGATCCTCGCGCGGCGCATCGAAAGCGTGCTGAACAAGCAGCAGATCCTTGAGCTGTACCTGAACGAGATTCCGCTCGGACGGCAGAGCTTCGGCGTGCAGGCGGCGGCGCGGGCCTATTTCGACAAGGACGTCAGCGACCTCAAGCTGCACGAAGTGGCGTTCCTGGCGATCCTGCCCAAGGCGCCGGAGACCTATGGCCGCGCCAAGTTTGCGGGCCGCGCGCTCGAACGGCGGGCCTATGTGCTCGACCAGATGGTGAAGAGTGGCTGGGCGACTGCGGCCGAGGCGGCCGACGCCAAGGCCCAGCCGCTGGGCCTCGTGCCGCGGCGGGCTGACAATTACACGGCGGATGCCGGCTACTTCCTGGAGGAAGTGCGCCGCCAGCTGATCGACAAGTTTGGCGAGAATGCCGAAAACGGGCCCAACAGCGTCTATGCTGGCGGGCTGTGGGTGCGCACCTCGCTCGACACCGAATTGCAGACGGCGGCGCAGAAGGCGCTGCGCGGCGGGCTGCTGCGTTATAGCGCCGGGCGGGCATGGAACGGGCCAGTGGCGCGGATCGACGCTTCAGCGAACTGGCAGACCCAGCTGATCACCAGTAATCTTGCGATCCATTACCAGGACTGGCGGATCGGCGTGGTGCTGGAGCGGCGCGGAAATGACGGGCGGATCGGCTTTGCCGATGGCACCACCGGGCCGCTCTGGGCGATGCCGCAAGCGATGAAGGCGGGCGACGTGATCGCAGCAGCGCCTTCGGGTGGCGGCTGGTCCGTCAGGGTTATCCCCGAAGTTTCGGGCGGCATGGTGGTCGAAGATCCGCAAAGCGGCCGGGTGCTGGCGATGCAGGGCGGGTTCGACGCGCGCCTCGGCTCGTTCAACCGCGCCACTCAGGCGGCGCGCCAGCCGGGTTCGACGATCAAGCCGTTCGTCTATGCCACCGGACTGGACAACGGGATGACGCCTGCCTCGATGGTGCTGGATGGGACGTTCTGCGTTTATCAGGGCGCGGCGCTGGGCCAGAAGTGCTTCCGCAACTTCGGCGGCGAGGGCGGCTCCGGCAGCCACACGATGCGCTGGGGGCTTGAGCAATCGCGCAACCTGATGACCGTGCGCATTGCCAATGACACCGGCATGGAGAAGGTGGTCAAGACGATCAAGGCGATGGGGATCGGGGATTACCAGCCCTATCTCTCGATGGCACTGGGCGCGGGCGATACGACCGCGGCAAAGATGGTCAATGCCTATGCCGCACTGGCGAACCACGGGCGGCAGCATGAGCAGACGCTGATCGACTATGTCCAGAACCGTGATGGCAAGGTGATCTGGAAGGCCGATACGCGGGCGTGCAATGGCTGCAGCATGGCGCAGTGGGACGGGAAACCGATGCCGCGCATCAAGCCCGCCGGCAAGCAGGTGATGGACGCGCGCACCGCGTATCAGGTGGTGCACATGCTGGAAGGCGTGGTGGTGCGCGGAACGGCGCTGACGCTGGCCGATCTCAAGCTGCCGCTGTTCGGCAAGACCGGCACGACCTCCGGCCCGACCAACGTATGGTTTGCGGGCGGTTCGCCCGATATCGTGAGCGCGATCTATCTCGGCTATGATCAGCCGCGCAGCCTTGGCGGCTATGCGCAGGGCGGGCGGATTGCCGCGCCGATCTTCAAGGACTTCGTGCTGCAGACGCGCGCGCGTTGGAGCGACACGCCTTTCACTGTGCCGGAAGGCATCCGCATGGTGAAGATCGACCGGGTGAGCGGGCGGCAGGTGTTCGGCGGGGTGCCGCAGGACGATGTCAAGCAGGCCTCGGTGATCTGGGAAGCGTTCAAGCCCAATAGCGAACCGACGCGCACCTTCCGGCCCGAGGACCAGACACTCAAGGACGCGGTGCTCGAAGCGATCCGCAAGGCGCGTGCGGCCAGGGGCGCGGACACGGGCGGCGATGATGTGCCCGTGGAAGAAGGCGACTTCGTGGAGGACAAGGGCGGCATCTACTAGGCTGGTGCAAGGGCAGGCTTCAGCCTGCCTGCACCAAAAGCCGGTTCCCGCTCCGCATTCTTGCTGATAAGCTTGTAGCTATGAACAAGCTTCTCATCGCTGCTGGTGCAGCGCTCGCCCTTCTTCTCCCCGCTACCGCCAGTGCGGAACTGACCCAGGGTGCTGCGGCACCGGACTTCACCACGATGGGCGCGCTGGCTGGAAAGCCGATCAAGGTGAACCTCAAGGCGCTGCTGGCGAAGGGGCCGGTGGTGCTCTATTTCTATCCCAAGGCCTTCACGCAGGGCTGCACGCTCGAAGCGCACGCCTTTGCCGAAGCGACGCCCGAGTTTGCCGCGGCGGGCGCAACCGTGATCGGCATGTCGAACGACGACTTGCCGACGCTGCAGAAGTTTTCCACCGCCGAATGCCGTGACAAGTTCACTGTGGCCGCCGCGACGAAAGACGTGATCAAGTCCTACGATGTGGCGCTGAAGGTGGCGGGTCTGCCGGTCGGGCTGACCAAGCGCACCAGCTATGTGATCTCGAAGGGTGGCAAGATCGTGATGGTTCATTCCGATATGGACTACCGCGATCACGTGAAGCTGACGCTGGAAGCGGTGCAGAAGCTCAAGCAGGGCTGATCGGGGGGGCGCTTGGCGGCGGCCAAGGCGTCCTGCACTCTTTACGTTGCCCTCTTTACAGGGCGCGCTGCTTCGTTAAGCGGCTTGGCTCCCGCAATCTGAAGTGAGACCCATCATGCGTGCCGAAGGGCAGGCCCATATCGACCGCATCGAGGCCGCGCTGCGGCTTGTGCGCAAGTTCCTGGATTGGGACCGCGCGGTGCGCCGGCTCGACGAGCTGAACGCGCGCGTCGAGGACCCGAAGCTGTGGGATGATCCCAAGGCCGCGGAAGCGGTGATGCGCGAGCGGCGGCGGCTGGATGCGTCGATCAGCACGGTGAACCAGATCGGCCAGGAGATGGCCGATGCCATCGAATTCGTCGAACTGGGCGAGATGGAAGGCGACGAGGCGACGGTGGCCGAAGGGCTTGCCAGCCTTGCGGCGCTGGCCGAACGGGCGGATGCGGACAAGGTGCAGGCGCTGCTCGCGGGCGAAGCCGATGGGTCGAACGCGTTCCTCGAAGTCCACGCGGGCGCGGGCGGCACCGAAAGCCAGGACTGGGCCGAAATGCTCCAGCGCATGTACACGCGCTGGGCGGAGCGGCATGGTTTCAAGGTCGATCTGCTGGACTATCACGCGGGCGAAGCCGCCGGGATCAAGAGCGCCACGCTGCTGATCAAGGGCGAGAACGCCTATGGCTATGCCAAGACGGAAAGCGGCGTTCACCGGCTGGTGCGGATCAGTCCTTATGACAGTTCGGCGCGGCGGCACACTTCGTTCAGCTCGGTCTGGGTCTATCCCGAGATCGACGACAACATCGACATCGAGATCAACCCGGCCGACCTCAAGATCGATACCTACCGCGCTTCGGGTGCGGGTGGGCAGCACGTGAACACGACCGATTCGGCGGTGCGGATCACGCATATTCCCACTGGCATCATCGCCGCGAGCCAGATCGACCGTTCGCAGCACAAGAACCGCGCAACCGCGATGGGGATGCTGAAAGCGCGGCTCTATGAAGCGGAACTGGCCAAGCGCGAGGCGGCGGCGAGCGGCGAATATGCCGCCAAGACCGACATCGGCTGGGGCCACCAGATTCGTTCCTACGTGCTCCAGCCCTATCAGCAGGTGAAGGACCTGCGCACCGGCACGGTCAGCACCAATCCCAGCGAAGTGCTCGACGGCGCGCTCGATCCGTTCATGGCCGCCGCGCTGGCGCAGCGGGTGACCGGTGAGAAGGTGACCGTGGAAGACGACGATTGAGGAAGCGGGCGGGGCTGGCAGCAGGACTGGCAGCTGGGCTGCTGGCGCTCGCGGCCTGCCATGAAGGCGCGGGGGATACCGACCGCGCGCCGCGCGACCGGGCCTTTCCGCGTGCGGATCGGCCCGTGGCGAAAGTCGTTTCGACCCAATGGGCACCCGAGGAAACGCGCGACAAGCAGGGCGAAGCGCAGATCGTGATGGACGAGGCGGAGATCGCCCCGGGCATGACAGTCGCCGATATCGGTGCGGGCGAGGGGTATTACACCGTCCGGCTCGCCGCGCGGGTAGGGCCGAAGGGCCGCGTGCTGGCGCAGGATATCGATCACGGCGCGCTCGGGCGGCTCGGCGCGCGGATCGAGCGCGAGCGGCTGACGGCGGTTTCGATCACGCCGGGCGCGCCGGATGATCCCCGCCTTCCCGCGAAAAGCTTCGACCGCGTGTTCCTGATTCATATGTACCATGAAATCGCCGAACCCTACCCGTTCCTGTGGCGGCTGTGGCCAGCGCTCAAGGCGGGCGGATCGGTGGTGGTGGTCGATGCGGATCGGCCGACCGACAAGCACGGCACGCCCGCTGCCCTGCTTTTTTGTGAATTCGAGACAGCGGGCTTTCGCTTGGCCGCGTTTCGACGTAAGCCGCAACTATCAGGCTATTACGCTCAGTTTGTACCTGCTGGAAGCGGGCCGCCTGAGCCGGGTCGGATGCGAGCTTGCCCGCAAGGTACTGGTGCCCTCACCAGCACCGGTGATGGCAAGGTTGGGGGTCTCTGAGGAAAGACAATGTCTGCGTTCAAGGGTTTGAAGCCGATTCTCTATGGCGGCCGTGAAGTGTGGCCGCTCATCGAGGGCGGGAAGGGTGTTGCCGCAACCAATCATATGAGCTCCGGCGCATGGGCGGCGGCGGGCGGCATCGGCACGGTGAGCGCGGTGAATGCCGACAGCTATGATCCGACGGGCAAGATCATCCCCCAGGTCTATACCCAGCTGACGCGGCGCGAGCGCCACGAGCAGCTGATCCGCTATGGCATCGACGGCGCGGTGGAGCAGGTGCGCCGCGCGCATGAACTGGCGGGCGGCAACGGTGCGATCAACATCAACGTGCTGTGGGAAATGGGCGGCGCGCAGCCGATTCTCGAAGGCGTGCTTTCGCAGACGCGCGGGCTGATCACGGGCGTCACCTGCGGCGCTGGCATGCCCTACAAGCTTTCCGAAATCGCGGCGCGGCATGGGGTCTACTACCTCCCGATCGTCTCGTCGGGCCGGGCTTTCCGCGCGCTGTGGAAGCGGGCCTATCACAAGGTTCCGGAATGGCTGGGCGCGGTGGTCTATGAAGACCCGTGGCTGGCGGGCGGACATAATGGCCTCTCCAACGCTGAAGATCCCAAGAAGCCCGAAGATCCCTATCCCCGCGTCAAAGTGCTGCGCGATGTGATGCGCGCCGAAGGCGTGCCCGATAGCGTGCCGATCGTGATGGCGGGCGGGGTGTGGTTCCTGCGCGAATGGGACAACTGGATCGACAATCCCGAGCTTGGCAGCATTGCCTTCCAGTTCGGCACGCGGCCCTTGCTCACGCAGGAAAGCCCGATCCCGCAGGGGTGGAAGGATCACTTGCGCACGCTCGATCCGGGCGACGTGCTGCTGCACCGCTTCTCGCCGACGGGGTTCTATTCCTCCGCCGTGCGCAATCCGTTCCTGCGCGCGCTCGAAGCCCGCTCGGAACGCCAGATTCCCTATTCCAAGGTCTCGGCCGGTGAACACACCGTGCAGCTCGATGTGGGCGTGAAGGGCAAGAACTTCTGGGTGACGCCGACCGACCGCGAACGCGCACGCACGTGGCACGGCGCTGGCTTCACCCACGCGCTGCGCACGCCCGATGATACCGTGGTGTTCGTGACCCCGGCGGAGCGCGAGACGATCCAGCAGGACCAGAAGGACTGCATGGGTTGCCTCTCGCACTGCGGGTTCTCTTCGTGGAAGGACCACGACGACTACACCACCGGGCGGCTCGCCGACCCGCGGAGCTTCTGCATCCAGAAGACGTTGCAGGACATCGCGCATGGCGAGCCGATTGACGAGAACCTGATGTTTGCGGGACATGCAGCCTACCGGTTCAAGCAGGATCCGTTTTATTCCAACAACTTCACGCCCACTGTGAAGCAACTGGTTGATCGCATCCTGGCTGGCGACTGAGGCCAGATGACTGGGGCCAGATGACCGAGCGCGGGGCGCCAGCGCCAGCCAAAGCGCCGCCGCGCTGGCGCTGGGCGCTGGAATTCCTTGCGCTGCCGCAAATCCAGATTGCGCCGCTGCGCGCGCCCGTAGCGGTGCCTCCGTTCGGGCGGGGTCGGCCCGTCATCGTCATTCCCGGTCTCCTTTCAAACGACCGGTCCACCGCGCTGCTGCGCAGCTCGCTCGCCAAGGCGGGGTTCGTGGTTGAAGGCTGGGGGCAGGGGCTCAACACCGGCGCACAGGCAGACAAGATCGCCCGGCTGCAGGCGCGGCTCACGGCGCTTGCGGCGGAGGCGGGCGAGCCGGTTACGCTGATCGGGTGGAGCCTTGGCGGCCTCTATGCGCGGGTGCTGGCGCAGCGCCATCCGGAGGCCTGCCGACTGGTGATGACGCTCGGGTCGCCGTTCTCAGGCGACCGGCGCGCCAACAATGCGTGGCGCGTCTACGAGGCGCTCAATGATCACAAGGTCGATGCGCCGCCCTTTCCCGAAGATCCGGGGATCAAGCCGCCGGTGCGGACAGTCGCGGTGTGGTCGAGGCGCGACGGGATCATTGCGCCCGGTTGCGCGGCGGGCGAGGCGGTGCAATCGGATAGGAGGATCGAAGTGCCGTTCAAGCATTTCGAACTGGCCTCGGCGCGCGGGGCAGTAGCAGCGGTGCTGCAGATCCTGCGCGAGGAGCTTGGTTAGCCTCTGTTCGCTTGCAATTGCTGGAACACGCCGAGCCGATCCGCAATCTGCCAGTGACCGGTGAGGCGATCCTGATCGTCGAAGCCATAGGCCGTCGCGCCCGACATGCGGATGACCTTGCCGGTGGCAGGAAAGCCCGGAAAGTCGCCGAGATGCGTGGCTTCCCACGTCCACGTCATGATGACCGCGTCATCGTCTTGCGCCATGCGCAGCACGTTGAAGCGCTGATCGGGAAAGGGCGCGCGGGATTGGATCAGGCGCTCGCCAAAGCCTGCGGGATCGAGTGTGCGGCCCTCCCACGGATCGCCGGGATCGTGGTGAATGGTGTAGGCAGAGGCGAGATAGGTGGGGACGGCGGCAGCGTCGCCCAAGTTCCACACAGCCTCGATGAACGCAGCCAAGCGGGTCTTGCGGTCCATTCTATTCGAATTCCCACGCCCGTTCGCCGTGGCTGGTGAGGTCGAGGCCTTCGCGTTCCTCGTCCTCAGTCACGCGCATCGGGATGACCATGGCCACGGCCAACGCCGCGATCACGGTGCCGAGCGCGCTCCACGCCGCGACCACGCCGACGCCTGCGCCTTGCGCGAACAACTGGCGGGCAAGGCCCATGCCTTCAGCGTAGCCGGTGCCGCCGAGCGAGGGTTCGAGGAACACCGCCAGCAGCAGCGAGCCGATGATGCCGCCCATGCCGTGCACCGCGAAGACATCGAGCGAATCGTCGATTTCCATGCGGCGCTTGACCAGCAGGATCATCGGGTAGCACACGGCAGCGGCCGCAATGCCGAACAGGATCGCGGCGCCGGGCGCGATATAGCCCGCAGCAGGCGTAACCGTGGCAAGGCCCGCAATCGCGCCGGTGGCAAAGCCGATCGAAGTCGGCTTGCCGATGCTGAACTTTTCGATGGCAAGCCATGCCAGCGCAGCCGCGCAGGCGGCGGCATGGGTGTTGATGATGGCCGTGGCCGCGTCATCAGTCGCCGTGAGCGAGGAGCCGCCGTTGAACCCGAACCAGCCTACCCACAGCATCGCGGCGCCGATCATGGTGAGCGCGGGCGAATGGGGCAGCATCTGCATGCGCGGGAAGCCGGTGCGCTTGCCCAGCAGCAGCGCGACGACCAGCGCCGAGACGCCCGCGGTGGTGTGGACGACGATGCCGCCGGCAAAGTCCATCGTGCCGAGGCGGCTGGATAGCCAGCCGCCGCCCCAGACCCAGTGCGCAACCGGGGCATAGACGATCAGGCTCCACAGCGCGCAGAACGCCACGACCCAGCCGAACCGGGCGCGGTCGACCCATGCGCCGACCATCAGCGCGGGCGTGATCGCCGCGAACATCAGCTGGAACAGCACATAGGCGCTTTCAGGAACGAGCGTGCCTTCGCGCACATTGCCAAGCTGGGCGAGCATCCATGCGCTGCCACCGCCGATCCAGCCGCTCGAAACCGGGCCGAACGCGAGCGTGTAGCCGGCGACGATCCACAGCAGCGAGGTGATTGCGGCAATCGCGCCGATCTGGATGGCCACGGCAAGGAAGCCCTTGGCGCGCACCAGACCGCCATAGAACAGTGTAAGCCCCGGCAGGGTCATCAGCATGACCAGCGCGGACGAGGCCAGTACCCATGCCGTATCCCCGCTGTCCGCCGCATCGAGCGCCTCGACCGGCGCGGCACCCGTCTGGGCGTGGACGAGCGCAGGCAGCGCAAGGGCGCTGGCGGCAAGAGCCACCGCGGTGAACTTCTTCATTGGCTTCTCTCTCCCACGCGACCGGTTATGTTCTACGCCCAGCCTTCAAGCACTTGATCGGGCGGCCGGTGCCCATCGGCCCAGAAACGGATATTGGCAATAACCTTGTCGCCAGAGGCCGTGCGTCCCTCGAACGTGGCGCTGCCCATGTGCGGCAGCAGCGAAACGTTGCCGAGCGCGAGCAGGCGCGGATCGATCTTCGGTTCGTGCGCAAACACGTCGAGCCCTGCGCCGCCGATGCGGCCTTCCTGCAGCGCCTCGATCAGTGCGTCCTCGTCCACCACGTCGCCGCGCGCGGTGTTCACCAGATAGGCCTCGGGCTTCATCAGCGCGATGCGCCGCGCATCCATCAGGAAGCGCGTTTCGGGCGTGGCGGGGCAATGCAGCGTGACGATGTCTGCCTCGCGCACCAGGGTGTCGATATCGGCTTCATAGCGCGCGCCGACCATGCGTTCGAACGCTTCGGGCAGGCGCTGGCGGTTGTGGTAGACGATCTCCAGCCCGAAGGCGCGGGCACGGTGCGCCACGGCCTGGCCGATACGGCCCATGCCGATGATGCCCAGCCGCTTGCCACTGATGCGGTGGCCGAGCAGCGTGGAAGGCGCCCAGCCGGCCCAGTCGCCCGAACGGATCACGCGCCCGCCTTCGGCCAAGCGGCGCGAGACGGCGATGATCAGCGACAGCGTCATGTCCGCCGTATCATCGGTGAACACGCCGGGGGTGTTGGTGACGAGGATCTTGCGGGCGCGGGCGGCGGCAAGGTCGATATGGTCGGTGCCTGCGCCGAAGCTGGCGATAAGACCAAGCTGCGGCCCGGCTGCAGCGAGGAGGTCTGCATCGATCCGGTCCGTGACGGTGGGGACGAGGACATGCGCGGTCTGCATCGCAGACCTGATTTCGTCTTGCCCAAGCGGGCGGTCATCGGGATTGAGCGTTACGTCGAACAGCTCGGCCATGCGCGCCTCGGTTTCGGGCAGCAGGCGGCGGGTGACAAAGACGCGGGGGCGCCCCTCGATCCGGCGGGTCGGGCGATAGTTGGCGCTCTGAGGTGCTGCGGGCATGGCGTATCGCTATGCCGCCTCGTGCGCTGCGGTCAAGCACCGGTTGCCGCGCGCGGCGAATGCTGTATCGCAGCATGAATGGCAGATATGGGCGAATATGGAGGACACCTGGTCGTGAGGCGCGGCAAACCCCGATTTGCGATCCTGCTGGCACTGGCGGCGCTGAACCTTGCGACGCCTGCGCGGGCGGCGGATGATGAAGGCGTGCCTTATTGGGTCTCGCTGCGCGAGCAGCCGGCCAATCTGCGCGTGGGACCGGGGCGCGAATATCGCATCAGCTGGGTCTATGTGCGCGCCGGCTTGCCGATGAAGGTGCTGCGGATGATCGGCGGCTGGCGGCTGGTTGAGGATATCGACGGCGCGCGCGGGTGGATGCTGGCGCAGTTCCTGACACGCAATCGCGCCGCGACCGTGAAGGGCGGGATCGCCGAGATTCGCGAGAATGCCGATGGTTCGGGCCGCCTGCTGTGGCGCGCGGAGCCGGGCGTGACCGGCAAGCTGGGCGATTGCGGCCCGGCCTGGTGCAAGTTCGATATCGATGGCCGCCACGGCTTCGTGGCGAAGGCCGCAGTATGGGGCGCTGACTGAGGGGGCCTGCGCGGCAGACCCCCTCTCAGGATTCTCGCTTAGACGAGTTCGATGGCCACGGCCGTGGCTTCGCCTCCGCCGATGCACAGGCTGGCGACGCCGCGCTTCTTGCCGTGGCGCTGGAGCGCGCCGATCAGCGTGGTGACGATGCGCGCGCCCGAAGCGCCGATGGGATGGCCCAGCGCGGTCGCGCCGCCGTGGACGTTGATCTTCTCATGCGGGATGCCAAGATCGTGCATCGCGAACATCGCGACGCAGGCGAAGGCTTCGTTCACTTCGAACAGATCGACATCCGCCACGGTCCAACCGGCCTTGGCGAGGAGCTTGTTGATCGCGCCAACAGGGGCAGTGGTGAAGTCCTTCGGCGCTTGCGCATGGGCAGCCATCGCCACGACGCGGGCCACGGGGGCAAGGCCATCGGCGGCGGCGATGCTCTGGCGCGTGAGGACCATCGCAGCCGCGCCGTCCGAGATCGAGGACGAGGTGGCGGCGGTGATCGTGCCGTCCTTGGCGAAGGCGGGCTTCAGCGCCGGGATCTTGTCCGGCTTGCCCTTGCCGGGGGCTTCGTCGGTATCGACCACGGTTTCACCGGTGCGCGACTTGACCGTGACGGGCGCGATTTCGGCGGTGAAGGCACCCTCGGCCACAGCGGCTTGCGCGCGGCGCAGCGATTCGATGGCGTAGGCGTCCTGCTGCTCGCGGGTCAGCTGGTATTCGTTGGCGGTGTCCTGCGCGAACGTACCCATCGCGCGGCCCGGCTCGTAGGCGTCTTCCAGACCGTCGAGGAACATGTGGTCATAGGCCGTATCATGCCCGATGCGCGCGCCCGAGCGGTGCTTCTTGAGGAGGTAGGGCGCATTGGTCATGCTTTCCATGCCGCCCGCAACGACCATGTCGATGCTGCCCGAAGCAAGCGCTTCGGCGCCCATGATCATCGCCTGCATGCCCGATCCGCAGACTTTGCCCACGGTCGTCGCTTCCACCGAAGCGGGCAGCCCCGCGTGGATCGCGGCCTGACGGGCAGGGGCTTGGCCGAGCCCGGCGGGAAGCACGCAGCCCATGTAGATGCGGTCCACCTTGCCGCCATCGATCCCGGCGCGTTCGACCGCAGCCTTGACCGCCGTCGCGCCAAGCTGGGTGGCGGAGACATCGGCAAGCGATCCCTGCATCGCGCCCATCGGGGTGCGGGCGAAGGAGAGAATGACAACGGGATCGGCAGCGGAGAATTGGGCCATGGGAGTGATTCCTATAGTATGAGCGCGTTAAGGGGGGCGCGTTAAGACCGCTTAGGCTATGGCCGGTGTAGCCGCCGGGGCGCACGATATCAATTCGCGTGGGAGTATAAGCACGATGCGGGAAGGGGCGGCATGACGATTGTGCTCGTCCTCGGCGCGATGGTGCTGGGCGCGGTGATCGGCAGCTTCCTCGGCGCGGCGCTGGTGCGCCTGCCCGATGGCCGCTCCGTGCTGACGGGGCGCTCGGCCTGCGATACCTGCGACAAGGAACTCACCCCGATCGAGCTCATTCCGATCCTTTCGTGGCTGATCCAGGGCGGCAAGTGCCGTGAATGCGGCTCGGCCATCGATCGCTGGCAACTCGCGGCGGAAGTGGGCGGAGCTCTCATCGGGGCGGCGTGCGTGCTGCTGAGCTGGTTTCCGATCTGGGCGATGGTGCTGGGCTGGCAATTGCTGCTGCTGGCAATGCTGGACCTGCGCCACATGTGGCTTCCGCGCCAGCTTTCTGCGCTGCTGGGAGCCAGCGGCGTGCTGTTCGCGCTGGTCATGGCCCATTGGGCGCAGGACGTGATGGTTCTGGTGCTATCGATGGCTGGCGGGGTGTTCGGCTTTGCCACGCTGTGGCTGCTGGGTCAGGGCTATCAGGCGTGGCGCGGGCAGGAAGGGCTGGGCGGGGGCGATCCGCCGCTGCTGGGCGCCATTGGCCTGTGGCTCGGGCCGCTGGGGGTGATCCACACAATGCTGGCGGCGAGCCTGTGCGGGCTGGCGGTGGCGGCGGTGCTGCACCGCGCTGGGCGGCGGATTGCGCCCGATACGATGCTGCCGCTGGGGACGCTGCTGGCCGTCGCGGCATGGCCGGTATTTCTGTGGCAGGGTTTCTGATACTGATAATCGTTATCACTTGGTAATCATTCACATGCAGCGCCAAAGGGCGCGGAAAACGGCCAAAATGGCGGTCTTCCACAGACAAAAGCGAGTTATTTGAGCCTCATCGGGCGATGCCGCACTTGCGCAAGGGGCCTGCCGGGACTAGGGCGCGCGTCACATAGAAACAGCGAGTCAGCCCTTGGCCCAATCCCTGCCCTATCTCGCACAGTACCTGCCGATCCTCATTTTCCTCGGCATCGCGCTCGCGCTTTCGTGCGTGTTCGTGTTCCTGCCGATGGGCGTGGCGCGGCTGACGGGGGCGCACAACCCCAATGCGGACAAGCTCAGCGAGTATGAATGCGGCTTCCCCGCGTTCGAAGACCCGCGCAGCCAGTTCGACGTGCGCTTCTATCTCGTCGCGATCCTGTTCATCATCTTCGATCTCGAAGCGGCGTTCCTGTTTCCGTGGGCGGTCAGCCTGAAGGAAAGCGGCTGGGCGGGCTGGGGCACGATGATGGTGTTCCTGTTCGAACTGGTCATCGGCTTTATTTATGCGTGGAAGAAAGGGGCGTTGGACTGGGAATGAGCACCATGAACCCAACCTCGTCGATCATCCCGGCAACTGCGGCAGACTTGCCCGGTGCGCCCGATGCCGCGTTCTTCGACAGCCTGAACGCCGAAGTTTCGGATAAGGGCTTCCTCGTCACCAGCACCGAGGAATTGTTCCAGTGGGCCCGCACCGGCTCGCTGTGGTGGATGACCTTCGGCCTCGCCTGCTGCGCGGTCGAGATGATCCACGTCAACATGCCGCGCTATGACATGGAGCGCTTCGGCGTCGCCCCGCGCGCATCCCCGCGCCAATCCGACGTGATGATCGTGGCCGGCACGCTGTGCAACAAGATGGCCCCGGCGCTGCGCAAGGTCTACGACCAGATGTCGGACCCCAAGTACGTCATCTCGATGGGCAGCTGCGCCAATGGCGGCGGCTATTATCACTACAGCTATTCGGTGGTGCGCGGCTGCGACCGCATCGTGCCCGTGGATATCTACGTCCCCGGCTGCCCGCCGACCGCCGAAGCGCTGCTCTACGGCGTGATGCAGCTGCAGCGGAAGATCCGCCGCACCGGCACGATCGAGCGTTGAGGGGATTGCTGACATGACCGTGCATCATCCCGCCCCGCGCTATGCTCCGTTTGACGGCGTGCTCGAAACGCTGACCGCCGCGCTGGGGGCCGATATTGTTTCGGCGATCGAGCAGCATGGCGAGATCGTGATCCATGTGGTGCGGACACGGATCGTGGATGTGCTGCGCACGCTGCGTGATACCCACGAATATCAGCAACTGATGGATATCGCGGGCGCTGACTACCCCTCGCGCGCCGAGCGGTTCGAGGTGGTCTACTGCCTGCTCTCGCTCACGAAGAACCACCGCCTGATCGTGAAGGTTTCGACCGACGAGGCGACACCGGTGCCGACGGTGACAGAGCTGTGGCCGAACGCGAACTGGTACGAGCGCGAGGTCTATGATCTCTACGGTGTGCTCTTCGCCGGGCACCCGGACCTGCGCCGCATCCTGACCGACTACGGCTTCCAGGGCCATCCGTTCCGCAAGGACTTCCCGCTGACTGGCTATGTCGAGCTGCGCTATTCCGAAGAGGACAAGCGCGTCGTCTACGAGAAGGTCGACCTGGCGCAGGACTTGCGGCAATTCGATTTCATGAGCCCGTGGGAAGGCGCAGACTACGTTTTGCCCGGCGATGAAAAAGCTGAGGGGGCTAAGCCATGAGCCTGAGCCTTGAACAGTCGCCGACCACTGGCGACGAGGTCATCACCAACTACACGATCAACTTCGGCCCGCAGCACCCGGCCGCGCACGGCGTGCTGCGCATGGTGATGGAGCTGGACGGCGAAATCGTCGAGCGCATCGATCCGCATGTCGGCCTGCTGCATCGCGGCACCGAAAAGCTGATCGAGCACAAGACCTACCTGCAGGCGCTGCCCTATTTCGACCGGCTGGACTACTGCTCGCCGCTGGCGATGGAGCACACCTATGTGCTGGCGGTGGAAAAGCTGCTCAACATCGAAGTGCCGCTGCGGGCGCAGTATCTGCGCGTGCTGTTCGCCGAGCTGACGCGCATCTGCAACCACATGCTGAACCTGGGTTCGCACGTGATGGACGTCGGCGCGATGACGCCGAACCTGTGGCTGTTCGAAATCCGCGAGGACTGCCTCAATTTCTTCGAACGCGCATCGGGCGCGCGCATGCACGCGGCATGGTTCCGCCCCGGCGGCGTGCATCAGGACGTGCCGCTCAAGCTGCTGACCGACATTGCCGACTGGCTCGACACGCGCCTGCCGCAGATTTTCGAAGACGCGATGAGCCTCGTCGTCGACAACCGCATCTTCAAGCAGCGCAATGTCGATATCGCCATTGTCAGTCGTGATGATGCGGTTGCCTGGGGCTTCTCCGGCCCGATGATCCGCGGCTCGGGCATTCCGTGGGATCTGCGCAAGAGCCAGCCCTACGACGTCTATGACCGCATGGACTTCGAAGTGCCGGTGGGCACGCGCGGCGATTGCTATGACCGGTTCATGGTTCGCGTCGAGGAAGTGCGCCAGTCCGCACGGATCATGAAGCAGTGCCTCGCGGAAATGCCCGAAGGCCCGATTTCGAGCACCGACCGCAAGGTCGTCCCGCCCAAGCGCGGCGAGATGAAGCAATCGATGGAAGCGCTGATCCATCACTTCAAGCTCTACACCGAAGGCTTCCACGTTCCGGCGGGCGAAGTCTACGTCGCGACGGAAAGCCCCAAGGGCGAGTTCGGCGTCTATCTCGTTTCGGATGGTTCGAACAAACCGTATCGCTGCAAGATCCGCCCGACCGCGTTCTCGCACCTGCAGGCGATGGACTTCATGACCAAGGGCCACATGCTGCCCGACGTGACCGCGATCATCGGCGCCATCGACGTCGTGTTCGGGGAGTGCGACCGGTGAGCAACCTCGCCACTGCCAAGGCCATGATCGCCGCCTACAACGCGCAGGACGTGGACGTCTACGTTTCCTACATGACCGACGACGCCTGCGAGGCGAACTATCGCGGGGATGTCGTGCGCGAAGGCAAGGAAGGCACGCGCTCCGGCCTTGCCGCCGCGTTCGCGCGCTGGCCGCAGAACCATGCCGAGATCGTCGAAGCGCAGCAGATCGGCACTTACGTGCTGATGCGCGAACATGTGACGCGCGGGCCTGCGACCGACGGTTCGGCGCTGGTCGAGCCGTTCGACGTCGTCGCGGTCTATTCTTTCGAAGGCGAGAAGTGCTCTCGCGTGGAGTTCATTCGCTGATGGCTGACCGTCATATCGAACCTGATACCCCGACCTTGCGCGCCCGCTGGGGCAGCTTCGCGTGGACGGCGGAGAACGCCGAGAAGGCCAAGACGATCATCGCGCGCTATCCGGCGGGGCGCCAGCGCTCGGCGGTGATGCCGCTGCTCGATCTCGCGCAGCGCCAGGTCGGCGCGGAAGAGAATACGCAGGGCTGGCTGCCGATTCCGGTGATGGAATATGTGGCGCAGCAGCTCGACATGCCGATCATCCGCGTGGTCGAAGTCGCGACGTTCTACACGATGTACAACATCGCCCCGATCGGCCGGTTCCACGTGCAGGTCTGCGGCACCACGCCGTGCATGCTGCGCGGGTCTGACGACATTCTGGCGGCGTGCAAGGCGCGCGGGCTCAAGAAGGGCCACACGACGGACGACGGTGTGTTCACGCTGACCGAAGTGGAATGCATGGGCAACTGCGCGTCTGCGCCGATGGTCCAGATCAACGACGACAACTACGAGGATCTGACGGCGGCAGACATGACGCGCATCCTCGACGAGCTGGCGGCAGGCAAGCAGCCCAAGACGGGAACGCAGCTGCCGGGCCGCCACACGGTGGAGCCCGCTGGCGCGCTCAGCTCGCTGACGGCGATGGCCGAAGCCAACCACGATTACCGGGGGGAATGGTGATGGCTCTCAAGCCAATCCTGCCCAAGCCAATCCTGATTGCCGTGGGTGCGGTGCTGATGGGGCTCGGCCTGCTCGATCTCGCGCGTGACGGGGCGCTGGGCACTTGGGCGATTGCGATTGCCGCGCTGCTGATCGCGTTTGCGACGCGCGGCGATGCGCCGAAGAATGGAGCGGACAATGCTCGCGGATAAGGACCGGATTTTCACCAACCTCTACGGCTATCAGCCGTGGAACCTGAAGGCGGCGCAGGCGCGCGGGGATTGGGACAACACCAAGGCCCTGATGGAGCGCGGGCAGGACGCGATCATCGAGGAAATCAAGGCGTCTGGCCTGCGCGGTCGCGGCGGTGCGGGCTTCCCCACCGGCATGAAGTGGTCGTTCATGCCCAAGGAATCGAAGGACGGCCGTCCCTCGTTCCTCGTCATCAATGCCGACGAATCCGAACCCGGTTCGTGCAAGGACCGCGAAATCATCCGCCACGATCCGCACAAGCTGATCGAAGGCGCGCTCGTCGCGGGCTATGCGATGCGCGCGCGGGCGGCCTACATCTACATTCGCGGCGAATATATCCGCGAGGCCGAGACGCTGTTTGCCGCCGTGCAGGAAGCCTATGACGCGGGCCTGATCGGCAAGAACGCCAGCGGCTCGGGCTATGACTTCGACGTCTTCGTCCACCGCGGTGCGGGCGCCTACATCTGCGGCGAAGAGACCGCGATGATCGAGAGCCTTGAGGGCAAGAAGGGTCAGCCGCGCCTCAAGCCGCCGTTCCCGGCTGGCGCGGGGCTCTATGGCTGCCCGACGACGGTGAACAATGTCGAGAGCATCGCGGTCGCGCCGACGATCCTGCGGCGCGGGGCTTCGTGGTTCTCCAGCTTCGGACGTGACAACAACAAGGGCACCAAGCTCTTCCAGATCAGCGGGCACGTGAACAAGCCCTGCGTGGTCGAGGAAGCGATGAGCATCCCGTTCAGCGAGCTGATCGAGAAGCACTGCGGCGGCATTCGCGGCGGGCGCGATAATCTGCTCGCGGTGATTCCTGGCGGATCCTCGGTGCCGCTGGTGCCGGCGGCGGAAATCTGGGACGCGCCGATGGACTTCGACGGCCTGCGCGCAGTCGGTTCGGGCCTCGGCACGGCGGCGGTGATCGTGATGGACAAGTCCACCGACATCGTCCGCGCGATTGCCCGGCTTTCGTACTTCTACAAGCACGAGAGCTGCGGCCAGTGCACCCCGTGCCGCGAGGGCACCGGCTGGATGTGGCGCGTGATGGAACGCCTTCGCACCGGCGATGCGGCGGTCGAGGAAATCGACATGCTGCAGCAGGTGACCAAGCAGGTCGAAGGCCACACGATCTGCGCGCTGGGCGATGCGGCGGCATGGCCGATCCAGGGCTTGATCAAGCACTTCCGGCCCGAGATCGAGCGCCGGATTGCAGAGAACAGCGCGATGAAAGAGGCGGCGGAATAATGCCCAAGCTCAAAGTCGACGGCGTAGAGCTCGAAGTCCCGGCAGGCGCGACGGTGCTGCAGGCGTGCGAGCTGGCCGGCAAGGAAATCCCTCGCTTCTGCTATCACGAGCGGCTGTCCATCGCGGGCAATTGCCGCATGTGCCTCGTTGAAGTGAAGCCCGGGCCGCCCAAGCCGCAGGCGTCTTGCGCGCTGCCCGCTGCCGAAGGGCAGGAAATCCGCACCGACAGCGAGATGGTCAAGAAGGCGCGCGAGGGGGTGATGGAGTTTCTCCTCATCAACCACCCGCTCGATTGCCCGATCTGCGATCAGGGCGGCGAATGCGATCTGCAGGATCAGTCGGTCGCCTATGGCCGGGGCAAATCGCGCTATGACGAGAACAAGCGCGCCGTCACCGACAAGTACATGGGCCCGCTGATCAAGACGACGATGACGCGGTGCATCCACTGCACGCGCTGCGTGCGCTTCTCGGAAGAGATCGCGGGCGTGGACGAGATCGGCGCGCTTTATCGCGGCGAGGGGATGCAGATTTCGACGTACCTTGAAGGTGCGGCGAAGCATGAACTCTCCGCAAACGTGATCGACCTCTGCCCGGTCGGCGCGCTGACGTCTAAGCCTTACGCCTTTGAAGCTCGGCCTTGGGAACTCAAGAAGACGCTGGGCATCGACGTGTCCGACGCGGTTGGCTCCAACATCCGCATCGACAGCCGGGGCCGCGAAGTCCTGCGCATCCTGCCGCGCGTGAACGACGACGTGAACGAGGAATGGCTGTCTGACCGCGCGCGGTACGTGGTCGATGGCCTGACGCGCCGCCGCCTGGACAAGCCGTGGCTGCGCAAGGACGGCAAGCTGACGGCGGCTTCGTGGGCTGAGGCGTTCGACGCCGTGGCCAAGATCAATCCCGGTTCTTCGGTGGCGGTGATCGCGGGCGATCAGGTCGATTGCGAGACGATGTTTGCCGCCAAGGCTCTGGCCCGCGCGCTGGGATCGAGCCTGCTGGAAGGCCGCCAGACGGGGCTGGCCTATACCGCGAGCAACATGGCGGCGGTGGCCTTCAATTCGACGCTGAACGGCATCGAGGAAGCCGACGCGATCCTGATCGTGGGCAGCAACGTGCGCGATGAAGCGCCGCTGGTGAACACCCGCCTGCGCAAGGCGGCCAAGCGCGGCGCGAAGGTCTTCGTGATCGGTGCGGCGTGGGAGCCGACCTATCCGGCGACGTTCCTTGGCGAAGATTGCGCCATTCTCAATGATGTGCCCGCCGAAGTTGCAGCCGCGTTCGAAGGTGCAAAGAAGCCTGCGATCATCGTCGGCGGTGCTGGCCTTGCCAAGGGCGCGCTGGAAGCCGGTCTCGCCTTTGCCGAACGCTTCAATCTCGTCACCGAAGAATGGAACGGCTTCAACGTGCTCCACATGGCGGCGAGCCGCATGGGCGGGCTGATGCTGGGCTATGCGCAGCCGGGTGGCCTTGGCGATCTGGTTGCCGCCAAGCCGAAGATGGTGATCTCGCTCGGCGCGGACGAGGTGGACTACACCAAGTTTGCCGGTTCGATGATCGTGCATATCGGCCATCACGGTGACAAGGCGGCGCATGCGGCGGACGTGATCCTTCCGGCGGCGGCCTTCACCGAGAAGGACGGCACTTACGTCAACACCGAAGGCCGCGTGCAGTATTCCGAACGCGCCGTCTATGCGCCCGGCGATGCGCGCGAGGACTGGACGATCCTGCGTGCGATGGCCGATGCGCTGGGCGTTTCAGTCGGCTTCGACAGCTTCGATGCTCTGCGCGCGGCGATGATCGCCGAGGTGCCTGCACTGGGCGTTGAAGGGCTGGCCGATTACGGCGCGCTGCCTGTGGCTCCGAAGG
Source organism: Novosphingobium sp. PASSN1 (assembly GCF_002278815.1). Lineage (NCBI taxonomy): Bacteria > Pseudomonadati > Pseudomonadota > Alphaproteobacteria > Sphingomonadales > Sphingomonadaceae > Novosphingobium > Novosphingobium sp. PASSN1. Next base: position 54,406 of record NZ_NKIS01000003.1, on the reverse strand, counting down.
GCGCGAAGGCGGAAGGCGTGATCGCGGCCTACCCGATCAAGGACCACTACCTCACCAACGCCATCGCGCGGTCCAGCCCGACGCTGCAACGCTGTTCGGCCGAACTGCTGCATGGTGAGAGCTTTGCGGAGGCCGCGGAATGATCCCGTTTTTTGAGGGACTGGGCCTCTCGTTCGAGGCTTCGTGGATCGTCTCCACGGTGGCGGAAATCCTGCTGATCGCGTTGCCGGTCATGCTGGCGGTGGCACTCGTCATCTATGCCGACCGCAAGATCTGGGCGGCGATGGCGCTGCGCAAGGGGCCGAACGTGGTGGGGCCGATCGGCATCCTCCAGTCGTTCGCGGACGGCCTCAAGGTGTTCCTGCAGGAAACGATCATTCCTTCGGCGGCGAACAAGGGTTTGTTCCTGATCGCGCCGATCATCACGTTTACCGTGGCGCTGATGGCCTGGGCGGTGATCCCGTTCAATTCGGGCGCGGTGCTGGCGGATATCAACGTCGGCCTGCTCTACATTCTCGCGATCTCGTCGCTGGGGGTTTACGGGGTGGTGATCGCGGGCTGGTCGTCGAACTCGAAATACCCGTTTTTCAGCGCGATGCGCGCCTCGGCTCAGATGATTTCCTATGAAGTCTCGATCGGCTTCATCCTGATCTGCGTGGTGCTGTGGGCGGGCTCGTTCAATCTGAACGACATCGTGAAGGCGCAGCAAAGCCACGTCTGGATCATCAACGGCTTCGTGGCGAACCCGCTGCTGTTCCCGGTCTGGGTGATGTTCCTGATCTCCTCCATGGCCGAAACCGCGCGCGCGCCGTTCGATCTGACCGAGGCGGAAAGCGAGCTCGTCGCAGGCTATCAGACCGAATACTCCTCGATGGCCTTCGCGCTCTACTGGCTGGGCGAATATGCCAACGTGCTCCTGATGTGCACGCTGAATGCCACGCTGTTCTGGGGCGGGTATCTGCCGCCGCTGGATATTCCGGTGCTCTATCTGGTGCCGGGCCTCGTATGGCTGATCATCAAGATCTGCGGCTTCTTCTTCATCTTCAGCTGGGTGAAGGCGACCGTGCCGCGGTATCGCTATGACCAGCTGATGCGGCTGGGCTGGAAGATCTTCCTGCCGCTCTCGCTGTTCTTCGTGTTCGCGATCAGCGGCTACCTCATGGCCACCGGACATTTCGCATGACCGTCTCGCAGATCATCAAGAGCTTCACGCTGTGGGAGTTCGTGAAGGCGCATTGGCTCACCTTGAAGTACCTCTTCAAGCCCAAGGCGACGATCAACTACCCGTTCGAGAAGAACCCGCTTAGCCCGCGCTTCCGCGGTGAGCATGCGCTGCGCCGTTATCCCAACGGCGAGGAACGCTGCATCGCGTGCAAGCTGTGCGAAGCAGTGTGCCCGGCGCAGGCGATCACCATCGAGGCGGAACCGCGCGGCCTAGAATCAGGGGGGGACGGCAGCCGCCGCACCACGCGCTATGACATCGACATGACCAAGTGCATCTTCTGCGGCTTCTGCCAGGAAGCCTGCCCGGTCGATGCCATCGTCGAAGGTCCGAACTTCGAATACGCCACCGAAACGCGCGAGGAGCTCTTGTATGACAAGACCAAGCTTCTCGCCAACGGGGACAAGTGGGAGCGGGCGCTGGCCGCGAACCTTGAAGCCGATGCACCGTACCGCTAGGGGCCGCGCATCATGATACAGTTGGTAGCCTTCTACCTCTTTGCGAGCCTCGTGATTGCCTCTGGTGCGATCACCATTCTCGCCCGCAATCCGGTCCATTCGGTGCTGTGGCTGATCCTCGCGTTTTTCAACGCGGCGGGGCTGATGGTGCTGATCGGCGCGGAATTCATCGCGATGCTGCTGGTCATCGTCTACGTCGGCGCGGTCGCGGTGCTGTTCCTGTTCGTGGTCATGATGCTCGACATCGACTTTTCGGAAATGCGCGCAGGCTTCATCAAGAATGCGCCGCTGGGGCTGATGATCGCCGCCGTGCTGCTGTGCGAACTGGTGCTCGGCGTCGGCGCATTGCACACCGGCGCGCTGCAGCTGGGCGTGGCGAACGGGGCTTCGGCGACGCCGGAGGGGCTTTCCAACACCGCCGCCATCGGCGCGCTGCTTTATACGCGCTACCTGTTCCTGTTCGAAGCGGCGGGGATCATCCTCCTCGTCGCGATGATCGGGGCCATTGTGCTGACGCACCGCCAGCGCGGCGATACGCGCGGGCAGAACGTGAGCCACCAGATTGCGCGGCGCCCGGAAGACGCGACGGTCAACGTCAAGCCCGCCGTGGGCCAGGGGGTGACGCTGTGATTGGCATTGAACACTATGTCGTCGTGAGCTCGATCCTGTTCGTGCTCGGCGTGCTGGGGATCTTCCTCAACCGCAAGAACGTGATCGTCATCCTGATGGCGATCGAGCTGATCCTCCTTTCGGTGAACATCAATTTCGTGGCGTTCAGCGCCTTCCTGCATGACCTCGTGGGCCAGATCTTCGCGATGTTCGTGCTGACCGTGGCGGCGGGTGAGGCGGCGATCGGGCTTGCCATTCTCGTCATCTACTTCCGTGGTCGCGGCACGATTGCCGTGGACGACGTCAACCGGATGAAGGGGTAAGCCACGTGCATCCGATCCAGTTGATCGTATTTCTGCCGCTGCTGGCAGCGCTGGTCGCAGGGCTGGGTGCCCGGCTGATCGGCAAGGTGCCGGCCAAGATCGTGACAACGGGTGCGCTATTTGCATCCTGCGCGCTGTCGTGGCCGATCTTCCTTTCGTTCCTTTCCGGCAGCGCCGAAGCGTCGGTCGTCCCGGTGCTGCAATGGGTGCGTTCGGGCGATCTAGACTTCGCGTGGGCGCTGCGCGTCGATACGCTGACCGCGATCATGCTTGTGGTTATCACCAGCGTCTCGGCGCTCGTCCACCTGTACTCATGGGGCTACATGGACGAGGACCCGGACCAGCCGCGGTTCTTCGCCTACCTTTCGCTGTTCACTTTCGCGATGCTGATGCTGGTGACGGCGGACAACCTCGTCCAGATGTTCTTCGGCTGGGAAGGGGTGGGCCTCGCTTCGTACCTCCTGATTGGGTTCTGGTTCCGCAAGCCGAGCGCAAACGCCGCCGCGATGAAGGCCTTCGTGGTCAACCGCGTGGGTGACCTTGGCTTCATGATGGGCATCTTCGGCACGTTCCTCGTGTTCGGCACCGTCTCGATCCCTGCGATCTTGGCCGCCGCGCCGGGCATGGCGGGGAGCACCATCGGGTTCCTCGGCTACCGGCTCGATACGATGACGGTGCTGTGCATCCTCCTGTTCATCGGCGCGATGGGCAAGTCGGCGCAGCTTGGCCTGCACACCTGGCTCCCGGACGCGATGGAAGGCCCGACCCCGGTTTCGGCGCTGATCCACGCCGCGACCATGGTGACCGCGGGCGTGTTCATGGTCTGCCGTCTCTCGCCGATGTTCGAGACGAGCCCTGTGGCGCTGAGCTTCGTGACGGCGGTGGGCGCGGCGACGTGCTTCTTTGCCGCGACGGTCGGCACCACGCAGACCGACATCAAGCGTGTGATCGCGTACTCGACCTGCTCGCAGCTCGGTTACATGTTCTTTGCCGCTGGTGTCGGCGCGTATGGCGCGGCGATGTTCCACCTGTTCACCCACGCCTTCTTCAAGGCGCTGCTGTTCCTCGGCGCGGGCTCGGTCATCCATGCGATGCACCACGAGCAGGACATGCGCTATTACGGCGGCCTTCGGAAGCACATCCCGCTCACCTTCTGGGCGATGATGATGGGCACGCTGGCGATCACCGGTGTCGGCATTGTCGACGTGGCGGGCTTCGCGGGTTTCTATTCGAAGGACGCGATCCTTGAAGCGGCCTTCGCCAAGGGCACCGGCCTTTCGCAGGGCGCGTTCTTCGTGGGCATCTTCGCGGCGCTGCTGACGAGCTTCTACTCGTGGCGCCTGATGTTCCTGACCTTCTGGGGCAAGCCGCGCTGGGAGCTTTCGGAGCATATCCAGCACGCGGTGCATGATGCGCATGGCCACGATGACCATGGCCACGGCCACGACGATCACCACGCGCACGCTCGCGCCTCCCACGATGGCACGGCGGGCTATCACCCGCACGAAAGCCCGCTTTCGATGCTGCTGCCATTGGCGCTGCTGTCGGTTGGTGCGGTGCTGGCAGGCTTCGTGTTCCACCACGCCTTCATCAGCGAAGGCGGCGGGGAGTTCTGGAAGGGCAGCCTCGCGTTCAGCGAACACCTTATCCACGCGATGCACGAAGTGCCGGAGTGGGTGAAGTGGGCACCGTTTGGTGTGATGCTGACCGGCCTCGTGGTCGCGTACATCGCGTATATCGCAAAACCGGGTCTGCCTGCGGCGTTCGTCGGCACCTTCGGCGCGCTCCACCGGTTCCTGCTCAACAAGTGGTACTTCGACGAGCTTTACGACGCGGTGTTCGTGAAGCCCGCGATGGTGCTCGGCCGTCTGTTCTGGAAGCAGGGTGATATCGGCATCATCGACCGGTTCGGCCCGAATGGTGTGGCGGCGGTCGTTGCCCGCAGCAGCCGGATCGCGGTGCGGCTGCAGTCCGGTTATCTCAACAGCTATGCGCTGGTCATGCTCGTCGGCCTTGTCGGCGCGGTCAGCTGGGTGATTTCGAAATGAGCGGCTTTCCTATCCTGAGCCTCATGCTTCTCGTGCCGCTGGTCGGTGCGGTCGCCTGCCTCATGGTCGGGCGCGATGCGGCCCGCATGATCGCGCTGGCGGCAACGCTGGTCGATCTCGTGCTCGGTGCCGTGCTATGGTCGCAGTATGAAATCGGCGGCGCGCAGTGGCAGTTCCAGGAACATGCCTCGCTCTTCGCCGGATTCGAATGGAAGCTGGGCATCGACGGCATCGCGCTGCTGCTGATCGCGCTGACCGTGTTCCTCATGCCGATCTGCATCGGCGCGAGCTGGAAGACGATCGAGAAGCGCGCGGGTGAGTATTACGCCAACTTCCTCGTGATGGAGACGCTGATGATCGGCGTCTTCTCCGCGCAGGATCTGTTCCTGTTCTACATCATGTTCGAAGCTGGCCTGATCCCGATGTATCTCATCATCGGCATCTGGGGCGGGGCGGACCGCATTTACGCCAGCTACAAGTTCTTCCTCTACACGCTGCTCGGCTCGGTGCTGATGCTGATCGCGATGATGTGGATGGCGAACGAGGCGGGCACGACCGACATCCCGACGCTGATGTCCTACAATTTCCCCGCGCAGGCGCAGACCTGGCTGTGGCTGGCGTTCTTCGCGAGCTTCGCGGTGAAGATGCCGATGTGGCCGACCCACACCTGGCTGCCGGACGCGCACGTGCAAGCACCGACCGCAGGCTCGGTGATCCTCGCGGGCGTGCTGCTCAAAATGGGCGGCTATGGTTTCATCCGCTTCTCGCTGCCGATGTTCCCCGAGGCTTCTGCGCAGTTCGCGCCGCTGATCTACGGGCTGTCGATGGCGGCAGTCGTCATCACCTCGCTGATCGCGCTGGTGCAGCACGACATGAAGAAGCTGATCGCCTATTCCTCGGTCGCGCACATGGCGATCGTCACGGTGGGTCTGTTTGCCTTCAACCGGCAGGGCCTCGAAGGCTCAATGATCGTGATGCTGAGCCACGGTATCGTCTCGGGCGCGCTGTTCCTTGCCGTCGGCGTGATCTACGACCGCCTGCACACTCGCGAAATCGACCGTTACGGCGGCCTTGCGATCAACATGCCGGCCTATGCGCTATTCTTCATGCTGTTCACGATGGCTTCGGTCGGCCTGCCGGGCACCAGCGGTTTCGTCGGCGAGTTCCTCTCGCTGATGGGCATCTATGCGCAGTCGAGCTGGGTAGCGCTGGTCTGCACCACGGGCATCATCCTCGGTGCGGCCTACATGCTCTACCTCTATCGCCGGGTGGTGTTCGGCGTGCAGAAGAACGCGGACGCGGCTGCTATGCCCGATCTCGATGCGCGCGAATGGGCGATGATGGTGCCGCTGGCCGCCGCCGTGCTGTGGATGGGTGTCTATCCCGAAACCTTCCTCGCGCCGATGCGCAAGGATATCGCCGGGCTTGAAGCGCGGCTGGCGCAGGCGCGGCCCAAGGGCGATGCCGATCTGCGGCTGGGCGCGATCCCGCCTGCCGCGTCAGAACACGAACATGGGGCTGCAATGGAACACGGGCCAGCATCTGGGACACAAGCCCAGCATGGGGGAGCACGCTGATGGAACTGCTCCGTTCACTGGCGATCACCGGAACCGAGGAAGTCCTCAGCATTTCCGGCCTGATCCTCCTGCTCGCCGCCGCATGGGGCGGTGACAAGGCGAGCCGCGTCATCTCGATTGCGGCGGTTGCGGTCCTCACCGTCTGCGCCGTGCTGACCGCACCGGCGCTGTGCAATGCCGCCATGGGCGCACAAGTCAGTGCCTGGAATGGCCAGTTCAGCGGCGATGCCTTCGCTGCGTTCGGCAAGCTGCTGATCTATGTCGGCGCTGCCGTCACGCTGATCGTGGCCCCGACCTTCTTCGAGCGCACCAATGCGATGCGCGCGGAGTTCCCGCTGCTCGTGCTGTTTGCCGCGATGGGCATGGGCATGATGGTCTCGGCCACGGACATGCTGGCGCTCTACATCGGCCTCGAACTCAACAGCCTTGCCGCTTACGTCATGGCCGCGTTCCTGCGCAGCGACGAGCGTTCGGCCGAAGCGGGCCTCAAGTATTTCGTGTTGGGCTCGCTCGCCTCAGGCATCCTGCTCTATGGCATCAGCCTGACCTACGGCTTCACTGGCAGCACGAGCTTTGCGGGCATTCATGCCGCGCTCGCTGGGCCGCTTTCGATGGGCGCTACGTTCGGTGTGGTGTTCGTGCTGGCGGGCCTTGCCTTCAAGGTCAGCGCCGCGCCGTTCCACATGTGGACGCCCGACGTCTATGAAGGCGCGCCCACCCCGGTGACGACCTTCTTCGCCATCGCGCCCAAGGTGGCCGCGCTCGCTCTGCTCATGCGCGTGAGCCTGTTCGCCTTCGGTGCGCAGCCGGGTGCATGGCAGCAGATCGTGATCTTCGTGGCGCTGCTCTCGATCGTCATCGGTGCGCTGGGTGCCATCGGGCAGGACAACATCAAGCGCCTGCTGGCCTATTCCTCGATCAACAACGTCGGCTTCATGCTGATCGGCCTTGCCTGCACCAACCAGGCGGGCGCGGCGGCGATGCTGGTGTACCTTGCGATCTATGTCGCGATGTCGGTTGCGGGCTTTGTCGCGGTGCTGATGCTGCGTGATGAGCAGGGCGCACCGGTGGAATCCATCGCGGCGATGGCGGGCCTGTCCAAGACCCGGCCGATGCTGGCGCTGGCACTGGCAATGGTCATGTTCAGCCTTGCGGGCATTCCGCCGCTGTTCGGCTTCTGGGGCAAGTTCGTGGTGTTTCAGGCTGCGGTGCAGGCAAATCTGCTTTCGCTTGCGGCCATCGGCATCGCGGCTTCGGTGATCGGCGCGTTCTACTACATCAAGGTTGTCAAGGTGATGTACTTCGACGAAGCCGCCGATGTGGTGCGCGGCCAGAGCGATCTGGCGCAGCGCGTGCTGCTGTTCGTCTCGGTCGTCGCCATCTCCCCGCTGGGCTATCTCGTGACCAAGCCGCTGGGCGTGCTGGCCGGCCATGCCGCTGCCGCCCTGTTCCACATCGCCTGACGCGCCGAGCAGGCGGTGCCTGATCCGCTGATCAAGGTCATCGGCGAGCTTGCTTCGACCAATTCCGCGCTGCTGGCGCGGTTGGCCGAGGGCGACACGCCGCACGAGGGGCACTGGCTGGTGGCCGACCGGCAGACCGCGGGGCGCGGACGGTCTGGCCGGGTCTGGACCGGCGGCTTCGGCAACTTCATGGGCTCGACCGCCGTGGCGCTCCATGGCAACGATGCGCTGCCGCAGACGCTGGCGCTTGTTGCGGGCGTGAGCGTGCACCGGGCTCTGATGAGCGTGGCGCCCCAGCTTTCCGGACTTGCGCTCAAATGGCCCAATGATCTGCTGGTGGGCGAGGCCAAGCTTGGCGGCATTCTGCTGGAGCGGCAGCGCGACGCGGTGGTTGTCGGCATCGGGGTCAATCTGGCGCAGGCGCCTGACGTGCCGGGCCGCAAGACTGCGTCCCTTGCCGCCTTGGGGCATGAGGTAGCGCGCGATGCCTTCGCTTCTGCACTTGCGGCCGCATGGGCGGAAGACCTGACCGCCTGGCACGCGGGCGGTTGGCCGGCCTTGCGCGAGGAATGGCTGGCGCGGGCGCTTCCCAAAGGCACCTTGCTGGGGGTCAACCTCACCGAAGAAGGGCACGTGATCGGCGCCTTCGCCGGGCTCGAGCCGGGCGGTGCCGTCCTTCTGCGCTTGGCGGATGGCGCGGTCCGTGCCATCCACGCCGGAGATGTCGAGCTTGTCGGCGCAAGCTGATCGAGCGGAGGAGAGTACGATGCTTCTGGCGGTTGACGTCGGCAACACCAACGTCGTGTTTGCGCTGTTTGATGGGCGCGAGATCAAGTCGCGCTGGCGCGTCGCGACCGATCCGCGCCGCACGGCGGACGAATATGCGGTGTGGCTGCTCCAGCTCATGCAGCTGCAGGGTTTCGATCCCAAAGCGGTGACGCAGATCCTGATTGCGACTGTGGTGCCCCGTGCGCTGCACAACCTCCAGGTGCTCTCGCAGAAGTATTTCGGGCGCGAGGCGCTGATCGCGGGAGAGCCGCCGGTCGAGTGGGGCTTTGCCGCCGATGTCGACCAGCCGCGCTCGCTTGGTGCGGACCGCGCGGTCAACGCGATTGCTGCCCATGCGCGCTATCCGGGCGATTTGATCGTGGTCGATTTCGGCACGGCGACGACCTTCGACGTGATCGACTACATGGGGGCCTACAAGGGTGGGATCATCGCGCCGGGCATCAACCTGTCGCTTGATGCGCTGGTCAATGCGGCGGCCAAACTGCCGCGCATTGCCATCGAGCCGCCCACGCGCACCCGCAGCGTGATCGGGCGTAACACCGAAGACCAGATGCACATCGGCGTGTTCTGGGGTTATGTAGCGCTGATGGAGGGCCTGATCGCCCGCCTGCGCGCCGAAATCGGCCGCCCTGCGAAAGTCATCGCGACGGGTGGTCTGGCGGTGCTGTTTGGCGATCACACCGATATCTTCGACCACGTCGATGCCGATCTCACGCTCGATGGCCTCGCCATCCTTGCGGAACGCGTCGCCGCACAATGATTTTTACCGGGGCGCAGCAGCCCCCAAGCGAATTGGAATTCTGGTGAAACCCGGCAAGGAATTGCTGTTTCTCGCGCTCGGCGGTTCGGGCGAGATCGGCATGAACGTCAACCTCTATGGCTGCAACGGCAAGTGGCTGATGGTCGATCTCGGCATGACTTTTGCCGATCCGCATTATCCGGGGGTGGACCTCGTGTTCGCCGATCTCTCGTTCATCGAGGAGCGGCTGGACGATCTGCTCGGCATTGTGCTGACCCACGCACATGAGGATCATATCGGCGCGGTGCCCTATTTCGCGCTCGATCTCGGCGTGCCGCTCTATGCCACGCCGTTCACCGCGCGGCTCGTGCAGGAAAAGCTGAACGAGGCGGGCATCGCCAAGCAGGTGAAGCTCAACGTCGTCCCCAACGACAGCTCGCTGAGCATCGGGCCGTTCGATCTCCGCTATGTTCCGCTGGCGCACTCGATCGCCGAAGGCAATGCGCTGGTGATCGACACCCCGCATGGCCGCGTGTTCCACACGGGCGATTGGAAGCTGGATGACGAGCCGCTGATCGGCGTGCCCGCAACTGCGCAAGAGCTCACCGTAATCGGCAACGAGGGCGTGCTGGCGCTGGTTTGCGATTCGACCAACGTGTTCAATCCCAAGGCGTCTGGCTCCGAAGGCGGCGTGCGTGATGGGCTGATGGAGATGGTCAGCGGCCTGAAGGGCAAGCGCGTGGTCGTCACCACGTTCGCCTCCAACGTGGCACGGCTGCAGACTTTGGGCGAGGTGGCCGAGGCAACCGGCCGCCGGCTGTGTGTCGCCGGGCGCTCGCTTGACCGTATCATCGGCGTGGCCAAGGCCAGCGGGTATCTGAAAAACTTCCCGGAAACGGTGAGCATGGACGAGGCGATGGACCTGCCGCGCGGGGAAGTGCTGGTGATGGCAACCGGTGGGCAGGGCGAGGCGCGCGCCGCGCTGGCGCGGATTGCGGGCGATACGCACCCGATCAAGCTCGAAAGGGGCGATGCCGTGCTGTTTTCCAGCCGCCAGATCCCCGGCAACGAGATCGCCATCGGCCGCATCCAGAACATTCTGGCGGAAAAGGGCGTGGAAATCCTAACCGACCGGCAGGGCATGATCCACGTTTCGGGCCATCCGGGACGGCCGGAACTGGCCGCGCTCTACAGCTGGATCAAGCCCGAAATCCTCGTGCCCGTGCACGGCGAGATGCGCCACATGGCCGAACAGGCGCGGCTGGGCAAAGCGGAAGGCATCAAGCGCACGATCGTCCAGAAGAACGGCGATGTGGTGCGGCTGGCCCCCGATGGCCCGCACAAGATCACCTCGGTGCGCAACGGCCGCCTTGTGCTCGATGGCGATATCATCGCGCCTGCTGATGGCGGTACGATGGGGCAGCGGCGCAAGCTGGCGGAAAGCGGCGTGGTCGTGGCTGCGCTCGCGGTCTCGGCAGTGGGCAAGCTCAAGTCTGCCATCGAGATTGCCGCGGTCGGCCTGCCGCTGGAAGAGGACATGGACGAATTCGTGGCCGAAGCGCAAGGCGATGTCTCCAAGGCGCTGGGGACGCTGAAGGGCGAGAAGGCGCGTGATCGGGCGGCGATTGCCGAGGTCGTGCGGCTGACCGTGCGGCGCGCAGCGCAGCGCTGGTCGGGCAAGAAGCCGGTCGTCCAGGTCATGCTGCGGGAGGGCTGACGCGCCATGAAGTGGACATCGATCCTCGCGATCTGGGCGCTGTTCTGGGTGCTTTCCGCGTTTCTGGTGCTGCCTTTCGGCGTGCGCACCTCAGACGAGCTGGGCGTGGCCAAAGTGCCGGGGCAGGCGCCGAGCGCACCGGCGAATTTCAATCCGCGCCGCATCCTGCTGCGCGCTTCGGTGCTCTCGGCGGTGTTGTTCTGGCTTTATTACGCGAACTACGTGAACCGCTGGATCACGATCCAGGACCTCGATATCGCGCCCTTGCTAGGTATCTAAGCGCTCCCCTTCAGAGAACAAAGTCCGCAGCGACCGGGGCCGGCCCTTCCGGATGGCCCGGAGTGGTAAGGGAGACGACGAGCAGAGTAGCTTCTGCCTGATCGTCCGCGTCGGAGTTGATTTCAACGAGATACGAGTGCGGCGCGTTGGCAAGAGCCGAGACGCGCACCGTGCCGGGCGTATTTGCGGTGAAGGCCGCAGCGCCAATGAACGTGAACGCCTGATTTCCGGAAACCGTGAAGTTGGCATCCATCGCGCTGAGGTTGATCCTGTCACCCTGAGCCTGATTGAAATCCATAACCGAGTCCCACGGAGATCCAGCGGCTGTTGGATTGAACACGAAATCGCCGGTGCCCTTGAAGATGAAGGTGTCTGCGCCCGCGCCGCCATAGAGCGTATCCAGCCCGGCACCGCCGATGATCCGGTCGTTGCCTATCCCGCCGAGCAGCCTGTCATCATCTGCGCCGCCGTTGAGCACGTCCGCGCCCGCTCCGCCCCAGAGCACATCCTTGCCGTTGTCTCCGAATAGGGTGTCCGCCCCGGCTTCTCCGAACAGCCTGTCGGCGCCGTCAGCCCCGTAAAGGAAATCGTTGCCCGCAAAGCCTGAGATCGTGTCGTTGCTGGCGCCGCCGTTTATCGTATCATTGCCGCCCCAGACCAAACCATTGAGGCCTGCAGGATCGCCGTTTCGGACCGCTTCCATGAATGCGGGAAACGGAATGGTAAGCCCCTTGATGAAATCAGAAGGTCTGTTGATTTCGAGTATCGTGCCCGTGTCGGTATTGAGATCAAGGCCGCTTTGTGAACGGAGCGCCAGAGTCTCGGTTGCAGATGTAAAGGTCAGTGTGCGACCGTCTGAACTGAAACTGGGGGCAGATGTTTGTCCGAACAAGATGTTCTCGATTGTCTGCGTCGAAAACATGTTGATCCAGAAAGTTCCGGTAGGGCGGAACGAGCGTGCATCTGCCATGGAAGCCTCGCCTCTTCAGGCTGCAACAACGCAGCGACAGGGCGAAAACATATTTTCATTTGCACCTGAGGCAAGAATATTTGCCTGATTTGCAACCGATGCGGTTCAAACGCCTTCCAGTGCATACCCCGCCGAGCGCACGGTGCGCACCGGATCGGCGGCGCCGGGGATGGCAATGGCCTGGCGCAGGCGGCGGATGTGGACGTCCACCGTGCGCAGTTCGATATCGCTGCCGCTGCCCCACACGGCATCAAGCAACTGCCCGCGCGAGAACACGCGGCCCGGGTGCTCCATGAAATGGCGCAGCAGGCGAAATTCGGTGGGACCGATCTTGATCGCCTGGCCGCGCCGCGTCACGCGGTGGGCGGTGGGATCGAGCGCGAGATCGCCGACCGTGATCGTCTCGCCAGCAAGCGCCGGGCGCACGCGGCGCAGCACCGCGCCGACGCGGGCAATCAGCTCGCGCGGGGAGAACGGCTTGGTGACATAATCGTCCGCGCCGGTTTCCAGCCCGCGCACGCGGTCATCCTCGTCGCTGCGCGCGGTGAGGATGATGATGGGGACATGCGCGGTGGCCTTGCTGCGGCGCAGGCGGCGGCAAACCTCGATCCCGCTGGTGCCGCCGATCATCCAATCGAGCAGGACGAGATCGGGCGTATCTTCGGCGGCGAGCAGCAGTGCTTCGTCACCATCATCGGTGGTGCGCACATCATAGCCTTCGCCGCGAAACCGGTACTCGACCAGTTCGGCGAGTGCGGTATCATCCTCAACCAAGAGCAGTTTCGGCGCGGACATCGATAACCCCTGATGCGACGTGGCGACCGCCGGACATGACAGTCACATTGCGCTAACACGACAATTGTTACGCCGTCGTGACGCCGCTCCCGCCCTTTCAGGCTGGCGGTGTGACCTCGTCGCGTTCGGGCAGATACGTGCCGGTTGCGGCGTAGTGGACCATCTCGGCGATGTTCGTGGCATGGTCACCGATCCGCTCGATATTGCGCGCGACGAACATGAGCTGCGCTACCGAGCTGATCGTGGCCGGGTTTTCCACCATGTAGGAGACAAAATTGCGGAACACGCTGTCGTAGAAGGCATCAACCTTGGCATCGCGCTTGACGATCTCGGCCGCAGCGACAGGATCGCGCGCGGCATAGGCTGTCAGCACGTCGTGGACCATGTCACCGGCCAGCTCGTTCATCACCGGCAGCAGCGTGAGCGGCTCGAACCGCTTGCGGCCCTCGATATGGCCGACGCGCTTGGCGATGTTCTTGGCGTAATCGCCGATCCGCTCGATCACGCCTGCGATCTTGAGCGCGGCGATCACTTCGCGCAGATCATCCGCCATCGGCGCACGCAGGGCTAGCACGCGCACGGCAAGGCGATCGACTTCGCCTTCCAGCTGGTCAATTCGCTTGTCACGCGCGATCACGCCTGCGGCGAGGTCCTGGTTGGCATTCACCAGCGCGTCCATCGCTTCGGCCACGGAAAGTTCAGCCAGCCCGCCCATTTCGGCAACAAGGCCGCGCAGGCGGGTGATGTCCTCGTCGAATGCCTTGACGGTGTGTTCAGCCATTCTGCTTCCTTACCCGTGCGCTCAACCGTAGCGGCCGGTGATGTAGTCCTTGGTCTTTTCCTCACGTGGGTTGGTGAAGATATCCGAGGTTGTACCGTATTCGACGATCTTGCCGAGATGGAAAAATGCCGTGCGCTGCGAGACGCGGGCGGCTTGCTGCATCGAGTGGGTGACGATCACGATGGCATAGCGTCCGCGCAGATCGTCGATCAGCTCTTCGATACGCGCCGTAGCGATGGGGTCAAGCGCGGAGCATGGTTCGTCCATCAGGATCACTTCGGGATCGACCGCAATGGCCCGCGCGATGCACAGGCGCTGCTGCTGGCCGCCCGAAAGCGCGGTCCCGCTGTCACCCAGCCGGTCCTTCACTTCGTCCCACAGGCCCGCGCGCTGGAGCGATTGCTCGACGATGCCGTCAAGCTCGCCCTTGCTGGCGGTGATTCCGTGGATACGCGGGCCATAGGCGATGTTTTCGTAGATCGACTTGGGGAAGGGGTTCGGCTTCTGGAACACCATGCCCACGCGCGCGCGCAATTGCACCACGTCCATGCCGGAGCGGTAGATGTCAGCCCCATCGAGCAGGATCTCGCCTTCCACGCGCGCGCTGGGGATCGTGTCGTTCATGCGGTTGAGGCTGCGCAGGAACGTCGATTTGCCGCAGCCCGAGGGGCCGATGAACGCGGTCACGTAGTTCTGGGGGATCTCGATCGAGACATCGTCGATCGCGCACTTCGGGCCATAGAACACCGAAACGCCTTTTGCGCTGATCTTTGACGGCGCAACCGGTTCGGGAAACACGGGCGGCGCGGGCGCCTGAACCACCACTTCGGGGGCAGAATTGTCAGCCGTCATGTTACCACCGTTTTTCGAAGCGGTTGCGCAAGTAGATCGCAATGCCGTTCATCAGGAGCAGGAAGATCAGGAGCACCACGATCGCGGCGCTGGTGCGTTCGACGAAGCCGCGATCGATCTCGTCCGACCACAGGAAGATCTGCACCGGCAGCACTGTCGCGGGCGAGGTGAAATCGCTGGGCGGGCTGGCGACGAACGCGCGCATGCCGATCATCAGCAGCGGCGCGGTTTCGCCCAGCGCACGCGCCATGCCAATGATCGTGCCGGTAAGGATGCCGGGCAGGGCAAGCGGGAGGACGTGATGGAACACGACCTGCACCGGGCTGGCACCCATCGCCAGCGCGGCATCGCGGATCGAGGGCGGCACGGCCTTGATGGCGTTGCGGCCTGAGATGACGATCACCGGCATGGTCATGAGGGCGAGCGTCATGCCGCCGATCAGCGGGGCGGAGCGGTAGTTGGGAAACGCTGCCAGAAACACCGCGAGCCCGAGCAGGCCGAAGATGATCGAGGGCACCGCCGCAAGGTTGTTGATCGAAATCTCGATCACGTCCGTCCAGCGGTTCCGGGCGGCGTATTCCTCAAGGTAAAGTGCCGAGAGCACGCCGACCGGGAAAGCCAGGACCAGCGTGATGAACATGGTCATCATCGAGCCCTTGAGCGCGCCCCAGATGCCCACGCTCTGCGGGTTGGTGGCATCGGCGCGGACGAGAAAGCCGCTGTCGAAGGCGCGGACCAGCTGGCCCTTGCGGCCAAGATCATCGGCGGTCTTCTGCATCGCCGGATCGCCGCCGCCGCGGGTGGCATTGGCCAGATCATTGCTTGCAGGAAGCGAGACGGCGATCTCAGGGCTGAGCATCAGCGCGGGATTGGTGGCCAGTGTCTTGCCGACTTCACGCCAGGCGCCTTCGGCAATCAGCGCGTCTCCGCCTGGACCAAAGGTCTTGACCGCGGCTGCGCTGACAAGCGCGGGCAGCCCGGCTGCTTCCAGCCCGCCAAGCGGATCAGGCTGCGCAAGGCGCGCAGGATCGAGTTCGAGGTGCCCCCGGATCGGCACAGCCATGTGCAGTTCGCTGCGGTGAAAGCCTGCCCAGCCGCTGGACGCCATCGACAGCAGCAGAAACACGAGCACCAGCACCGAGAAGCTGACTGCGCCAAGCCCGGCAACGCGGAACCACCGGTCTGCCCGGTAGCGCCGGGCCAGCCCTGCCTGCATGCGGGCCTGCCGGGCTGCGCGAAGGGCGTCCTGAGCGGCTGCACTCTGCGTGGCGGGATCAAAGGTCTGTGTCATCGCGCCGGCCTCACTCATATGCTTCGCGGTAACGCTTCACCACGCGCAGGGCGATGAAATTGAGTGTGAGCGTGACAAGGAACAGCACCATGCCGAGCGCAAAGGCGGACAGCGTGGCGGGGTGATCGAAGCTGCCTTCGCCGGTCAGCATCGCCACGATCTGGAAGGTGACCGTGGTCATCGATTCAAACGGATTGGCGCTGAGATTGGCGGCCGCGCCCGCTGCCATCACTACGATCATCGTTTCGCCGATGGCGCGGCTGACCGCGAGCATGATCCCTGCAACAATGCCGGGCAGCGCGGCAGGCACGAGCACTTTGCGGATCGTTTCAGCGCGGGTGGCGCCCATCGCAAGGCTGCCATCGCGCATCGCCTGCGGAACGGCGGCAATGCTGTCGTCAGCCATGGATGAGACGAAGGGAATGATCATCACGCCTATGACAAGCCCCGCCGCCATCGCGCTTTCGGTCGAGGCATTGGCGATGCCGATCGCCTGCGCGGCATCGCGCACAGCGGGCGCGACAGTCAGCGCAGCGAAGTAGCCGTAGACCACGGTGGGTACACCTGCGAGGATTTCGAGGAGCGGCTTGACGATGCTGCGCACGCGGGGCTCAGCATACTGGGTCAGGTAGATCGCGCTCATCAGGCCGAGCGGGATCGCCACGGCCATCGCGATGATCGCGCCGATATAGATCGTGCCCCAGAATAGCGGGATCGCTCCGAAGACGCTGCCATCGGGCGTGCCGCTGCTCATCGGATCGGGCGCCCAGTGCGTGCCCAGCAGGAAATCCGCAGGCGAAACCATGCCAAAGAAGCGCACCGTTTCGAACACCAGGCTGGCGACGATTCCTACAGTGGTGAGGATCGCGACAAGCGAGGCAAGCAGCAGCAAGCCCATCACCGCGCGTTCGACGCGGGTCCGCGCGGTGAAATCCGGGCGCAGGCGCAGGAACGAGAACGCGCCGCCGGCAAATGCAATCAGCAGTGTGACGACAAGACCGAGGGTGTTGTAGCGGGTGATCGCGATGCGGAACGGCTCGACGAGACCTTCCGCTTCGCTGTTGAACACCGCAGGCGCAGCGCCCATCGCCACCGCGCGCGCTTCGCCCATGATCGCCTCGCGCTCGAAGCCGAAAGTGGGGAGGGTGGCGGCGGCGGGATCGGCCAGCACGTGCTGGAGGACAAGGGCGGGGCTGATCGCTTCCCACAGCAACGCGAACAGGATCGCAGGAACCGCCACCCACAGCCCGACGTACCAGGCGTGGAACTGGGGCAGCGAGTGGATCCGCCCGCCCGGCGCCGCGCGGCGGAACGCCCACGCGCGCGAACGCCCTGCCAGCCATCCGACGAGGCCCAGCCCGAAGGCCAGAAGCAGCAGAATGGCTGGCGACATGGTCCCTTACCGGCCCTTACTTGAGCTGCGAGCCGTCGAGCACCGGCAGTTCGCTCGCTGCCTTGGCGCTCGCCGCCAGCACGTCATCGGGCGCTACGACCATGCCGGCCTTGGCCAGAACACCGCCCTTGCTCCAAAGCTTGGCCCATTCGTTCACGTAGGCCTGAAGCCCCGGGATCGCCTTGAGGTGCGCCTTCTTCACATAGATGTAGAGCGGGCGGGCACCGGGATAGGTGAAATCGCTGATCGATTCGTAGGTCGGGTTGATCCCGCCCATGGTCAGCCCCTTCAGCTTGTCGCGGTTCTCTTCGAGATAGGAAAAGCCGAAGACGCCAATGGCCTTGGGATTGGCCTCGATCTTCTGGACGATCAGGTTGTCGTTTTCGCCAGCATCGACATAGGCACCGTCCTCGCGCACGTCGCCGCAGATGGCGTCATGCTGCTTCTTGTCGCTGTCCTTGAGCGCCTTCATCGCAGGATCGCTCTCGCAGCCCTTGGTGAGGATCAGTTCCTTGAGCGCATCGCGCGTGCCCGAAGTGGAAGGCGGGCCGTAGACGAGGATCGCTTCGGCGGGGAGGGCGGGGTTGACGTCCTTCCAGGTCTTGGCGGTGTTCGGCTTGCCGAAAGGATTCTTGGCCAGCGCCTTGTACACGTCCGCAGGCGTGAGCGCGATGCCCGGGCCGCCCGTGCCTTCGGCGAAGGCGACGCCGTCAAGCCCGACCTGGACCTCGACGATTTCCTTGACGCCGTTCTTCACGCAATCGTCGAATTCCGACTTCTTCATGCGGCGCGAGGCGTCTTCGATATCAGGGTGCTGCGGGCCGACACCGGCGCAGAACAGCTTCATGCCAGCGCCCGTGCCGGTCGATTCGATAATCGGCGCCTTGACCGAAGCGTCGGCGCGGGCGAGCGATTCTGCCACAGCCTTGGCAAACGGGTAAACCGTGGATGAGCCGACGGCGCGGACCTGATCGCGGCTTGTGCCCTGCGACCCACCGCAAGCGGCGAGGCCAAGCGTGGCAAGGACCAGCACTGATCCGGCAATGAGACGATTAGCTTTCATCGTAGATTTTCCCTTAGACCTCATGTCGGGCGGGGCAATGCGACAGTTTAGTGACGGTTTTATGACAGCACTTCACGGCAGGGCCATCGGCGCTGTGGGAGCGAGCGCGAGGCGCACGATCACCGAGGTTCCCTTGCCCAGCTCACTGGAAATGTCGAGATTGCCGCGGTGTCTTTCAACGATGTGTTTTACAATGGCAAGACCAAGCCCCGTTCCGCCCGCCGCGCGGCTGCGGCCCGGGTCGGTGCGGTAGAAGCGGCGCGTGAGATAGGGGATGTGATCGGGGTGAATGCCTTCGCCCCGGTCGATCACGCTCAGCACGGCCTCCCCGCCTTCGCCCACCACTTTGACTCGCACCGGCTGGGCCGGATCGCCATATTTCAAGGCATTGTCGATGAGGTTGCGAACCAGTTGATCGAGTTGCTGGCGATCGCCCGTCACGCGGGCGTCGGTCACCTCGACCTCGATCCGCTCTTCGCCGACATTGGAGGCAACTTCGGAGCCGATGGTGGCGGCGAGTTGGCCGATGTCGATCGTCTCGCGCGGGGGATCATGCTTTTCGGCCTCGATCCGCGAAAGCGACATGAGATCCTCGACAAGGCTTTGCAGGCGGCGTGATTCGCGCAGGACGGTCGTATGGAAGCGGGCCGCCGTGGCCGGATCAACCTTCGCATCCGGATCTGCCAGAGTTTCCACATAGCCAATGATCGAGGCGAGCGGTGTGCGCAGCTCGTGGCTGGCATTGGCGACGAAATCGGTGTGCGAACGGCTGATATCCGCCTCGGCGGTGCGGTTGACCAGTTCGATCAGCGAGAAACGCTGGTCGATGCTGACCCGGCGCACTTGCCAGATGCTGCGCGCACCGGTCAGGCCGCGCACCATGGCGCTGCCCTGCGGTTGATCGAGCAATGTGATCGCTTCGGGGTGGCGCAGCGCAACCCGGGCATCCTGCCCGACGATGTGCGGCCCCAGCGCCTCGCGCGCGGCGGCATTGGCTGCGGCAATCCGCTGGCCATCGAGCATCAGCACCGGGACGCTGAAGGGCTCGACCAGTTCGACCATCGCCTGCCTGGACACCGAACCTTCATCGGCCGTGCGCATTTCGATCATCGGTTCGGGCTGCGACAGCCACAATGTGCCGAACCAGAGAATCAGGACAGCCACGCTGAGCGGCGGGCTGACGCCCAAAAACACCATGGCAATGACTGTGCCAAGGGCCACGGCCATGCTGGACCAGGGTAGTTTTGGCGACTCCATCGGGCTGCTTGATACCACCGGTGTTACCGACCCGTGACAAGCTGGGCGCCCACGGTGTCCGTTACCGGAAATTTTCCGGTGATCGCCCAATAGGCGAGGCGGCGGGGTGGCCGCAAGCCGCGCTTGCGCGCCGCGTTCACCATGGGGATGCGCAAATCGGCCAGAGGCGTGCAGGCCAGACTGTCGGCCAGACTGCAGGTTGTCACGATTGCAAACATACCGTCAAAAAACCATCATGAAGACACAATCTGTAACATAACTGTCATCAATCCTTCATATTCGGCCAGCACGTTTCCGAAAGGTCAGAGTGTTGCCAAATTCCCTTGCCCGTTCCGCAGCCACCAGGCTGGTTGTTCCGATCCTTGCTGGCGCAGCGGCTCTGGCCATGCCTGCCGCCGCCGCTGCGCGCGATGATGCCCAAGGCTGGGCCGCGGCTACGGTCAATGTCGATCTGGGCGGCGGCTTCCGGGCGAGCAACGAAACTGTGCTGCGCTTCAGCGACAACCGCGGCGGGCTCTATGAAGTCGAGGATAACCTCATGGTCGGCTACAAGCCGAACAAGCAGGTTACACTCTGGCTGGGCTATACCCACAATCCGCAGTACGACCACGGCGACTTCACGCGCATGGAGCACCGCTTTCGCCAGCAGGTGAATGTCGACAACTTCCTGCAGCTCGGGTCGGTCAAGTTCTCCGGCCGCCTGCGGCTGGAAGAGCGCTGGCGCGAAGGGCAGGGCGGCCCTGCGTGGCGGCTGCGGCCTTATGTAAAGGCCGCGGTGCCGGTGAAGGGCAAGTTGAACCTGGTGGTGAGCCATGAAAGCTTCATCGATCTCAACACTTCGGCGTTTCAGCGCGTTGGCGGCGAAGAGCGGATGCGCAATTCCATGGTCCTCTCAGCGCCGCTGAGCAAAAAGCTGAGCATCGAAGCCGGCTATCTGATGCAGCACGGCTTCGTGCGCGGCGGCCCGGACAACCACGACCATGTGCTGACCGTCGCGCTGACTGCGAATTTCTGAAAACGCGCGCTGGGCGAGCGATCTTCAGCTTCCCGGGGCGAACCAGATTTTCGCGGCGGTGGCGATGAGCATGATCGCGAGCATCGAGAACAGGGCCGAGATCAGGCCCCATGGCACCACGCTGATTCGATCAAGATCGCGGCGGCGGCGCTGGCTGCGATCGCGCAGGGCGGCAAGCAGCGCGATGAGCGCGGCGAATCCGCCGCTGCCCGCGAATGCTGCGAAATAGCTCAGCGAATCGAGATCCATCAGGACTGCCTGTGATTGCGGATCATGGGGATTTTGCGGCCATACCGTTGATGCGCCTGCATCTTGATGGCCCAGATCTTGATGGCCCAGATCTTGATGGCCCAGATCTTGATGGTCTGCCGCATTACCATCCGGCTGGTGACCCCTACGGGAATCGAACCCGTGTTTCAGCCGTGAGAGGGCCGCGTCCTGACCGCTAGACGAAGGGGCCTTGCCGTGAACCGGCTTGGCGGTCCCGCCCCGGTTCTTCATAACCTGCCCGGCCTTTAGGCCCGGCTTGCAGAGTGGTGACCCCTACGGGAATCGAACCCGTGTTTCAGCCGTGAAAGGGCCGCGTCCTAACCGCTAGACGAAGGGGCCACTGGCTGAGGCCGCGTGGCAGGACCGCGCCTCTAGGGCGGACTGCCGGATTGGTCAACCCCCTCACTGAGAAGCGTTGCAGGTATGGCCAAAGGGGCAGGATCAGTCCACGAAGGCTGCATCCTCGACATGGAGTTCGGCGGCCGGGCGGCTGCCCCAATCGTCGATCTTCGCGCGCCCCGCGAGCCATAGCGCGCGCCCGCGCGAGCCATGCAGCAGAGCCTGACCCATTTCGGTTTCCGCCGCGCGAAATGCCATGGCCTTGAACGAGCGGCCATCCGGTCCGCCTGCGATCATGCGCACGTGATTGGCGCCGACAATATCGCATTTGATCAGGCGCACCGGCCCAACGGCCACGCGCGGCCCTGGCCAGCCCATGCCGAAGGGGCCTGCCGCCTCCAGCCGTTCGACCAGATCGGGCGTGAGCCCGCCGGGTGCGAGGCTGAGATCGAGCAGGAGCGACTGGCTCTGCCGGGCCAGGCCGACATCGCGGGCGAGGCGCTCGTCGAGCCATTCCGCAAGCCGTTCCGCGCCGTCCGGCGCAATGGTCAGTCCGCAGGCCATGGCATGGCCGCCGCCCGCGATGAGCAGGCCCGCTGCGCGCGCGGCAATGATCGCCGCGCCAAGGTCAACACCGGGAATCGAGCGGCCCGAGCCCTTGCCATTGCCTTGCGCGTCGCCGTCCTCGGCGATGACGAGGGTCGGCCGCCCGGTCTTTTCCTTGATCCGGCCGGCCACGATGCCGATCACGCCCGGATGCCAGCCGCGCCCGTGGACGACGACGACGCTGCGGTTGTGCTGTGCATCGACTTGCTGCTCGGCGGCTTCCTGCACCGCCTGTTCGATGGCGCGGCGTTCGTCGTTCAGTTCGGAAAGCTGGGCGGCGATGGCGCGCGCCTCATCGGCATCGCTGGTGGTGAGCAAGCGCACGCCAAGCCCCGAATCGCCGATTCGGCCCGCGGCATTGATGCGCGGGCCCAGCGCAAAGCCCAGATCGCTGCACGTAGGTGCGCGGGTGAGGCGGCTGGCGTCGATCAGCGCGGCCAGCCCCACATTGGCGCGCCGCGCCATGATCTTCAGCCCCTGCGCGACAAAGGCGCGGTTCACGCCCCGGATCTGCGCGACATCCGCGACCGTGCCGAGCGCGACGAGATCGAGCAGCCCCATGAGATCGGGCGCGGCAGATGCATTGACGAAGCCACGCGCCCGCAGCACGCGCAAGCACGCGACCGCGAGCAGGAAGGCAACGCCAACCGCCGCCATGTGGCCGTGGCTGGCCGCTTCGTCGGTTTCATCCAGCCGGTTGGGATTGACGAGCGCAGTGCACACCGGAAGCTCGGGATTGCACTTGTGGTGATCTACCACGATCACATCGACCCCTTCGGCGCGGGCGGCGGCCAGCGCTTCATAGGCCATGGCCCCGCAATCGACCGTGACGATGAGCTGCGCGCCTTCGCGGGCCAGTTTGACGAGGCCTTCCGCCGAAGGGCCATAGCCTTCGAGCAGGCGGTCCGGGATATAAGGCCGCGCCGCCACGCCAAGGCTGGCCAGGAAGCGGATCAGCAGGGCCGCGCTGGTCGCGCCATCGACGTCATAGTCGCCATAGACCGCAATCGCCTCGCCCTTGGTGATCGCGTCTGCCAGCCGCTGCGCGGCGCTCTCCATATCGTTGAAGATCGCAGGATCGGGCAGGAAATCGCGCAAGGTCGGGCGGCGGTGCCGTTCGAGATCATGGCGTTCGACCCCGCGCGCCATGAGCAGCTGATCGACGAGCGTATCGAGCTGGCCTGCGCCCCCGCCGGACAAGTCCATGTTGCCGCCGCGCCAGTGCCAGGCGAGACCGGATAGCGAACGGGTGATAGCGGTCACGGGGATCATGGCGCGGGGCTAGACGATCTGCGCCGCGCGGGGAAGGGCTCCACTCTGTGTGCGCCATTGCGGCTGCTGTGCGCTCTGTCATCACGAAGCCGCAGTTTGGTTGACATGGTGCCCCCCGATATGGTCGCATCGGAAACAAGCAAGAACCGGTCGCGCCAATACCAACAAGGTCGATTCTCGGCCTTACAGAGAGGTTTGAGCTCATGAGCATCTACACCGTGCGTCTGATCGCCTTGGCCGGCAGCGCTGCTGTCGTAGCGGCCGGGTTGTCGATTGCGCAGACTGCTGCGCCGATTGCGCGCTATGAAATGCTTGCCGGAACCACGTCGGGCCTGCTGGGCGGCATGGCGGGCATGAAGGGCGGGGGCATGGGGTCGGCCATGAGCATGGCGTTCGGCGGCGGCGGCCGGAATACGCCGCAGCACGAACTATGGTTGGCGCTGGGATCAAGCCGCGCACCGGCGGGCGCGCCGCCCAAGGCAGATCACTTCCTGCCCGCAGGAGCCAGGATGGGGCTTTCGGTGCCGCTCAAGACCCCTGTCGGGGAAACCCGCACCGTGGGTGAACCGCCCGAGAAGCGCGATTTCAAGCGGCCCAAGGGGCGCATCCTGATCTTCTGGGGCTGCGGTGAACATGCCCCTGCCGGGCAGCCGGTGATCATCGACTTTGCCAAGATCGCCGCCGGGCAGATGCCCCCGGGCCTGTGGTCGAGCAGCGTGCCGATGGAACGCCGGGTTTCTCTTTCCAGCAGCAAAACCTATGGCTCGTGGCCGAACAACGAAGGGCAGCCGGTCAAGACCGACAGTTCGCTGCTTGGCGCGCACAAGGTGGCGGGGAACTACTCGCCCGAGATGAACTTCACCCTGACGCATGATTTCATGGGCGGCCTCAAGACTTCGACGTATGCGCAGCCCAGCGGAGCCACGTTGCTGCGGTGGAACCCGCTGCCCGACGCGACCGGGTATCACGCCTCGCTCATTGGCGGAAACATGAGCAAGGACGGCGAGATGAACGACATGGTGTGGTGGGCATCGAGCAACACCCGCGAGTTCGGCGGCGGCCTTTCCGACTGGCTTTCGCCTGGGACCGTGGCGAGGCTGGTGACGAACAAGACCGTGCTGGCACCGGCAACGACGACCTGCATGGTGCCGGCGGAAGTCAAGGCGGCGGCGCCGCAGTTCCAGATGGTCTCGCTCTATGCCTATGGGCCGGAGGAGAGCTTCGTCTATCCACCGCGCCCGGCCAATCCGAAAACGCCGTGGAAGCCGGAATGGACCGCCAATATCCGCCACCGTTCGATGACCGGGTTCCTGCTCGGCATGCCGGGGATGGGTGATGACAGCGCCGGCAATGGCCGGAACCGGGGCGACCGGAGCCAACAGTGCCAGCCCAAGCCCAAGAAGCGCGGCCTCGGCGGCCTGCTCGGCGGCGCGCTTGGTGGTGCACTGGGCGGCGCGGTCGGCGGGACTGCCGATGGCTCCGGCGGTAACGGAGACGGCTGCTGATCTGCTCATGCTGCTGATCGTCTGGCACAGTCGCACCGGGGCGGCAGAGCAGATGGCCGCCGCCGCGCTGCGCGGTGCTGCGGGCGAGGGGGCGGCGCTGTCCATTGCGGCGGCAGCCGCCGCTCCTGCCGATGTGCTCGCGGCGCAAGGTTATCTGTTCGTCTGCCCGGAGAACCTTGGCACGATGAGCGGGGCGATGAAGGAGTTCTTCGATCGCTGCTATTATCCGCTGCTCGGGCAGATCGAGGGGCGGGCCTTTGCCACGGCGATTTCTGCAGGATCGGATGGATCGGGCGCCGAACGCCAGATCGAGCGGATCGCGACCGGCTGGCGGCTGCGGCGAATCGCGCCGGGTTTGATCGTCAATCTGGGCGCGCAAACCCCAGAGGAGATCCTTGCGGCCAAGACCGTGCCGGCCCCGGCGCTGCAAAACTGCCACGATTTGGGACAGTCCTTTGGGGCTGGGCTGGCGATGGGCGCATTCTGATGGGCTTGCCCACATTGATGATCCGATTTCGTGCCGGATTGGACGCACAGGACTCGACCTGCGACGGTCAATCGTGTCTTTCAAGGTCACTGCTGAGGGAGCGTAGCTGGTGGTGATCGAGCGTGTCGCAGGGCGTGAGCCTCTAGCCGCGCTGCTGTTCGACCGGGATGGTCGGGCCGCTGCGGAGGCTTTGGCCGACCTCGCCGCAGGTGCTGACAGCTTCACTCTGCTCAACGCCGCGAAAGCGGCCCCCGGCACCGCCGAATTGCTGCGCGACGGCTTGACGTTCGACCTTTCCGGATTGGCTCCGGCCGCCGCGCTGCCGGTTCCAGAAGCCGTGCACCGCGTTGCCTTGCCTGCGGATTTTACCCCCGCCGGGATGGAAGCTGCGTGGTTCATGGTCGGTCCGCATCTGGCTGGCGCGGAGAGTCTGCTACCGGTGCTGCGCGTTGCGGCCACGATTCTGCGCTTTCTTGTGGCACTTGGCGGGGTAAAGGCGATCGTGTGGCGGCCAGCACGGCTGGTCATGTCGCCTGCCTGGTTCGTCGAGGCTGTGGGCGCTTGGCTGGCGGGCGGGCCGTTTCCGGCGCTGGCCCTCACGGCGCTGGCGCGCACCGATACCGGCATCACGAGCGAGGGCCTCGCGTTCCTGATCGGGCAGGAATTCCTGCTCCATGCGCGCACTGGCACGCCGAACCGCGAGGACAGCCGCGTGGCCCTGCGCCTGACCGACTGGCTCGTTGCAAACGGGCGGGTGGAGCGCGCGCAGGAAGCGGTACTGGCCGGGGTCGGCGCGGTGTGGCTGGAGCCCGAGGGCAAAAACAGACTTAACGTGGTAACCAGATAGGCTCACGTTCTTTCCACGCAGCCCGTTAAGGCGCGTGGGCGAGCATGGGGCATGGTTCCTGCCGTGCATCCTGCCCGGGGACATATCCCCTTCCGCTCGGTCAATATGCCGGGCAGGCCCGGCTATCATCCCGGCCTGCAGCGCCATCATCTCCTGCCGCGCGCGCTGCTGGGCCGCCGCGCGTTCAGTCCGATGATCGCCATGCTCGGCACCGAGCAGGTGGGCTTCCATGATTTCCGCCGCAACGGGCTGCTGCTGCCCGCCACCGAAAGCGGGGCAGAGCGCATCGGTCTGCCGCTGCACCGGGGGCCGCACGGCACCTATTCCGAAATGGTGACCGAACGGGTCGGCCAGATCGAAATGGGCTGGAGCCGCACGCGCCGCTACGATCCGGAACTGGCGAGCATGGAATCGCTGATGCGGCTCGACTTGCTCCAGCGCGCGCTGCGCCGCCGCCTGCTGACCCCGCCCAAGGGCGAGGAAATCGTGCTCAACCGCCATGACCCGGCGCTGGTGCAGCCGGACCAGTCGCTTGATTACAGTCACCTCGACCGGATGGCCGAGATGCTGTGGGAGGCGACGGAGAGCAAGCTTTAGAGGAAGGGTGCCGAATCCGCGCTGAGCCCGGCAGCGGCCTCGCGGTACTGCGCCGTCAGCTTGGCGACGCGCTCGGCCACGGTTTCCACCTTGTCGACCGCGCCGATGCCCTGGCCCGAGCCCCAGATATCCTTCCACGCCTTGGCTTCGGTGTTGCCGCCCGAGCCGAAGTTCATCGCCGAAGGATCGCTGACCGGCAGGTTGTCCGGATCGAGCCCGGCCTTGACGATGGAGCCGCGCAGGTAATTGCCGTGAACGCCGGTGAAGAGGTTCGAATAGACAATGTCGCCAGCCTTGCTGTCGACGATTTCCTGCTTGTAGCCTTCTGCCGCGCGGGCTTCAGCCGTGGCGATCCAAGCCGAGCCGATATAAGCGAAGTCCGCTCCCAGCGCCTGCGCGGCAAGGATCGAGCGGCCATGCGCGATGGCACCCGAAAGCGCGACCAGCCCATCGAACCACTGGCGGATTTCCTGCATCAAGGCGAAGGGCGAGAGCGCGCCGGCGTGGCCGCCAGCACCAGCGGCGACCGGGATGAGGCCGTCCGCGCCCTTTTCGATGGCCTTGCGGGCGAAGCGGTCGTTGATCACGTCATGCAGCACGATCCCGCCCCAGCGGTGTGCAGCCTGATTGATGTCCTCACGCGCGCCGAGCGACGTGATCAGCATCGGCACCTGCCACTTTTCGCAGAGCGCCATGTCCTCATCGAGGCGGTTGTTGGTCTTGTGGACGATCTGGTTGACCGCGAAGGGCGCCGCCGGGCTATCGGGATGATCGCGGTTGTGCGCGGCCAGCGTCTCTGTGATTTCGTGCAGCCATTCGTCGAGCTGGCTGATCGGCCGCGCGTTGAGCGAGGGGAAGCTGCCGACGATGCCCGCCTTGCACTGCGCGATAACCAGTTCGGGGCCGGAAATGATGAACAGCGGCGAACCGATGACGGGCAGGCGCAGGTTCTTGAACAGCGGGGGAAGCGGCATCCGGGAAAGCTCCGTTTTTAAGCGAGCGGTTAAACGAAGCATTAGCAGGAGAAGCGGCGCTGTCAAACCGCAGCGCCGCTCCCTTAAAGGCTAGGCCCGAAGCTTATGCTGCTAGCAGGTACTCGATCCCGTAAACCCGCGCCGCATTGCCCGCGAACAGGGCGCGCTTTTCATCCGCTGAGGCACCGTGGGCGAGGCGCTTGAACGTGTTCCAGAGGACCGGATAGGTCGCGCCCCAGCGGTCCACCGGGTAGTTGCTTTCGAACATCCCGCGCTCCGGCCCGAAGGCATCGATGCAGGTCTCGATATAGGGCCGCCACATCGCCGCCAGCGTTTCGGAACCGAGCCCTGCGGCGGGGCCTTGCTCCGGCATCGCACAGAACGCCATGGCGAGGCCGCCCAGCTTGACCGAGACATTGGGGCACTTGGCGAGTTCGCGGATGTTGTCGCGCCAGACGTCGAAGCGCTCGTGCAGCTTGCCCTTGTACGGACCGACGCCGAGCGGGGTGCCGCAGTGATCGAGCACGATAGGCTGATCGGGAAAGGCGCGGGCGAGGGAGATAACATCGGGCAGCTGCGGTTCGAGCAGCCAGGCATCGAAAGTGAGGCCCATCTTGCCGAGGTGCTTGAACCCGGCGCGGAAGCCATCGCTGGTGTAAAGCCCGGCGGGCGCGTGGAACGGGGGGCCGAGCACTTCGGGATCGGCATCCCATGCGGCCTGATGGCGAATGCCCTTGAAGCGGCCGTTTCCAGCAGCAGCAAGGGCTTCCAGCACCGGCACCGCGCCGTCGCCCAGCGTCATGTCGGCATGGCCGATGATCGCGGCGCAAGGGCGGTAATCGCCGTAAAGCCCGCTCGCGCCTTGCGCGGCGACGCCGTTCACGAACTCGACCTCACCGACCGGCTTCATCGCCGCATCCGCGCCGTGGCGATAGAACGCGCCGCATTCCATGAACACGGTGCCGACAATGTTGTGCCCGCTGTGAGTATCGGCGTGGAGCGTATCGAAGTTGTAGTAGGCCGCCGGAACCAGCGTTTCGACAAACGGATGCAGCGGCTGCGGGAACGAGGCGACCAGCGGGCGCAAGTCCCACAAGTGGTGATGGGGGTCGATGATCGGCAGATCGGGTTCAATGATGGCTTCAGGCATGGCTCTCTCTCGTGGTCGGCCTCTTACGGGCGCGCTCGGGGAGTATGCCGAAGGTTGGGGGAAAGGGAAGGGGGGCAGGGCTGGTGGTGAGGCCAGTTTTCGGGATGCAAGCGCAATGGCCCTTGCCCGCCGGAGGCTACTTTTTCAGTTACCCCTCCGACCCTCCTTGCGGCGGGCCACCTCCCCATTTGTGCTGCGCAAAAATGGGGAGGAGCTGGCGCGGGTTCAGCCCGCCGCGTTTGCTGCGCTGAGGATGGCGCGGACGCTCGCGGTGGCAACGTCTTCGTCAATCCCGACGCCCCAGATGACTTTGCCAGCGGGGCCAGTGCATTCGACATAGGCGGCGGCGCGCGCATCGCTGCCGGCGCCGAGGGCGTGTTCGGCGTAGTCGCGCACGTCGATCTCGATGCCGAAGCCGTCCTTGAGCGTGGCGACGACCGAGGAGATCAGGCCGTTGCCGCGGCCCGAAACCGAGCGCACTTCGCCATCGACGGCGATCTTGCCGGCGAAGACACGGGTGCCGTCTCCCGCGCGGGCTTCCTCGTAGTCAACGAGCGTGAAGCGCTGCTCTTCACCGAGGTGGTAGGTCTTCTGGAACACGGTCCAGATGTCCGCCGCCTGCAGTTCGCGCCCCAGTTCGTCGGCGAGTTCCTGCACGTGGCGCGAGAAGTGCGCCTGCATCTTCTTGGGCAGCTTGAGGCCCTGATCCTGTTCGAGCACCCACGCGAAGCCGCCCTTGCCGGACTGCGAATTGACGCGGATGACCGCTTCGTAGCTGCGGCCGAGATCGGCGGGGTCGATGGGCAGGTAGGGGACGGCCCACATCTCGTCGTTCTGGACTTCGCGCGCGGCAAAGCCCTTCTTGATCGCATCCTGATGGCTGCCGGAGAAGGCGGTGAACACAAGCTCGCCGCCATAGGGATGGCGCGGGTGGACGGGGAGCTGGTTGCAGTACTCGACCGTCTGGATCACCTTGTCGATATCCGAGAAATCGAGGCCCGGATCGACGCCCTGCGTATACATGTTGAGCGCGACGGTGACGAGGCAGCAGTTGCCGGTGCGCTCGCCATTGCCGAACAGGCAGCCCTCGACGCGGTCCGCGCCCGCCATCAGGCCAAGTTCGGCAGCAGCGACGCCGGTGCCCCGGTCGTTGTGGGTGTGGAGCGAAATGATCGCCCGATCCCGGTTCGGCAGGTTGCGGCAGAAGTACTCGATCTGGTCGGCGTAGATATTGGGCGTGGCCGCCTCGATCGTCGCGGGCAGATTGAGGATGATCGGCTTGTCGGTGGTCGGCTGGAGGATATCCATCACCGCCTCGCAGCATTCGATGCTGAAATCGAGTTCGGCGGTGGAGAAGGTTTCCGGGCTATATTCGAAATGCCAATCCGTCTCGGGGAAACGGGCGGCCTGATCGCGCAGGAAGGTGGCGCCAGCGCGGGCGATTTCCTTGATCTCGGCGGGTTCCATGCCGAACACGACCTTGCGCCACAGCGGCGAGACCGCGTTGTAGACGTGGACAATGGCCTGTTTCGCGCCCGCAAGACTTTCGAACGAAGTCTTGATCAGGTCTTCGCGCGATTGCGTCAGCACCTGGACGAACACGTCATCCGGGATGCGGCCGTGATCGACGAGGCCGCGAATGAAATCATACTCGGTCGCGCCCGCGCTGGGGAAGCCGACTTCGATTTCCTTGAGGCCGAGGCTGACGAGCAGATCGAAGAAACGCGCCTTCTTGTCCGCGTCCATCGGATCGATCAGCGACTGGTTGCCATCGCGCATGTCTGTCGAAAGCCAGCGCGGGGCATGGGTGATCGTGCGGCTGGGCCACTGGCGGTTTTCCAGCGGAACCTGCGGGAACGGGCGGTACTTGACCGAGGGATTCTTGAGCATGGACATGGGACTGCTTTCGGATCTGGCAATTGCGATTTCGTGGCGGTGTGACCCTTGGGCGCTAAAGGCGCGCCCGCTGGCCGCCTCTCTTCACGCCCAAGGGCGGATAAGTCGCAGGGTAAGGTCCAGAGCGGCGATCATGCTTTTAGCCTATGGTGAAAGGCGCTGCGCTTGTCCAGAATGAAAGCATAAAGGGAGAGCCGTATGTCTGAAGCCGTCGAGCCGTTTGAGTACCGGGTGCCGCAGGAAGCGCTGGATGATTTGCACGCGCGGCTGGATCTGGCGCGCTGGCCGGAAAAGGAGGCGGTGGACGACTGGACGCAAGGGGTGCCGCTGGCGGCCTTGCAGGATTTCGTGGCTTATTGGCGGCACGGGTATGACTGGCGCAAGTGCGAGGCCTGGCTGAACGGGCTGGGTCTCTGGACCACGGACATCGACGGAGTGGCGATCCGCTTCCTGCATGTGCGCTCGAAGCACGAGGGCGCATCGCCGCTGATCATGACGCATGGCTGGCCGGGTTCCATTCTGGAGTTTCGCGGCGTGATCGATGCGCTGACCGATCCGGAAGCGCATGGCGGCAGCGCGGACGATGCCTTCCATCTGGTGATCCCCTGCTTGCCGGGCTTCGGCCTTTCGGGGAAGCCCGCGAAGCATGGCTGGGGCGTGGAGACAATCGCGCGGGCGTGGGGCGTGCTGATGGCGCGGCTGGGCTATGCGCGGTGGTTTGCGCAAGGGGGCGATTGGGGTTCGATCGTGACCTCGCATATCGGCGCGCAGAACGTGGCTGGCTGTGCGGGCCTGCACCTCAACATGCCCATCGCGCGCCCGCTGCCGGAGGACATGGCGAACCCGTCTCCGGCGGAATTGAAGGCGCTGGGCGCGCTGCAATATTATCAGGAGTGGGATTCGGGATACTCGAAGGAGCAATCCACCCGGCCGCAGACCATCGGGTATTCGCTGGTCGATTCGCCGGTGGGGCTGGCGGGCTGGATCTACGAGAAGATGTGGGCCTGGACCGACAACGCCGGGATGCCCGAAAGCGAACTGAGCCGCGATGCCATGCTCGACAATATCATGCTCTACTGGCTGCCGGCGGCTGGGGCTTCGTCGGCGCGCCTCTATTGGGAGAGCTTTGGCAGCGGCGAAACCGGTCCGATCACCTTGCCGGTGGCGGTCAGCGCTTTTCCCAAGGAAGTGCTGCCCACCCCGCGCAAGTGGATGGAGCGGCGCTGCTCGAACATCGTCCACTGGGGCGAGATGGCGAAGGGCGGGCACTTTGCCGCGTGGGAGCAGCCCGAAGCGTTTGTGGGCGAACTGCGGACGGCGTTTTCGCTGATGCGTTGACAAAGGTGACGGGGCGGCGCTGCAGCCGCCCCGCACACGCTTACTTCTTCTCGAAGGCGATGGTGATGTCGAGCTTCACTTCATCCGCCACCAGCGGGGCGAAAAAGCCAAGGCCGAAATCGCTGCGCTTGATTGTGGATTGACCGTGGAAGCCGATAGTGGCGGCCTTGTTGAAGAAATTGGTGCCCGCGCCGGTGAACTGCGCACTGAAAGTGGCGGGCTTGGTGACGCCGTTGAGGGTGAGGTTGCCCTCGACGGTGGCGTTGGTGCCGTCCGCGCCGGGCGTGACCTTGGTCGAGACGAAGACGGCGTCCGGCATGGCGGGGCCGAAGAAATCGGGCTTGGCGCCGTCAGCGCCGGGTTTGGTGAGGTGGGCAGTGAGTGCGGCATCGACGGTCACCACCTTTGAGACCGGGATCGTCGCTGTCAGCTTTGTGGCGGCGGGGTTGGCGGGATCGAACGCCATCGCGCCGCCAAGTTGGCCGAACAGGCCGAAATAATCGTTGAAACCGAGGTGGTTGACCCGCCACGCGATCATCGAATGGGTGGCGTCGACGGTGTAGTTCCCGGCGGTGACGCGCGATTTGTCGAGTGCGCCCGGAGGCGTGCTGGGGAGCTGCGAGAGCGAGGGCGCAGCCAGTGCGGCAAGGGCGAGGGGAAGGGCAAGTTTGGCGGCGCGGGGGAAGCGGATCATCGGCAGTCTCCGGTCAGGGTCTGACGGAGGGGCTGCCACGGTAACAGGCGGGTTGGCAAGAGGCTTGCGGTGGCCCGACCGGGGTGATCAGCCGCAGCGCATGGCGGCGATGCGGCCGCTCTCATCCAGAATCACGTTGAGACGGCGGGCGCTGAAATCCAGCGTGATGGGCTGACCCGGGGTGATCCAGCGCACGGGATTGGGCCGGGCGATCTGCTGCACCGCGCGGCGAACCTGGCTGATCGCCTTGGCGCCGATGAAATGTTCGGTGGTGGTGAGGCGGCAGGTATCCGGCGGCGGCGCGGGCGCGTCTGCCCATGCGGCGCAAAGCGGGAAAAAAGCCAGCGCCGCCGCGCCAAACCGGAACTTCATGCGATGGTTTTCCCCGATACTTCGAAAATGGAGGTATCGGGTTTGCGACTGCCTCGCAACCGGCAATGGGCGGGCGGTGTATGCCGTTCGTCGATTGGCCGAAACGAACGCGGCAACGAAAAGGGCGGGCCTCCGGTGGAGACCCGCCCTCGCTGTTTTCGGTCCCTTGCGGGAGTTCCCGGATCAGTTCTTGGCCTTGTCGACCAGCTTGTTGGCGCCGATCCACGGCATCATCGCGCGCAGCTGGGCACCGGTCTTTTCGATCGGGTGGGCCGCAGCAGCCTTGCGGGCGGCCTTGAGTTCGGGCTGACCGGCGCGGTTGTCGAGAACGAAGTCCTTGACGAAGCGGCCCGACTGGATGTCGGCCAGAACGCGCTTCATTTCGGCCTTGGTCTCGTCGGTGATGATGCGCGGACCGGTCTTGATGTCGCCGTATTCGGCGGTGTTCGAGATCGAGTAGCGCATGTTGGCGATGCCGCCTTCATAGAGCAGGTCGACGATCAGCTTGGTTTCGTGGAGGCACTCGAAATAGGCCATTTCCGGCGCGTAACCGGCTTCGACCAGCGTCTCGAACCCGGCCTGGATGAGGTGGGTGATGCCGCCGCACAGCACGGCTTGCTCGCCGAACAGGTCGGTCTCGCATTCTTCCTTGAAGTTCGTCTCGATGATGCCCGAACGGCCGCCACCGACGCCCGATGCATAGGCAAGGCCCACGTCATGCGCGTTGCCGGTCGCGTCCTGATGGACGGCGATGAGGCAGGGAACGCCGCCGCCACGCACGTATTCCGAGCGGACGGTGTGGCCGGGGCCCTTGGGCGCGATCATGATCACGTCGATATCGGCGCGCGGCTCGATCAGGCCGAAGTGGACGTTGAGGCCGTGCGCGAAAGCGAGCGCGGCGCCGGGCTTCATGTTGGCATGCAGGTCTTCGGCATAGATCGCGGCCTGATGCTCGTCGGGCGCGAGGACCATGAGAATATCGGCCCATGCAGCGGCTTCGGCGTTGCTCAGCACCTTGAAGCCAGCGGCTTCGGCCTTCTTGGCGGTGGCCGAACCGGCACGCAGCGCGATGGCGACGTCCTTGACGCCGCTGTCACGCAGGTTCTGCGCATGGGCGTGGCCCTGCGAGCCATAGCCGAGCACGGCGATCTTCTTGCCCGTGATGAGGTTCAGATCGCAATCGGCGTCGTAATAGACCTTCATTCTCAGTTCCGTTCTCTATGTCGTTAAAAAGAAAGGGGATATCAAGCTGCAGCGGCGCCGCGGATCATGCCGACGATGCCGGTCCGGCCCACTTCGACAAGGCCGAGTTCCTTCATCAGGCTGACGAAGCTGTCGATCTTTTCCGGTGCGCCGGTCAGCTCGAAGACGAAGCTGGCGGTGGTGGTATCGACGACTTTGGCGCGAAACACATCGGCAAGGCGCAGTGCCTCGACGCGGTTTTCGCCCTTGCCCGCGACCTTGATAAGCGCCAGCTCGCGCTCGACGTAAGGGCCGACTTCGGTGAGATCGACGACCTTGTGCACCGGCACCAGCCGTTCGAGCTGGGCGCGAATCTGGTCGATGATCTCGGGCGGGCCGTGCGTCACGATGGTGATGCGGCTGACATCGTGGCCATCGGTGATGTCGGCCACGGTCAGGCTGTCGATATTGTAGCCGCGCGCGGTGAACAGGCCCGCGATCTTGGCGAGAATGCCCGCTTCGTTATCGACGGTGATGGTGAGGACGTGGCGCTCGCTGTCATTGGCTGCGGCGGCGATGGCGGTTTCGGCGGTCATTGGCTCGGCCTCCTCAAACCAGCGCCTTGGCGGCGTCGTCCATCGTGCCGGACACGGTGTCGCCATAAAGGATCATGTCGGTGTGCGCCGCGCCCGAGGGGATCATCGGGTAGCAGTTCACTTCCTTGGCGACGAGGCAATCGACGAAGACCGGACCCGGATGGTCGATCATCGCCTGGATGCCCGCATCAAGCTCGCTCTCATCGGTGATTCGGATGCCCTTCCAGCCGTAAGCCTCGGCCAGCTTCACGAAATCGGGCAGGCTGTCCGAGTACGAATTCGAATAGCGGCTCTCGTAAGTCAGTTCCTGCCACTGGCGGACCATGCCCATCCACTCGTTGTTGAGCACGAAGACCTTGACCGGCAGGCGGTACTGCGTCGCGGTGCCGAGCTCCTGGATGTTCATCTGGATCGAGGCATCGCCCGCGATGTCGATCACCAGCGCATCCGGGCAGCCGACTTGCG
This sequence comes from Novosphingobium sp. PASSN1, assembly GCF_002278815.1. Classification (NCBI taxonomy): domain Bacteria; kingdom Pseudomonadati; phylum Pseudomonadota; class Alphaproteobacteria; order Sphingomonadales; family Sphingomonadaceae; genus Novosphingobium; species Novosphingobium sp. PASSN1. Next base: position 19,175 of record NZ_NKIS01000003.1, on the reverse strand, counting down.
CGCCGACGGCGGCAGGCAGGCCATAGCCCATCGTGCCAAGCCCGCCCGAGGTCAGCCACTTGTTGGGGCCAGAGAAGTGGAAATACTGCGCCGCCCACATCTGGTGTTGGCCCACTTCCGTCGTGATGATCGGATCGTGCTTCCGCGTCAGGGCATAGAGCCGCTCGACCGCATGTTGCGGCATGATCGCTTCGCTGCGGTGCGGGTAGGCAAGGGACTGGCGGGCGCGCCAGCCATCGATGCGGGCAAACCATTCGGTGAGTTCCGCCGCTTCGTGCTTGGCCGCGTGCCATGCGTCGATCAGCTGGCGCAGCACTTTCGCGCAATCGCCGAGGATGGGCAGATCGGCGCGCACGGTCTTGTTGATCGAGGCGCGGTCGATATCGATGTGGATGCGCTTGGAATTGGGCGAGAAGGCATCGAGGCGGCCCGTCACGCGGTCATCAAAGCGCGCGCCGATGGCGACGATGAGATCGGCGCGGTTCATTGCCATGTTGGATTCGTAGGTGCCGTGCATACCCAGCATACCAAGCCACGCCGGATGCTCCGCCGGAAACGCGCCGAGGCCCATCAGCGTGGAGGTGACCGGCGCGCCGGTGAGCGTCTGCAATTCGCGCAGCAGGGCAGTCGCTTCCGGCCCCGAATTGATCACGCCGCCGCCGGTGTAGAAGATCGGGGCCTGCGCAGCGGCGATCATCTGCACGGCCTGCGCGATATCTTCGCGGGGGGCCTCGATCTGCGGCTGATAGCGGGTGCGCGTGCGGGCGGGCTTGCCGGTCCACGCGGCCATGCCGATCTGCACGTCCTTGGGAATGTCGATCACAACCGGGCCGGGGCGGCCTTGCGTGGCAATGCGGAACGCTTCCTCGACGATTTCGCCCAGCTGGTCCGGGTCTTTCACCAGATAGTTGTGCTTGGTGCAGTGGCGGGTGATGCCGACCGTGTCGCATTCCTGAAACGCGTCAGACCCGATCAGAGCGGTGGGCACTTGCCCGGTGATGACGACGAGCGGGATCGAATCCATGAACGCATCGGCAATGCCGGTGACCGCATTGGTCGCGCCCGGGCCGGAGGTGACGAGCACGACGCCGGGCTTGCCGGTGGCGCGTGCATAGCCTTCGGCTGCATGAGCCGCGCCGGCTTCGTGGCGGACGAGGATGTGGCGGATGCGTTCTTCGCCGAACAGCGCGTCATAGATCGGCAGCACCGCACCGCCGGGATAGCCGAACACGCATTCGACCCCCTGTGCGACCAGGCTTTCGACCAGGATTTCCGCGCCGCTGCGCTCGTTCTTCACGCTCAATTCCCTTTCCGGACCCGGGCTGCCTGAGGTTGACCCCGAGTGGCCGTTTCAAGCGGGCGCGTTAGCCGCGCCGTCCTGCCGTTCAAACCAAAATCTGCCGAATTGTGGGTGTTCACCCACGAAAACCCGCAAAAAATGCGGCCCGGGGCAGATACGGACTGCACCGGGCCAACAAGACCGCAGCAGGGACTGGAATCCATGTGCTACGGTGAACGCGTGGTAGACGACATAAAATGCCGTGTCAACCGCTAATCGCGTAATAATGCTTCAACGAGAGTGTCTGGCGGGGAACTTTGCAACACCACCCGAGGCCATGCGGCCGGTGGCTGGTGGCGCAGCCAGGTGTATTGCCGCTTGGCATAGCGGCGCGTGGCCTGGCTGCCTGCGGCGATGGCTTCGGCCTCGTTGCAGGATCCGGCAAGGTAGGTGCTGATTTCGGGCACGCCGATGGCGCGCATCACGGGCAGCGCGGGATCGAGCTGGCGGGCGAGCAGAGCCTCGGTCTCGGCCACCGCGCCGCCCTGCCACATCTGCGCAAAGCGCCGGTCGCAGCGTACGTAGAGCCACGCGCGGTCCGGCATCAGGATCAGCGGGCGCAGCGCGACCATGTGGCCGATGCCGCCGACGGTTTCGGCCTGCCACGCGGCCAGCGGCCTGCCGGTGGAACGCACGACTTCCAGTGCGCGGGCGATGCGCGCGGCGTCTGCGGGCGCGAGCGCGGCGGCGCGGGCGGGGTCTTCGCGGGTGAGGGCGGCGTAGGCTTCGGAGACGGGCAGGGCGCGGACTTCAGCGCGGACGTGCGGATCGATGGGCGGCACAGGCGCGATCCCATCGAGCAGCGTGCGGATATAAAGACCGGTCCCGCCGACGAGGATGGGCAGTGCGCCTGCAGCGTGTGCGGCGGCCACTTCGGCGCGGGCGGCTGCGGCCCAGTCTGCGGCGGAGCACGCTTCCGCTCCGTCCCACGCGCCGAACAGGCGGTGCGGCACGCCTTGCATCTCCGCTGCGGTGGGGCGCGCGCTGAGCACGGCGAGATCGGCGTAGACTTGCGCGCTATCGGCGTTGATCACCACGGCCCGCGTTCCGGCGGCCTGCGCTGCCAGCGCAGCGCGCACGGCGAGATCGCTCTTGCCGCTGGCGGTCGGCCCTGCAATGAGCGCGAGCGGCGGCCTGGAAACTGAATGATTGGCTGCATCAGAAGGGGAAAGATCGGTGCTCATCGCACGTCTGATAGCAGAGCAAGAGACGCTTGGTGACAATCTTGCGCTCGCCATGGAGCAGATCGAGGACGCGGGCTGGGAAGTGGCCGGGGCCGGGATGCTGGACGCGTGCGACGACGTGCTGGAACTGGAACTGATCGAGGAAGCCGCTTCGCCCGATGCGGACGCGGTGCGGCGCGTTCTGGAACAGTGCTTTCCGGTGTGCGACCTGCTGCTTTCGCGCGAGGCCATCGAAGTGCCGCGCCTGTTCGTGTCCGACATGGATTCGACGATGATCGGGCAGGAATGCATTGATGAACTGGCCGATTTTGCCGGACTGAAAGAACGGATTGCCGCCATCACCGAGCGGGCGATGCGCGGAGAGCTGGATTTCTCTGCCGCGCTCAATGAGCGGGTCGGGCTGCTCAAGGGCCTTTCGGAAAGCGCGATTGCGCAGTGCCTTGAGGAGCGCATCCGCCCCATGGAAGGCGCGCGGACTTTGGTGGCAACACTGAAGGCCAAGGGCTGCCGGACGGTGCTGGTAACGGGCGGTTTTCACGCCTTTGCCGATCCCGTGGCGCAGCAGCTGGGCTTCGAGCATGTCGTGGCCAATCGCCTTGGCGTGCACGGCGGGGTGCTGACGGGCGAGGTCGTCGGCGGGATCGTCGACAGTTCGGTCAAGCGGCAGGTGCTGCTGGATGAAGCGGCGCGGCTGGGCGCGGGCGTGGGCAGTCTCGCCACTGGCGACGGCGCGAACGATATTCCGATGCTGCAAGCGGCCAGCCACGGCATTGCCTACCGCGCAAAGCCCAAGGCGCGCGCGGCGGCGGATGGGTGGATCGAGCGGGGCGACCTGACCGCGATCCTTTCGCTTTACGGCATCGCGCGCGAAGACTGGGTGTCATGATCCTGAGGTGGTCTTGACGCGATATTAACACTGGTGTTAGTACGGCGCCACAACCTGATTCTGCGGAGACACCGTGTGAACGCCCTTGCTGCCACTTTCGAAGCTGACACCTCACGCGATTTCCACTGCCTGCCGCTCTATGACGAGCGCCGCCCGAAGCTGAAACTGCGTCCGGGCAAGGCGCTGCATCATTTTCGTGAGCTGCTGAAGGACAAGGAAAATACCGAAGAAGTGTTCCGCATCTTCGAATCGCTGCCGTGGAAGGATCTGCGCAAGGCGGGCGAGCGCTTCCTGACTTCGGAAAAGGGCATGGACCTGCGCGTGCGCGAGCCGTTCCTGCCCGCAATCCTTGACGATCACGCAGCGCTGCGCCGGATGCCGGAAGGCTCGCTCGCGCATGCCTACTGCGATTTCATGGAAGGCGAAGGCCTCACCGCGCAGGGGCTGGTCGATGAGTTCGACCGTTTTGCGGCAGACAAGCCCAAGTATGTCGACCAGTTCCAGTGGTACATGAACCGCATGCGCGATGTGCATGATATGCTTCATGTTCTCACCGGCTATGGCCGCGATGCGCTGGGCGAGGCCTGCGTGCTTGCGTTCACCTACAGCCAGCAGCCTTCGCCGGCGCACTTGTTCATCGGCTATATGGCCGGACTGAATATCGGCAAGCAGGTCAAGAGCAGCGCCCCGGTGCTGCGCGCGATCCGCGAGGCCCAGGGACTGGGCAAGGCTTGCCCGCGCATTGCCGAGCAGGCGATCACCGATCTGCTGCCGCTGCCGCTGGAGGAAGTTCGCCGCAAGCTGAACATCACGCCCGCGATGCATTACCGCGCCGCGCATGCGGTGTGGGGATCGATGGGCGTCGATCCTTACGATCTGCTGGGGAAGAAGGCGGCTTAAGTTACCCCTCCGTCAGCGCTTCGCGCTGCCACCTCCCCATTTGCACTTCGTGAAAACGGGGAGTGCTTAGATCCTCCCTGTTTTTGCGGAGCACAAACGGGGAGGTGGCCTGCCGCAGGCAGGTCGGAGGGGTTTTTCACCCCTCCATCCAATCCTTGAAGAACGCCTCGTTGGCCGCGCGCAAGTCGGTGATGTCCACCGCGAAGCCCGGCCCGCTGACGGCACTGCCGCCCGTGGTGCCGATGCGCGTCATCGGGATGCCCGCGGCCTGGATCGTCTCGGCCACGGCGCTCGTCACGACGTAGCGGGCCTGATCCTCGCCGAATGCGGTGAAGTGATCGCCAATTTCCTCGATCTTGCAGCCAATGCCGCTTGCCATCGCCATTTCCGCCAGCGCGACGAGTAGGCCGCCGTCGGAAACGTCGTGAACTGCGCTGACCTTGCCTTCGCCGATTAGCTTGCGGACGAATTCGGCATGAGCGCGTTCGGCGGCGAGATCGACCGGCGGGGGCGCGCCTTCCTCGCGGCCATGCACTTCGCGCAGCCAGAGCGACTGGCCGAGGTGGCCGTTGCTGTGGCCGATTACGAAGATGGCCTCGCCTTCAGCCTTGAACGCAATGGTCGCCATCGTTTCATGGTTTTCCATCAGCCCGACGCCGCCGATCGCAGGCGTTGGCAGAATGGCCGAGCCGCCGCCGGTGGCCTTGCTCTCATTGTAGAGCGAAACGTTGCCCGAGACGATGGGATAGTCGAGCGCGCGGCAGGCATCGCCCATGCCGCGCAGGGCTTCGACGATCTGGGCCATGATCTCGGGGCGCTGCGGATTGGCGAAGTTGAGGCAGTTTGTGATCGCGAGCGGGGTCGCGCCGACGGCCGAGATATTGCGGTAGGTCTCGGCCACCGCCTGCTTGCCGCCCTCGAACGGGTCGGCATAGCAGTAGCGCGGCGTGCAATCGGTGCTCATCGCGAGCGCCTTCTGCGTGCCGTGGAGGCGCACGACGGCCGCATCGCCGCCCGACTTCTGCAGTGTGTCTGCGCCGACCTGCGAATCGTACTGCTCCCAGATCCAGCGGCGGCTGGCGAGATCGGGGCAGCCCATGAGCTTGAGGAGATCCGCGCCAAGGTCCGCGCTGGCGGGAACGTCGCCCAGCGGCTTCACGCCGGACCATGCCTTGTAGTCCGCAAGGCTCATCGCTGGGCGGTCATAGAGCGGGGCGTCTTCGGCCAGCGGCCCGAGCGGGATGTTGCACACCGTCTCACCCTGGAAGGTGAGGACCATGTGGCCGGTGTCGGTCACTTCGCCGATCACCGCGAAATCGAGTTCCCACTTCTTGAAGATCGCCTCGGCCATCGCTTCCTTGCCGGGCTTCAGCACCATGAGCATGCGCTCCTGGCTTTCCGAGAGCATCATCTCGTAAGGCGTCATGCCCTCCTCGCGGCAGGGCACCTTGTCCATGTCGAGAATGATGCCGGCCTTGCCGTTGGTCGCCATTTCCACCGACGAGGACGTGAGGCCCGCCGCGCCCATGTCCTGAATGGCCACGATGGCGTCGGTCGCCATGAGTTCGAGGCAGGCTTCGATCAGCAGCTTTTCGGTAAAGGGATCGCCGACTTGCACGGTGGGGCGCTTGGCTTCCGAATCCTCGCCGAAATCGGCGCTGGCCATCGTGGCACCGTGGATGCCATCTCGCCCGGTCTTGGAGCCGACGTAGACGATCGGATTGCCGATGCCGGTTGCGGCGGAATAGAAGATCTTGTCCTGATCGGCGACGCCCACGGTCATCGCGTTGACGAGGATGTTGCCGTCATAGGCGGGGTGGAAGTTGGTCTCGCCGCCCACGGTCGGCACGCCGACGCAGTTGCCGTAGCCGCCAATGCCCGCGACGACGCCCTGCACGAGGTGCTTCATCTTGGGATGATCGGGGCGGCCGAACCGCAGCGCGTTCATGTTGGCCACGGGGCGCGCGCCCATCGTGAACACATCGCGCAGGATGCCGCCCACGCCCGTCGCCGCGCCCTGATAGGGTTCGATGTACGAGGGGTGATTGTGGCTTTCCATCTTGAAGATCGCGGCAAGCTTGGTGCCGTCCGGACCATCGCCGATATCGATCACGCCCGCGTTCTCGCCGGGGCCGCAGATCACCCAGGGCGCCTCGGTCGGCAGCTTCTTCAGATGGATGCGGCTCGATTTGTAGGAGCAGTGCTCAGACCACATGACCGAGAAGATGCCGAGCTCGACAAGGTTCGGCTCGCGCCCCAGCGCGTGGAGCACGCGGGCATATTCTTCTTCGGAAAGCCCGTGGGCGGCGACGGTTTCTGCAGTGATCTCGGCCATGAATGCGCCCTTAGCCAAGCAGCGCGGGCATTGCGAGTCTCAAGAACAGGGCGAGTCTGAAGAGAGGCGCCAGCCTCAAGAAAAGCGCTGTGTGCTGGTAACCTTGGAGCGCGTCGCCTCGACCAGCAGGGCCAGCGCGCTCAGCACGGTGAAGGCGAACAGCGCCAGCAGCGGCTGTGCTGCGCTGACTTCGGTGGTGCGCGGGCTGAACCAGTCGATCAGCTGAAACAGCGCGAGCACGCCTGCGAACAGGCCAAGGAACAGGCCCGCGCGCGGACCGGCGGCACGCGTGCGCGCGGCGTAGAAGGCGAGCGTGCCGAACGCGAGCACGACTTCGAGGCCATGTTCGATCAGCGGATGGTTCCACAGACCAAGGCCGAGCTTCGGCGGCGAACCGGCCAGCGTGAGATCGGGGGCGTGGACGATGAAATCCGCCAGCCAGTGCGAGAGGACGCAGGCGAAGGCGATGGCGGCGGCGGCGCGGCTGCGCGTGACCGCAAGGACAAGGCCGCCAAACAGCACGCCCAGCACGCCCGTGCCCAGCAGGCTGTGGCTGAGGCGCATGTCGTAAAGGTCGAGCCAGTTGCTGGCGGTGAAGCCGGGCACCATGCGGTAGTGTTCGATGCCCGCCAGCGCAAAGCCGAAGAAGGCGAAATCGAGCACTTGCACAGCGACGACCAGCACGGCCAGCGAAGGGGCCTTGCGCATGGCAGCGGCAGCGAATGCCGGGGCATAGTGACCGATGAACATGGTGCTATCCGGCGAACGTGCGGGCGGCGTATGTGGCGGCGACAGCGGCCGTCATCGTGGCGAAGGCGCCCCAACAAACGTCGATCACGGTCACGTAAGTCGGCCAGCGGGCCAGCGTGGCCTGATTGGTGAAATCATACGTCGCGTAGCACAGCGCGCCCAGCAGCGCGCCGTTCAGCGCCGCTGCACTCAGGCCGGACGTGAGGCCGGGCCGGATCGCGAACCAGACCATGCCGGCGAGATAGGCGAGGTAGAAAATGCCTGCAGGCGCCAGCCGGAAGCTGGGGGCGAGGAGATCCCCCAAGGCCGGGCGATAGAGATTCGGACCTGCCCAGCCGAGCCACATCGCGTCGAGCGCGCCAAACACCACAGCGGCGACAGTATAAGCGATGACCAGTTGCATGCATGTCCTTCCGCCCGCGATGCTTGACCGGCAAAGGACTGCGCGTCAATGGTTTCGCCTAAGGGATTTCGCGTCTGACAGATGACAGAACTTTTTGTTCAGACGGAAGCATGCACAGGTGAGCAGCGAGCAAGATCTGGAGTTGCTTGCACAGGCGAGATGGGGAGTTGGCGATGAAGGGATTTCTTGCAGGATTGGCCGCACTGGCCGCGTTCGTGGCAACTCCGGCCATGGCGACGGTGACCGCAGCGGACCCGGCGCTGGTCGCCAAGGCGATGGTCAAGATGGGCTACCGGGCGGAACTGGGCAAGGACGAGAGCGGGGATCCCTACATCACCTCGGCTTCTTCGGGCTCAACGTTCCTCGTCTTCTTCTTTGGCTGCAAGAAGGGCGTCAACTGCACGACGGTCCAGTTCTTTGCCGGGTTTGACAAGCCGTCCAATGCCTCGCTGGCGGCGATGAACCAGTGGAACCGCGATAACCGGTTTGGCCGCGGCTATCTGGCCGATAACGGCTCGGCCCGTCTCGAAATGGATCTGGACCTCGACGATGGCGGGATGAGCGATCTGCTGTTCGCAGACAATGTCGAGTTCTGGGTGGCGATCATGGCCAAGTTCGAAAAGTACGTCCGGCGCAAGTAGGCGGAAGCTTCGCTCGCGCGGGGGGAAAGCTGCGATTTCCGGCGGGGTCAGGCGGCATGGGCGCTTGACCCGCTGCGGCTCGCCGGTCAATGCTTGCCCATGATGGCACAAGACACCGACATCGGCTCGCTGAGTTTCGAGGAAGCCCTGAAAGCGCTGGAGGATATCGTCCGCCGGCTGGAAAGCGGAGAGGCGCCGCTCGACGAATCAATTGATCTTTACGCGCGCGGCGATGCGCTGCGTGCGCATTGCCAGACGCGGCTCGATGCGGCGCAGGCGCGGATCGAGGCGATTGTTACAAATGGCGCGGGCGGTGCGGCAGGCACCCGTCCCTTCGATGATGCAGGTGCAGCATGAGCGCGATGCAGCGGACCGATCCGTGGCAGAACCTGCTGCGCCCCGCGCTGACGCGCATTGCCGAAGATATCGACAGTAGCTTCGATGCCTTGCTGCCGCTGGCGAATGACCCGCGCGACCGGCTGATCGAGGCGATGCGCTATGCCGCGATTGGCGGCGGCAAGCGCCTGCGCCCGCTGCTGGTGCTGGCCACCGCCAGCCTGTTTGGCGCGGACCGGGCGATGGCGATCCGTGTCGGCACCGCGATCGAGGCGATCCACGTCTATTCGCTGATCCACGACGATCTGCCGTGCATGGACGATGACGCGCTGCGCCACGGCAAGCCGACGCTGCACGTGGCGTACGACGAAGCGACCGCCGTGCTGGCGGGCGACGCACTGCACGATTTCGCGTTCGAAGTGCTGTCCGATCCCAATCTTTCCGGCGATCCGTTCGTGCGGATCGAACTGGTGCGCACGCTGGCGCTCGCCAGCGGGATGAACGGCATGGCCGGCGGGCAGATGATGGACATCGCCGCCGAAACCGCCTCGTTCGATCTGCCAACGGTGACGCGGCTCCAGCAATTGAAGACCGGCGCGCTGCTGAGTGCGGCTGTGGAAATGGGCGCTATCATCGGGCGCATTCCGGCCGAGGGGCGCTCGCACTTGCGCGGCTATGCCCGGGATATCGGCCTTGCTTTCCAGATTGCCGACGATCTCCTCGATGCCGAGGGCGACGAGGAAGCGGCGGGCAAGGCGCTGCGCAAGGACGAGCAGGCCGGCAAGGAAACCTTCCTGTCGCTGCTCGGCCCGGCGCGTGCGCGCGAACAGGCGCAGATGCTGGTCGAGCAGGCGGTGCAGTTCCTCGCGCCTTATGGCGAGGAAGCGGACCTGCTGCGCGCGCTGGCTTGGTTCATTGTTGAAAGGGATCGTTGAATGGGCGCGGGGGCAGCACACAGGGTCGGGGTCTACCCCGGCACGTTCGATCCGATCACGCTCGGGCATCTCGATATCATCCGGCGTGGCGCGAAGCTGGTCGACCAGCTGATCATCGGCGTGACGACGAACCCTTCGAAGAATCCGATGTTCACGCCCGAAGAGCGCATGGCGATGGTCACGCGCGAAGTGGCGGCGCAGGGCATCGAAAACGTCACCGTCATGGGCTTCAACGCCCTCCTGATGAAGTTTGCCGAGAAGCAGGGCGCGAGCGTGATCGTGCGCGGCCTGCGCGCCGTCGCGGACTTCGAGTACGAATACCAGATGGCGGGCATGAACCAGCAGCTCAACGACGGGATCGAGACGGTGTTCCTGATGGCCGACGTCAGCCTGCAGCCGATCGCCTCCAAGCTGGTCAAGGAAATCGCGCTGTTCGGCGGGGATATCACGAAGTTCGTGACGCCGATGGTGCGGGACGAAGTGGTAGAGCGCGTGGCGCAGCAGGGCCAGCTGGGCGATTACTGAGGCGGGCGGCTGGCTTTTTTGCGGCATTTGTTCCCAGCGCCTGCGGCATTTGTTCATTGCGGCGTCATCGCCGGGGGCCTATCCGCCGCCCATAGGGCTGATGTGATCGGGCCAAGGTAGTTAGGACGATGGGTTTGATGACTTCGCGTTTGTTCAAGAAGGTCGCGTTCGGGCTGGCGCTCGGCACGGCGCTGATCGCCCCGCTTTCCCTTGCGTTTGCGCAGGGCGCGCCGGGCAAGGAACCGGTCAAGCCGATCAAGGTCGATCCGATCCAGCACGCGCAAGGCCTGACCTATGCGGTCGATGCCGATATCACGCATGATCCCGATAACGTGCTGCTGCTCGATCTTTCGAACGGCGGGCGCGTCGCTATCCGGCTGATGCCGGAATGGGCGCCCCATCATGTGGAGCGGATCAAGGCGCTGACGAAGGAAGGCTTCTACAACGGGGTGATCTTCCACCGCGTGATCGATGGCTTCATGGCGCAGACCGGTGATCCCACGGGCACCGGGCAGGGCGGATCGAAGCTGCCGGACCTCACGGCCGAGTTCAACGATATCCCGCATCTGCGCGGCACGGTTTCGATGGCGCGCACGGACGAGCCGAACTCTGCCAACAGCCAGTTCTTCATCGTGTTCTATCCGCGCTTCGCGCTCGATCACAAGTACACCAACTTTGGCCGGGTGATCGCGGGGATGGACATCGCCGATGCCATCACGCGCGGCGAACCGCCGAAGAACCCCACGAAGATCGTGCAGGCCAGCCTCGCTTCGGAAGGCAAGGCTCCGCCAGCGCCGCCCGCCGCGCCCGCGCCGACGACCTTTACCGCCGACATGCTGAGCAATTCGCAGTCCAATTGATTTCGGCCAGCTGAACGTCCCGTGCGCGTAGACCTGTTCGATTTCGAGCTTCCGCCCGAACGCATCGCACTGCGCCCCGCTGCCCCGCGCGATTCGGCCAAGCTGCTTGGGGTTGGGTCCGAAGGGCCGTTCACCGATGCGGTGGTCCGCGATCTGCCGCAGCTGCTGCGCGCGGGCGACGTGCTGGTGTTCAACGATACGCGGGTGATCCCGGCGCAGCTTGAAGGCGAGGTCGGCAATGCGCGGATCGGCGCAACGCTGCACAAGCGCATGGACCTGCGCCGCTGGCAGGCGTTCGTGCGCAACGGGCGGCGGCTGAAGCCGGGCAGCGTGATCGATTTCGGCGCAGGCGTTGCGGCGACCGCCGAGGAGCGCCACGGCGATGGCAGCTGGACGCTGGCGTTCGGCGGCGAGGAACCGGTCGAGGTGCTGCTGGAGCGGGCAGGGCGGATGCCGCTGCCGCCCTATATCGCGGGCAAGCGTCCGACCGATGAGCGGGACCGCGAGGATTACCAGACGATGTTCGCGGCGGAAGACGGCGCGGTGGCCGCGCCGACGGCGGCGCTGCACTTCACGCCCGAGTTGATGGCGGCGCTCGACGAGGCAGGCATCGGGCACGAGACGCTGACGCTGCACGTGGGTGCGGGCACGTTCCTGCCAGTCAAGGCCGATGATACCGACGACCATGCCATGCACGCCGAATGGGGCCGGATCGAGCCGGACACGGCGGCGCGGCTCAATGCGGTGCGCGCGCGCGGCGGGCGGATCATCGCGGTGGGCACCACCAGCCTGCGCCTGCTGGAAAGCGCAGCGGATGAGCGCCGCGTGATCCATCCCTTTGCGGGCGATACCAGCATCTTCATCACGCCGGGCTACCGGTTCCGCGCGATCGACGGGCTGATGACGAACTTCCACTTGCCCAAATCGACGCTGATGATGCTGGTCAGTGCGCTGATGGGAATCGAGCGGATGCAGGCGGCTTATGCGCACGCCGTTGCGAACGAATACCGCTTCTACAGCTATGGCGATTCGAGCCTGCTGCTGCCGGGGGATTGAGCCGGACGCTCTTTCCCCTGGGCAGCCTCACGCGAAGATCTGCAGATCCCCATAAGCCAGCGCTGGATGCTTCGAAGCGCCAAGCAACGCAACCTGGACGGCGGCAGCGCCTCCCAGACCATCAGCATCGTAATAGAGGACGCCGGTGGTGGTATTGTAGATCACCCGGTCATTGGCATCGTGCGCCGTGGTTGATCCGGCAGCGGCGTAGAAGTCGTCCGCGTGCAGTGTGCCGGTGTAGGCGAAGCCCTTGAACACTGCCTTGCTGAGCTGAATCTTGTCACCATCGGCGCGGCTGAAGTCCGTGATCGTGTCCCGGCTGGTCGGTGCGGTGTTGAAGACAAAGCTATCCTGTCCGGTCCCACCTGACAGAGTGTCCTTCCCGTCGCCGCCAAAGAGCTTGTCGTTACCGCCCCCACCTTTGAGGATGTCATCGCCCAACAAACCCTTGAGGGTATTGGCCCCATCGTTGCCGTTCAGCGTGTTGGCGAGCGCATTGCCCGTACCTGCGAGGTTGGCAGAGCCGGTCAAGGTCAGGTTCTCAATAAACTTGCCAAGCGTGTACCCGATCGAGCTGATGACGGTATCTTTGCCGCCAAGATCAGTCGTGTCGGTGCCAGATGTTGTGGCCGTTTCGTAAAGTCGATCTCCGGAGACATCGACGTGGTAAGTGTCGTTGCCTACACCGCCGAACATCCGATCGGCACCTGCGCCACCATTGAGCGTGTCGCTCCCCGCGTTGCCTTTCAGGACGTCAGTGCCGTCACCGCCAGCCAAAACGTTCGCGAGGCCGTTGCCTGTCAGCGTGTCGGCATAGCTGCTGCCGGTAATGTTCTCGATCGCCGCGAGCGTGTCGGTTCCGCCCCCCAGTGTGCTCTGCGCGCCCTTGAGCAGGAGGCTCACCACCACGCGAGACGTCGCACCGGTGTAGCTGGCCGTATCATAACCACTGCCGCCCAGAAGTTGGTCGTTGCCCGCGCCACCCGCCAGCGTGTCGTTGCCAGCTCCCCCGATCAGGGTATCGTTGCCAGCAAGACCATAGGCAGTCTCGGCCCCCTCGCGCAGCGTGATCGTATCCTTCCCATCGCTGCCGCGCACGGTTGCGCCATTGGCAAAGCCGGTCCAGCCCGCAGCCTTGCCCACCGCGAGCCAGTGCGCAAGCCCGCTGGCATACGTGCCAGCCTTGACCATAGCCGCCACATCGGGGTGCTCGGTCAGATAGTAAACCTCGCTGAAGCCCGGCGCGCCCTGCAGCGCGGGGTTGATGCCCCCCGGTCCGGTGGACATGGCCGTGTCGGCTTCCACGGTGAAGACCACCTGGGTGTACGCCCCGCTACCGTTGGCAAAGCCGCTGGTCGTTGTCACGAAGCCAAGGCGTCCGTCCGGCGTCAGATAGGGGTAGAACTCGCTCTCGACGTTGCCGGGATAGAACAGGTTCAGGCCAGACGCCTTGGCCGCATCGGCAAGCTTTCCGGTCAGCGCATGGAACTGGTTCCACATCACCGAGACGAACTTGCCACTTCCGGTGTTGAGATAGACCTCATTGGACCAGCTCTTGTCCAGCGTTCCATCCGACCCGTAGGTGCCCGGTTCAGCGATCACAATATCCTTGAAAGCATCGCCGTTCACATCGATGAGCTGCGGGTTCTTGCCCGGATCAGCGCGCGCGACATAACTGTTGTAGATCGTCGTGTCGGTCACATCGGTGAATTTGAGTTTTCCGTCATTGCGTAGAAACTGCAGCATTGAAGCGCCGTAGCCGTTCTGGTGGAAGATCATCGAGCTTACCACCAGATCGAGATCGCCGTCGTTGTCGAAATCGAAGGGATTGACCGCGACATCGTGGGAGCGCTGCGTTGAAAGGTCCGATGGCACATCGCTGTATTTGGCGTTGCCCTCAAAATAGGGCTTTGGCAGCACAACCTGGTCGCCCCAGATCGAGGTGGTATCGCTGCGGATATTGGTGAAAATCCAGCTGTTGCCCACGGTGGGGCTCGAATCGGCGGAATTGAGCAGGTCGACCGCGATGATCTCGGCCTTGCCGTCGCCGTCGAGGTCTGCAGTCGTCGCATCGCTGGCGAGGCCCCAGTTGATCCGGCCCGGCTTACCCAACGCCACATCGGCAAGGCTCATGTTATAGCTGAAGGGCAGCGCCTTGAAGCCACCCCTACCATCGCCGAGGAACGCAACGATGCCCTGATGGTTGTCCAGCATCTGATAACTGCCGGGGGCATACAGGCGCGGGTCGAAGGCTTTTGCCACCGAATAGCCCGCGCCAATGAAATCGAGCTTCCCATCGCCGTTCAGATCGCCGATCTCGCCGTTGTGAAATGTACCCTTTGGACCCGCATCGATCGGGCGGAGAGTGCCGTTGCCGTTGTTCAAGTAAAGCGTCGATTGGGTGTCGAAAAACGGGCTTTCGTTGTGCCCGTCCACGAACAGGTCGAGCTTCCCGTCGTTGTTGAAATCACCCATGCGCAGCGATTGCGTACCCGGCGTGCTCGCGCGGCCCAGCACTGTCGCGGCATCGAGCAACTTGCCCCCGCCAGGCCCAGTTGATACGATCAGGAAGGGCACTGAAGGCGGCGTGCCCGTCGCATCGAAGCCGCGATAAGACCAGCCGCCAATGACAACTTCTGCCCAACCATCGCCAGTCAGATCGCCCGAAACGCCCTCCAAGACCGCACCGTCATTGGTCGGATGAAACACCGATCCAGCGACCTTTATAGTGAAACCCCCTTCATCCCACTGCACGCTAGTCGGCAATGGATTTAGCGTGGACTGCGAACTAAGCGGCACCGCCTATCTCCAATTTTATTAGCTACTGCAGATTAGAGGTCAGACTAGGCAGATTTGGCCTGCTGCTGCCAGGGGATTGAGCCGGACGCCCTTTCCCCTGGGCAGCCTCACGCGATGATCTGCAGGTCTCCGTACACCAGTGCCGGATGCGTCGAAGCACCCAGCAGCGCGACCTGGACGGCGGCAGTGCCTCCGAGCCCGTCAGCATCGTAATACAGGACACCGGTCGTCGTGTTGTAGATCAACCGGTCGGTCGCATCGTGCGCCTTGGTGGCTCCGGCTGCGGCATAGAAGTCCTCCGCGTGGAGCACGCCGGTGTACGCAAAGCCTATGAAAACCGCACTGCTCAGCTGGATCTTGTCGCCTTCTGTGCGGCTGAAGTCGGTGATCGTATCCCGGCTGGTAGGCGCTGTATCGAAGACGAAGGTGTCCTTGCCAGCCCCGCCGGTCAGCGCGTCCTTGCCTGCGCCACCGAACAGCTTGTCGTTGCCAGTGCCGCCCTTCAGGATGTCGTTTCCGCCGAGCCCCCGCAGGGTGTTGGCACCGTCGTTGCCCACGAGCGTATTCGCCAGCTCATTGCCTGAACCACCATAGTTTCCAGTGCCGGTCAGTGTCAGGTTCTCCAAGAACTTGCCGAGCGTGAAGCCGATCGAGCTGCTTACGGTGTCCTTGCCGCCAAGATCGGTGTTGTCAGCGGTGGCCACCGAAGCGGTTTCATAGACCCGGTCCCCGGCATTCTCGACGTAGTAGGTGTCGTTACCAGCGCCGCCGAACATATTGTCAGCTCCAAGACCGCCGTCGAGCTTGTCGCCACCAGCATTGCCTCTCAGAATGTCGTTCCCTGCCAGACCCTTGAGTGAGTTTGCGCCATCGTTGCCCAAGAGCGTGTTGGCCAGCTCATTGCCCGTGCCGCTAAAGCTTCCAGTGCCGGTCAGGGTCAGATTCTCGATAAACTTGCCGAGTGCGTACCCGATCGAACTGCTGACCGTATCTGAGCCGCCGAGGTCAGTTGTGTCGGTGCCGGAGGCAGTGGCCGTCTCATAGACGCGATCGCCAGTGGCATCGACGTGGTAGGTGTCGTTGCCGGAGCCGCCGAACATCCGGTCGGCACCTGCGCCACCATCGAGGGTGTCGCTCCCCGCGTTGCCTTTCAGGACGTCAATGCCGTCACCGCCAGCCAGTACGTTCGCCAGGCCATTGCCTGTCAGCGTGTCGGCATAGCTGCTACCGGTCAGGTTCTCGATGCTGGTGAGCGTATCGCTGCCTGCACCCTTGGTGTTCTGCGCAACCTTGATGCCAAGATCGACAGCTACCGCACTCAGGCTGTCGGCATAGTCAGCGGTGTCGCTGCCTGTACCGCCATCGAGCAGATCGTTTCCTGCGCCACCCTGAAGGTTGTCCTTGCCATCACCGCCATTCAGCGAGTCCGCATCCCCGCCACCGATGAGATAATCATTGCCATCGCCGCCAGAAAGCGTGTCCGTCCCTCCGCCGCCGAAAAGAGAATCGTTTCCTACTAAACCCTTGAGCGTATCGTTGCCTAAGCCCCCGGCAATTTTGTCTGCGCCGATCGTTCCTTCAACCGTATCATCGCCGGGGCGAAAAAGATCATTCTGGTAGACGACCAACTGTGAATCGCTCGCTCCAACGAGTTCGGAAATTCCGTCGCTATCTATGTCGACCGCGTTTACGTACAAACCGGAAAAAGTTCTTGTATTGCTGAAATTTCCGCTGCCGTCGTTTAAATAAAGCTCTGAGCCGATTTTTTCGTTTTCGTAGACCGCGATCAAATCGTCGGCGCCATCGCCATTGACGTCTATAGGCTCCAGGAATTTATACCAGTACCCGGGGCGTGCTGATGAATCCTGAAGCAGGCGCGAACCTGTCTGGTCTTCGAAGACGCCGTTGCCCTTGTTTACAAGAAATTGGATATACGGGAGCCTGTAAAAGCCACCACGATTTCCGCCATTGGTCACCGAGACCACCAGATCGGGTAAAGCATCTCCATTCAAGTCGAGTTTGCGGATCATCACGGTAATGTCGGGGTCACCGATGTCGGAAATTTCGGGAAGCGGCACAATCTGCGAAAACCCGAACCGCCCGGTGCCGTCTCCTTTAAGAAACTGACTTGGAGAGGGGTTGATTTCCCAGGTGCCTAAAATCGCATCAGCCGCACCATCGCCGTCTAGGTCGCCGATAAACGACCAAGTGTGTCCGGGCGCATAGCTCCCCTGCTGCTGAATCACGTGCGGAAAGGCGTCAGTTTTCAGCGTAAAATTGCCACGACCATCGTTGATCAGTAATTGCTCTGCATTGCCATCTTTTGCGCTCAGTGCATTCACGAGAATGTCAACGTCACCGTCTCCGTCTACATCCGCCGTACTTAAGCCATGGTTATTATATAGACCTTGTGGCAGGTTGGTGGTTGCATCAATCATCTTGCCACTCGTACTGCTTAGGTAGATATGATTTTGACCACCGGGGAACGGATCGGTGTCGAGACCAAAATCTGCGGCAAAGATATCGCTGCGACCATCATTGTTGAAATCAGCGACTATCATACGTGGTGAATAATTCACCTCCGGAATCAGAGAGCCGAAAATATTCGCTGTACCATCCCGAAAAGAACCTTGGCCATCGCCTAACAATACTTGGACTGGCGTCGATTTGGTCCCAGAGCTTGGGGCATCGAGGCGGTTAATCCAAAGGTCGATAAAACCATCGCCATTGAAGTCTCCCGACAGGACTTGTTGCACATTACCCGGCGCGCTGCTCATCGGAATTCGAACAGGCATTGCAAAGGGACCTGAAATATCCTCTTTGGAAAGCGTCACGGATAAACCATTCAAGCCTACGAACGAGATCGCTTCGATCCCTTTGAGATGATCAATCCCGTAACCGCCTGCTCCTGCATCAGTCGGGTTGTGCGTGACTGTGATAAGGTCCAGTACCTTGTCGTAAGCAATCGAAACTTCATCGAGCCCAACCCGATAATATGTGACTATATCGAGCCCCGCGCCGCCATCTACAGTATCGTTCCCCCCCAGAGTCCAAAACTGGTCGTCGCTGGCTGAGCCTTTAAAAATATCGTCGAAACTGGTACCGTGAACGGTGTGGATATCAATCAGTGTATCCTTGCCTCCAGTTCCATCCAAAACGATTCCGGTTGAGAGATCCACTGTTATGCCACTGGTTGCGCCATGATAGGCTGCTGTCGAATAGCCGACAGTTCCGATAATTCGGTCATTCCCTGGCCCGCCTACGGCATTAGCATAGGCGATGGTAATAACGTCATCTCCGCCATTGCCAAATATAGTGGAATAATTTGGTATCCCAATATCCGATTGGTTGATTATATCTTTGCCTTCTGTGCCTTGATAATCAGCCATTTATTTATCCTAAAAAATATAATAATTTGAATTAATTTCTATAATCGTTTCACAAGGTCCCAAACGCTCCGAGACATAGTCGGGTGGACCAAGAACAGGAAAATACTAATGCCGGCGGAAAAAATCGCCAGCCTTCGAGGCGACTGACTCCGCATCATAGAACGAGAAATGGTGCCAAAAGAGAATGCGTTGATTTTATCCTATGCGAGGCTGCCGGACGTGTCTCGCTAAAGTATTGTAATAACATAATTATTATGGCAAAGAGTCGCTGCTGTTCTGGCGCCAATGCTAGGCCCGCGTGGCGAGGGCGCTGGATCGCGGATTCCGCAGTTCGCTTCCGCCGGCATCAGGAGCCGCTGAGGTCGGCAGAGCAGACACGAATTGCTCTTGATGCAATCCGAGGCCGCGCAGAACACGCCACCTTATTTGAATGGGCCGGAACGCCTGTTCACACACCGACGCCCTCAGCTAACCGCTGGGGGCTTTCTTATTGGAGAAACGCCCATGCGCGAAATCCTGACCATCCTTCTGCTCGCCGCCCTTCTGACGGTCGCCCTAAAAATCGCATTCGTGTTTTTGATCCTCGCCGGATCAATCTTCGGGACCCACGAGACAGTCGGCTTGATCGTGATCTTGGCAATCTTCGCCGGTTTCAGGGGCCAGGCTGCCGGAATAATAACAAACCGCCGCGCAATTCTCGCCATCTTATATGAACAGGCCGCATCTGATTTTTTGTGGAACAAAACAAGTACAAAATTGGGCGCTTTGAGCTTGCGACCGTCTCGATATCCCGCCAAAAGGTTCCTGCCTTCCGTGAAAGCCGGAAGGTGGGGCGTG
>NZ_NKIS01000030.1:0-11319 GCF_002278815.1 Novosphingobium sp. PASSN1 | reverse complement strand
CGCTGGAGCGCCCAAAACGCGAAAGGAAAAAGCCACCACTTGACCCATCCCTGCACCGCGGGGCACCATATCCACCCGGGTCACTTCTCGATGAAAATCCCGGGTCAACTCTCAGCGGAAATCAACAGACTGGCGTGCCACTCGTATTGACCGAGCGCGAGGCGAAAGCACGGGCGGCGCGGTCGTTTGGGTTATCAACTTACGATACCCATGTTGATGGTGCCGGGGTGTGCTTCTCGTCATGGCGCCGTCCAATCAGAAATATGCGTCCGCGTTTCCGTATGGAAAGCCTCCGCACGGCTTGGGCATTCCCTGCTGATTTATCGCTTATCTGGTGGCTCGACCATATCGACTGCGAATATGACGTCATAACAGACCACGATCTCGATGCCGAAGGTCAATTAGCACTTGATCCCTATAAGGCGGTCATCACTTCGACTCATCCAGAGTACCATTCCCAAAAGATGATGGATGGGTTGGAGGGCTACCTCGGCAGTGGGGGTAAACTGCTTTATCTTGGAGGGAACGGATTTTACTGGGTCACTGAGGCTCGAGAGGAGGAGCCATGGTGCATCGAGATTCGTCGGCTGAATAGCGGGATTCGTGCGTGGGAGGGTAAATGCGGTGAGGGACACCTTGTAACTACAGGGCAAAGGAGCGGCCTCTGGCGCGACCGAGGCCGCCCCCCGCAAAAAATGGTGGGCGTCGGATTCACGACGGAAGGTATGGACAAAAGCGAGCCGTTTGAGCGTTTGTCGGATAGTTACGATCCCGAGGTTTCCTGGATTTTTGACGGGATCGGCGAGGATGAGTTGATTGGAAATTTTGGGCTCGGCTTAGGTGGCGCCGCTGGTCTCGAGATGGATCGATATGATCTCGCTTTGGGGACCCCGCCGCACACGCGATTGCTCTGCTCGTCGTTCGGGCATTCAGACGCATATCCTATGGTGCCTGAGGACATGCTGATCACGATGCCGGGCTATTGCGGTACTCAAAACCCACTCGTGCGTGCGGACATGACATATTTTACGACCGCAAGTGGTGGAGCCGTCTTTTCCGCGGGGTCAATCGCCTGGAGCCAGGCATTGCCAATCAACAATGGCGACAACAATGTGGCTAGGATAACACTCAATGTAATTGAGGGGTTCATTCGATAGAAGCACTGATTAAATTAATGTAAGTACAACCGAAATTTTGAAACAATTTAGGGTTGCTGGATATTTCGCCAAGCGACAATGACGCGCTGTACATAGTCGGGGGTTTCCATGTTTCTGGGGATTCCCTTAGAAACGCGAACTGCGCTAGGCCCCGCATTGTACGCAGCAATAGCGAGATGGATCGCACCGAATTGGTCAATCATTTGGCGAAGATATTGAGCCGCTCCGATCAGGTTCGCCCGTGCATCGTATGGGTTGGAAACACCAAGTTCGGTGGCTGTTCGAGGCATCAGTTGACCCAGTCCAACTGCTCCTGCCTTGCTTAGCGCTAGCGGGTTGTAGCGGGATTCTGTCCAGATCAGCGCATCGAGCAAACCTCGCGGAAGTGCGTAACGTCGTTCGGCTGCTTGGACGTGCGGGAGATAGAGAGCGCGCCGGAAGTTGCTCCCTAATCTGCTGCTCAAATGTACTTTACTGATTTGGTTATCGGCTGGTCTAGGCGCGAACCCCAAATTCAGGCGCACCGGTGTACGCCAGTTGCCGAGCGTCACCAGCGAAAAGCCGTCCCGCGTGATGTCTGTCGCTACGCCAGGTAGCTGGGTTGGACCGACGGCAATTGGTGTTGGAAGAAGCTCTGCTCCAAACGCGGATCGGGAAAGTGCAAGCGCCGTCAAAGTGAGCAAAATCCAACAAGACAGATGTTTCATGTCCAACCTTTCTCTAGCCGACTCGAGTGAGAACATATATAGAACATATTGCGCAGGAAAGCGCATTTCGAATGGGCGCAGAGCGGAGGCTGCGCGGGCGGTGGCATCCACAATGGAGGTGCCCGATGTCGAATGCCGTCACTACCGATCGACTTGAAATCCGTGCCAAGCAGATTGTCACTGATCTTGGCGGCACGTGGTCGCGCTCGCGCGGCATGTGCTGCTGCCCAGCACATGAAGACCGCACCCCGTCGCTGAGCGTAACGTTAGGCTCGCGGGCGATCCTGTTTCATTGCTTTGCCGGCTGCGCGAACGAAGCCGTTCTGGCCGCGCTGGCGCAGCGGGGCATCAAGCCCGCGAGCTTGTTCGACGGACGATCCGATCCAGTCCGGGCAGTTCGAGCAGACGAAGCGCCCCGGGAGAATGTTAAGCGGCTGTGGCGTGAGGCCGCCTGTCTGACGGGCAGTCTCGCTGAACGCTATCTGGCGCGGCGCGGAATTGTGGCTGGTTCGCCGGATCTGCGCTTCCTGGCGCGAACACCTCTGGGGCCCAAGGGCGCGGTGCGATTCCTGCCAGCGCTGGTCGCGGCCGTCCGCAATGACCTGGGCATCCTCGCGCTCCACCGCACCTTCCTCGACGCCAAAACCGGCAAAGTAGCGAGGTTCGATGGCCCGAAGCGCGCGCTCGGTTCGTTAGGGCGGGGCGCCGTGCGCCTACATGGACCGCGCTGCGGGAAGCTGGGTCTGGCCGAAGGGATCGAGACCGCCCTGTCTGCGAAACAGCTGTCTGGCATTCCTTGCTGGGCGACGCTTGGCACCGAGCGCTTCGGGCAGGTCGCGATCCCAGAGAGCGTGACCGAAGTCCACCTCTTCATTGATCACGATGCCGGAGGCATGCAGGCTGAAGCCCGCGCGCGAGCTGCCTACACGCGGGAGGGGCGCATCATCCTGACGCATCGGCCGCCGCAGCAGGGAACCGACTTCAACGATGTGCTTGTGGCAGGTCAGGCATTCGAGGTCTGACGGCCAAGAGAGGGGAGGGGGCCTTGAGCCTTTCGAGACCTGCATGGCGCGGGTTTCGTCAGGAGGCTTCGCATGTCCACTCTCCCCGTTCTCGCCTTGCCCTTTGCCGGCCAACCCATTGTTCTCTCGCTCGCGCAGGCCCTTGCAGACCGTTTGGCCCGGTCCGAGGCCATTACGCGTGCGGTCCTCAACGCTGAGCTTTCCGCCCATTTTGGCGGCAGCGATGCTGCTGGCCGCTGGTCTGTGCATGATGCCCACGCCGCACTCGAACTCACGCAAGTCATTTGGCTGCAGGATCAGTCGGCGCTGGGCCTGCACACGAGCCCATTCGCTGCCGCGGAACTCTTCGCGCTCCTCGAAGCCTCGGTGCCGCGCCAGACCACGCGCAGCGACGAGCAGATCGAACTCCAGCAGTTCGCGACCCCGCCGCGACTTGCCTGGCTAGCGGCACGCGCCTGTGGCATCGCGCGCGGCGATTTCGTCCTTGAGCCTTCCGCCGGAACCGGCATGCTGGCGGTATGGGCGGACAAGGCGGGCGCACGGCTTGCCCTCAACGAGATCTCCGCGCTGCGGCGGGATTGTCTTAGTCACCTGTTCCCAAGGGCCAGCATTACGGGCCACGACGCAGAACTGATCGACGACCTTTTGGGCGCGGCGCCCCGGCCAGCGGTGGTGCTGATGAACCCGCCCTACTCTTGGGGCGCAGAGCGCGGTCATGACGGCCGCACGGGTGCGCGGCACTTGCGTTCGGCATGGAACCGCCTTGCCCCTGGCGGACGGCTAACCGCGATCATGCCGGAGTGGTTCGACATTGGCCGGTTCTTGAGCCGCATGTCCGGCCCGGCGGCGCTGCGCCTCAACGTCGCCATTGAGCGCGGGTTTTTGGGCCAAGGTACTTCGATCACCACGCGGCTGCTGGTGCTCGACAAGGTGGATGCTGTCACCGAACCGGTCATCGCTCGAACCTTAGATTTTGCGGAACTGTGCGCTCTGGTGGATGCCGTGCCTGCTCGCGCCACAGGACCAGCCGTGGCGGCAACGTCGCTTCGTCCTCTCAGAGTACTGCCTTTGCTGCGCCCGGGGCTCCGTCCATCGCCAGTGGCAGCAAAGCCAACTGCCGCACGGGAAGCGGCCGCATCGGTTGTCTGCAAAGCGCTCGATGTGCCTGCCCCGACGCCAGAACAAGTTGGTCACTATTTGCCTTATCGGCCCAGTCGAATCGAGATTGCAGGCGCAGCAGACCACCCCACACCGCTGGTGGAGTCGGTCGCGATGGGCTCGATAACAGCTCCAGTGCCCACCATAGTGCCAAAGCTGCCCGGCGGGGTCGTATCGCGCGGGCTGCTCTCGGCAGCGCAGATCGAGACGCTCGTCTACGCTGTCAGTGCCCATGCACGCGACTTGCCCGGCCTGTTTGCGCCCGAGGACAAAGGCTGCACGCTCAAGGCCAGCGCGGAAGGCAAAGCCTACCGCATGGGTTATTTCTTGGGCGATGGCACCGGCGCTGGCAAAGGACGCCAGGTTGCCAGCGTCATTCTCGATCGCTGGGTCCAAGGCGGGCGCCGCCATATCTGGATATCGAAGAACGAGGCGCTGCTCGAAGACGCACGCCGCGACTGGTCTGCACTCGGCGGCTTGCCGATCGACATCCAGCCGCTCGCGACCTGGAAGCTCGGCAGCCCTGTCACGATGCAGGAGGGCATCCTGTTCGTGACCTACCCGACGCTGCGCTCGGGCCGCGCTGATGCCACTCGGCTCGATCAGATCCTCGTCTGGGCAGGTGAGGACTTCGACGGCGTGATCGTCTTCGATGAAGCACACGCGATGGCCAATGCTGCGGGCGGCGAAGGTTCGCGTGGCAAAACCAAGGGCTCGGAACAAGGTGTCGCTGGGGTACGCCTCCAGAACCTGCTGCCACGAGCACGTGTGCTCTATGCGTCGGCGACTGGAGCGTCGGACGTGAACAACCTCGCCTACGCGACACGGCTCGGCCTCTGGGGACCGGAGACGGCCTTTGCCACCCGCGAGGAGTTCGTCACCGACATCCGCGCAGGCGGAATTGCTGCGATGGAACTCGTTGCCCGCGATCTGAAGGCACTCGGGCTCTATACCGCGCGGGCACTTTCGTTTGCCGGTGTCGAATACGAGATCCTCGAGCATCACCTGAGCGCAGATCAGATCGCGGTCTACGATGCCTATGCTGATGCCTGGGCGATCATCCACGCCAATCTGCGCGATGCGCTCGAGGCCACGCGAATCGTCGATTGTGAAACGGGCGGCACGCTCAACAGCGGAGCGAAATCGGCTGCGCTCTCGGTTTTTGAAGGCACCAAGCAGCGCTTCTTCGCGCAGCTTCTGCTGTCGATGAAGCTGCCGAGCCTGCTCCCGGCAATCAATGCGGCGCTGCATGAAGGCCATGCGGTCGTTGTGCAACTGGTCTCCACGGCCGAGGCCATGCTTGACCGCCGCCTCGCCGATCTGTCCGATGAAGAACGCGAAGCGTTGGAGATCGACCTTTCGCCCCGTGAATACGTGGTCGACTACCTCATGAAGAGCTTCCCCGTGCGGCTGATGGCCGTCTTCACCGACGAGAACGGCAATCCGCGCTCCGAGCCGATGAGTGATGAACACGGCGCACCCGTGCTGTGCCAGTCAGCGCTTGCCGCGCGCGAGCGCATGGTCGAGCAGCTCTGCGCGCTACCGCCGATCGCCACCGCGCTCGATGCGATCATCGAACGCTTCGGTACCGACAAGGTCGCTGAAGTGACTGGCCGCACCAAGCGGCTCGTCGTCGGACCTGACGGGCGCCAGAAGCTGCAGTCGCGCACCCCGCGTGCCAACCTTGCCGAGACTCAGGCGTTCATGGATGGCGACAAGCGTATCCTCGTCTTCTCGGATGCCGGCGGCACCGGGCGCAGCTACCATGCGGATCTTGCCGCCACGAACCAGGCCCGCCGCGTCCACTTTCTGCTCGAACCAGGCTGGCGGGCCGATGCTGCGATCCAGGGCCTTGGGCGAACCAACCGCACCAATCAGGCCTCAGCGCCTCTCTTCCGCCCGGTCACGACCGACGTGCGCGGCGAGCGCCGCTTCATCTCCACGATCGCGCGCAGGCTCGACAGCCTGGGAGCCCTGACCCGGGGACAGCGCCAGACCGGTGGGCAGAACCTGTTTGATCCAGCGGACAATCTGGAGAGCATCTATGCCAAGGAAGCGCTCAACCGTTGGTTCGGCCTCCTGTTCATGGGTAAGCTCGAAGCGGTCGGGCTGGCGCGGTTTCAGGATCTGACCGGGCTCAGGATCGAGAGCGCCGATGGCGGAATGGTCGACGACCTCCCCACGATCCAGCGCTGGCTAAACCGAATCCTTGCCCTGCCGATCGCCTTGCAAAACGGGATTTTCGATGAGTTTCTGGGATTGGTGGAAGCGCGGATCGATGCGGCAAGAGCAGCAGGGACGCTCGATCTCGGGCTCGAGACCATTGCTGTCGAAAGCTTCGAGATACTGTCCGACACCTTGCTGCGGACCGACAGCGTGTCTGGTGCCACAACCCACCTGCTGGAACTGGAGATTGCCCGTGCGCTCAAGCCTGTGACGCTTGATCGGCTTGGTCAACTCGAAGGTACATCCGGCAGCCGTCGGCGGCTGATGTGCAATTCGCGCTCGGGCAGGGCGGCGTTGGTGGTGCCAGCGCGCAGCTTGCTTGCCGATGACGGGAGCCGCATCACGCGCCACGAACTGGTGCGCCCGTTGAAGCGTGGATACCTGTCCGCCGATCAGCTGGCAGAGAGCAACTGGGAGCCGGTCGATGAGCACGCCTTCCGCACCGCATGGCAGGCCGAGGTCGACGAAGCGCTGTCTTCGCTGAAACGCCAGCGCCTGCACCTCGCAACGGGCCTGCTGCTACCCGTCTGGGACAGGCTTCCGGCCGATTACGTCCGGGTCAGCCGGATCTCCGCCAGCGACGGACGGTCGCTGTTGGGGAGGGAAGTCCCGCTCCATGCTGTCGCAGACATTTGCGGCGCGCTGGGACTTGATGCCGCTCCGCAAATCGCACCGGACGACCTCGTGCGGGCTGTACTCTCCAGCGGGAGGCCGATGGCAGTCAAGGCTCGCGAAGCGCTCATGCTCAAGCGAAGCCTCGTCAATGGCGCGAAGCGGCTTGAACTGACCGGTTGGTCTGCGAGCCGGCTTGACTGGTACAAGGCCCAAGGCTGCTTCACCGAGATCATCCGCTTCCAGACCCGGCTGTTCGTTCCGCTCGAGGGAGCTGCCGCAGTGCTGACGAGAATTACCTTGGACTCATAGGTCCTGATACCCGCCAAGCTAGAAGACATCCGCGATGTCCTTGCCGTCCTTGCGGCGCGGCATGACTTGCAGATCAAGGTCAAGGATTGCGATCACGCTGAGGAGCGTGTCGAGCTTTGTTCCCGGGCTTCCGGTTTCTATGGCCGAGATCGTTTTCTGCTGCTTGCCGATCAGGCTGGCTAGCTGCGTCTGGGTCATTTTGCGCTCTAGGCGCGTGCTCTTCACGAACGCGCCAAGTTGGTTGGGCAGTCTGATGATCTGATCCAAGGGACACTCCATCTATAGGGTTATACCCTATAGGGGATGGATCGACCGTATGCCGTAGTGGGTATAAGTGAGCTAGCTACCGTCGAGCTCAGATGCGGGCATCGGATTTGACGATCGTCTGTGATCATCAATGCAGCTTGGTGTGGACAAAACCCGGTTTCGCGATCATCAAGCAGTTTAGCCATCTACAGACGATCATCAAAGGAAATGCCAGCGGTGCACTTACCTCAGATGATGGTCCAGGGGAGACGCCGTTGCCTGTTGCCTACCATGAGGGACGTTTTCCTCCAGCCAGACTTGATCTCGAAGCCCTGTTTCCCTTGGTTGGGCCGGCCAACGCTGCGATTGCGCGCTACGAGGGTGTCCTCGCAGGCATCCCCAATCCCGATATCCTTCTCTCACCCCTAACCGCCCGTGAAGCTGTCCTATCCAGCAAGATCGAAGGAACGCAGGTGACCCTGGGCGAGGTCCTGGAGTTCGAGGCACAGGGACATCTTTTTGACGAAAGCACGCCAAAAAAGGCGGACGCCCGCGAAGTACTGAACTACCGCGCTGCTTTGCGCGAAGCGGAAAGCCTCATGGCGCAGCTGCCGCTATCTCAGCGGCTGATCAAGGCGACGCACTGCGTTCTTATGGATGGCGTCCGTGGCCGGAACAAGGACCCCGGCGAGTACCGCCGTATCCCCAACTGGATCGGGCCTGAGGGATGCACGATCGAGCAAGCCCGTTTCGTGCCGCCCGGAGCTGATCGCATCGACGATGCGATGGCACGCTGGGAAGCCTACATTCACGCAGCATCACCCGACCGTTTGGTGCAGCTCGCTATCGTGCATGCCGAATTTGAATCGATCCACCCATTCCTTGATGGAAACGGGCGCATCGGACGGCTGATCATTCCGCTTTTCCTCTACGCGCACGGGCAACTCTCCCGGCCAAACTTCTATCTCTCCGAGTATCTTGAGGCCAATCGGGACGAGTACTACGACCGCATGCTGGCAATATCCCGCGACGATGACTGGAGCGGGTGGGTGGTGTTTTTCTTGCGTGGCATCATTGCCCAGGCCGATGCCAATACGAGCAAAGCACAGGCGATCCTTGCGCTTCATCAGGACAAACGTGATCGGGTCGTGGAAATCACCCACTCGCAATATGCGGTGCGGGCACTCGATTGGATTTTCCAGCGTCCCATTTTCAAGACGCCGGACTTCATCGCTTCGGCGCAGATTCCGCCGGCAACGGCGCGGAAGATCGTCCGGGATTTGCGCGACAATGGCCTGCTGCGCGAACTGGTGCCAGCTGCAGGGCGTGCACCAGCGACGCTGGTATTCTCCGAACTGCTCAACATTGCCGAAGGGCGGGAGGCCTTCTGACTGAAGGCAGCAGCGCTCCAGCATTTCGCTCGAGTTGCAGTGCATACGCCAGCAAGGCTGGCAAACCATGAGAGGGGAGGGGGCTTTGCCCTGATTGAGCCAGTTTGGCGCCGGTGGTCGGCACGAACGAACGGCTCGCAGTCAGGAGTGAAGCCAATGTTTCAGACAATCCCTCTCGGCAAGCTTGTCGCCTCTCCGCGCAATGTTCGCCGTCATACCGATGCCGCTGCCGATGCTGAACTCAAGGCCAGCATTGCCGCACATGGCTTGCTGCAGAACCTCGTGGTCCGTGCCGCGCCCAAGGGCCGGTTCGAAGTCGAGGCCGGTGAACGCCGCCGCCGCGCGATGCTCGCGCTGGTCGACGACAAGGTGCTGCCGCGCGACCATCAGGTCACCTGCCTCGTGCTCAGCGCCGACAACGAGGCCGCGCCCGAGGCGAGCCTCGCGGAGAACTTCCACCGCCTCGCCATGAACCCCGCCGATGAAGCGCAGGCCTTTGCTGCGCTGATCGAGGGTGGCGCGACGACCGAACAGGTCGCTCGCCGCTTTGGCCTCACGGTGCGCTTCGTCGAAGGGCGCCTGCGGCTCGCAACGCTGGCTCCGGTGGTCTTCGAGGCGCTCGCTGCGGGTGAAATCACGCTCGACATGGCCAAAGCCTATGGCGCGACTTCGGACCAGCAGATCCAGGCCCGCGTCTTTGGCGAGATCTTGGGTGCCTACTACGCACCGAATGCGGACAGCATCCGGCGGATGGTGCTCACCGGAACGGTGCGCGGCAACGATCCCCGCGCCAAGCTGATCGGCCGCGAGGCATACCTTTCGGCGGGCGGGCGCATCGAACGCGAACTGTTCGACGATGCCGATACCGAGACTTGGCTCGATGTCACGTTGCTGGAAACCCTGGCTGCGGCAAAGATGGAAGAGGAAGCCCGCGCGCTCGCTGCGGAGCACGGCGTGGCGTGGGTCAAGCCGACGCTCGATCCTTACGCCAGCCACGATCTGGTCGAGGGTCTTGTGCGCCTGCCGGCAGAGCCTGCGCCGCTCAGCGAGGCCGAAGTCGCGCGGTTGGAAGAGCTCGACGCTTCGTGGGATGAACACGCTGCGATCCTCGAGGACGAGGATAGCGCGCCAGAAGCGGTCGAAGCAGCCGAGGCCGCAATTGCGGCAATCGAACGCGAGACGCAGGACATCCGCAGCCGCAAGCCGGTCCTGCCTGAGGAGCAGAAGGGTTCGGCAGGCATGATCCTCACGCTCTCGCGCGAGGGCACGCCCGTCCTGCAGCCTGTCTTCTACGGCGAACGGGAAGAGACGGCGCCGGGCGATGGCGATGGCATCGAAGTGGTCAGCTCCGAGGGCGAGGGGGGAGCACGTCGCGCGACCCTCTCGCGGCGGCTTGTCGACGAACTCGCGATGCAGCGCCGCGATGTGCTCGCGCTGCACCTGGCATCGGACCCTGCGCTCGCACTCGACGTTGTGGTCTTCACCCTTGCCGATGCCGACAGCCACGACTGGCACTCGCGCACGGCCTCGACCATCCGCGGCGGCGTGCCGAGCGGTCCTATCGTCGGGTTCGAGCCTGTCGATGCAGCGGCGACCGGCGCACTTGCCGAGCTCCGCTCAGCGCTTGATGAAACTTGGCGCGCCGGATCTGATCAGCGTGAACGCTTCGATCGGTTCCGGGCTCTTGGCGATGAGGCCCGTGCGGCCTGGCTGGGACATGTCGTTGCGCGCTCACTTGAGGCCAGCCTCAATATGAGCGGCGAGCGCCGGATCCCGTTCCAGGATCACCTCGGCGCGCTGATCGGGATCGATATCGCGCAGTGGTGGCGGCCGACAGCGGCGAACTTCTTCGACCGCGTGCCCAAGCAGGTCATTCTCGAGGCGCTCGGCGAAGTGGGCGGTGCGGAACTCGCAGCGCGCTACGTCTCGGTCAAGAAAGCGGATCTGGCGGCCAGCGCCGAGCGCATCTTTGCCGGAGCGACGATTGCCGAAGTCGCGGAACGCGAACGCGCGCTGGCCTGGGTGCCCGATGTCATGCGGTTCCCATCCCATGCGGCGCAATGCGAACTGGTCGCGCCGTCCGAACCGCTGCCCGGTGAACTGCACAGCGATGGTTGTGACGCCGAACCAGAGCCCCAACAAGCCGATGAGTCCCCCCGCGATCTGGCAGCCTGACCTCCTCCTGACAGGCTGACAGTCATGGGTCCTCGAAGCCGTCCCTCGGGCACATCCCGAGGGGCGGCTTCTTCTTTTTGGCCAGAGGAGAGGAGGCGCCCTTTGGGGCGGAAGCCGTGGGCAGGAGCGCCCACGGGGATACCGATCAGGAAAAGCCCCATGACCAAGTTTCGTTCTCGCGAGCGTAGTGCCATCTCGCCCGCCGCGCGCATCACCCAGGAAATCATCGCTCGGCTCGAAGCTGGAACCAAGCCCTGGGTCCAGCCCTGGCGCGGTGTGCCGGTCTCGCGGCCCTTGCGGGCCTGCGGGATTC